>CAWABX010000001.1:0-195000 GCA_963780405.1 uncultured Flavobacteriaceae bacterium
TACATTAGCTTTCTCACTGAATATATGAATATCATGATGGGTGTATTTATGTTGATTATTTTAGGAGCCTTGGGGTTTGGAATTGTGAATACCATGCTTATGGTAATTTTAGAAAGAACCAGAGAACTTGGCATGTTAATGGCCATTGGAATGACAAAACGAAGGGTTTTTTTGATGATCATGTTAGAAACTCTATTTCTGGCTCTTGTTGGTGCCTTCATTGGGGAAGTACTAAGTATGCTGCTGATACATTATTATGGAAATACAGGAATTGATATTTCTTCCATGGCTGAGGGAATGGAATCTGTGGGTTATAGTGCCATCACGTTTCCGGTACTTGAAGCCTATAGGTATATTCAAATTACCATAATGGTAATTCTCATTGGAATTCTGGCGTCAATTTACCCGGCTGTTAAAGGTTTGAAGTTAGATCCTGCGGAAGCCATCCGGACTGTTTAAAGGAAAATGATCATTGTAGAAATATTGGATTAATGATATATTATGAGCGTAATCAAAATAAAGAATCTCACCAAGACTTATCATGAAACAGAGGTCCCTGTTCATGCGGTCAATGGTATTAATTTAGAGTTTGAGCAAGGAGAGTTTGCAGCCATTGTTGGGCCTTCAGGATGTGGAAAAACCACGTTAATGAATATGATCGGAGGCTTGGAAAAACCAACCTCAGGCAGTGTTATTGTGGATGGCAGTGATATGTCTGATCTTTCTTCTAATGCCTTGATCGATTTTAGATTAAAGAATATTGGGTTCGTGTTTCAGGCGTATAATTTAATACCTGTTCTAAAAGCAAGGGAAAATGTTGAATTTATCATGCAATTGCAAAATTGGGATAAGAAACAAATGGTAGAACGCTCAACTTCTCTTTTAAAATCTGTTGGATTGGGGGATAAATTAAACAGCAGACCAAATCAAATGTCTGGGGGCGAGCAACAAAGAGTAGCCGTTGCCCGGGCGCTGGCTTCAAAGCCCCAATTTATTTTAGCTGACGAACCTACTGCAAATCTCGATTCCCATGCGACGACTCAATTGTTAGATATCATGAAAAAATTAAACGAGGAGGAAAACATGACTTTCATTTTCGCTACCCACGATAAACGAGTCATGGATAAGGCACTGAGAGTGATTACTATTGAAGATGGAAAAGTGATTTCCGATGTATCAAAAAAGAAATGATCATGATCAAGGCTTAAAAATTGATAAGTAAAACAAATGTTCAAAATCTCCTTCGTCATATGGATTTTCATCTTATTGTCACCAATGACTTATGGGCAAGAAAATTGGATGCTAAAAGGCTACTTAAAAGGTCTTCTGTCGGCGCAAACAGTTGATGATGGTGAATGGTTAATGGAAGGTACAATTCATAATCGCATGGATTTTAACTGGTACATAAGCGATCATTTTACCTTGACCGCAGGATTAAGAAATAGAATAATTGCCGGTAATACAGTATCTCAGATACCTGATTATAGTCAATTCATTGGCCGGGATAATGGTTACTTTGACTTGTCATGGGTATGGGCTGATCAAAATGATTGGATCGGAATATCACAGTTTGATCGGCTGATGCTCGATTATAGCACAGGAAATCTTCAAATAATTGTGGGACGTCAAAGAATTAATTGGGGGCAAACTTTTGTATGGAACCCAAATGATCTTTTTAATACCTATTCCTATTTTGATTTTGATTATGAAGAAAGACCTGGTACCGATGCCTTAAGGATACAATATTATCTTGGAGAATCAAGCAAAATAGAATTGTCAACTTCCGTCAATGCAGATCATAAAATAACTTCTTCTCTATTATATCGTTTTAATACAAAAGGCTATGATATACAATTTTTGGGAGGCGTATTTACGGAAACTGATTATATAGTTGGTGGAGGATTCTCAGGGAGTATAGCGGGAGGAGGTTTTAGTGGTGAGTTTACCTATTTCCATCCGATGGAGGATATGGATCAATCAGGTAATGCAACTGCTACTATTCATTATGACTACACATTCAGCAATTCCTTGAACCTACAGTTTGAAACCCTTTATAATGGATTTGGAGCAGATGATATGACGGGAGGGCTTCAGGATGTCATTTTTCAGGATCTGAATCCTAAAAATTTATTTCCTACAAAATTAGCTTTTTTTGCCAGTGGCGGATATGATCTTAGTCCGCTTTGGAGACTTATGTTGGCCGGGATGTACGGCCCGGCAGGAAATTTTATGTATGTTGGCCCAACAATCAATTATATCATGTCAAATAATATGGAATTGGCTGGTTTTGGCCAATATTATTATATGGATGAAATTCAGGACGCTTTGGGAGATCCTTTGGTAAATAGTGGATTCGCTGCTTTTATAAGATATAAATGGTCTTTTTAAGTATTTCTTTCTAATTTCTTGATGAATATATAAAGAGGTGATTCAGTGTAAAATACTGATATTGAGGCGTAAATATGGCATATTATTTAATTTTAGTAAATTTGAGTGATTGGAAATTTATTGAATATGATCATTTCCAGTGATGCTTCGCATTCGTATGGTTTTAAAAATTAAAACAAATAATCGAATTCGGAAAGATTGTTTTAAAGTGAAAAAATTGTGGCAAAGATGATTAAAAAAGTAACTTTTATCCAAGATGATAAGGATAATCTTCATTTTAATATTCTTAAAGACAGGGTCAATAAAGAATTGATAAAACTGCCGGCCAGTAGGAAGATGTACGCCAAAATAAGGGCGATTGTTTTTCCTGTTCTTTATTTAATGCTATACTTCCTTTCAACAAAATTTTATACGAATCCTATAGTATTCTTTATTATTTACGGATTCATGGGTGTGACTACGGTATTGATCTTTCTCAATATTGTACATGAAGCTGTTCATGATAATATTTTTAAGACAAGAAAGTATAATCGGATGTTATTGTATTTTTTTGACTTGATAGGCTCCAACAGTTTTATATGGAAAAAGAGGCATATGCGTTTGCATCATGGATATCAAAATATAGCCGGTTGGGATTCTGATATTGAACAAGCAAGTTTATTCAGGATATATCCCCATGACCAGAAGACAAAACTTCATTCCTACCAACACTTTTTAATCTTTTTGTTTTATCCACTCTATTTGGTGAACTGGGTTTTTGTCAGGGATTTTAAGGATTTTTTTAGTAAAGGGCAACTTATTCAAAATTTTGTTACGATTCCATTTGTTGAGTATGTTAAACTTTTTGGGTTTAAACTATTCTTTATTTTTTATATGGCAGTTGTACCCGTATTAAACGGTATGTCAATAATTAGTGCCATCGGAGCAATGCTGATCATGATTGTCGTAGCTGGTATTTTTGCTTTGTTGATCCTGTTAACACCCCATGCCAACAGTACTAATCAATTCCCGCTTCCCGATGCTCAGGGGAGGTTGTCTGACAGCTGGCTCAGACATCAATTCAATACAACAAATGATGTCAGAATAAACAAATGGTTAAGCAACAATATCATGGGCAATTTTAATTTTCATTTGATTCATCATCTTTTTCCTCGCGTTAGTTCTGTATTTGCTCCAGAGTTAACAGAGATCCTGGAAAATTACGCAAATGAGAACAATCTGGGGTATAGATCTTATTCATTAAAAGAAGCCTTGAATTATCATTATCAACTTATAAAGAATAATGCTTCCGAGTTAGAACCGTATCATAATAAATAGGGGCTTTCGGTATCCAGAATAGAAAAATGAAGTCATTAAAGATGAAATTTACCGACCTTCACTGTCATCCAAATCTAAAAACGTTTGGTCATTCATTTTCATATAAGTCTGGCATTACAAATCATAAATCTTACCTTTGGTATGCCAACCCCCCGACATGGATCGCAAAAGCGTTTAATGCGCTAACCGGAATGACTAAGTTCAGCCAGGCAGATTTTCAAACGATGTCAAAGGCAAATATAAAGGTCGCGTTTGTTTCCCTTTACCCTTTTGAAAAGGGATTCTTTATCAATGGATTTTTAAACGGACCTATTTCGGCAAGGTTTGCAAATATGATCACAAGTGTCGGCTATAAGAGAATTCGTTACCTGCAGCAGCACGAGAATTATTTTCAAGATTTAGAGAATGAATATTCTTTTTTACTAAATAGTCGTAAAGATCACGAAATTGATGGCACGATTCAAAAATGGAGTTTTGCTGCTTCCTGGTCAGAGACAGAGCGTATTTTGGAATCTGAAAACACCCTAGCGGTAATTAGTACGATTGAAGGAGCACATGTTTTTAATTCAGGTTTGAAGCCATATGGACATGCAACAGATGATGATGAAGTGTTAAATAATATCAAACGGATTAAAAAATGGGAATACCCTCCGCTTTTCATTACGCTCGCACATAATTTTAACAATGATTTATGTGGTCATGCCAGAAGCCTGGATCGATTAGGGCCACTGGTGAATCAATTTGAAAATTTGAACAATGGATTTTCTGATTTGGGACGTAAAGTGGTTCAAGCCCTTCTAAATAAAGATGAAAAGGCCATATTTATCGATATAAAACATATGAGTTTAAAATCACGATTGGAGTATTTTTCTTTTATTGAAAACGATTATGACAATAAGATACCCATTATTGTCAGCCATGGTGCCGTTACAGGTACCAGTCTTTCTGGCGAGCATATTGGAACAACAGACCCCTCACTATTTAGTGGGGATGATATTAATTTTTTTGACGAAGAAATAGTTGGAATAACAAAAACCGAAGGTCTTTTCGCTTTGCAAATGGACGCAAATAGATTGGCAGATAGACGTATCATAAAAAAATCCATTTTTAATTTGGATAGTAAAAAGGCATTAGCACATTCAGCTTTGATCATCTGGCGGCAAATACAACATATTGCAGAAGTATTGGATAAAGAGAAACTTTATGCTTGGAATACCGCCTGTATTGGTAGCGATTTTGACGGCACTATTAATCCTCTAAACGGAGTTTGGACGGCTGAATATCTGCCAGTATTGACTGAGGCCTTACTGGAAAAAGCTGAGATGTTTTGCCAGAAAAAGAATAGTTTAATCCATGAGAAAAATAGAAATATAAGACCTAATGAAATCATAGAAAACTTCATCTATGGCAACACAATTAAATTTTTAAAGAAGTTCTATTGATGTTTCAATCAGGCTCAATGTTCCATATTGAACAAAACATAGAGCTTGAACGATTCAATATCGCAACCGTTGCGAGAAAATTAGAACACTTATAAGCGATGTAGAGGATATTTTAAATAAGCTTATCTTTGCAAAATGCAAAAAACGCCACAATTATCAGATTGGTTACCTACCACAAGAAGAGAAATGAAGATCAGAGGCTGGGAAGATCTTGATGTGATTATCTTTAGTGGAGATGCTTATGTGGATCATGCCGCATTCGGGCCTGCAGCTTTGGGGCGTATTTTAGAAAGTTATGGTCTCCGTGTAGCCATTGTGCCCCAGCCTAATGTCAATGACAATTTACAGGATTTTGAAAAACTTGGTACGCCAAATTTCTTTTTTGCTGTCACATCAGGAGCCATGGATTCCATGGTGAGTAATTATACAGCCAATAAAAGAAGAAGGGATAAAGATGCCTATACCCCTAACGGTGATAAAGGGTTCAGACCAGATTATGCAACAACGGTATATAGTAGAATTCTTAAAGATAAGTTTCCGGATGTACCTGTGGTTATAGGAGGTATTGAAGCTTCTCTGCGTCGTGTAACACATTATGATTATTGGAGTGATTCATTAAAACCAAATATTCTGGTTGATTCCAAGGCAGATTTGTTGGTTTACGGAATGGGCGAGCAGCCATTGAGAGAGTTAATCGGTCTTTTGAAAAAAGGTGTTCCATTCTCGGCTATAAAAACGATCAAGCAGACGGCTTTTTTATTGGATGAAGATGAAAGTTTACCTAAAAATAAACAGTGGGAGGATAAGGAAATTAGCTCTCATGAGGCATGTTTAAAGGATAAAAAGACCTTTGCCGCTAATTTTAAAACCATAGAACAGGAGTCTAATAAGATTCATGGAAGGAGAATTCTTCAAAAGGTTGGCCGCAAGACCTTAGTGATCAATCCTGTTTTTCCAACAATGACAGAAAAGGAGATCGATGCTTCCTATGACCTCCCTTTTACCAGATTGCCGCACCCAAAGTATGATAAGAGAGGTCCGATTCCAGCATACGAGATGATCAAGTTTTCGATCAATACACATCGAGGATGTTTTGGCGGATGTAGTTTTTGTACTATATCAGCACATCAGGGAAAGTTTATTGCCAGCAGGAGCCAGGAGTCGGTTTTAAAAGAGGTACAGGCCGTAACTGAAATGCCCGATTTCAAAGGATACTTATCTGATGTTGGAGGACCTTCAGCAAACATGTACCAAATGAAAGGGAAGGTTCAAAGCATTTGTGATAGTTGCGTAGCACCTTCTTGTATTTCACCGGTAATTTGTCATAATCTTGATACGTCACATAAGCCCATGACAGAATTGTATCAGGCTATTGATAAGAATCCAAAAATCAAGAAATCATTTATTGGTAGCGGGATCAGGTATGACATGCTGGTGCCCGAATTTAATAAAAATGCTGATCCTCAGGAATTAGAAGACTATACCGAAGAGGTGATTACCAATCACGTTTCCGGAAGACTAAAAGTAGCACCGGAACACACTTCTGATCCTGTTTTAAAACTGATGAGGAAGCCTTCTTTTTCTTACTTTCATGAGTTTAAGAAGACTTTTGATAAGATCAATTTGAGGAAGAAACTGAATCTCCAATTGATTCCTTATTTTATATCTAATCATCCTGAAAGCAGGTTGGAGGACATGGCGAATCTGGCAGCGGAAACCAAGGATATGGGTTTTCAACTAGAGCAAGTTCAGGGTTTTACACCTACGCCAATGACGGTAGCTACGGTGATCTACTATAGTGGTTATCATCCTTATACCTTGAAAAAATCATATGTCCCTAAATCTAAAAAAGATAAGGATGAGCAGCACCGTTTCTTTTTCTGGTATAAAAAGGAGAATCAGAATTGGATCAGAAACACTTTGAATAGAGTTGGAAGAACCGACCTTATGGAACGATTGCTACCAGCAGAAAACAAAAGAACAAAAAAAACTGCTAAGAATGGGAAACATCAGGTTTCTAAAAATTCTGGTTATACAAGTGTTTTAAAACAAAAGCGTAAATCTACCTGACAGCAAGAATTTTCCAGTTATTTAATCTAAAGTTCATGATTGAAATCAAAATTCAGCATTGAATCTTTGGTTTAATATTGGTACATTAGCATTGGTCTAAATGAAATTTTCATGAAAAAACTCAGCTACTTATTTCTTTTAGTTTCAATTTACAGTTATGCCCAATCATCTGTTAATGTTGATCTTAGAAATCCTAATGCAACTTTGTATACCCACTTGCATTTTTTGAATCCGGATTCTTATGATCTCGATAAAGCTTCCGCGACAATTCGAGGCTTACCAAGAGAAGAAGCTCACGAAAAGGCTATAAAAATTAAGAAGATTCTAAACGGAAACGGTCTTATCATTGATTTTGCCAAGGTGCCTACTAACCCAAATTATGTGGACACGGTTAATTTTGGCATGAGATCCTTGGAGCAGAATAAAAACAGGTATGTTCCATTTCCGATTAGGCTACCGGATGTGTATCTTGAAAAAGTGGACAACCGCTGGTATTATTCGATACAAACCTTAAATAGTGTTGATGCCTTATACAAAAAGGTTTACCCCTATGATTTGACCAAGTTGAACAATAAATTCCCTCAATTTTTTCAAAGAACTTTGTTTGGCATTTATCTATGGAAGCCATTGACTGGACTTTTAATTTTGGTTGTTTCCTTGATTTTTTATTATTTGTTGCAACCTTTGTTTTTTTCAGTGCTTAAATTGGTTCAGAAGTATTTTGTCAAGGGAGATATTAGTACAAAGTCATTGGACATACTTCACGAGTTGGCTAGGCCCATCGTACTTTTGGTAGTTGTTCGTTTTTTAAGGCGTGCTTTGCCTGTGCTCCAATTAGGTGATTGGAATGCTTTTTTGGTGAATGGATTAAAAATAGCGGAAACTGTTTTTTGGATATTTGTAGTGTTAAAACTGTCAAAATTCATGTTGAATTATTATTATGAAAGTGAAGGAGTGTCACGATCTCGATTGGATAAACAATTAGCGCCAATTTTAAGTAAACTTATTCAAGGTTTGATTGTTCTGGTAGGAGCATTGAGTATATTAACAATTTTTGGAGTAGACCCTGCGACAGTTTTGACAGGTGCCTCAATAGGAGGAATAGCTGTTGCTTTTGCGGCACAGGATTCTGTCAAAAACTTTATAGGAACTGTTGTTATATTTTTGGATAAACCCTTTCAGATTGATGACTGGGTTTCTTTTGGAGGTGTTGAGGGTGCTGTGGAAAAAGTTGGTTTCAGGTCAACCATAATAAGGGCAGCTGATACCACAGTTTTTCAAATACCAAATAGTAAAATTTCGGAAGCAGATATCAATAATATTGGCCTGAGAGTTTATAGAAGATATAAAACTGAACTGGGCGTAAGATATGATACACCACCGGAATTGATTGAGGCTTTTATAGAGGGTATTAAAAAAATTATTGCCCTGCATCCTTCTACCAAAAGTCAGGCCTACAATGTCGATTTTATTGCTTTTGGGGATTCTTCCTTAAAAATAATGGTCAATGTTTATTTTAAAGGACTTGATTGGGGTCAGGAGCAGGAATCCAAGCATATCTTACACATGGCCATTTTAAAACTGGCTGCAGCCCTTGGAGTTCAATTTGCGTTCCCTTCTTCAACTTTGATGATTGAAGAATTGCCAGGACAGGTATCTACCGCGCCAAAATATGTGATAGAAAAAAAGGAAATAGATAAAAGAACTGATGATATTATGAAGGATTTTGAGAGACGAGACCTTAGTATGGACCCGAATGCTTCAACAGAAAGAGGCGGATAATTTATTTCATATATTTATTAATGTAATCCGTTATTTCCTTTTCAATATTGATATCATGATACTGTGATAAGAGTTGAAAATAGTCTATATCCAGCTTTGGTTCCTGCCTTTCAAGAGTGCCATTGATAAAAGATCTTTGCAGAATGTCTTCTACTATAAAATCAAGTGCTTCTTCACTGGGATGGTATTCTTTTCTTAAGAGATAGTCTAAACATATTTGCCGTTGAATTGTACCAGAAAGCCTTCCAGCCGCTTCGGTATTCTTTGATCAGTTCATACATGGTTTCTCCGGTTTGTCTATGGATAAGCTTGATCAAGATTCGACCTTCGGTTTTTGTAAGTTTTTTCAATTGATCTGAAAACTCACCTTCCATGTATTCCTGGATATTTTTGATTTTCTTTTTTCTTTTCCTTTTTGATTTGATGCCTTCCAGTTGCTTGTTGATCGCAACAAGCGTGTCAGAAGCAATACGTGCAAATGGGTAGGCTTTATGAACTTTTTTATAATACCAGTAGTAATACCGTCTTTCCTTTTTTGAATTAAAATTTCGTTTATCAAACACAACGACTTCATCCAAAGGAATAGTTAGGGAGTCATTTTTAATGATATAGAATTCATCCAAGGCTTGCTTCTTCTTTGGGTTTTGTGAGAATAACAAGAATGGAAGAATGAATAGAAATATGGCAAAACTCTTTTTCATAGGATCTGTCTCAAATCATTAAGCTTATAGGTTTAAATATTGCCGGTTAATTTGACGGTGTAAATTTAGGAATATGTAAGATGTTTTCCCTTAATATTATATCGATATTTCTTAATTTCGCAGAAAACTTAGATAATGGCAAGCAAGAAGATTCTCAATAAAAAATCAATAACGTTTCTAGAAAAATATTTGAACAATCCTTCTCCTACCGGATATGAATCTGAAGGGCAAAAGATTTGGATGGATTATTTAAAACCTTATGTGGATGAATTTATCACTGATAATTACGGAACGGCTGTAGGTGTTATCAATCCTGAAGCAGCATTTAAGGTGGTGATTGAAGGACATGCAGATGAAATTTCCTGGTATGTGAATTATATCACTGATGACGGATTGATCTATGTGATACGAAATGGGGGTAGTGACCATCAGATAGCACCTTCTAAACGGGTCAATATTCATACAAAGAAAGGTATTGTCAAAGGTATTTTTGGATGGCCGGCTATACATACAAGAGATAGAGGAAAAGAGGAGGGCACCTAAATTGGATAATATCTTTATTGATGTGGGTTGCAAAACGAAGGATGAGGTAATAGCCTTGGGGGTACATGTGGGTTGTGTGATCACTTATCCTGATGAATTTATGATTCTCAATGAAAATAATTTTGTTTGTCAGCGCCTTGGACAATCGAATGGGAGGTTTTATGATTGCAGAAGTGGCAAGATTGCTAAAAGAAAATAAGAAGGAATTACCATTTGGCTTATACATCACCAACTCTGTTCAGGAGGAGATAGGCTTAAGAGGAGCTGAAATGATTACCCATACCATCCAGCCAAGTATGGCCATTATTACGGATGTATGCCATGATACAACAACTCCTATGATCAATAAAAAGAAAGAAGGAGAGACCAAATCAGGAGATGGACCGGTTATTTCCTATGCTCCAGCTGTTCAGAACAATGTTCGTGAATTGATCATCAATACTGCTGAAAAACACAAAATACCCTTTCAGCGTTTAGCTGCGTCAAGAGCAACGGGTACGGATACGGATGCTTTTGCTTATTCAAATGGAGGAGTTCCTTCAGCTTTGATTTCCTTAGCATTAAGATATATGCATACAACGGTAGAAATGGTACATAGAGATGACGTTGAAAACGTGATCAAATTGATTTATGAAACTTTATTAGAAATTGATCCTAAAAAGGGATTTAGTTATTTTGATTAATGAAATTATTTAGATCAATTTTTATTTTTTTTCTGCTCTTTTTCATCAGTCCTTAAGATCATGATTTGTTCACGCAGGATTCGATTGAAACGAAAAGTTCAAAATTAGATTTTTTACAAGAAATTGATCAAAGAAAATGGATGGTAAAGTTACCTCTGTGGGTGCCCGGATTCAGAGGTTCATATGCTTATGGCGGGATTACTAATCTGCCCGAAGAAGATGACGGTAATGATTATAATATCGTTGATCGTCTTGAAGGTGAATTAGGAGTAGCGTTTTACCTGATAGGTGATATTGAATTTCGACCTAAGCAATGGCTTTTCGGGCTTGATGGTTTTCACACGAATTTGGCAAGTAATCTCAAATTTCAGAATATTGACAAAGTGGAATTTGATGTAGGAATTGACGGTACAATTCTTAGAGGTTTGGTTGGATATCGTGCCTTTGAGAAATGGAATAAGGATACTTATTTTAAGGTTCAAGTTTATCCATATGTAGGTGTAAGGTATATTGACTTAGATGTTTACAGTGAAAATCCAGACTTTCTTAATGTCAGGCCATCTTGGTTCGAGCCAGTCGTAGGTATGGAAATTCCTATACAATACAGACGATGGTTTTTTTCAACCCAAATGGATATTGGAGGACTGAGCATTAACAATCATTGGTCATGGAATGCCAACATAAACGCAACTTATCGTTTTACCCGCCTTTTTGCTCTTGGCGCTGGATGGAATTTTCTTGACTTTAACTATGATCAGGATTTTGAATTTAAAAACCTGAATTTGGAGATACAATTATCCGGTCCGGTACTTGGTGTTGAGTTTCATTTCTAATTAATGTGCTTACGGCTTAAGAGGCCAGATATAATTCTACTTTCTGACTCAATTTTTTAAGGTTATTGGCCTCAGAGACCACATTACCAATGATAATGATGGCAGGATTGGATAATTTTTTCTGAGCAACTATGTTTTCAATGTCATGGACCTGTCCAACGCCGCTATTCTGACTTTTAAGAGTGCCGTTTTGTATCACCGCTGCAGGTGTTTCACCTTTTCCAAGCTCCTTAAAAAGAGTTGTGATCTGGGCAAGTTTATGCATGCCCATTAAAATCACTACGGTTGCAGAAGACTGGGCTGCTAAAGATACGTCCAAACTTAATTGTCTGTCGGAATTACAGCCCGTAATCACCCAAAAACTTTCAGACACACCTCTTTTGGTAAGTGGAATACCAATACTCGAGGGGACAGCAATACTGGAAGAAATTCCAGGTATTACGGTGGTATGTAAGCCAAAGTTTTCGGCATGATCAATTTCTTCTGAACCTCTTCCAAATACAAAAGGATCGCCTCCTTTTAGTCGTATAACATGACCGTGTAAAAAAGCTTGTTCAACGATCATTGTATTGATCTCATCTTGAGAATAACGATGAAATCCTTTTCTCTTTCCAACAAATATTTTTTTTGCCTCAGGCGCATGATCTAATAGTACCGGGTTAACCAATGCATCGTACAGAACTACATCAGCCATTTTTAAGGCATTTAATCCCTTTAAGGTGATCAGTTCGGGGTCACCTGGTCCTGCACCTATTAAGGTGAGTTTTGCATTAGGATTCATTATTCAGTGCGTTGGTTCTTAAATGATCTACCAGTTTGTAGAAATTTTGAGCATCTGTAAAATATCGTTGCGAAAAGGCCTGATCAGCTTTGTTCGATTTGATCTGGTAGATCAATTCACTCAAAGTACTCCCTAATTTGATCAAACCACTTTTCACAAAATACTGATCAAAATCCTTTACTATTCCGGCCTGTGTGTTGGTTTTGATATTTTCTCCGATCAATACAGCTTTCGCAGTATTGATCATTGAGGAATAACTGTGATAAACGCTGTCTGACCATTTTTCCTCTTCATGACTAAGCCTGGCATTTTCCAGTTTTTCTTCCGTTTCGAACAAAAGCGTACTGACGAGATCTATAACAACCCCGGCGCATTCTCCAACACCAATAGCCTTGATATAAGCTTCACTGTGTCCCCAATCAATAAATATATCCTTATTGACTTCACTGATATCAGCTAACGGTTTCAGCAATTGATAAAAATAGGCCTTTCCTTTACTGAGGTAATACGCATTAAAAGTGCTCTCATTGCTTTTATTGTCTTCATAGTCATAAATCAATAACCTTAATGCTTCGGGCCCTTTTTTACTCGGGATCTTAATGATCTTATCAGCGAATCTTCCATTTCCATTTCCAAGAGGTCCACCTCCTAACAATACCTGAAAAGCAGGAATAACCAAAGCTCCCTTTTTTATAGACATACCGTAGAAACCAATTTGAGCAATACTATGTTGACCACAGGCATTCATACAACCGCTTATTTTGATTGAAATATCCTTATTGTGCACATACATGGGGAATTCCTCTCTCAAAGTGTTTTCCAGTACTTTGGCCAAACCTGTGCTACTGGCAATACCCAGGTTACAGGTGTCAGTTCCGGGGCAAGATGTTACATCCAGGGTACTGCTGTAACCAATGTCTGCAAATCCCAACTCACTTAACTTTGTATAGAAAAAAGGTAAAAGTTCCTCCTTAATTCCTCTGATCAAAATACCCTGACTTATGGTCAATCTTAGTTCATCCTGAGCGTAATTTCTGATCAGATCTGCCAATTTTCTTGCTTTATCCGTATAAAAATCTCCCAATCTCACTTTAATGCCAACAGCAAATAAGCCTTCTTGCTTTTGATTAAAAACGTTACTTTGTTTCCAGTTTCTATAGGCAAATTCATCCTTGATCTCAACACGATCAGCTACTTTTAAGGGAACATGATTTTTTATTTCCTCAACAGGAACTTCTATAGTTACTTTTTGAAACGACAATGCTTTGTTCTCTTCTGTAACGTATTGTAAAAATTGATCCAGACCCATGCTTATAACAAGGTGTTTTAGTCGGGCTTTGGCCCTTCTGTTTCTCTCTCCATGTCGATCAAATACCCTCAAGGTACTTTCAATAAAAGGAATAATTTTGTCTGTTTCAAGAAAATCAAATAGAGTATCTGCTTGCCTGGGTTGGGCCCCAAGACCACCGGCGATCATTACTTTAAAACCTCTGACTTCTTTTCCTTCAATGACTTTTTTCTTAGCGATGAATCCAAGATCATGGATAAAACTTAAAGCGCTGTCCCGGTCACTTGAAGAAAATGATATTTTAAATTTCCTGCCCAATTCCTGACAAATAGGATTTCTTAAAAAGAATTTGAATACTGCATCGGCATAAGGTGAAACATCAAAGGGTTCTTCCGGGTCGATGCCTGCTGTTTCTGAAGCCGTAATATTACGAACTGCATTTCCACAGGCTTCTCTTAATGTGATATCGCTTTTTTCCAGTTCGGCCCAAAGTTCAGGAGTACGGTCCAGGCTTACAAAATGAATTTGTATATCCTGTCTTGTTGTAATATGTAACCTGCCGGTTGAATACTCATCAGAAACATCTGCAATTCTATGGAGTTGCTCGGAGTTCAATTTCCCAAAAGGGAGCTTGATCCTGATCATCTGAACACCTTCTTGTCGTTGTCCATAAATACCTCGGGCAAGGCGAAGTGATCTGAATCCATCCTCATCAATTTTACCATGTTGGTACAGTTGGATTTTTTTGTCCAACTCGATAATATCTTTTTGAACCAGCGGGTTTTCTATTTCAGTTCTGAAGCTTAACATGTGCTATATTTAAATAAATTAATTTATAAGTGCAATCCACATTCTCTTTTAGCCAATACTTTGGTAGGATCGTAATATCTTTTTTCATTTGGAAGTCCAAACTCTTGTAAGTACAGTTCCAAATCAAATTCTGAATAGTAGAAAAAAGGACTGACTTTTAGGATTCCCTCTTTGCTGCGATGTAGAATATCTAAAGTGCTTCTATAGTCATTTTGATCTTCTCTTAAATTAGTAAACCAAACATCAGGTTGATGCTCTTGCAAGGCACGTCTGAATGGTTCTAATTTTACTTCTTGGGTGAAGATCTTATGTTCTTCAGTATCGACAAATGGAACCTCTTGCTTAGCGAGATGATACACAGAGGTTGATTTGGGTTTATACACATGCATGTTTAAAGAGAGCCTTTCAATAAGATCCTGTGCGTAGTCATATGTTTGGGAAGTGTTGTATCCGGTATCACACCAAATTACATCAATGTCTTTATTTACGATACTTACAGCATGTGCAAGGCTTGCTGAATACGGCCCGAAATTTGTCGTGAGGACAGGATTTTGTGAAAGATTCATTACCCATTGAATAATTTCATTAGGTGCTAATTCTTTTAAATAATTGTTGGTCTTTACCAAATCAAGTTGTAAAGGGTCATTTTTCATTTTACTTCCATTTAATTATATTCCAGATTCTCTCGTGGCCGTAGTATAGAACAAACTTTGAAAAAACTTCTATTGCGCCGATTGATAAAGCGACGGTTAAAGTTCCTGTCAACCACCAGGATATGATAATTGTATCAATAGTTCCAATGATTCTCCAGCTAATGGCCTTTGCGACACTTTTACCTTGACTATCATTCCCTTCTGATTTTGACGGATAGATTCTATCAACTAACATACTTTAATAGATTTAACTATAAACCCTATCGATTTAATAGGATAAAGATGCAAATGTAGAAAAAATAATGAATTAACCAACTTTTGACCTGTTAAACTTGAATTATTTTAGGTCTTCAAGGGTGGTATTTCTGAAAACATGGAGATTAGCGTCTCTGACCTGGATCATTAGTTTATTGAGACTGCAAGTAGTTTCATCGTCACAATCATCACACTTTTCATAATAGTTCAAACTGACGCAAGCTACTGGAGCTATTGGCCCTTCGAGGATTCTCATCACGTCTGTCATATAGATGTCTGGAGCCTTTTTAAGCAGGTAATAGCCGCCACCTTTACCCTTTTTGGACCCTAGAAATCCAGATTTTCTCAAAAGTAGTAAGATACTTTCCAAAAATTTATGAGGAATGTTTTCATGTTCCGCAATCTGAGCTATAGGAATCATTTGATCCGCGTTACGAGCAATATAGGTCAAGGCTTTTAAACCGTATTTCGTTTTTTTGGAAATCATGAATCTGCTTTTAATCCGAGTATTCCGGTATGGTAAATATAATTGAAATTGCTGATTATCTCAATGATTCACTGCAGATTTAATGGAAGAAACATTTCCTTACAAAAAAACCTTTATAACATCTGATCCCAATCAAATAATTTTACATTAAATCATTAAATCATTAAATCATTACAATCATTACATCATTACATCATTACATCATTATCAAAGCGCTCCAGCCTTAATTTCCTCAACCACATCTGGGTTCAAAAGTGTCGAAATATCCCCCAAGTTATCAGCTTCATTAGAAGCAATTTTTCTAAGGATCCTACGCATGATTTTTCCAGATCTTGTTTTTGGAAGGCCTGTTACGAACTGAACCTTATCTAGTTTGGCAATGGCTCCAATGGTACTGGCGATTAATTTATTAATTTCAATTCTTAGGTCCTCATCGGAAGTTGTACAATCGTCATATTTAGTCACATAAGCATATAAGGCGTTACCTTTAACATCATGAGGAAATCCTACTACAGCACATTCAACGATGTCTTTATGTTCGTCAATTGCATTTTCAATAGGTGCAGTTCCTAAATTATGACCCGATACGATGACAACATCGTCAACCCGACCTGTAATTCTATAGTTACCGCTTGCATCTCGGTAAGCTCCATCTCCAGTGAAATACATATTCTTATACGTAGAAAAATAAGTGTCTTTATACCTTTGATGATCTCCATATATGGTTCTGGCGATTGATGGCCATGGGGCTTTCATGGCTAATCTGCCTTCTGAGGGCTCCATGCTTTTTTGAACGACCTCATTTCCGTGTTCATCCATTAAAACAGGTTGAACCCCAGGTAACGGAAGCGTGGCAAAGGTTGGTCTTGTGGGAGTGATCCCTGCTATAGGTGAGATCATCATCGCGCCCGTTTCTGTCTGCCACCAGGTATCTACAATGGGGCAGTTGGTTTTTCCAATATTGTCATTATACCAGTGCCATGCTTCTTCATTAATTGGCTCGCCAACAGAGCCCAATACTTTCAAACTGGAAAGGTCATGTTTTTCAACCAGACTCAGCGGATGTTTTGCCAGGGCCCTAATAGCTGTTGGAGCTGTATAAAAATGAGTGACATTGAGTTTGTCTACAATCTCCCAGAACCTGCCGTAATCAGGATATGAAGGAACACCTTCAAACATCACTGTAGTGGCACCGGCACATAATGGACCATAAATGATATAGGAATGACCTGTGATCCATCCAATATCTGCGGTACACCAGTAGATATCATCCTTTTTACATTGAAAGACATTTTCAAAGGTATAGGTTGAACCTACCATGTATCCTCCTGTTGTATGGACCATTCCTTTCGGTCTGCCCGTCGAGCCGGATGTGTACAAAATAAAGAGCAAATCTTCGGCATCCATGGCCTCTGCCTCACAGTATTTGTCAACTTTTTGAAGTTCATCAAACCAGAATTTATCTCTACCAGGCATCATTTCAGTGGGCTCTACAGTTCTTCGGTAAACGATGACTGTTTCCACTGAGGGTGAGTTTTCCAGGGCCTGATCACATACTTTTTTTAAGTTGATCGGTTTAGTACCTCTAAATACTTCATTTGCAGTGATCAACATTTTACACTCAGAATCATTGATCCGGCTTGACAGGGCAGAGGATGAGAATCCCGCAAAAACGATAGAATGAACTGCTCCAATTCTGGCACAGGCCAACATGGCAATGGCCAATTCAGGAATCATAGGCATATACAAACAGACCCGATCTCCTTTTTTGATTCCATTATTTTTCAACACATTTGCAAAACGAGAAACCTTTACATAAAGTTGTCTGTAGGATATATATCTTGACTCCTCATCTGGATCGTTGGGTTCCCAAATAATGGCTGTTTTATTGCCTATTTTTTCTAAATGACGATCGAGGCAATTTTCTGTAATATTCAATTTGGCACCTTGAAACCATTTGATCTCAGGTTTGCTAAAATCCCAATCCAGCACCTTATCCCATTTTTGTTTCCATTGAAAATGTTCTGCCACTTCGGCCCAGAAACCTTCCGGATCTGAAACGCTTTGTTCATACTTTTCTTTATATTCTTTAAAGGTGTTGATTTGTAATGATTTCATAAAATATCAATTTAATTTACCCAACTCCAGAATGGACGTAGATGAGCGTTATTAAAAATAGTTCATTTGACTAACTTGACGAATATAAAATTAATGATAAATAATAAGAAAAAAATTCGACGAACGACTAAAAAACCTTCTTAATGTTCATGGGCTTTTCCTGAACCGGAAGGAATTCGAATATTTTCAACTAGTTCCTGAATTTCCATTGGAGGTTTAGGAAACATAAAAGCAATACTAAGAGATGTTACAAAATTGATCATCATGGCTACAGTTCCAAACCCTTCTGGTGAGATGCCAAACCACCATTCCTCCTTGGTTCCGCCTCCAAACCAGTCAAATTTGAATTTAACCATATAGAAAAGCATCAAAAGCATACCAATGACCATTCCGGCAACTGCGCCTTCTTTGTTCATTCGCTTCACAAAAATGCCCAAAATAATAGCTGGAAAAAATGAAGCAGCTGCAAGACCAAATGCAAGGGCTACAGTAGCCGCAACAAAGTCAGGAGGATGAATACCAAAATATCCGGCTATCGAAACCGCAACAACTGCTGAAACTCTGGCAGCAATCAATTCGCCCTTTTCAGATATTTTTGGGTTGATCATTTTTTTAATCAGGTCATGAGATACGGAGGCTGAGATCACTAGCAATAGTCCTGCCGCTGTTGATAAAGCTGCTGCCAGTCCTCCTGCAGCGACCAGCGCAATCACCCAATTGGGTAAATTGGCAATTTCAGGGTTGGCCAATACCATGATGTCTTTATCAACAGTTAGTTCATTGAGCACCGGATCTGCCAGATATTGTACCAATCCGTCCTTGTTTTTATCCTCAAATCTCATTAAGCCTGTTTTTTCCCAGTTTTCAACCCAGGAGGGCAATTCTTTATAGGGCTTGTTGGATACCGTTTCGATCAAATTGGTTCTTGCGAACACTGCAATAGCTGGTGCGGTTGTATATAGGATGGCGATAAAAAGCAGGGCCCATCCGGCAGATTTCCGAGCATCGCTTACTTTTTTCACCGTAAAGAATCTAACGATCACATGGGGTAATCCCGCAGTTCCAACCATAAGGGCAGCTGTTATAAAAAAAACATCCAGCTTGGTTTTGGAACCTGAGGTGTATTCATGGAACCCCAAGTCTCTGTGTAATCCATCTAATTTGTCGAGCAAATACACCCCGTCTGTTCCTGTGCTTCCAAAACCAAGCTGTGGAATTGGAATTCCTGTCATTTGTATAGAAATGAATATGGCAGGTACCATAAAAGCAAAAATAAGTACACAATATTGGGCTACTTGGGTATAAGTAATCCCTTTCATACCGCCTAAAACCGCATAAAATAAAACGATGATCATTCCGATAATCACGCCGGTTGTTATATCAACTTCAAGGAATCTTGAAAAAACCAATCCGACACCTCTCATCTGTCCTGCAACATAAGTGAAGGAAACAATCAGGGCGCAAAATACAGCTACTGACCTGGCAACATTTGAATAATATCGGTCGCCAATAAAATCAGGGACTGTAAATTTCCCAAATTTTCGTAGATAGGGTGCCAGTAACAAGGCGAGTAAGACATAGCCACCTGTCCACCCCATAAGATATACAGATCCGTCATAGCCATTAAATGATATTAATCCAGCCATGGAAATAAAGGAGGCCGCAGACATCCAGTCGGCAGCAGTTGCAAGTCCGTTGGCAAGGGGAGAGACACCTCCGCCGGCCACATAAAATTCTTTGGTAGAGGAGGCTCTTGACCAAATGGCGATTCCGATGTAAAGTGAAAATGTAATGCCTATTAATAGCCAGGTCCAGATTTGTAGGGTCATAATTTATTCGTTTACGCCGTATTTTTTATCCAATTTATTCATTAGTTTTATGTAAACCAGGATGATCAATACAAAGAAATATATTGAACCTTGTTGCGCAAACCAGAATCCAAGTTTGAAGCCCCCAAATTTGATGGCATTCAATTCGTCTACAAAAATAATCCCCATGACATAGGATACCAGAAACCATATGGATAATAGGATTCCCAAATATTTTAAGTTCGTTTTCCAATATTTTTTAAGATCTCTATCAGGCATAGCCATTTTATTTTTCTAGGTGCCAACTAATATAGAAATTTTTTAGGTGGCTAAAAATTACTTTCATTTAATTGAAACGTTTAAAATGAACTTGTCATAAAATTCAACATACCTTTACTTCATCATACCATTTTAAGTATAATTCAATATTTTTGTTATTCAACCAATTCAACCATCATGAAAAATCATTTGTATGTAGTACTGTTTTTATTTATTCTCTCATATACTGCCCTTCAGGCTCAGGAACCTTCTATAGAGGAAGTATTGGAAAGTAAAGTACTTCTTCAAGATTCAGAAGGGGCAGTTGTGGTAGATGGGATCGAGTTATTCTCACAAACAGAATTGCCAAAATTTTATACAAACAGAGAATTTGAACTGGCCTGGACCAATCGTAAAAATAGAACAGACCTTATTGAAAGTCTTGAATCCTCTTTTGATGAAGGCCTTGATCCGGAAGACTATCATCTTAAAAAGATCAAAAATTTAATGGAAAATTCGAAAAAGGGCAAATTGACACATGCTGAGTTGGCCGATATGGATCTCCTCATGACCGATGCTTTGATCTTATATGCATCACATCTGCTTGCAGGAAAGCTGGAGCAATCAGATCTTCGTAAAAAATGGGATGTTAAGAGAAATGAAGGGCCGTCAAATCCGGATAGTCTTTTGACAGCTACTTTGCACAACCAGAATATTAAAGTCATATTAGAAGAATTAAAGCCTAATAATTATATGTATAAGTTCATGAAATTTCACTTAAAGAAATTAAGGGCTGAAGCAGCACAAGGTGGTTGGCCTGAAGTTAGTGAAGGTGAGACTTTAAAACCAGGAGACTCAGATCAAAGGATAGCCGAGATTAGAAATTTTCTGATAGCTGTTGGAGATCTAGAAGGAAAGTCATTTGATGAAGAGGAGGTATTTGATGAGGAATTGGAAGAGGCTGTTAAAAGATTTCAAAAGAGACATAAATTGACAAGTGATGGGGTTATTGGCAAAGGAACCATTGAGCAAATGAAAGTGCCTATTGAAGATAGAATCGATATGATTCTTTTAAACCTTGAAAGAACACGATGGGTCTTTCAACAACCTGACGATGACTTTTTATTGGTGAACATTGCAGGTTTTGAAGTAAAAAGATTTACCAATAAAAAGGAGGTCTTTGATTCAAGAGTAATTGTAGGGAAATATCATAAGGAAACTCCTGTTTTTAAAGGAGTGATGACATATATCGTGATGAACCCAACCTGGACCTTGCCTTATTCTATTGCAACTCATGAAACTTTACCAAAGTTGAAAAAGGATCCAGGATATCTGGCAGCAAAGCACATGGAGGTGATAGATAGAAATGGAAATGTCCTTAATTCAGCTTCTATTGACTGGGACGAGTATTCATCAGGAAATTTTCCCTTTATCATAAGGCAAAAAGCAGGCCCCTGGAATGCTTTGGGGGAAGTAAAATTTATTTTTCCGAATAAGTATTCCGTTTATCTTCATGATACCCCTTCCAGAGGCTTGTTCAATCAGCAGGATAGGGCATTTAGCCATGGGTGCATCAGAACAGAAGACAAATGGGGACTCTTGATGAGTCTTATGGATGAACCAGAAGTTTGGAATATGGATAAGATCAATGAAATTTTGAAATCAGGAGAAACCACAAAAATCGACTTACCTAAACCAATCACTATTTATTTGGTATACCTCACAGTAGCCGTTGACCAAGAGAATAATTTAATGTTTATGAAAGACATTTATAAAAGAGATAAAGCTGTACTCGAGGCAATGAACAAACCTTTTGAGTTCAAAACCGTGAATTAAAATTCCGAGGCGCTCGGAGGTGAGGTGATGAGTTGCGAGGTGATGAGTCGTGAACCCCTCGGAAGTGAGGGGGTGAGAAGTGAGGCCTTCAGCTGCGAACCCCTCACAAGTCGCAAGTTCCTTCGTAAGTTTTATTTATGATAACTTGGAAATTCTGTGAATAAGGTTTTTCCGTCTTTGATGTTCTTCCAATGTTTTGTGTTGAATTCAATGGCGATGACACCACAAGTTGGAACATGCTCTATCGTCCTGTTTCCGAACTTATTGACAAAATCATTGATACCATGGTCATGACTGAATATAATGGCTGAATCAAATCCGTTATCAAGGGCCTTTACCGTTTTAATCAGATAACCATCGCTAAAGCTATACAGTGACTTACTGATCTTTAAATTCGCTAAAGGGTAATTGAAAGAATAACTAAAGATCATAGCCGTATGTAGTGCCCGATTCGCACAACTGGATACAAATACAGAAGGAGTCTCAATCTTTTTTTGCAATACTTTGGAGATCAAATAGGCATCATTGATGCCCCTTTTTTTCAAAGGACGGTCTATGTCTTTTATGCCTTCGTATTCCCAGGAGGATTTGGCATGGCGAACAATGAAGAGTGTTTTCATTTTGTAAAGGTCACAATAATGATCAAATATAACGAAATTAGAGAACGATTTTTTTTGATTTATATTTTTTTTAAATGTCTCATTTCAAAAACGGTGGTTTTAGGGTTGAAGCCTTGAGATTTTCCAATTGTAGTCTTGCTGCAAAGCATAAAGAATCCGATCGTGCATTCTATTTGGTCTTCCTTGCCAGAATTCTAAAGAGATGGGTTTAACGATAAAACCTCCCCAATGTTCAGGTCTTGGAATTTCTTTATTAGCGAATTTTTCTTCTAGTTGTTTTAATTTCGAATCCATAGCTTCTCTGGACTCGATCTCCTGGCTCTGATTTGAAGCCCAAGCCCCAAGTTTACTTCCGTCAGGTCTTGATTCAAAATACCCATCAGAGAGATTGGGCGCAATTTTTTCAGCCACCCCTTTAATGATGATCTGCCTTTCCAGTCCATGCCAGAAGAGATTCAGGCATACATTTGGATTCGCCTGTATGGCTTTGCCTTTCTCACTGTTATAATTGGTGTAAAATATAAAACCTTCCCAGGTGATTTTTTTTAATAAAACAACTCGGGTTTTAGGGAACCCATCCAGGCCTATGGTCGAAACACTCATTGCATTAGCTTCGTCCAAGCCATCAGATTCATCCGCTTTAAGGAACCATTGTTGAAATAACTCCATCGGATTTTCTGGGATGTCCTCCCTGATCAATGGATTTCTTTCGTAACTTTTTCTATAATGGCTAAGGTCTTTTTCCATGTTTCAAAAATACATTAATTTTTACTTTGATGATTTCTATGGCGGATAAGGAACAATCCGATATAGGTAAACAATCCATTTAGGATCAAAATTTCATAACCAAAATTATAGCCATCAAACAAACTTGAGGAATACGAATTGATCAAATAACTCATGAATACTGATAAGATAGCGACCAACCACACCCATTTTTCCTTGATTCTATATTTTGTCAGCAGACCAAAAGAGAAAAGCCCAAGAAGGGGACCATAGGTATAAGATGATACCAATAGCAAACTGCTGATTATATTGTCTTGAAGCAGATATTTGTAAGCGATAATGATGAGTACCAAAAGTCCTGAAAACAGAAAATGGACTCTTTTACGCAATTTCTTTTTTTCACCTTTTTCTTTTGCGTCGATATTCAAAAAATCAATACTAAAAGAGGTAGTTAAAGATGTTAATGCGCTATCAGCACTTGAATAAGCTGCCGCAATCAATCCAAGAATAAATACAATGCCAAATCCGCTGCCTAGCCCCTGATTAAGAGCAATTTTTGGAAAAAGTAAATCCGTTTTGACTTTGCCATCTATCACCGGAATGTCGACTTGATACTGTTGAGCATAGGTGAAAAGTAAGGCTCCGAGAAAGAGGAAGATCAAATTGACCGGTATCAATATCAAACCAAGGGAGAAGACATTTTTTTGAGCATCTTTAAGGTTTTTACAGGTAAGATTTTTTTGCATGTTGTCCTGATCAAGCCCTGTCATTGCGATGGCAATAAACATACCTCCTAGCAAGCCTTTTAACCAATGTTTGCCGTCATTGATATCTTCATAAAAAATAGTTTTACTGTATATTGCAAAGTCATCAGAGCTTACAAATTCCTTTAGATCATAGGGTAGATGTTGTAGAAGAATCACCACAGCAAAAAGTACTGCGGCCAACATAAAAAATGTTTGCAATATATCTGTCCAGACAATTGTTTTGATCCCCCCTCTGTAAGTATATAACCAAATAAATAAAACTGACAGCACAACTGTAAGCTCAAAAGGAATTTGCCAGGTATCCAAAATAAAGTATTGCAATACAGAAGCTACAAGAAACAACCTGAAAGAAGCGATTAGGATCCGAGACAGCAAAAAGAAAAACGCACCGGTTTTATGACTTTTTGGACCGAATCTTTGCAACAGATATTCATAAATGGAGGTCAGGTTCATTTTGTAATACAAGGGTAGTAAGACAAGTGCAATGACCATATATCCAAGAAAGTAACCGATCACGATTTGCAAGTAACTGAATTGTGTACTGCTTACCCAGCCGGGTACTGAAATAAAAGTAACACCTGAAAGCGAGGCCCCGATCATCCCAAAAGCCACTACATACCACGGAGAATTCTTATTGGCCTTGAAAAAGACCTGGTTGCTGTCATCTTTCGCGGTGACATAGGTGATGGTAATGAGCAAGGCAAAATAGATCAGTACAATGCCTAAGAGTAAAAAGGGTGACATGGTTCAAATTTGTGATGTAAAAGTAACAGATTTTAGGCTGAGATCAGCTTAAAAATTATTAATAAGATTGATGTCTTTTTGAATTTGTACACACTCCGTAAAAAATTAAAAACATTACATTTGCATCATGGATTTTTCTTCAAAATTATTGGAAAGCGCAGTCAATGAAATGGCACAATTACCGGGAATAGGTAAGCGAACTGCACTTAGACTGGTACTACACTTATTAAAGCAGCCCAAGGAACAAACACACTATCTTACTGAGGCCTTGAAGAGTTTTAGGGATGAGATCAAGTTATGCAAAAACTGCCATAATATTTCTGATGTTGAATTGTGTGACATCTGTACCAATAGCCGAAGAGATCCTGAACTGATCTGCGTTGTCGAGGATATAAGAGACGTAATGGCAATAGAAAATACGGCTCAATTCAGAGGCTTATACCATGTTTTAGGAGGAAAAATATCACCTATTGAAGGGGTTGGGCCACATAATCTTACCATAGCCAATCTTGTTCAAAAAGTTGAACAAGGAGGGATCAAGGAGATCATTTTAGCTTTGAGTTCTACTATGGAAGGCGATACCACAAATTTTTATATTTACCGGCAGCTGCAAAAGTTTGAAGTGAATTTGACGACAATAGCCAGAGGGATTTCTGTGGGAGATGAAATTGAATACGCAGATGAGGTAACACTGGGCCGAAGTATCATCAATCGTGTACCCTTCGAACAAGGGCTAAAAAGTTAAAAAACAATACTCTCAAGTAAAGATTGTTATGGTTTGTTTTATCCTAAACTTTATTTTTCCAAACCTTCCAATTCCCTAAAAAAATCATATTGCAGGTCCTCGTGAAGTAAGCTAGTTTTCTTTTTACATTCTTCAATAAGACGGTAATAAATTGTTTCAACTTTTCTGTTCCTGTGAATAGATGGCTGAAAGGATTTCAGTTTTTGGCAAAAATAGATCAGTAGTTCCAATTCGGTTTCCTTATTTTGAGAATACCTGATGTATTTTTTTGTGTGATTGAGGATGGAACGGATACTTTTTTTGACAAAATAAGGACTTTTCCGATTGACAAGTTCAAATTTTTCATCGATCTCTTCCTTGACACTTTCGATATATGTTTGTTCATCAGTTGCTTCAAAAAGTAAGTAGGTAAGCAGTTCCTTGTTTTCTTTTTTAAATCGGGATAGCCTTAAACACAGGTCCAGAATCTCTTTGGGAGATCTTTCCTGCAGTTCTGCTTTGAGTTCTCTGACAGTAGCTGATTTCATAAGTTTGAATTATGCCTCACAAATATAGAGCTATGTCTTGACTAAATAATAAATTGTCATATTTTTACCAAAAATCTACTCCGATTGATCAGCATCTCAGTTATCATTGTCAATTATAATGCAAGGTATTTCTTAAAAAACTGCCTGGACAGTGTCTTGAGCTCAGATATTATTGAACAAGTTGAAATTATTGTTGTAGATAATAATTCTTCAGATGGCAGCGGTGAGATGCTCAAAAAGGACTTCCCTCAGGTTAAATGCATGCAAAATGTTGAGAACGTCGGTTTTTCAAAAGCCAATAACAAAGGTGTTGCTGTGGCTAAGGGAGACTACGTGCTGATTTTAAATCCGGATACTGTCATCAGCGAAACTACCTTGTCTGATATGGTCAATTTTAGCGAGCATCAAACGGATTTTGGTGCTGCGGGTGTACAATTTATGGATGGATCGGGTAAATTTCTGCCAGAAAGTAAGCGAAACTTTCCAAACCTTAAGGTGGCAGGTGCTAAACTACTGGGCTTTTCGAAGTATTATTATGCCAACCATATACAAAAGGAAGCCCTTGCAGAAGTCGATATACTGACAGGTGCTTTTATGTTTATGAAAAGAAGTATATATCAAGAAGTAGGAGGGTTTGATGAAGACTTCTTTATGTATGGAGAAGATATTGATTTGAGTTATCGCATCACCAAAGCAGGTTACAAAAATCACTATGTTGGAAGCTGTAAAGTTTTGCACTTTAAAGGAGAAAGTACCATAAAAGACAAGTTCTATTTAACTAATTTCTATGGGGCCCTAAGTATTTTTTACAAGAAGCATTTTCCAAATAATAAAGCACTATATATGTCGATTGATGCCTTGATCAACACTATTATCTCCATAAAATCGATTTCAGCTCCAGGTAGATCAAAGCCTCAGGCAAAATTTGCTACTTGGGCCTATATTGGGGATGACGAACAGTTTTTTAAGCGATTGAAGCTAAAGTTGCCTTCTTCTAAAGGCTTAAATTCAAGGGTTATTGAAGAGGAAATTAAAGATGTTGAGATGATTTTTTATGACAGTAAATTTTTTGCTTTTCATGACATCATTAAGTCGATTTCCAACCCGTTGCTGGAAAAGGTTAAGAAAAGAATTATCTATCGTGATCACTCTTTTTATTTGGGTAGTGATACCTCCGATGAAAGGGGAGAAGTAGTTGATCTTTGATCTTTTATTTTTCTATTTTGATGCGGGCATCCACTGCAAAAATATCCTGTTCAGTGAGAATTAAAGGATTAATATCCAATTCAGAAATTTCAGGGACAAGTAGCAGCAGGGTTGACACTTTTTCTATGGCAGAATAAAAAGCTTCTAAATGACATGAGGATTCACCTCTCATCCCATGGAGAATAGGTTTGATTCTAAGCTTGCTCACATGGTGTATGGCATGCACCCTGTCAATGGGTGCCAAGACACCTTGAAAGTCCTTAAGGGCTTCTATATATATACCTCCGGCTCCAAACATGATCAAAGGAGGAAAAGCAGTTTCTCTTTTACCGCCGATAAAAACTTCTTTTCCCTTGATCATCTCCTGAATCATAACCCCGGTAGCACCATCAATTTGCATCAGACTTCTATAGTTTTGCACTAATTCCTTATCGTTTAAAACGTTTACAATGACACCTGCTTTGTCAGTTTTGTGAAGTGGTCCAATAATTTTTTGCACCAATGGGTAATGCAGATTTTTGACCACTTTCAATAATTCGGATTCTGTTTTTGCAAGTGCCTGACGGGCCATTTTGATGCCTGCGGCCTCCATCAATTCATAGGACTGTTTTGGCCCCAGAAAACCAGATGGAAATTCCTTGATCAAGGATCTTATTTTTACATCATTGTTAGTTGGTTTTGGATAGGTTTCAATTTCAGGTGGCGCAGTGCCCATAATTTTAGCGATACTTTTTGCAAAAATATATTCATCATAGAATGCCATGTTACCCTTTTGGATGAATTCATCGATCTCTTCTTTTGCATTGACCACTGAAGGAAAAATGGAAAATATTGGTTTGTTGCAAGTTTGGAGCATGTTATGGATAACCTGATAGGCATCTTCGACACTTCCCAGACCGGGACTTCCAAAAATGACAATCATGGCGTCGATCTCTGTTAACTCATTTTCACAATAAGCGATAACCTCTTCCAATTGTGTCGCTGTGCCAGTGGCGAGGATATCGATCGGATTCGCAGTGGCAGCTCCGGGGAACAATATCCTCTTTACCGTATTTTGCTGTTCTTTGTCAAGATCAGGCACTAATAAGCCATTTTGGGTCAGTGTATCTGTCACGATAACTCCAGGGCCACCAGCATGTGTGATCACGGCAAAGTTCTTTAGTTTTAAGGTAGTTATTTGTAAGATGGCGGCTAAGGTAATTAGCTCATACCGGCTTTGACATCTTATGATCCCGGCCTTGTTGAAAAGAGCCTGTACAAAGAGATCTGAGTTGGCCATTGCGCCTGTATGTGATGCGGCAGCAGCGTTTCCTTTTGCTGTGATACCAGATTTTAATGCGACTAGAGCACAACCTTTCTGTCTTAATGAAAACGCGTGTTTAAGCAGTTTTTCAGGATTCTTTATGCCTTCCAAATACAGCATTTTAACTTTGCTGCTTTTTCCGGCTATAAATGATTCATCCAAATGTTCCAATACATCTTCTACGCCGATCTGTGCACTGTTTCCGACCGTAAATAGATTTGAAAAGCGCAAACCTATTTGCCGTGCTGCTTCCAGAGTAAATACGGCTGTTGCGCCGGAAGCTGAAATAAAATCTACTCCTTTTTTATCGATAGGAGGAAGGGGTCTGGTAAAGATTCCGGCATAATGCTGGTTGATCATTCCAATATTATTCGGACCCAAGAGACTGCCTCCTGCTGCATTTATCTGTTCAGTGATTTCTTTTTCCATGGCAGCACCATTATCGTCAAGTTCCGAAAAACCAGCAGCATAAATAATGAAACCCTTGGTTCCCTTTTGTGCAGCTAAAACTGTAACAACTTCAAGTATATCTTGCGCCGGGATGCCTATGATGGCCAGATCAGTCTGTGGCAGCAGTGTGATATCCCTGTATGATGGAATACCTTGAACCCTATCTTTTTTTGGGTTGACCACAAATAACTGCCCATTAAATCCCTGATCGATAAGGTTTTTGAGAACACTGCCCCCAATATGGTCAATATGATCAGAACCTCCAATTATTGCGATGCTTGAGGGATTGAGTAGTTTTTCGTGCAGCATGAGTTGCATTATTGGTACAAGTAAAATAAGTAAAAAAAAATGACGTATTAACTGATATTTATCAAGTCTTTTACGTTTAAAATGTAGTTACTTTGAATAGCGTAAACCAAGTTGATACGGTATGTATGCATTCTCGCGGGCAGTGAATTCAATGCACTCAGAAGACATTAAACTATTAATGAAACAGTCTTCAGGGAAAGGTATGATTTCTTTTGCCGGAGGAATGCCGAATAACGAACTATTTCCTGTTAAAGAAATAGACGAGATTTATAACAATTTAAGCGATGACATAAAGAAACTTTGTTTTCAATACGGCCCAACAACAGGGTATCCACCTTTGGTCAGGTCTCTTCAAAAAATAATGCTAAGGAAAGGGTTGCCTGTAATCACCGATAAAATTTTGATCACAACAGGTTCATTGCAGGCCATAAGTATTATCACGCAGGAATTCGTGAATGAGGGAGACGTCATCTTAACTGAGAATCCCTGTTTTGTTGGTGCCCTTTCTGTGTTTGAAACTTATGGGGCAAAGATCATAGGTATACCCATAGACCAGGATGGGATCGACATTGAGATTTTGAAAAATACGATTGAGACCTTAAAAAAACGCCCTAAATTTCTGTACACCACTCCCAATTTTCATAATCCGGCCGGAATCATTTATACTGAGAAACGAAGAAGGGCTCTTCTCAATGTTTTATCTGGAACGGATATCATTTTAATAGAAGATGATGCTTATGGAGATCTTTATTTTGATCCGGAAGACCAAGCTCTGACAAAACCTCTCAAATCATTTAAAGATTTTGATGTCGACATCATTTATACAGGATCTTTCTCAAAGATACTTGGTCCAGGATTCCGTTTAGGTTATATGCTTGCTTCCCCTGAAATATTTGATAAGGCCGAGTCCATTAAACAAGCACTCGATGCCTGTACTTCGAATTTTATGCAGATTCTTGCCAATGAATTCATCGTTGGTGGCTATCTGGAACCTTATCTCAGTTTTTTAAGAAAGGAATACAGCGAAAGGAAAAAGATGCTACAGGAAAGTTTGAAAATACATATGCCAAATGGTATTCAATGGGTTGAACCAAAAGGAGGATTCTATATGTGGCTTTCGTTGCCAGAGCAAGTCAAGGCAACTGCTGTGTTTAAGGATTGTTTAAAAAAGGGTGTAGTCTTTGTTACTGGCAGGACCTTTGATCCTGACAATATCAATGATGACCACCTACGACTGTCATTTTCAAACATGCCCAAAGATACCATAGAGAAAGGTGTTGTTCTACTTTCTCAAGTGATCAAAAATCATATAGAGCAGACTGAAAATTTAGAATTTAGTAGACAAATTCGATAAAATCCTTTGCCTTTTTCTGCCCTTGCTTAAAGGCATCAATATTCTTTAGTATTACTTTTTCACTTTTGTCCCTAAAAAAATACCTGATGGCCTGAAGAAATTTATCTTCCGGTATGGGCAGTCGGTCTGCGGCGGCACCAAGTAAGATCATATTGCAGATCTTGGTATTTCCCAAATCTTTTGCACAACTTTTAGCATTGATGATGATATGGTTCCAATGCGTTTTTATCTGTTTGTACAATTCGTGCTTGTCAGGATAGTTGATGATATTTTCAAAGGTGCTCGAATCGGTAATTATCCAGCCATTTTTTTTAAGAAAGGGAATATACCTTAACAGCTCCATGGGTTCTGCTGATAAGATCAGGTCAGTTTCGCCTTCAGGGATCAAGTCAGAATAAATCTGTTTATCTGAGATTCTGACATGGCATTGTACAGCTCCTCCTCGCTGACTCATTCCATGAACTTCAGATTGTTTTACAAAGAGATTTTGATAAAGCGCTGCAGTATCAATAATGGAAGCCAGGGTAAGAATACCTTGTCCACCAACTCCGGATAAGATGATATTAGACTTCATAATGTAGATTTAGTTAAGAGAAGCTATTTTTTGTTTGATTTGTTCTTTGCCATCCCTGCTTATTCTTACGCAGGGCCTTTCCGATATGATAACGGATACTCCTTTGTAATGGATTTCTTTTTTTATCAGCTCAAGATTTTTATCAAAGTTCTTTTGTAAAGGCACTATGATTTTTACATGTTCAGGTGCTACTCCAAGTCCAAGACAGATTTCTTTGAGACGACCTGTAGCGACCGATTCCTGAGTACCAGTCATGGCTACCGTAGAATTATCTGAAATGATGACCGTGATCGGAGACTTATCGTTGACAGCCTCTAATAATCCGGTCATTCCAGAGTGGGTAAAGGTTGAATCACCTATGATCGCCATAGCATTTTCTATTCCTGCATCTGCTGCTCCTTTGGCCATCGTAATGGAAGCCCCCATATCAATTAACGTATTTATCGTATTAAGAGGTGTCAATGCACCTAGTGCATAGCAACCTATATCACCAAACACTTTTTTTTGCCCTATCTCGGGGAGTATCTGCTGGATAACTTTAAAGAGATCCAGGTGTCCGCAGCCTTCGCAAAGCTGAGGAGGTCTTCCGACAACAAGATCTGATACCTGAGCAGGTTCTTTTCTATATAAACCAATCGCCTTGGCAACTATATTGGGAGTTAGCTCTCCCGTAAGGGGAAGATGACCGCTAAGTTTACCGGTAACTTTCTGATTTTTATCAAAATAGTCATGGATAAGCTCTTCGACTAAGGGATACCCTTCTTCTACGACAAGCACTTCGTCACAATCCTTATACAGTTTTTTAAGTTTTGATTTTGGAACCGGATATTGAGATATTTTCAATAGGGAAAAGAATTCAAGGTCATCGGCCAGGTTTTCCATGACATAATTATATCCAATACCGCAGGCAACTATTCCCAGAGAACGATCTTTGTGCTGACCTAATTTATTGAAAGGAGACTTTTCTGAAGCTGCTAATAGATCATGTCTTTTATTGACCAATTTATCATACTGTTTCCGGGCATTTGAAGGAACGAGTGCAAAACGATCTGTATTTACCGGTAACTGAATACCGTTTTGTGCCCTTCTTTCTTTAAAAGTGACGCCTGAACGTGAATGCGACAAACGGGTTACCATTCTCAGTAAAACAGGAAGTTGCGTATTTTCGGAAAGATCAAATGCATAATGCATCATATTGTAAGCCTCTTGCTGATTTGAGGGTTCCAGAATCGGAACTTTGGCAAATTTCCCATAGAAACGAGAGTCTTGTTCGTTTTGTGATGAATGCATGGAAGGATCGTCTGCTACCACAACCACCAGTCCACCGTTGATACCTGAAACAGACATATTCATAAATACATCCGAAGCTACATTTAACCCGACATGTTTCATTACGGTAAGCGCCCTTTTGCCACAATATGACATGCCAAGGGCGGCTTCCATCGCGGTTTTTTCGTTGACTGACCAGCAAGAATGTATACCTAATTCTTTGGCGATTTTCGAGTTTTGTATATACTCAGTTATTTCAGTAGAGGGTGTTCCCGGGTAGGCATAAACCCCTGAAATACCCGAGTCAATGGCACCTTGTGCCAATGCTTCATTTCCAAGAACCAAATTTTTCATTTAGGTGTTTTCAAGTTATAGGAAAGGTAAATGTAGAAGTTAAGTCCAGTATTTTTTATGATTTTCATCATACTCTTGTTGTTTTAATGAATAAAATTGAAATATTCACATTCGACTTTTGATAAAATTCAAGTATTTTTGATGCAACATCTGTTTTTCTCAATAAAAGGTGGAAACTAAATATGTTTGGTTTGGAAAAAAATGAACTGTATCCCGTATTTTTAAAAGTTACAGAACTAGAAGTACTCATTGTAGGAGGAGGAAATGTAGGTTTGGAAAAATTGACATTTCTTTTAAAATCTAGCCCATCCGCCAGGGTTACTATAGTTTCTAAGGCATTTATACCTGAGGTCATTTCTCTTGCTAAAGGGCATAGTGTTTCCATAGTGGAAGACGCTTATAACAGCAGTTATTTATCAGGAAAACAGATTGTTATCGCTACTACTGATGATCTCGATGTGAATCTGCAAGTGTATCGTGATTGTAAAAAAGAGCATATTTTGGTGAATTTGGCAGATAACCCCACCTATTGTGATTTTTATATGGGAGGTATTGTTACGAAGGGAAATGTAAAAATAGCGATTTCCACTAATGGGAAATCACCAACAGCAGCTAAGAGGTTAAGGCAGTTTTTCGAAGAAATTTTACCGGAAAACATCAATGAGTTGGTGGAAAATCTACATGGCTATCGAAAGACCATAAAAGGTGATTTTGAGGATAAAGTATCTAAACTTAATGAACTTACCAAGGAAATGATCAATACCAAGAAGGGTTAATGCACAAGATTTTAAAGGATCCTTTTTTGCTGTTTCACAAAGTGGTTTTAATTATTGAATTCTCAATAAAAGAATCTTCTTATTGAATTTATTTTAGTAATTAAAAGGATAGTTAAAAACTCCTAAATATTATCTTTTTTATTTCTTAAATTTGCGCATAAAATTAGCAGTAAAATGTCAAAATTTGAATTAAAATTGCCAAAAATGGGTGAAAGTGTTGCTGAGGCAACGATAACTTCATGGCTAAAGGAGGTGGGTGATACCATTGAATTGGATGAAGCTATTGTTGAAATAGCTACAGACAAAGTTGATTCTGAAGTTCCAAGTGAGGTGGAGGGCGTTTTAGTAGAAAGGTTTTTTGAAGTGGATGAGGTTGTGGGAGTAGGGCAGGTAATAGCTGTCATTGAAACTAATGGAGAAGCAACTGCTGTAGTAGAAGAAGCTGAGGTAAAAGAGATAGAATTGCCAGAAGAGCTGCCAACAGTGGCATCGGTAAAAGCTAAAATTGAGGGAGAACCTGAAGTGAGCGTAGATCTTAGTTCACCAAGTGGACGTTTTTTCTCTCCTTTAGTAAAAAATATAGCCAAGACAGAAGGTATAAGCTTGTCAGAATTGGAATCTATTCAAGGTACCGGTAAAGACCAAAGAATTACGAAGAACGATATACTTGCTTATATAAAAGGAGGCAGAAAGGATTCTGTTAAAGAATCGGTAAGCTCAAAAATTGAAACTGCGACCAAAGAAACAGAGAAGGCTTCTCCGGTTGCGATCTCTCAGCCAGCTTTACATGACGAGGTCATTGAAATGACCAGGATGGGCAAGCTGATTTCCAAACATATGGTTGATTCTTTAAGAACCTCTGCACATGTTCAAAGTTTTGTTGAGGTTGATGTGACAAGGGTCGTAAAATGGAGAGAGAAGATCAAGGATGAGTTCCAAAAAAGAGAAGGGGAAAAAATTACCTATACCCCAATTTTCATGGAGGCCATTGCTAAGGCATTACGCGATTTCCCTATGATGAATATTTCTGTTGACGGAGACAAGGTGATCAAACACAAGGATATAAATTTAGGTATGGCGGCGGCGTTGGCCGACGGAAATCTAATAGTTCCGGTCATTAAAAAAGCTGATCAATTGAATCTGGTTGGGATGACCAAGATCGTAAATGACCTTGCCAATAGATCTCGATCAGGAAAACTAAACCCGGATGATGTTCAGGGAGGAACCTTTACGGTAACAAATGTCGGGTCTTTTGGAAGTATTATGGGTACACCTATCATCAATCAGCCTCAGGTAGGTATTTTAGCTTTGGGATCAATTCGTAAAGTTCCTGCTGTTATAGAGACTCCTGAGGGAGATCTCATTGGGATTCGACACAAAATGATTTTATCGCATTCTTATGATCATCGTGTGGTTAATGGTGCCCTTGGTAGTATGTTTGCAAAACGCGTAGGAGATTATCTTGAAGCCTGGGATATAAATACCAGCTTTTAGCACAATCAAAAATAAAATATGAACTTCATTTTATTAAGATGAATATGAAACTGGAAAGACCCATTGTTTTCTTTGATTTGGAAACAACCGGGATTCAAATAGCAACAGACAGGATTGTAGAAATCTCTGTCTTAAAAGTCTATCCCAATGGAAATAAGGAAAGCTGGACAAGATTGGTGAATCCTGAAATTGAAATTCCAAAAGAGGCGTCCGATATTCACGGAATAACAAATGAAAAAGTAGTTACAGAACCCAAATTTTCTGAACTGGCCGCTAAGGTCAGTACAATACTTGAAGGTTGTGATCTTGCAGGATTTAATTCCAATAGATTTGATATTCCGCTTTTGGCGGAAGAAATGCTTCGGGCCAATGTCAATTTTGACATGGAAAACAGAAAAGCGATTGATGTACAGGTCATCTTTCATAAAAAAGAGCAGAGAAATCTGGGTGCAGGTTACGAATTTTATTGTGGAAAGACCCTTGATAATGCCCATTCAGCTGAAGCTGACACCATGGCTACCTATGAAATTCTCGAAGCCCAGATAGAAAAATATGAGGACCTCGAAAATGATGTTGATTTTTTAAGTAATTTTTCCTCACATCAAAAACGAGCTGATTTTGCAGGTTTTATTTTAATGGATCCTGAAGACGAAGAAATTTTTTCCTTTGGCAAGTATAAAGGACGCAAGGTAAGAGATGTATTTAGAGAGAATCCGGGGTATTATAACTGGATACAAAATGCAGATTTCCCGCTTTACACGAAAAAAATATTGACAAAAGTCAAAGAGAAGATGTCTTCCAAAAAGGAGATCAGTACTTTGGAAGACCTTCAAAATAAATTCAATAAAAAGATTTAAAGATGTATGTAGATTTTGATACTTTGAATGATAATTCAAGAGTTTGGGTTTATCAGTCCAGCCGAGAATTTAATGCTGAGGAGATAAAAACCATAGCAACAAAATTGAAGGATTTTGTCAATGAATGGACAAGGCATGGAGACGATTTAAAGGCATCATTTGAGATCAAGTACAATCATTTTATCATTCTGGCAGTAGATGAATCTTTTAATCAGGTTTCTGGCTGTTCCATAGATGCTTCTACTCATATTTTTAAACAATTTGAAAATGAGTTTAAAGTAGAGCTCTTAAACAAATTGAATACGGCTTTTAAGCATGAAGAGCATGTTAATGTGGTTTCGCTTGCTGATTTTCAGAAGTATGTCAAAGAAGATAGAATTCATCCGGACACCTTAGTTTTCAATAATATGGTGCAGAGTAAAGCTGATTTAGAGACCTTATGGGAAGTTCCTGCAAATAGGAGCTGGCATAGTCGATATTTTAACTAAGTTTTTTTATTTTGCAGTGCCCTATTCCTGCCTTATCAACTGGCAGGCAATAAAGTGAAATTGAGCCAAACCCTTTTTACATAAAATTCATTTCTATGAACAAAATTACAGTGCTTTTTGCCCTGCTATTGAGCCTGCAGGCCTTAGCTCAAAAAGACCCCTTGACAACAAAAGATAGTATTGCTCAAAATCGATGGGTCGACAGCATCATGAATACCATGAATGTCGATGAGAAAATAGGCCAGCTGTTTATGGTTGCTGCGTATACCAACAAAGATGCCGATCACGAAAAATTTATCAAGGACCTGATCAAGAAACACCATATCGGAGCACTGATCTTTTTTCAGGACCAGGCCATCAAACAGGTAGAACTGACCAATGAGTATCAAAGTCTTTCCCGTATCCCCTTGCTGATTGGAATTGACGGAGAATGGGGCTTGCGTATGCGGTTAAAGAATACCGTTGCTTTTCCTTATAATATGGCTTTGGGAGCCATTCGCAATGATCAGTTGTTGTATGACATGGGTAAACAAATGGGGAAGCATATGAAGCGTGAAGGAGTGCATATTAACTTTGCTCCTGTGGTCGATGTGAATACCAATCCATTAAATCCTGTGATTGGAAACCGCTCTTATGGAGAGGACAAAAGTAACGTCACCAGAAAAGCCATTGCTTTTACCAAGGGTATGCAGAGTGAAAACATCATGGCTTGTGCAAAACACTTTCCGGGTCATGGAGATACGGCTCAGGATTCTCATAAAACATTGCCTTCTGTGGGCCATGATATAACGCGCCTTGATTCTGTAGAATTATATCCATACAGGAAAATAATTGATCAGGGAATTGGGTCTGTGATGATTGGGCACTTGAGCGTACCCGTTTTGGAACCCAATGTAAATCTACCATCTTCATTGTCACACAATATCGTTACAGGATTGTTAAAGGAGCAAATGGGTTTCAAAGGCTTGATCGTTACAGATGCTTTAAATATGAAAGGATCGGCTGATTTCGCATCGTCAGAAGAAATCAATTTGCAAGCCATACTGGCGGGAAATGACCTGCTGGATGTACCTTTGAACGTCGCTAAATCCATTCAGTTGTTTAAAAAGTCCTATGCCAAAGGTGAACTGACAGAGGAGAGGTTGAATGAATCGGTCAGAAAGATTTTGAAGACCAAATATTGGGCCGGTTTACATCAGTATGAGCCCTTGAAAGCAGAGCATCTTATGAGTGATCTCAATACTGTTGAGGATGATCTGCTCAACCGACGTTTGGTTGAGAGTTCGGTAACGCTTGTTCAGAATAAAAATGGGGTATTGCCCATTGAAAACCTTGGTAAGAATAAGGTTGCTTACGTGAAACTTGGAAAACACAATAACAGCATTTTTGTCAAGAGGCTCAATGATTATACCAAGGTAGATGTTATCTCGGGAAACAGTATAGCAGAAATTTCAAATAAACTAAAGGGTTATGAAACAGTAGTCGTTAGTTTTCATACCAGTCTGGGAGCCTATGCGAATTATAAGATAGATGATGATGAATTGCTGATCTTGCAGGAAATTGCAAAAAATCATAAAGTAATTTTGGATGTATTCGCGAGCCCTTATAGCTTGTTAAAGATCAAATCTTTTGAACATATAGATGCCATCATTGTGTCTTATCAGAATACGGCTTTGTCTCAAGATATCTCTGCGCAGATGATTTTTGGGGCACTCGATATGAATGGTGTTTTACCCGTTAATATAAAAGATGATTTTAAGGCAGGTTTTGGTTTACAGTTGGCCGCTACGGGCAGATTGGGATATTCAATTCCCGAAGATGTGGGCATGGATTTGAAAAAACTGCAAAGGATTGATTCTGTAGCCGAACTGGTCATCGATTCTGCGATGGCCCCTGGAATGCAGGTTCTTGTCGCCAGACATGGAAAGGTTGTTTATAGAAAAAGTTATGGGTATTATACCTATGATGAAAAAAAAAAGTAGATAATAATAGTATTTATGATCTGGCTTCAGTGACAAAGATATTGGGTGGACTTCCCATGATCATCAAAGCCGAAGAAGAAGGTAAATTTGATTTGGATTCACCCCTTGGTGTTTTAATGCCAGTATTGAAAGACAGTAATAAAGATACGGTAACGGTCAGGGAAGCCCTATCGCATTATGCAAAGCTAAAGCCTTATATTCCCTATTATGAAACGATGGTTGAAGGTGATGAAAATGAGCCCATGAAGGAGTACTTTAGCAGTTCAGCATCCAGTAAGTTTAGTGTCAAAGTAGCTGATCATCTTTATCTTAGAACCGATTATCAGGATACGATTTTTAAATTGATCGCGGAAGCGCCTCAGCGAGATGTATTGGAATATAAATACAGTGGCTTGCCTTTTTACTTGTTTAAAGATTATATTGAAAAGACCTATCAGAAACCTATGGATCAGTTAAATTACGACAATTTTTATGGACCTTTAGGAGCCACTACCTTGGTGTATAATCCTTTGAATAAATTTCCCAAATCCAACATTGTACCTACCGAAAAAGATGAGTTTTTCAGACACCAGCTTTTACATGGTACTGTGCATGATGAGGGCGCTGCGATGATGGGCGGTGTCAGTGGAAACGCGGGACTATTCGGGAATTCAAATGATGTGGCAAAAATGATGCAGATGTACCTTCAAAAAGGATATTACGGAGGAAGAAGTTATTTTAAACCAGAATCAATCGATAAGTTTAACAGGAGGTATTTTGAAGAGAAGGGGGTGAGAAGAGGTTTGGGTTTTGATAAGCCACAACTAGATGAGTCTATGGCTACCTGCGGCTGTATTTCCTTCAAAAGCTTTGGCCATAGCGGCTATACAGGCACTTATACCTTTGCAGATCCTGAAACGGAAATCGTATATGTATTTCTTTCAAATCGTGTGTATCCTACCCGGGAGAACAATAAACTTGGTGATGCCGATATTAGAACAGTGGTGCAAGGCCTAATTCAAGAGGCTATCGTTAAATAGCAGTTTCTTATTTTGATTTTACAAAAAGGTAAACGATCAAGATGCTAATTGCCAGGTACAAGTATCCTGTTATATCGTCAAAAATAAAGGCTACTATTCCCGCTTGGATCAAATAACAAATTGGGAACAGGGTAATGCCAATGGTAAAACGCCATGTTGCTATAAATTCTTCTTCCACTATTTTTGGATATAAATATTTCCAAACCAGGATAGGAATAAAACTATTGACCATCACCAAGGGTCGAAGAAAATGGAACTGGTTGTCCTTATTTGATATTTCTTCAAAAGTATGGTCCCTACCCTCTAATTTTTCATTTACTTTTCCCGGATCAAGGAATTCTTCTTCCTTGAAGGTGGCTGCTATTTTGTCGTGGTGCTCCACATTATCTATATGAGTGATCAGTTTTTTCAGGGCATCACTTACCTCATTTTTCAATTCAGATGAGGAACCGTTTATGGCAGAATTCTTATGATGCTCATGCACAATTATAGGCTCTCCATAAACGAGGTGAACACTACTGGCGAACTTTTTGGCATTGGTATAGTTTATTCCTATCGGAACCACAACAATTTCCTGATCCGGATTGTTTTCCAAGGTACCAAGGATGATTCTTGTAAAACCTTTGCTCAATGCTCTTAATCGGCGTTTGATATTGTGATTTCCTTCAGGAAATATCAGTATGGTTCCATTTTTATTCAGGATCTTATGGCATTTTTGAAATACTTCTTCATTTCTGGAAAGGCCAGTCCGTCCGTCTTTGATCCTGTAAATAGGCATCATATTGACACTTGACAACAAAGCTTTGATCAGAGGCTTATTAAAAACATCAGCTCTGGTTAAAAAATTCAATTCTCTCGGTGTGATGGCTCCAATCAATAAGGGATCTACCAGTGCATTCTGGTGATTGGCTACAAAAAGGATCGCTTTGTTTTTTGGAATATGATCTGTACCTGAAATCAAGATCTTTTTGAAATAAAAAGCGAATCCCACACGCATGTACAATTTTACAAATAGGTACCAGATCTTTTTCATGCCAACATCCTTTTTGATTTACTAGACCAAAAATAAGCAATTAACAAGCCTGATAAAATATCCCAAATGGCCCAAAAAGCGACAAGCAGGGCCATTCCACCAAGACCATCAAAGAAACTGAAAACCAATAATAGCCCGAGTCCGGAATTTTGAATTCCTGTTTCGATACTAAGTGTTTTTTGATTGAGATAATTCAGCTTGTTCAATCTAGCAAAATAGAAACCAACCAAATAAAGTATCCCATTATGGGCAATTACCAAGATAAAAACGTAATGGATATGCTCCATAAATATATCAAGATTATTATAAAATGCCCCTCCGACAAACGCAAGAAAAATTAGTATTGAAACGGGCTTTAAAAAACGAGATGTTTTAGCAGCAAATAAAGGACGGTAGTTATTGATCAACATACCAAGAATCAATGGGATACCCAGGATCAACAAAACAAATCTGGCCACTTCTGAAGGTGCCACTTTTACCCGGGTAAGAATTTCCTGCGTAGGTTCATAAAAACTGCCCCAAATCGCAAAATTAAGTGGTGTCATGATTAGGGCCGCAACAGAGGCAAAAGCTGTAAGGCTCACCGATAGGGCAGCATTCCCACCTGCGAGTTTTGTCATAAAATTCGAAATATTTCCTCCTGGACATGCTGCAACCATAATCATACCAAGTGCAATGCTAGGATGAGGTTCAATAATGATAATCATTAAAAAGGTAACAAAGGGGATCAATATGAATTGAGAAATGATACCCACAATTACTGGTTTGGGTGACTTCAGCAAGTTTGTAAAATCTGATATTTTAATATCAAGAGCCACTCCAAACATAATCAGTGTCAGGGTTAGGTTCACGACCCAAAGATTATCTGAATTAAAATTTATTTGAATCTCATCGACCGAATTCATCATGGAGTGCTTGCTGTATTTGGTTAGTTTTTAAATGCATAGGCAATAATATTTGCACCCATTTGCAATGCTTTTAATCTAACTTCAGGAGGATTGTTATGTACGACTTCGTCTTCCCATCCATCACTTAGGTCACTTTCAAAATCATAGAAGCAAATGAGTCGCCCTTCATAAAATAGCCCAAACCCCTGTGCGGGTTTGGCATCATGCTCATGAATTTTTGGTAAGGTAGTAAAATTATAGTTCTGATGGTAAATATCATGATCAAAGGGTATTTCTTCAAATTCCAGTTCAGGGAACACCTTTTTCATTTCTTTTCGAATAAATTCGTTTAATCCATAATTATCTGAAATATGCAGAAAACCTCCTGAAATTAAATAATTTCTTAAATTCTTACTGGCTTGTTCAGAGAAGAAAACATTCCCATGGCCCGTTAAAAAGACAATTGGAAAATTATACAATTCCTTACTTTGGGGCTCAATATTTCTTGGTTTTTCCTTTAAACCCGTATCAATATGTTCATTGCAATATCGGATCAGATTAGGAACTGCTGTTGGATTAGCATACCAGTCACCTCCTCCTTCATATTTTAATATAGCGACCTCCTGTGCCTTACCAGATTGTGCCAACAACAGCCATGCAGAGAGTAGACCTAATTTGATGGCAAACGAAAAGGAACTGATATTCTTTATCTTCATAAGATGCTTAAGTTATAAAATTTCATTGAGAAGTGAGACGGAGCTACAGGCAACTATACCTGCTGTTTCAGTTCGCAATCGACGCTCTCCTAGAGTGATGGGTTTTAGACCATTTTCCAGGGCCATATGTATTTCGGAAGCTGAAAAATCACCCTCTGGACCTATCAGAATCATAATTTTTTGATGGAAAGGTAACTGTGTTCCAAGGTGGGTTTTTATACCATCTTCACAATGGGCCATCAAGCCAAGATCCCAATCCTTTTTCTGTATAAAATCTTTAAATTTTAGGGCATCGTTTAAAACAGGTTTGGTAAACTTTAAAGACTGTTTCATAGCCGATGTAATTACTTTTTCCATTCGCTCAACCTTTAATTGACGCCTTTCAGAGTGATCGCAAAATATAGGCGTAATTTCATCGATACCAATTTCAGTCGCTTTTTCCAGAAACCACTCAAAACGATCATTTAATTTTGTTGGTGCAATGGCAATATGCAGGTGATAATTCCAGGTTTTAGGCTTTTCTTCCCATTTCTTGATCCTTGCAACACATTTTTTATCGAGGGCTTGTATGATGTCGGCAGAAAACAATTTTCCTTTACCGTCGGTAATATTGAGTGTGTCACCATTATTTTTTCTTAAAACCTTTACAATATGTCTGCTTTCTTCCTTATTAAAAGAAATTTGTTTTGACCCTGTATTGATATCCTGATTGTAAAAAAGTTGCATGATTTTTTAAGTGCGAGGTTAAATGTAATTAATTCTGAGCACGATTTAAAAAGAGATCAATCTTAACTGAGATCCTTTCTCATAGTGCACCTTCTTTTGTACACCTTGGGTTTAAAATTTTTCCAGATCAACTGAATATCTTTATTTTCTTCTAATTCGGGAGTAATGATCATCTTTTCCACACCTTTTTCGACATAGGTCTTGAAAAATTCGTCAAAAATTATGGCGGTCACTCCTTTTTTCTGGTATTCAGGAAGGATTCCGATTAGAAAAAAAACGGAAGACTTAGAATGTTTTTTAGCTCGCAGGAGATGTAAAAATCCAGTGGGAAATAATTTGCCCTTTGCTTTTTGCAGGGCTTCTGCATAGGAAGGCATGGTGATAGAAAACGTAACGATTTTATCTTCTTTGTCCACAATAAACTTGATGTATTCAGGATTGATAAAATTGATAAATTTCTTTTTTAAATAAACCATTTGTCCTTCGCTGACCGGAACAAAAGAAGATAGTCTGGCATAAGAAGTATTAAATAAACCAAACATTTCCTCTACGTAAGGCAATACTTCCTGTGTTGATTTAAAGTTAATGGGCCTTAATTGATAACGCTCTTTCACCACATTGGCATAGCGCTGATATTTTGCAATATCTACATTTTCGAGACTAAAACTAGATTCTAGGAATTTTTGGGCAGGTTTTAATCCTAATTTTTCGAAGTGTTCGGCGTAGTATGGGTAATTGTACCAAGTCACCATGGTACTCATCGAATCAAAGCCTTCTGTCAGCACCCCAACTTTATCCAAATTGGAAAAGCCAAGTGGTCCTTCCATAAAATCAAGTTTTTTAGCTATACCTATTTCCTGAACTTTTTCCAATAAAGCTTTACTAACTTCGATATCGTCAATAAAATCGATCCAGCCAAATCGCATTCTTGGCACTTTTTGAACTTCTATCTCTAAATTATTAACGATAGCTGCTACTCTTCCAACAACTTTTCCGTCTTTTAGGGCGAGAAAAAATCTGGCATCTGCATGTTCGAAGACAGGGTTTTTAAGTTTGTCAAAACTTTCAACTTCTTCACTGATAATAGGAGGTACCCAGTACTTATTTCCTTTGTACAGGGAAAAAGGGAATTTAACAAATTGCTTTAATTCCTTTTTTGTCGAAATCTCCAGGATTTTTATCATCCGACAAAATTAATCGTTTTCTGATTTTTTATTGTGTTTTTTTTGAGCTTTTTCTTTTTGCTTTTGTTCTTTGACCAATCTTTGGTTTTGTTTCTTTCTGGCTTTCTGGGCTTTTTTGTTCACTGGAGCGTTTATATCTCTGGTTTTCACTTTAGAGGTTTTTACCTCTCTCATTTTTCCATTACTGGATGATTTTTTACCAGCGAAAAGTCCGAAAGTTATGGTGTTAAAGAAACTTTTCTTTTCTTTAGGCATGATATCTTCATTATTCTCAGTCTTTCCAACGATGATTTTATCCTGATGTTTATCGAGCCTCCAGGATAGCCCTCCACCGATCAAATAAGTGTTGTCACCTCGTTCATCAAAAATCATTCTGGCTGAAAAGTCAGCCTGCATATTCGGATTGATCAAATAGGCCCCACCCGCGCCAAACTGAAAATCATTGGGAACATTCTTTCTGAAAAACCCCTGATTCTCTGCGAAAACTGACCAGTTTTCATGCAAAGTATAGGTTACCGTCATGATATAGGTGTTTTCGGCTTGCTCTGTAAAAACCTTATCTGCAATAAAATTGAAAAGAACGATCAATCTGTTTGATAAATCGTTTTGTGTATATATTCCGAACCTGGGACTAATGCCTTCGGGATTTTTATAGAGCTCTGTGAGTAAATTGGTATTCAAACCGGCATAAACACCCACTGCCGGAATCAATCTTCTTTTATCAAAACTATGTCTTGCTTTCCAGCTTCTGATCTCTTTTGACTTATCTGCATATTCGGGTTTGTAAACAAGGTATTTTGCTCCCAGAGTAAGTTTGCTAAAACCAAATCCTGACTCGCTATAAACCGCTGGTAAGGTAAAGTCTCTGTTTTCACTCAAAATAGCCATGTCAAGGCTGAATTCCAGGCGTTCGAAAAACTGACCTGTTCTTAACATGATATCAGAACCAATACTAGATCCGCTGTATGAAAAGGATTCTTCAAGAAGTGGATCATAATAAAGATTATTACCAACATTCTGATAGAATAGCCCGGCTTCTACCTGGTATACTTTGGTTCCCACACTATAAGGGGTATCTGAGAATCCCGGACGACGGGAATTGATCACCTCGGTATACTGCCCATAGCTAAAATCAGCCAAAAGCAGGAGGAGAAGGGTTGTAAAGAAGGATTTCATGTTCAACTTATAATATGATCAAATTAAGTTTTTCACTATATAAACGCTCAATTCGCTCTCAAATTGTTATTTTTGAAAATTAAATTTTAAAATTATGCAGGAGGCTTCAATTCAGGGTTTATGGTTCATTGTGATCCTCATTCTTGGGTATTATGCTTTCAAGTGGCTGGCCAGGATTTTTCTACCTTTTTTAATGCAAAAAGCGGTAAGGAATTTTGAAAAAAAAGCCAGAGAGCAACAAGGATATCAGAACCCTGCAGATCATGTTAGAGAAGGAGAAACAGTTATTGATAAGCAGCCAAGACCGCCAAAGGAAAGCAATAATAGTGTTGGTGAATATGTTGATTTCGAAGAGGTTGATGACTAATGAGCTTCCAGGTCATATTAAAATTGAATAAAGCTTATAAGCTATGAACATTAAAAAATTCCTGCCACTTCTAATTGTATTGCTCAGTTTTGTGATCGTTTCACTGGCTTATTTTTCACCAGTTTTAGAAGGAAAGGAACTTTTTCAGTCAGACATTGCTCAGTTCAGAGGAATGTCAAAGGAAGTAAAGGAATTCAGAGATGAATATCATGAGGAGCCCTACTGGACCAACAGGGCTTTTGGAGGAATGCCCACCTATCAGCTCAGTACGTATTACCCGAATGATTATATTAAAAAATTAGATGGCCTACTAAGGTTTCTTCCAAGACCAGCTGATTATCTTTTTTTATATTTTTTAGGTTTTTTCCTCTTATTATCTGTGCTTAAGGTCGATTGGAAACTGGCCTTGATAGGCGCCTTGGGTTTTGGTTTTTCAACGTATCTGATCATTATATTGGGGGTGGGGCATAATGCCAAGGCCCATGCCATAGCCTATATGCCTTTTGTGTTGGCCGGACTGTTATTGGTTTTTCAGAAAAAGTATCTTCAGGGATTTGTGCTCACGGCTTTGGCCATGGCACTTGAAATCAATGCGAGCCATCCACAGATGACCTATTATTTATTGTTCGCGGTTCTGATTTTTGGGATCGTTCAATTGATGGAAGCCATTAAACAGAAGGAAATACCAGTTTTGGCTAAGCAAGTCGGAATTTTATTGGTGGCAGTTGTGTTGGCTGTAGGCGTAAATGCTACAAGTTTACTCGCGACCAAGGAGTACGCCGATCACAGTACCAGAAGTAAAAGCGAACTCACCATCAACCCTGACGGAAGTCCAAAGGAAATTACCTCAGGATTGTCAAAAGATTATATTACACAATACAGTTTTGGATTACTTGAGACTTTTGATTTATTCATCCCGCGGTTTATGGGAGGTTCCAACAGTGAAAAACTAGATAAAGAAAGTTATACCTACAGATTTTTAAAAGATAAGGCCGGTAGAAAGCAGGCTTTGGGCTTTGCTGAGAATGCACCAATGTATTGGGGGAATCAACCTATTGTTGCTGCTCCACCTTATATTGGAGCTGTATTTATCTTTCTTTTTGTAATTGGTCTGCTTCTGGTAAAAGGACCTTTAAAGAAATGGCTTGTGGCTGCTACCATTTTTTCAATTCTACTGAGTTGGGGTAAGAATTTCGACTTACTGACTAATTTTTTTATTGATTATGTTCCTTTATACAATAAATTCAGGGCGGTTTCATCAATTCAGGTCATCGCTGAAATTGCAGTGCCTCTTTTGGCAATTTTAGGGCTGAGTCATTTTCTAAATAGTAAGGTCGACAAGAGCGAAAAGTTGAAGGCATTTAAATGGGCGGGTATCTCGGTAGCCGGGTTAGCCTTGTTTTTTACAGCTGCAGGCGCGAATTTATTTGCTTTTGAAAGTTTTCGTGATGGAAATTACGAAAATATGCTTGCCGGTTTATCTGACGTTTTGATAGAAGATAGAAGAACCATATTTTTTCAGGATAGTTTGCGTTCCTTGGTTTATGTGGTCATTACCGGATGTTTACTTTGGCTGTTTTTAACAGAAAAGATCAAAAAGAATATTGTAGTGGTTGGAATTTTGATCCTGGTACTATTGGATTTGGTAAATGTTGACAAAAGGTATGTAAACAATGATGACTTTATCAGTAAGTCAAGATTGGAAAAACCTTTTGAATTGAGTCCTATGCAAGCTGAAATCTTAAAGGACAAAGGTCATTACAGGGTGCTTAATTTTATGGTTGACCCTTTAAATGATGGGAGTACTTCCTTTTATCACAATTCTATTGGCGGTTATCACGCTGCAAAACCGAGAAGATTCCAAGAGTTATATGAGTTTCAGATTGCCAGAAATAATATGGAAGTATTGAATATGCTCAATACCAAGTATTTTATTTTCCCGGGAGAGAACAATGTGGAAAATGTACAATTGAATGAAGATGCCAATGGAAATGCCTGGTTTGTTCATGAAATTGAATTTGTAGATACTGCCAATGAAGAGATCAAGGCTTTGGATAGCTTGAATACAAAAGAAAAAGTAGTTTTAACGCGAAATTATGAGGTTGATTTAAATGGGCTGAACTTTCAAAAGGACAGTACGGCTAGTATTGTTTTGAGTAGCTATAAGGCCAATGCAATGACTTATAAGACAGAGTCTCAGACTGAGCAGTTGGCGGTTTTTTCAGAAATATATTACAAAGACGGTTGGAATGCTTATTTAGATGGGAAAAAGATCCCATATATGAGAGCAAATTATGTGCTAAGGGCAGCGCTAATTCCTGCGGGTAGTCATGAATTGCTTTTTAAATTTGAACCAGAAGTGATTCAAACAGGTAATATGATATCCCTTATATCTTATGGATTATTACTATTGATTCCATTGGGATGGTATTTTAAAGAGAGGAAAACGAAAGCCGAGCAATAGCAGCATGGAAGAATTCAAATCCTATAAAAAGATTCCAAAAAAAAGATACGCACATACTGTAGCTTTTTTGCAGTCCGTACTTCCGGCGCCAGCCACGATATTAGATCTTGGAGTACGCAACGAACTGAGTGAGATACTTGAATCTTATGGTTATACAGTTTACAATACCCAAGGAGAGGATTTGGACCTTGATTTTAAAAATGTTACGAAGTATGAAGTAGATGCGGTTACGGCCTTTGAAATTTTTGAACATCTTTTAGCACCCTTTAATGTGCTCAATACCATCAAAGCGACAAAACTTATTACAACGATTCCGCTGAACCTATGGTTTGCCAGTGCCTACAAAAGTAAAACTGATAGGTGGGACAGGCATTATCATGAATTTGAAGACTGGCAGTTTGATTGGTTGCTTGAAAAGTCAGGTTGGCAAATTAAAAAATTTGAAAAATGGTCGAGCCCGGTCAATAAAATTGGTTTTAGACCTATTCTAAGAAAATTTACGCCTAGATACTATGCTGTCTATGCGGAACGATAGATTCCTTACAACATGAGAATTGGAATGATACTGGACAAGACCTTTCCACCTGATCCTCGGGTTGAAAATGAAGCCCTGGCGTTGATTGGTAGCGGTCATCAGGTTTTTCTGTTTTGTCTAACCTATAAAAAGGAGGGGGATGATCAGGTTAAAGGGATTGAGGTGAAAAGATACTCCAGTAATAATCTTGAATACAAGCTTTCAGCCTTATCCTATACTTTTCCATTCTACAGAAAAATGATGTCAAGGAAAATTGCTCATTTCTTGAAAGAAAATGATATTGAGATCGTACATGTTCATGATATGGTCATTGCAGAAGCCGTCATTGAAGCCAATAAAGTGACAAAGTGCCCCATGGTACTGGACCTTCATGAGAACAGGCCCGAGATCATGAAAACCTATCCGCATTTAAAAAAAATCCCGGGAAATCTGCTTATTTCAACCAAAGAGTGGAAACGTAAAGAAGGTGCTCTTGTGCATAGGGCCGATAGAACTATCGTTGTAACGAAGGAAGCCAAAGCAGAATTACTGGACCGACTAGGAATAGCTGGTCATAAAGTTGTTGTTGTTCCCAATACGGTCAAGTCGTCATTTTATCATGAGTTTTCTTTGGATCAGCATATATTGGAAAGGTATAAAGATAAGTTTGTCGTACTTTATTTAGGTGACACTGGATTGAGAAGAGGTTTGTTATCAATGATCGAGGCCATGGCGATCATTGCTAAAGATGACTCCGTAAAGCACCATATAAAACTGGTCATTGTGGGAAAAAATTCATCCGATAAGGTACTGCAGCGCAGGGTGGAAGAACTTGGTCTTCAAGAAATGGTTGATTTTGAGGGATGGCAGGATATTGCATTATTTCCTTCCTATTTGAAGGTTGCTGAAATTGGTGTTTCACCTTTGCATCGAAACCTTCACCACGACACTACCTATGCGAACAAGTTGTTCCAATATATGAGTTTTGCCGTTCCCGTTTTGGTCAGTGATGCCTTGGCCCAAAAGAATCTTGTAGAAGAGGTTAAAAGTGGTCTGGTACATAAAGAAAAGGATGTAGCCGAGATCGCTGAAAAGATATTGATCTTATATAGAGACCCTGACTTGTCAAAAGAGCTAGGCATGAATGGGAAACAGTTTATTGAGGAGAAATTTTGCTGGGAAAAGGTCTCGGGAAATTTGAAGGACCTATATTTGGAATTTGAGAAACCTTGAAAGTTTTATTGATCACATATTACTGGCCCCCTGCGGGAGGCAGCGGCGTACAAAGATGGCTTAAGTTTGTTAAGTATTTGCCATCTTTTGATGTGATTCCTGTTGTTTACACGGTGAAAGAACCAGACTATGCAGTAGAAGATGAGAGTCTGCTTTCAGAGGTTCCGAGCGAGGTAGAAGTGATCAGAGAAAGTATCTGGGAACCGAATTCTATCCTATCCAAATTTAATCCCAAAGAGCAGCAAAAGAGCGCGGGCTTTATTGACCCGAATCCTTCCTTTCTGGGGCGCCAAATTCAATATGTCAGGGCTAATTTTTTTATCCCTGATGCCAGAAAATTCTGGATCAAACCTTCTGTTAAGAAATTGACTCCTTTTGTTATTGAAAATAACATTGATGTTATCATCACTACTGGTCCTCCTCATAGTTTACATATGATCGGAGCCGAAATAAAGAATAGAACAGGGGTGAAGTGGCTTGCAGATTTTAGAGACCCCTGGACAAATATTGATTATTTTCACAGTTTACCCCTGACTCAAAGAGCAAAAGAAAAGCACTATCAAATGGAAACGATGGTCCTCAAGCAAGCCGATGCGGTAACAGTTGTTGGGAACAGCATGAAAGAAGAATTTATGGATCGAAATGATCATGTTCATGTATTGACCAATGGGTTTGATGAACCCTCGAAGACAGAGGAGGTATATTTAGATAAAAAATTCAGTATCTGCCATATAGGGATGATGAATGCCGATCGAAATCCTAAGGTATTATGGCAGGCATTAAAGGAACTGACCGAAGCATCAGCTGATTTTAAAAAGGATCTGTTGGTAAAGTTGATCGGAAAATGTGATCAGGAAGTTTATCAAAGTGTAAGTGATTTTGGATTAAAGGAACATGTTTCTTTTATTGCTTATGTACCTCACAAGGATGTTTTGAGGTTTCAGCGATCTGCTCAGGTATTGTTATTGGCAGTAAATAATGTCCCATCTGCGAAATCGCTGATTACAGGTAAAATCTTTGAGTATTTACAAAGCCAAAGACCCGTAATCGGAATTGGTCCCGTGGATGGGGACCTTGCAGATATTTTGAATGAAACCGGGGCAGGTCAAGTGATCGATTTTGACGATATTGTGGCTTTAAAGCAATTGATAAGTAGTTATTATGAATTATACAAGTCAGGTAAACTCCAAGGCGAAACCAGAAATATAGATCGTTACAGCAGAAAACATCTTAGCAGGGATTTGGCTGATATTTTAAAAAGTTTATCATCAAATTAAATGAGAGATAAGGATTCAAGTCTATCTCTGCAATGAAAAGTATATATGCTAAACTTGGACCGAAGATATAAATGGTTCATAAATATGATTGTTGATTAGTGTAGAACCAATGAAAAAAATAGTAAGCATTTTAGGAGCGCGTCCACAGTTTATCAAGGCTGCGGTATTGAGTCGGATCATTCAAGAAAAAAAAGAATTCTCTGAGGTGCTTGTTCATACAGGGCAGCATTTTGACGCGAATATGAGTGAGGTATTCTTTAAGGAAATGGATATCCCAAAACCAAAGTACAATTTGGACATAAATGGTATAGGTCACGGATCCATGACCGGAAGAATGCTGGAGCGGATAGAAGAGGTGCTCTTACATGAAAAACCTGACCTGGTCGTGGTATATGGTGATACGAATTCTACATTGGCAGGAGCTCTGGCAGCCAAAAAACTGGGAATCAAAGTCGCTCATGTGGAGGCGGGTCTGCGCTCATTCAATATGGCTATGCCCGAGGAAGTCAATAGAATTTTAACCGATAGGATATCAGATTTGTTGTTTTGTCCTACTCTTACTGCCTTGTCAAATTTAAAAGCCGAAGGTTTTGACGGCTTCAATACTAAGGTGATTTTGTCAGGGGATATTATGGGAGATTCAGTAGCTTATTACGGCCAATTAGTTGGGGACAGATCGGAGATCATAAAGAAACTTCAACTGGACGGTAAGAAATTTGTTCTGGGAACCATCCATCGTCAGGAAAATACGGATAATGCAATAGTATTGACCTCGATTTTTGAAGCTCTTAATGACATTTCTAATGATACCTTGGTGGTGATGCCCATGCATCCCAGGACAAAGGCGATGATGAACAAATTTGGCATTTCTTTTAACGGATTGACCCTAGATCCGGTAGGATATTTTGATATGTTAGCGCTGTTAAAGTATTGCAGCTTGGTGATCACCGATAGTGGAGGATTACAAAAGGAAGCTTATTTTAATCATAAGCCCTGTGTGATCGCAAGAGAAGAAACAGAATGGGTGGAGCTTGTAGAAGCCGGATTTGCCCGAATTACAGGGAGTAATGCAGCGCGAATCAAAGAAGCTTCTCAGGATTATTTGAATAAGTTACCTGATTATGGCATTGAACTGTATGGGTTTGATGTTGGAAATCGTATCTATCGTGAAATAGCCACTTTTCTGACTCAGGAATAGTAACTTGAGATTGTCTTCAAATAAAATATTGATGGGTACTGCCTTTAACAAAACTCAATTTGCTTTTATAAGATCGAAATGTTGACAGGTTTTGTCCAAACAAGTATGGATCATCTTTAGGGCCAAATCCACTTCCCGAAGTTTAGTTCTAAACGAAAGTATGGCTACCCTGATAACAAAACGATCTCTTATTTGCGTAGAGCTGAAAAAATAGCGACCATCTTCATGCATCAAGGATAATAATTTCCTGTTAAAGGTATTGGCATCCGTCTTTTTAGGTTCGAACCAAAAGTAGGTCACCGAAAGATCAGGATCTGGACCCAGTTGAAACCCAGCTTGAAGTAAATGCTGTCTTATATAAGAGGTAAGAAGTACTTTTTCCTCAAGGCAGGCAGCAAAAGGTTCAACACCATGCAGTTGTAAGGGTAGCCACATGCGCATACCTCTAAAATGCTTTGTTAATTCAGGCGACACATCTGCGGGATTAATTGGTCCTTCATCCTCTAAAGCGTCTTGCATATAATGAGCCGTTGCATGATGAGAATGGTATACAGCCTTTTTGTTTTTGATCAGTACTGCTCCAATCCCATAGGGAAGAAATAGCCCCTTATGCGGATCAACAACGAGTGAGTCTGAGCGCTCTATGCCTTTGAACAAGTCTTTTTTAAGATCAGTAAGTATAAAGAATCCGCCGTAGGCTGCATCGACATGAAGCCAAAGTTGGTTGGCCTGTGAAATGTCTGCAATTAAATTTAACGGATCAATGGCTCCAGTATCTGTTGTTCCGGCCGAGGCTATGATCATAAAAGGAATTAGTCCCTTAGCTTTGTCTGCCTGTATGTGTTGGTTTAGATCTTCGGGACTCATTCTTGAACGATCATCGACCTGAATATACCTTAATATCACATCTTCCAGGCCTATTATTTTTAAAGCTTTATGTATGCAATGATGTGTTTGTTCACTCAGGTATATGACACTTTTTTCAATTTTACCTCCTTTGATCTGATGGTGGTCCCTGGCAGAAGTCATGGCGATGAGGTTGGCGATGGAACCTCCTGAAGTCAAATTTCCGACAGTTGTTTCAGGATACCCAAAAATAGTTGACATCCATCTGATCAATTCGTTTTCCATGGTGACCCCACCGGGAGAAGCAAAATGCATGCCGGCATATTCATTGCTGACATCCACCATCATGTCGGCCAGAGAAGAACTAAAGATTCCCCCTCCTGGTATATATCCTAAATGACCTCCTGAAGCTGCGTTGATTCCTTTTCCGGAAACTTCATTTTGAAAAATATTGATTATTTCAGCAAGTTCCTTAGTTTTACCATCTATTTTGAATAATTTTTCATTTACTGTTGACTGCTTATATGCCTTTTCTTTACCAAGAGAATTGATAAAGTGATTTGCAAAATTTCTTACAAGGTCAAAATAGAGGTCCCGGTTAGATTCTGTTGGTTCCAATTCTTCTGAATTGAGTTGAAGTTGTTTGATTTCGTCAATAAGGTCCTGCATTGTATATGAATTTGAAGCCAAGTGTAAACTTAGTCGATTTATGGATGTATTCCAAGATTTGCACTGATTTCCAAGCAGCCTAATCCATATTGCAATTTGTAAACCAATGAAATATATTTTTCGTCATTTGGTTACATATGTAAATTAATAAGTAAAAATAAGTTATAAATTATAATCATATATGGTAATTATGTTTACGTATTGAAATAATTAATTCATATTTGCAGCCTAATAAAAATTAAACAGAATAAACATGTGTGGAATAGTATGTGCATTTGATTTGAAAGAGAAAGCAGAAGTATTAAGACCTCAGTTATTGGAGATGTCAAAAAAGATCCGTCACCGCGGACCCGATTGGAGTGGGATATATAGTAATGATAAAGCGATTCTTGCGCATGAAAGATTGGCTATCGTCGATCCTGCTTCGGAAAGCAACCCTTATTCAGTGAAGATAAAAAACTGATTTTGGCAGCCAATGGAGAAATCTATAACCATCAGGAGTTACGTAAACAGTTCGAGGGAACTTATAATTTTCAAACTGAATCTGATTGCGAAGTGATCTTGGCCTTTATCAGAAAAAAGGTGCAGATTTTATTGATGAAATGAATGGCATCTTTGGCTTTGCTCTTTACGATGCTGAAAACGATGAATATTTTATAGCCAGGGATCATATGGGTATCATTCCATTATATATTGGATGGGATGCCAACGGTACATTTTATGTAGCCTCTGAATTGAAAGCACTTGAGGGTGTATGTACCAAAATTGAATTGTTTCCTCCGGGTCATTATTTATCCAGTAAAGATGGAGAATTGGCCAGATGGTATAACAGAGACTGGACAGAATTTGAAGCTGTAAAGGAGAACCAGACCAGTATTGATGAATTGCACGATGCCTTAGAGGCAGCGGTTCACAGACAATTAATGAGTGATGTGCCCTATGGCGTTTTGTTGTCTGGAGGACTTGATTCTTCAGTCACTTCAGCTTTAGCCAAGAAATACGCTGAAAAAAGAATAGAATCGGGAGATACGCAAGAAGCCTGGTGGCCTCGATTGCATTCTTTTTCTGTAGGTCTAGAAGGATCACCTGATTTGGCAGCGGCTCAATTGGTAGCTGATCATATTGGTACCGTTCATCATGAGATCAAATTCACTATTCAGGAAGGATTAGATGCGATAAAGGATGTTGTTTATAACCTGGAGACTTATGATATTACTACGATCAGGGCTTCGACTCCTATGTATTTGATGGCAAGAGTGATCAAATCTATGGGGGTAAAAATGGTGCTTTCAGGAGAAGGAGCGGATGAACTGTTTGGAGGTTATTTGTATTTTCACAAAGCGCCAAGTGCCGAAGAATTTCACAAGGAAACTGTAAGAAAATTAGAGAAGCTTCATATGTATGATTGTTTGAGAGCGAACAAATCGCTGGCAGCTTGGGGAATTGAAGGACGAGTTCCATTTTTGGATAAGGAATTCATGGATGTGGCGATGCGCATAAACCCTGAGGATAAAATGATCAACGGTGAACGTATGGAGAAATGGGTGATCAGAAAGGCATTTGAACAATACCTTCCTGAAAGTGTTGCCTGGAGGCAAAAAGAACAATTCTCTGACGGAGTTGGCTATAGCTGGATTGATACTTTAAAGGAGGTTGTTAATCAGGAAGTGTCTGACGAACAATTGGCCAATGCCAAGTATAAATTCCCTATTCAGACACCAACTTCAAAAGAGGAATTCTATTACAGAAGTATTTTTGCCGAACATTTTCCATCTGATACCGCCGCTCTTTGTGTACCGCAGGAAGCTTCAGTTGCCTGCAGTACAAAAATCGCACTAGAATGGGATGAAAGTTTTAAGCATATGAATGACCCATCAGGTAGGGCGGTAGCCAATGTACATGAAGAGTCATATGAAAAATCTAAGGTTTAAAACAAAACGGTTTTAAAACTCAATCATAAGTCCTATTGAAGGAAGAATGGTGCCGGCAGTATTTTCTATCTCACGGGTTAGATAACTATCGGGATTATTCGGATCTTCAATAGGATTCCCATTGTCATCTCTTACCACATCCAAGAAGGGTTGGGTTTCTGTTTCAAATCCGTAGAGGTTTTGGATATCAAGATAGGCATTGAGGGCCCATTTTTCAAAGAACCACCGTTTGTCAACACGAAAATCAAGGCCATGGGAGTTGCCGTTACGTTGGGTATTCAATTGATCCCAGTCATTGATACCCCTTTGCGTGACGTCCCAATTTTCTTTTTTAGAAGATAGTTCAACGTCAAAAGGAGTGTAAGGTGAGCCTCCAAGGAATCTGAATTTAGCTCCGATCTCCCAGTTTTTTTTCAATTTTTTCCCTGCCGTAATGTTTAAAATATGTCTGTTGTCCCAAGAGGAAGCCACATATTCTCCATTTTTATCTTGAAATTCACTCCTCACAAAGGTATAGGAAATCAGACCATAGACCGAGGAGCTTAACTTTTGCTGTAGAAAAAATTCGACACCATAGCTCCTGCCTTCTGAATTAGATACGGCTGGCTCGTTACCAATCACTCCAAAGTCTCCACCTAAATTCGCTAAAGAGATACTGTCATTGGTTAAAAAGGGATAGTTATCGTATTTTTTATAGAAACCTTCAACCGAAATCTTAGAATACCTTGTAGGGTTGTATTGGACTCCAGCCACAAAATGGTCACTTTGGATATAAGTGATACCATTGTCTTTGTTTACAAGATTATCGTTCTCATCCCTGTAGCCCATTACCGTATAGGCAGGAAGCTGGAAGTAACGCCCTAAGTTAAAGCTTGCTGAGAACTTTTCTGTAAACTGATAGGATGCAGAGAATCGCGGTGACAATTGATCAAGAAAATTCGACATTTCATCTGAATAGCTATTTGCATCGGTTCTAATACCGAAAGAAAGGGATAAGCGCTCACTCAAAACCGACTTACTGATCTGTGTGAAAAGCGAATATTTCTGCATCGTGAATTCAGAGTCAAAATCAATAATGGTTACCTGATCATCAATAACTCTTTGGTTAAAGGTCGAATTGGTATATTTTACATGTTCAAAACCAGCCCCAATGTTCCAGTTCCAGCCGTTCATTCGTTTGGTACTTTCAATTCGCAGTTTGTTTTCAATTTCCTCCGAATTGTAATTCAGCAGTAATTCATCAGGATCCTCTATATTGTTTTTGTACTTTATAGCACTGTTATTCAGATGATTACGACTTATAACTACATTTTGAAAACTATTTTTTGAGAAGTGTTTCCAATTGGCGCCAATTGTGTAATTCCACTGATCGTTAACGGGAAGATTTCCTAGAATATAATTGTTCCTGTCAATGGTTTCCTGATCGGTCTCACCATCATTTACATCTGTATTCAGCTCAAAATTGTCAATGGCACCGAGACCTACTATAGTGAGTTGGTCCTTGTCTCCAAACTCAAAAAAATGTTTGTACTGAAAATCATTATAAGTTGGCAAGAACGGCAGTTTTAGGGCCTGGAAAAGAAATTGCAAATAAGATCGTCTTGCAGAAAGAATAAATGAAGAATTTTTGCCCGTTGGTCCGTTTAAAGTTAAACCAATATCACTTGAACCTAACATAAAAGTACCTCCTAATTTCTCTCGGTTACCTGTTATTTGTTTAAAATCCATCACAGAACTCATCGTGTTTCCGCGGTTTGCCGGAAAAGCACCTGAATAAAAATCCACATCACGGATAAAATTAACATTGATCAATCCTACCGGTCCACCGGAAGAACCTTGGGTAGCAAAGTGATTGATATTTGGTATTTCAATACCATCTAAATAAAACCTGTTCTCATTAGGTGCACCACCTCTTACAATGATGTCGTTTCTAAAGGAAACAGTTGTTGCGACTCCAGGAAGTATCTGTATCACTCTTGATATATCCCGATTGGCCCCCGGATTTCTGTAAATTTCAGTCGCTCCGATGGTTTGTTTACTCAAAGGGCTTTCTTCTGATTTTTCAATTCGGTTGGTTTGAATGACTACCTGATCAAGAAGCGCACTTTCTTCGGTTAAGGCAATATTGATGTCTGTAACAGCTGCAGAACCTATCGTAATCTCATAGAGATAAGTGGTTTTAAATCCAACAAAACTACAAGTCAGATTGTAGATACCGGGTTTTAGGTTGTTGATCTCGTAGCGTCCCTCTTCATCAGAAGTTGTACCAATTTGAGTACTGTCCAATACGATATTTGCGAAGGGTATACTTTCATTATTGATCTCATTGTATACGCGTCCTTTAATTGAGCCTGTTTGTGCCAGTAGATGACTAGTAGCGAATACGGCTAATATGAGTAGTAGGTTTATTTTGGAAAACACTGTGCAAATTTTTATTAAAGGTAAAAAAGAATAAGTTATTAGCAGGACTATTTTAAGAAGAATGGACCGATGATTATAATAACCATCGATCCACGCATCCAAAATAAATCAAACTATCAAGAAATGATTTCTTCTATAATCCTGAAGGGATTAATACTTTGTCTATAACATGAATAACTCCGTTGCTTCCATGTACATTTACTTCCAGTACATTTGCGTTGTCATCTGTCGAATCTTTTAAGGCGATGGCTTCACCGGAAATACTTTGTACCGTTAAATTTTGTTGGTTCAACATTCCAATAGTTTGTCCAGCGCTCAAGCTAGAACTAAAGGTTCTTCCTGGTGCAGCATGGTAAGATAATACCTCGGTGATCTGTGCCACAGATAATCCAGCACCGTTATCAATTTCACCAAAAGCAGCATCTGTTGGAGCGAATACTGTCACGTTGGTTGCATCATTTAGCGCTGCAGTGATAGCAGCATAATCAGGAGATGCTAATAAACTTACCAATACTGTAAATTCAGCGTTTTCAGTCATTTGAGACATGGCAACTGCGATGTCAACTACATTAGGAGCAGGTGGAACTAAAGTTCTGTTGATTACATGGATTACCCCATTGCTTTTTTCAATATCCACAGCTTTGATTTCTGTCAATCCATTCACCAACACCCTATTTTGATTTAAGTATCCTAAATAAATCATTTCATCATTATTAAGCGTTTTGGCCATACCGTCAGCAGGCAAATCAGCAGCCTTAACTACGCCACCTAACACGTGATATAAAAGAATTGGTTGCAAATCTTCTTTTTCTAATCCATCTAAAGAAGTGATTCCAGCAGCAACAAATCCTGCGTTATCTGGAGCAAAAACAGTTAATGCATCTGCTTTAGCAACTGTTTCAAGTAATTCAGCTTTTCTTAAGGCAGCATTTAAAATTGTGAAATCAGGATTGAATTGCACAACTTCGGCAACAGTTCCAATAGAGTAAGCAACATAACTCGGTAGTAACACAGCATCAATAACATGGGCTACACCATTAACAGCTTTTAAATCTGGGGCAGTTACATTAGCGTTGTTGATTTTTACACCATCAGTTAAGTCAACTGTTACGAATTCAAAATCTGGGCCTCCAGGAATTCCAGGAAGAAGGGTGTTTACATCTCCGGCAACCAATTGGTCAGAAGTAACTGATGTACCAAGGATATGGTAAGTTACTATTTCATTTAAAAGTTCAACTGGAATGTCATCGATACTATTTAATCCCAATGCAGCTACGACAGCTTCAAAAGCAGCATCAGTTGGCGCAAAAACGGTAAGGTCCTGAGTTGGGTCACTAGCAGCAGCCAACAAACCAGATAGTTCAGGTTTGGCCAATGCGCTTAATAAGATGGTGTGATCTGGACTGTTACCAACAATCATGGCAAGTGTCTGAGCATAAAAATCTTCAGGGATCAATACTTCGTCGATCACATGGATGACTCCATTAGAGGCCAATACATCTGCAGTAGTTACATTTGAAGTTCCATTAATGGTCACTCCTCCTGAATTTACTGCGCTAAGTGTTTGTCCAGATAATAATGTTTGAACGTCTCCGTTTAGACGATCTGATGTTAATTCAGCACTAGCTACATGATATTGTAACAGCGATGTTAATAAAGAAGGTGTAGCAATAATATTATTTAACACCTCAGGATCTAATTTTTCAAAAGCAGCATTGGAGGGAGCAAACACAGTGAATGGCCCGTCACCAGATAAGGCATCTGTTAAATTGGCAGCGACCAAAGCGTCGACTAAAATACTTAAAGTTGGTGTCCCTTGGGCAATTTCGACAATGTTTTTGTCAGATGTCCCATTGTCATCGTCATCATCACTACAACCTATAGTGAATAGAGGAACGGCCATCAATAGCACGGCCATCGTAAATTTTTTAAAGTAATTCATTTGGATAAATTTTTTCATTGTTTATTAATTTAGTTTAAAAGTTCGACAAATATATGTAAAAAATTATATACTGTCCAAGAAAAAAATAAAAAAAGTGAACAAAAAGTATAATTTTGACCTAAACCCTTGTTTTATGGGTTAAAATTTTTATATCTTTGTTGAACTATTAATCGTAAATAATTATACATGATAACTTATTCAGTGGCCCAGGTTGAGGCACTAACAGGAATAAAAGCACACACTTTAAGGATTTGGGAGCGCAGGTATGATTTTCTCGAGCCGGCTCGAACCCCTACGAATATTCGATACTATTCTGACGAGCAACTAAAAAAACTTTTAAATTTTGGAATCTTGGTCAGGAATGGATATAGGGTTTCAAAACTGAATAAAATGTCTAATGAGCAGGTGTATGAGGAAGTGGCAAAAGTTTTGGCGGATCCGGGCTCTGAACGAAGCGATGAGATGAAAGGCTTGACGCTGGCTATGTTGGAAATGAATGAGGAGGATTTTGATGATATTTTCGAAAGGCAAGTGATCAGGAAAGGTTTTTTTAAAACCATAACAGAAACCATTTATCCGTTTTTACAATATGTCGGTGTTCTTTGGACAACCAATAAGGCCATGATAGCGCAAGAGCACTACATGTCAAATTTGATCAGACAAAAATTAATTGCTGCGATTGAACGCTTGTCTATTCCGTCAAAGGATGCACCTTCTATAGTGCTCTTTCTTTTGGAAGGGGAGGAGCATGAGATTGGGTTGCTTTTGGCAAGTTTTGTTGCTAAGGAAATGGGGTGGAATGTTTACTATCTGGGTCAAGGTGTGCCAGTTCCTAATATAAAAAAGGTAATTGAAATTGCAGAGCCAGAACTACTGATGACCATGTTTGTCACCCCGAAGATACATAAAGTGAATGGTTTTATTGAGGAGATTATACAGGGCAATGATGTGCCTTTTGTTATTTCAGGAAGTGCCGAAAATTTAGATGCCATAGTAGATGCTGAGCAGCTTCTTAAAGTGACAGCTCCTCTCGATTTTCAAGCTCATTTGGCTAGAATTCAGAATGGAGTAAGTCTAAAGAAATAGGTAGTTCCTTAGCATTATTTCGTTTCTAAAATATTTTTGGGCTTGATATGATTATTTTTATACATTTAGAAATCTCGACGAGATAGCATCGACATCTATGCAGGATGACGAGAATTTAACTTTTTTATTGATGTTTTGTAGAGTGGCATTGACTTTATTGTTTGCATTTATTAAACATTTTATTTCTTAAACAAAAAAGTTTAAAAAAATATTAAAAAAGTTAGACAAAAAAATTGATTTTAGAGAAAAATCAGTTAATTTTGCAGCATATGTTAAAAAAAGTAAGTGTTATTGGTTCCGGTTTTGCCTCGATTTCTGCGGCCTGCTATTTGGCTAACAATGGGTATGAGGTAAATGTGTATGAAAAGAATGACCAATTGGGTGGGAGAGCCAGGCAATTTGTTCAAGACGGTTTTAAGTTTGATATGGGTCCTACCTGGTATTGGATGCCTGATGTTTTTGAACGGTTTTTTGGTGATTTTGGTAAAAAACCTTCTGATTATTATCAATTAGAGCGGTTGGGACCGGCCTATAGAGTCTATTTCGGTGAGGAGGATTATATGGATATTTCCGATGATTTAGATGAGATCAAAGCGACCTTTGAGCAAGTAGAGCCGAATGCTTCAAAGTCTCTGACTGAGTTTTTGAAGAAAGCAAAAAAAAATTATGAGGTAGCGATTAAAGATCTGGTATATAAACCCGGTCTTAGCCCCTTTGAATTAGTGTCGAAAGACACCATACTTGAGGTCCCTCAGTTTATAAGTACGATTCACGATGTAGCAAAAAAGAAATTTCAGAGCCCGAGATTAAGACAAATCGTCGAGTTTCCTGTTTTGTTTTTAGGTGCTAAACCTTCCATGACTCCTTCGTTTTACAGTTTTATGAATTATGCAGATTTGGCTTTGGGAACATGGTATCCTTCTGGTGGTATGAAGTCGGTGGTTGATGGAATGATCAAATTAGCAGAAGAATTGGGTGTTATCTTTCACACGAACGCCAATGTGTCAAAAATAACGACAGGAAAAGATAAAAGAGTCAGCAGTATGACTATTAACGATGTGGACCAGCCTGTTGATATACTTGTTTCAGGAGCAGACTATGCCCACACAGAAAGCTTGTTGGTGAAGGAAGACCGGGTTTACAGTAAAGCCTATTGGAATAAAAAAGTAATGGCTCCGTCCTCATTACTGTTTTATGTGGGTCTGGACAAAAAAGTGGAGCGCTTATTGCACCATACTTTGTTTTTTGATGTCTCTTTTGATGATCATGCCAAAGCGATCTATGATGACCCAAGTTGGCCGGAAAGACCTTTATTCTATGCAAGTTTTCCCAGTATCACAGATAGCTCCGTTGCACCCCAGGGAAAGGAAGCTGCAATTTTTTTAATACCTTTAGCTCCGGATCTTGAAGATACGGAGGCATTGAGGGAGCAATACTTTGATATTATCATCAATAGATTGGAGAAATTAACCAGGCAGGAAATAAGGTCATCCATCATATTTAAAGAGTCCTATTGTGTTCAGGATTTTAAGGATGATTATAATTCTTTTAAAGGGAATGCTTATGGAATGGCAAATACTTTGATGCAAACGGCATTTTTAAGACCAAAACTAAAAAGTAAAAAAATTAAAAATTTATATTTCACAGGGCAGCTAACGGTTCCAGGACCAGGCGTTCCGCCTTCTCTGATCTCAGGAAAACTCGTATCAGATCTACTAACTAAAGACAATTAACATGAAAGAATTATTTGACAAGCTATCTTATCAATGCTCGCACAAGGTGACCAGCATGTACAGTACTTCCTTTTCCCTTGCGGTCAAAATGTTGTCACCTAAAATCCAAAAGGATATTTACGCTATATATGGTTTTGTAAGGTTTGCTGATGAGATCGTAGATACGTTCCATGAGTATGATAAGGTGGTCCTGCTCGATGAGTTTGAAAATGATCTTTATAGAGCTATTGACAGAGGAATCAGTCTGAACCCTATCTTAAATGCATTCCAGGAGGTAGTTAATAAGCATCATATCGAGTTGGATTTGGTCGATCATTTTATGAAGAGCATGCGGGCTGACTTATATAAAACAGAGTATCAAAGTGTCAAGGAATATGAAGATTATATATATGGTTCTGCGGATGTAGTGGGTTTGATGTGTCTTAGGGTTTTTGTACAGGGTGATCAAAACCGCTATGATGAGCTCAAAGAGCCGGCTATGAAGCTGGGTAGTGCATTTCAAAAAGTGAATTTTCTTCGAGATCTAAAGGACGATACTGAACACTTACAGAGGTCTTATTTTCCGCATATTCACGGAGGAATAATAGATGGTGTAGTCAAAGATCAAATCATTGAAGAAATTGATCAGGATTTTCAAGATGCCTATGCTGGTATTCTTCAACTACCCATTGAGGCCAAATTTGGCGTATATACTGCATTTATCTATTACAGGAAGTTATTAAGAAAATTAACGGTTACAAAGGCAAGTGAAATAAAGGAAAAAAGAATTAGGATAAGTAATCCTATGAAAATGTTTCTCCTTACCAAATCATTTGTGAATTATAAACTAAATTTGCTATGATAAAACAAATATTCATAATAGCTTTATTACTCCTAAATTTGATGAGCAATGCACAGGAAAATACAGCTCTTGAAATGGTCAGGTCAGAATTTCAGGAGATAAAAAATGAAGCTGATATCGAAAATTTATTGGCTTTTGAAGCTAAAAATGCAAAGGAAGATGAGCTGCAGTTGATCAAAGCATATCAGGCAGCTGGAACTTGTATGATGGCAAATTATGTGTCCTCAGCACTTTCAAAATTAAAATACTTCAAAGCGGGGAAAAAAGATCTTGAAGAATTGATCCGTAAAGGTAAGGAAGTGGAAAATGTTTATTTGAGGTTATTATTGCAATTGAACGTGCCCCGACTGCTGAATTATAGTAAAAATATTGAAGAGGATATGGCCTATCTGGAATCATCTTTAGCTAAGGCACCCATAGACGTATCCTATAAGAAAACAATGATTGAGAATCTGGTTAGTGTGGCCAAGAAACAGGAAGTAAAAGAAGTTTTACTACAGATTAAGTTAGTGGAAGAAGGATGATAAAAAATTAAGGAAATGATACTGTTTATTACAATTTTGATTACAACGGTTTTAATGGAAGGAGTTGCCTGGGGAATGCATAAATATGTTATGCATGGGCTTTTTTGGAATCTGCATGAGGACCATCATGTCAGGGATAACCACGATTCGTTTTTGGAACGTAATGATTCTTTTTTCGTCTTTTTTGCTATTATTTCGATCACGGCCTTTTCATTGTGGTCTATTTTTGGTTGGCAGATCAGTCTAGGTATAGGAATCGGGGTCTTTATCTATGGCGTGATATACTTTGTAATCCATGATCTTTTTATTCATCAACGCATTAAGATCTGGAGAAAAACAAAAAATCCTTACTTATTGGCTTTAAGAAGAGCTCATAAAATTCACCATAAACATCTGGGGAAACACGATGGAGAATGTTTTGGTATGTTGTGGGTACCCATGAAGTATTACAAAGGAGAATACTAGATGATGTCGCTGTACCTTTGGATAGATCTTCTTTCTATTTCGGTACCTTTTCTGGTTTCATTTCACCCCAGGATTAGGTTGTATAGACGGTGGAAGGCATTATTCCTTGCTTTATTGATCACCTTGGTTCCTTTTATTATTTGGGATGTTTATTTTACCGTACAAGGCTATTGGGGTTTTAACGAAGATTATCTTTCTGGTTTGTATTTGCTGCATTTGCCTATTGAAGAATGGTTGTTTTTCATTTGTATTCCTTATGCCTGTGTTTTTACCCACTTGTCAATTTTAGAAATTAATCCGAATTTATCATTGTCTGATAAAGTAAGTAAACGGATTACTATTCTATTGTTTACCCTCTTTGTTCTGGTTTTGGTATTTAATATGGACAAGGCCTATACAGCAGTTGATATGATTTTTGCGATAATTATACTGGCGTTGGTAACAAAACTCAGCCCTAAATTGCTAAATAGCTTTTACCTCACTTTTTTGTTTATGCTTATTCCGTTTTTTATAGTAAACGGGATACTTACCGGGACCGGAATAGAAGGGAATATTGTTTGGTATAATGATGCGGAGAATTTAGGGATAAGATTGGGTACAATTCCTATTGAAGATAGTGCTTATGCCTTTTCTATGATCTTATTGAACTTATGGCTGTTTTTTAGGTTTTCTTCAGACGGCAGGTCAAAGGATTAAGATGAGTAATCTGATTTGTGTTAAAAGATCAGATCTTTAGTTGCAACAGGCGGTGTTTGATGCCGACTTCTTCAAATTCATCACCATATACCTGAAATCCGAATTGTTCATAAAAAGTGGCGACTTCGGCTCTGGAGTGGATCTCTATCTCTTTAATCCCTTTAGCTGTTGCAAAGGCAATTAATGATTGGACAAGAAGTTTACCTACTCCTTTTCCCTGCCAATTATTTTCAACTGCCATCTGAATCAACTGCCCTTTTGATCTTTCTTTATTCAATGGAACCAACAACACACAGCCAATGAGTTCTAATTTGTCCATGGCTACGAAATGCCAGGATTTTTCATCATTCATTTCCCAACCAAAATCAGGGATTCCAATGGGCCTCAGTAAAACTTTATTTCTTAGCTCCCGCTCCTTTTGATAGAGTGGATTGTTCATTTCTATTCTTATTATTTCTGGCATAGAATTTTTTTAAGGCAATGAAATCAGATCCTTAAGCACTTTTATATTTTCTAATTGAGCCTTATCCTGTGCCTTAGCACCATACATAAGGTCAAGCCTGTTTTGATAGGTTTCTGTTATTTTATGGCGCACCATTTTTAGCGTTGAATTGATCATTTGATTATCTTCAGAAAACGCTTCTGACACAACCTGGAAATTAGATGGGATCCATTTACCAGGAAATTTACCTTGGAATTCTTTTTGTTTGGAAAATAACAGCATGTCATTTTTAAGGCGTTTGTTCAGCGCTTCATAGGTTTTGATACCTTCTTTCTTTATCATTTCCTCAACAGCTTTTTTATTTAAGGTGATCAGGGCCGTAGTATATTTCTGATGGTCGTTGTAAATCATGATCTGATCGATACAAGCGGAGGAATTGACTATTGCCTCTTCTATTTCTTCAGGAGAGTATTTTTCTCCGTCTTCTGAGATAAGTAAGGCTTTTTCTCTTCCCACTACAACCAAGAAGTCATCTTCATCCATATAGCCGAGATCTCCGGTAAACAACCAGCCATTCTTTATCGTTTCCAAGGTTGCAGCCTCGTTTTTGTAATAACCCTTCATCACATTGTCTCCCTTGATCACTATTTCGCCCTTTACTCCCTGAGCTACTTCCTTTCCGTTTTCATCACAAATCTTACAAGTGATTCCTTTAAGGACTTTGCCTGAAGTACCCATTTTATAGTTAAAAGGTGTATTGGTCGAGATAATAGGTGTAGCTTCTGTCAAGCCATATCCCTGATACACAGGAATTCCTATTGCTTTATAGAATTGCTGCTGCTTGATATCCAGCAAGGCACCGCCACCTACAAAAAATTCAATTTTGGGACCAAATATTAACCTAAGCTTGCTAAAGATCAGTTTTTCAGCGACGAGCATATTAAAATATGTGCCTATTTGAACGGCCCATCCTGGTTTAGAAAATCCATCCCCATTTCTTTTTATGGCAGCCTCGACTCCTCGATTAAAAATACCTTCGATTATCCCTCCTTTTGCCTTTATGCCATCTTTGAACTTCTGGATAAAATTACTCGTAAGGGCAGGTACCGTTAAAAGAAAGTTCGATTCTGCTTCAACCAGGTTCTTGGGAATGTTTTTTAAGGCATTTACACTTCCGCCTCGAGCATCCACAAAATGGAGGGATAGCCCTTTAACTAGGGCCGTATAAATACCCACCGTATGAGCAAAGGAATGGTCCGTTGGCAAAATAAGTAAGGTCGATATTTTTTCTTTGATCTGAAAGGTGGAAACGGCAGCATGGCTGTTGGAATAATAATTTAAATGTGTCAACATGATGCCTTTGGGATTACCCGTTGTTCCCGACGTGTAAGAAATGGTCACTACCTGATCTTCTGCAGTATTATTTTCGATCAGTGCCAGTTTTTCCTTATGTTCTTGCATTTTTTCCTTTCCAAGAGCGTATAAGTCATCCACAAAGAGCAGGTTCTTTTCATTAAAACCATACTGAATACATTGCTTACTGATCTTTTCAGAAGGTTTGTCGAGTATAACAAGACGCAGAGAACTGTTTTCATATTTATCCCATTGGCTGATCACTTTTTCCAAAGTATTTTCAGAGATGACAAACAGGCTGGCGTCTGAATGATTGACCCTAAAAGGTACTTCTTCAGGGAGTAGCTTGATCGAAAGTGGCACTGAAATTCCACCAGCGTACAAGGCCGAGAATTCTGCTATGATCCAATCCGTTTTGGCTTCTGATAAAATAGCAACTTTACTGTCTTTTTTGAGACCCAATTCCAGAAAAGCCGTTGCAAGCAGCGTCGTTTTTATCTTGGCTTCACTAAAGGATGTTCTGACCCAGCCCTGGTCGCTTTTTGTGCTTAAATAAGGATCTTTGGCATACCTGTTCACTGCTTGATTTAGCATTGAAAAAACGGTTCTTTGACTCATTGTTAGTATAGATTAAGATGCTAAAATACCTTTTTTTGTCAAATTGTATATCCTTGCAAAATGATTAACTTTGAATGATTCCAAGATTAAAATAAAAAGATGCATATTCAACCTTCAGATGCGCTGACAAGTCTGAAAGATTCACCAAAAGAGTTTATTGAATTATTTCAACACGGTAGTTTAACCGTTGAGGTGTATAAGCCAGAAATGACAGATGAGCAAACACCTCATGACAGAGATGAGATCTATGTTGTGATTTCAGGTTCAGGAAAGTTTGTAAATGGAAACCGCACCGTCGAGTTTAAGGCTGGAGATTTTTTATTCGTTCCTGCGGGAATTGAACATCGTTTTATTAATTTTACCAACGACTTTTCTACCTGGGTCTTTTTTTACGGACCTCATGGAGGAGAGGCATTAGAAAAATAGCGCCATGACAATACCAAAGTTTTTATTAGGAGACAATACCGATCATCCGGAGGATATCTTTATTGTACATACAGAATACCCGCATTTTATCATTAATTTGCTCAATGATGACATTGAATGGTTTGATGAATTAAGGGGAGACGAATCGGAAATCGCAGTTGAAATAGCGCGCCTTATTGAGGAAGCCAGTATTTTTTATGATCGCGAAATGGAAAGATATAGTGAAGAATAGCCCTATTTCTTTTTTGCCTTTCTGACCAATTCCAACTGACCCACATCGGTTTTAGCGGTGAACAGGCCATAGTTTATCGTCGCTATATTTTTTTCCAATTTTTCTACGGTGCCTTTGGCATTACCTTCTTTTAACCTCACCGTATCATTGATCTGAAATTGATAGTCTTTTATAAAAATGGCTTTTTCTCTTTCAACTTTTTCTTTTTTGACCCTTATTTTTTTGACTTCAGGTAGAATTTCCTGTTCAATTTTTTTTAGCGCTGCATCCTTGATTTTTTGCCTTTGCCTGAGTTCCTTATTGATCTTTGTCCTTTCTCTTTTAGACAATGGTTTTTCTTTGAGATCGTTCTTTTTATTTAACTCTTTTTTAATTTTCTCCTTTTTACTGAATTCGCTTTTGGCCTGTTCTATTAATGACCATTTCATAAATTCGTCTTTGAGCTCTTTTTTGTTTTTGGTTTGGAAGAATTTGTTTATTAATTCATTGGTTTTGCGACCATAGGAAAGCATTTTCTGATTGTTGTCATATAACTCCTGAAAACTTTCAATTTTATCCTGAATCTTTTGTTGCTGTTCTATGAGTTTTTCTGCATTTGCTTTTGCAGACTTCTGTTCTTTAATGAGGCCGTTCGCTCGTTTCTGAAGCTCATTTCTTTCTTTCTGTAATTTTGCGATGGTTTTATCTAGTCGGATCTTTTCTTTTTCGACCTTTTTCTTGGCCCTGTTGATCAGACTAAAGGGGATGCCATTTTTCTGAGCTACTTCAAAAGTAAAGGAACTACCGGCCTGTCCGGTATGCAATTTAAAAAGAGGCTCGAGCGATCTTTGATCAAACTGCATATTGGCATTGGTCACATGTTCTAATTCGCTTGCAAGTACCTTTAAATTTGAGTAATGCGTTGTAATAATTCCAAAGGCTCCTTTTTCATAGAATTCCTCAAGAAACACTTCCGCAAGCGCCCCGCCTAGTTCAGGATCACTACCCGTACCAAACTCATCGATTAAAAACAAGGTATTGTTATTACATCTCTTGAGAAAATTTCGCATATTTTTTAAGCGATAACTGTAGGTGCTCAATTGATTTTCAATAGATTGGTTATCACCAATGTCGGTCAGGATTTTATCAAAAATACTTACCTCACTTTTTTCATGTACAGGAATCAGAATCCCACTTTGTAACATGACCTGAAGTAAACCGATCGTTTTTAGCGTGATACTTTTACCCCCTGCATTCGGCCCTGAAATAACTATAATCTGTTGTGTTTTATGTAGCTCTAAAGTTTGAGGGATCGTATGTAATCCTTTTTGCTTGTTTTCCAACCAGAGAATAGGGTGGTAGGCATCTTTTAGATATATTTTTTTATCTCTGACAATTTTTGGCAGGCAGGCATTGATGTTTTGTGCGTATTTGGCTCTGGCAGCTATACTGTCTAAATGAGAAAGGTAGCGTTGGTATTTTTGGAGAAGCGGAGCATAAGGCCTGATCAGATTCGTAAGGTTCTTCAAGATTTTAACAATCTCTTCTTGCTCTTCGTATTTGATGTTCTGAAGCTCTCTCGAGAGTTGAAGCGTGGCTTCAGGTGCAATATAAACGATACTTCCGGTCTTGGAATTTCCCATAATGGCTCCATTGACCTTTTTTCTGTACATCGCCTGCACTGCCAAAACTCTTTGGCTGTCAACAACTGATTCTCTGATCTCATCGAGATAACCCTGTGATGCATAATGCGCCATGGCTTTGTTAAAACTACCTCCTAATTGCCCTCTTATTTTATTGATGTCTTTCCTGATCTTTTCTAAAGAAGCAGAGGCATTGTCAACAACCTCTCCAAATGGGGAAATGATTGATGTAATCTGAGAACTCAATAATTTGTTAAATTCTATGTCTTCTGATTCGGCGAATAGAGTAGGGTAATACTCCTTAAATTTTTTAAAGAACAATAACAGATCATTAACGTTTTCAGACATTGAAGCAATCTTGATAAAAGCAGCGCCTTCAAGAAAACTATCTTCAATGCCCAAGAGTGAAATTTCTTTGGTAATCTCCTCAAAATAGTGACTTGGAATGCGGTTTTCATTTTCAAAAGAAGACAGGTATTCATTGACCTGACTCAATTCTGATTTTAATTCAAGAGACCTGTTGATGGGTCTTATTTGTTGTACCCTCTTTCTTCCAAGATCAGAAATGCAATACTCCTCTATAGTTTCAAGTATCGTGGAAAATTCGAGATCAATTAAAGTTTTATCTGTTATGTTCTGTGCCAAAGCCTTAAATTTGTCAAGGCAAAAATAACCAAATTTATACTATGAATGTAGCAATCTCTGAGAGTTGGAAATCTATATTGTCAAAGGAGTTTGAAAAAAGCTATTTTTCGCAACTCACCAGTTTTGTAAGGTCTGAATATAAGCGTCATACATGCTACCCCAGAGGGAATGAAATTTTTTCGGCCTTTGATCGCTGTAGTTTTGAAGATGTGAAAGTGGTTATCCTTGGTCAAGATCCGTATCATGGTGCAGGGCAGGCTAATGGTTTGTGTTTTTCAGTGCATGAATCCTTGCCGCATCCGCCATCTTTGGTGAATATATATAAAGAATTGGAACAAGATATTGGCAAGCCTTATCCGGCAAGTGGCGATTTAAGCGATTGGGCAGATCAGGGAGTTTTGTTGTTGAATGCGACTCTCACCGTGCGCGCTTCAGAGGCAGGTTCGCACCAGCGTCAAGGCTGGGAGGTCTTTACGGATGCAGTTATCCAACAATTATCCGATGAGAAGGAAAATTTAGTTTTTTTACTTTGGGGAGGATATGCTAAGAAAAAGGGGAGCAAAATAGATCAAAAGAAACATCTGGTATTGTCAAGTGGTCATCCCTCACCTTTAAGTGCTAATCGGGGGTATTGGTTCGGTAACAAGCATTTTAGTCAAACAAACGATTATTTAGAAAAAATAGGGAAATCACACATCAGATGGTGATCACTATTGTGATCATTGTCTCGCTATTCTTTGGCATGAAATATTAGTCCTCCTTCAAGGGAATGTTTTTCAAAATTTCCTGTAAATATTTCCAAAACCTTACAGATGAAGAAATACTTGCCCTTTCATCAGGAGAATGTGCGCCTTTGATGGTTGGTCCAAAAGAGATCATATCCATATTCGGGTAGTGTGTTCCTAAAATACCACATTCTAATCCTGCGTGACAGGCCACCACCTCAGGCTCGCTTTTAAAGATGTCTTTATAAATACTGGTCAAAACTTTTAAAATGGCAGAATCTCTGTTTGGGCTCCAACCTGGATAGGCACCTGAAAATGCTACTTCAAATCCCTGAGCTTCAAATGAAGCCTTTAAAGAATTCGCTACTTCTTCTTTGCTTGTCTCTACTGAAGATCTCGTCAGGCATAAAACTTTGATGTGTCCATTTTTCACCAATACACGGGCAATATTGTTTGAGGCTTCCACAAGATCAGGTATTTCTTCGCTCATTTTATAGACCCCGTTAATTGCCTTATCCAAAGCCAGAATCATTTCTTTTTGCTCTTTTTTACCCATAGCTGAAAACTCCCCTTCAATTGTATCTAAAGTGCATAGCAGATCTGGTTCTACTGCTGTGTAATTAGATTTAAGTTCAGCGAAATAATGCTCGTATGCTTTTGTTAAGGCTTCAATATTTTGAGCTTCGCACAAGAAGGTTACAGTACTTTCCCGGGGAATGGCATTTCGAAGCCCACCACCGTCTATACTAACAACTTGCACCATATTTTCAACCCTCTGTAAAAAGGAATTCACAAGTTTATTGGCATTACCAAGTCCCTTATGGATATCCATTCCTGAGTGGCCTCCCTGTAGCCCTTTGATGACAAATTTAAAAGCAGGATGACCTTCTTTATTGTTTATTTCTGTATAGGTTTTGATTGCAGTAATATCAATTCCACCGGCACAGCCTATATCAATTTCGTCATCTTCTTCAGTATCCAAATTAAGTAGAATTTCTCCGTTTAGATACCCGGCCTGTAAGCCTTGAGCACCGGTCATTCCAGTTTCTTCGTCAATTGTAAATAAGGCTTCAAGAGGAGGGTGAATGATCTTGTCAGAAGACAATACACTCATAATTGCCGCAACACCAAGGCCATTGTCTGCTCCCAAAGTTGTGCCTTTAGCTCGTACCCAATCTCCATCTACATACATTTTAATGCCTTCATTGTCGAAGTCAAATTCAGTATCTGAATTCTTCTGATGCACCATATCAAGGTGAGACTGCAATACCACTGTTTTTCTATTCTCCATGCCAGCTGAAGCTGACTTGCGTATGATCACATTTCCAACAGGGTCAACAATGGTTTCCAGACCCAGATTTTTTCCAAAGGCAACCATGAATTCAACGATTCGATCTTCTTTTTTTGAGGCCCTAGGTATTGCATTGATGTCGGCGAAATGATTCCATAAGATATGTGGTTCCTGATTTCTTACGTCTGTATTTTCCATGGTCTTTATGTTTCTAATTGAATGTGAAATGAAGGTATTAATCTATTTCGATGATTACTTGGTCCAAAGGTTTTCTTACTTTTTTCATAGAACTCATGATGTCGTCATCGGCTCTATAGCCTACAGGAAGTAATAGTACAGATCGCAAATTCTTTTTTTCAAGCTCCAGGATCTCGTCAATCTTTACCGGATTGAATCCTTCCATTGGGCAGGAATCTATTTGTTGTTCCGCGCAAACAGTCATCAAGGTTCCAATAGCAATATAGGCCTGATAGATAGCCGAAGTATCAATTTGCTGGCTGTTCATTTTTTTATAGATCGTTTTTAACTGGTTCCTGAATTTTCCAACGATCTCTTCAGAGGTACCGCGAATGTTCTTTTCCAGATCAAAATAGGCATCGATGGAATGTTCATCAAATGCAGTATCAATGCAGAGAATAAGCAAATGAGAACAGGTGGTGATTTGCGGTTGAAAATAAGCATGAGGTAGTAATTTTGCCTTAAGGGCATCATTTTTAACGATCAGCATTTTTAAAGGTTGCAGCCCGAAGGAAGTAGCCGTCAGGTTAAATGCCTTAGACAAAACATCTATTTGATCCTTATTTAATTTTTTATTCGCATCAAACTTCTTACAGGCATATCGCCATGAGAGGCTTTTAATAATATTTTTTTCTGATTTCATATATGATTGGTATGAAAATTAAACTGGGTAAAGATGTAATTTCACGAGCTCAATGATTGCATTTTGACCAAATTATAATAGACGCCTTTCTTTTTTAGGAGGTCTTCATTCTTTCCTTGTTCTACGATCTTTCCTTTTTGCAAGACAACGATGAGGTCTGCATTTTGAATGGTAGATAATCTATGGGCAATCACGATAGATGTTCTGTTTTTCATCATTTTTTCTATGGCATCCTGCACCAATCGTTCAGATTCGGTATCAAGGGCAGAAGTTGCTTCATCCAATATCATGATTGGAGGATTTTTAAGAACTGCGCGGGCGATACTCAAACGCTGTTTCTGCCCTCCGGATAATTTATTACCGCTATCACCAATATTTGTATCATATCCTTTCGGCAGGTCCTTTATAAATTCGTTTGCATTGGCAATCGTAGCAGCCGATAATATTTCTTCTTCTGATTTATCAGTAACTCCTAAAAGTATATTGTTCTTGATCGTATCATTAAATAAAATTGAATCTTGTGAGACCAGTCCCTGAAGTCCTCTCAAAGACTTTTTAGTAATGTCTCTAATATCTGTGCCATCAATTTTAATACTGCCTTTATTGACGTCATAAAATCGGGTAATTAAATTCGCAATCGTCGATTTTCCGCTACCGGACTGACCAACAAACGCAACTGTTTTCCCCTTAGGAATTTCTAAAGAAAAATCTTTTAATACATAGTCATCTTCATATTTAAAGGAAATATTTTCAATGGAAATACTTGAATTAAAACCATCTTTTACAATGGCATCAGCTCTATCTTTTAAAGGCGATACGGTATTTAAAATTTCTAAAACACGTTCTGCAGCGGCATCACCTTTTTTAACGCCATAAACGGCTTTAGAGATTGCTTTTGCCGGAGTAAGAATGTTATAGGCCAAGCCCATAAAAACTATAAATGCATCAGGGGCAAGTGTTTTTTCAACCAGAACCAATGAGCCACCATACCACAATAAAATAGCGATGACTCCGATACCTAAAAACTCACTCAATGGAGAAGCAAGATTCTGTCTGTTTAAAAGCGAGTTTGAAAAATGATAGAATCTTGATGTAGAATCGTGAAATTTTGAGTTAAAATAACCTTCAGCATTGAATCCTTTGATGACCCTTAAACCGCCTAATGTTTCTTCTAATATCGATAAAAAATAACCTTGTTCTTTTTGAACACTGTCTGATTTTTTTTTCAAAGATTTTCCAACCAATGAAATGACATATCCCGATACAGGAATAAAAACAAATACAAATAATGTGAGCTGCGGACTTAAGGCCAACATCGCAATTATGGTAAAAATGATCGTAAGAGGTTCTCTAACGATCAATTCTAAAATTGATAAAAACGAATGCTGAATTTCCAATACATCGGTAGAAATCCGTGCAATGAGATCACCCTTTCTTTTTTCTGAAAAATAAGATAAGGGAAGGTCTACTGTCTTTTCATACAAGTCATTTCTCAAGTCTTTTAGAACACCGTTCCGTAAAAAAGTAATAAAGAACATGGCCAGATAACCAAAGATGTTTTTTAGCAAAAATGTTGCAATGATGATAATGATCATAAACAACAAAGCCTGTGATTCCCCTTCGCTATTTACTTTTTGAGTAATAAAATAGTTGATATAATTTTCTATATAATCGCCTAGTTGTGAAATTCCAGAATAAACCGGTTCAGTATTTACAGGTGCAGAACTTTTAAACAAAACCTTTAACATGGGCATCAATGATACAAAAGCCAATGTGCCAAATAAGGCATAGAAAATATTGCTGATGATATTTAAAACACCATACCCTTTATAGGGTTTGGCATACATCAGAATTTGCTTAAAATATTTCATCAATTATTTTTGGTGATCCGGCGCTCTAATTCAGCTTAAATTCTTTAATGATACTCTGGATCTTTTGATCTAGCTCAGCTTCTACCTGTTGGGCATCTATTGTATCTTTCAATTCGGTATTTACGCTAAAATAAAATTTAATTTTAGGTTCAGTTCCACTTGGCCTTGCCGCCATTCGGGTTCCTTCTGCCGTTTGATAGATCAAGACGTTGGATTTTGGAAGATCAATGACAGTTTCTTCACCGGTAATGAGGTTCTTGCAAACCGAGGTCTGGTAATCAAACAGGAAATTCACTTTTTCTCCATGGATCTCAGTAATCGGAGAGTTTCTCATATCCACCATCATTTGCTCTATTTCCCGAGCCCCTTCCACACCTTTTTTTACGACTGAAATAAGGTGCTCCTTGTAAAAACCGTGAGCGGCGTACAATTCCAGTAATTCTGCATAAACAGAAGTGCCGTTATTTTTAGCCTGTGCCGCAATTTCACAAGCCAGAAGTGTACTCGAAACGGCATCTTTATCTCTTACAAAATCACCGACCATAAAACCAAAGCTTTCTTCGCCACCTCCTATAAATTCTTCTGTACCTTCGGCTTCTCTGATCATTTTTGCGATCCACTTAAAACCGGTGAGACCAACTTTTGTCTTTACACCATAACTACTAGCCAATTCGTTGATCATTGGGGTAGAAACGATAGTAGAACCCACAAATTGTTTTCCATCGATCCTTCCTTCCTCCTTCCATTTTTTGAGGAGTGCATTCACTAAAATAACAAAGGTTTGATTCCCATTGAGCAAGACCAGTTTATTGTCAAGGTCTCTTACGGCGATGCCCAAACGGTCACAATCAGGATCTGTTCCAATAACGATATCAGCTCCAATCTGATCGGCCAGATCAGTGGCCATTTTCAAGGCGGCCGGTTCCTCAGGGTTGGGTGAGGCTACAGTTGGAAAATCTCCGTTTGGCTCTCTTTGCTCTTCAACAATATGAACATCAGTAAATCCAGCTAGTTCCAAAGCTCTAGGAACCATAGTGATTGAGGTGCCATGGAGTGAAGTAAATACAATTTTTAATTGATCGCGATTTTTGGTGTCTTTAAAGGTTGAATTGGCCACTGCTTCTTCAGCAAATTTTTTGTCTATCTCTTCACCAATGATATGGATAAGAGAGGTGTTGGCCTCGAATTTGATATCTTCAAATTTCACCTTATTAATTTCATCTACAATGTCTCCGTCCTGTGGTGGAATGATCTGTCCTCCATCGTTGAAATACACCTTGTATCCGTTGTATTCAGGAGGATTGTGCGAAGCGGTCAAAACGATACCTGCATCACAATCAAGGGCTCTTACCGCATAAGAAAGTTCTGGAGTAGCTCTTAGATCCTCGAATAAATAAACGACAATGTTGTTCGCAGAAAACACATCGGCTACAGATTGCGCAAAAAGCTGACTATTATGACGACAGTCAAATGCAATTGCCACTTTAGGTTGTTTATCTGTAAAGCTTTTCAACAAGTAATTGGACAGACCCTGGGTGTTTTTTCCCAAAGTGTATTTATTAATTCGATTGGTTCCCGCTCCCATTACCCCTCTCATACCTCCTGTTCCGAATTCAAGGTCCTTATAGAACCTATCGGTAAGGTCTTTTGAATCAGTATTTAGAAGTTCTTGAATTTCGTTTTGAGTAGCTGTATCAAAGGGAGCTTTGATCCATTGTTTGGCTTTGTTGATGATTTCGCTGGTATTCATAATATATTGGGGTTTAAAAGGACAAAGATAAACTTTTTAGGATGATTTTAAATCCTATACAAGCCATCATTACTAAGGTTTTATTTTTCTTTTTTTACTATTTTTTTGAATGATTATCAGCTCAGGATAAACGGGCCTTTTGCTATTCAAGATTAATTTTATCGCTAATCGAATATCGCTTTTGTTTTCTCTTTGATCTTAAAATCAATTCCCCTAAGAAACCGGCTAAAAAGAGTTGTGATCCCAATATCATACAGGTGAGCGCAATATAAAACCAAGGGTTATTGGTAATTAAAATAGTGGGTTCATGCTGGTATAGTTTTACAAGTTTTGAAACACCTATGATTATAGCAGAAAGGAAACCTACTATAAAAACAATGGTTCCTAACAGGCCAAAAAGATGCATCGGTCTTTTTCCGAATTTCGTCAAAAAATTAATGGTGATCAGATCAAGAAATCCATGGATAAATCGATCCATTCCGAATTTGGTCGATCCGTATTTTCTCGCTTGATGGATGACAACTTTTTCTCCAATATGTTGGAACCCGGCATTTTTTGCCAAAACGGGAATATATCTATGCATTTCCCCATACACATCAACGTTTTTGATCACTTCATTTTTGTAGGCTTTCAATCCACAATTAAAGTCATGAAGCTCCAGACCAGAAGTTTTACGGGCTGCAGCATTGAATAATTTTGAAGGAATGTTTTTGCGTATTTTAGAGTCATATCGCTTTTTTTTCCAGCCAGAGACAAGGTCAAAACCTTCTTTATCAACCATTTGATACAATTCTGGTATCTCATCAGGACTGTCTTGCAGATCCGCATCCATAGTGATCACAACATCTCCTTTGACCTCTTTAAAGGCAGCGTTTAAAGCCTGTGATTTTCCGTAATTATGCTGAAACCGGATACCCTTTACTGAAGGATTGGCCATAGAAAGCGCTTCAATCTTGGACCAGGATCCGTCATCGCTTCCGTCATCTATAAAAAGCAACTCATATGAAAAACGATTGGATTGCATGACTTTTGCAATCCAATCGTGTAATTCTTGTAATGATTCTTCCTCATTTAATAAAGGAACAACTATGGATATATCCATTTAAAATGGTTTAGATGTCTTCTTTTGATTTTTTCATGACCAAACCGGAGATCAAAGAAATGATTAAACCAAAGAAAAGACTCACGATTATTGTTATGGTCAGGTTCACACCAGTATTGGCAAACATGGCTGCATTTTTCTTAGCGGCTTCCAATTGTTCATCGGTCAAATTAGGGTAATTTTCAATAATCATTTGCTCTTGAAACTGCGTCATATTTTTAAAAAAGTCCGGTTCTATAAAATTGTAAAAAATCAATAAATAAACAATATAGATCAGGGCGGAAACCAGCGAAATTCCCAATCCGGTTTTAATGGCTTCTCCAACACTTAAAAATCCGGAATTCATTTCTTTTACTTTTTTAAGTCCAAGAACTATAATGACGGTAGTGATTGCCAATGAGGCTATCATCAAAGACCAGTGAGGTTCGTAAATACTACCAAAGACATAATTGACTAAAGCTGTTATTATTGATACGAATCCTAAGATTAATCCGTAATTCAGCATGATTGATTTTCTTGAAACTTGAGTTTGGTCTTCCATGATTTTTGATTTTAAGGTTTAACAAATATAAATAATAAAATGTATTCTTAAGATTAGTATAGGATCAAAATAAAAAGTTACAAAAAAAAGCTTGTTTAATTCCAAAAGGGTAGTATTTTTGCAGCGGCAAGTCCTGCACAACCAGCTCCCTTTGAATCCTCCAGGGCGGGAACGCAGCAAAGGTATTAGGTCGTAGCGGTGTGATGCAGGTAGCTTGCCATTTTTCTTTTTTTTTTTGAAAAAATGTCTCTCTATAGAATCCTATTTTTACCTCTCAATTATCAATTTTTTATAGCATCTTTGCACCTATGAGTAAAGTTATATTGATCACCGGAGCTTCATCAGGTATCGGAGCCATAACTGCTAATTTTCTGGCAGACAAAGGTTTTAAAGTATACGGAACCAGTCGTCATCCCAAAGAAAATCACAAAGGGTTTGATTTGATTCAACTTGATGTGTTGGATAAATCCAGTATTGAGACGGCGGTAAATGGTATCATCCAAAAGGAGGGAAGGCTGGATGTTTTGATCAATAACGCGGGTATGGGGATAACAGGTCCTATTGAAGAAACACCAACTAAAGAAGTTCGACGAGCATTTGAGACTAATTTTTTTGGTGCCCTCGAGGTGATCAAAGCGGTTTTACCCCAAATGAGAAAGCAGCAGCAGGGCTTGATCATCAATGTGACTTCTATCGCAGGTTATATGGGGCTGCCTTATCGAGGTATTTATTCTACTACTAAAGGCGCCCTGGAGATCGTCACGGAATCTTTGAGTATGGAAGTAAAACAATTCAATATCAAAGTGACTAATGTTGCCCCTGGTGATTTTGCTACGAATGTTGCATCAGGAAGGTATCATACACCAGTATACGAAGATTCTCCTTATAGGGAGGTTTACAAGAAAAACCTTGACTTGATGGACCAGCATGTCGATTCTGGTAAGGACCCGATCCTTATTGCGCGACAGATTTATATGATCATCAATGATCCCAACCCGAAACTGCATTATAAAGTGGGTGAAGTCATGCAGAAATTCTCTATTGTTTTAAAACGTATCTTACCTGACCGTATCTATGAGAAACTGGTCATGAAGCATTACGGCATGTAATAAACTATTCATAAAAAACTGATACCTCGTCCAGCGATTTTCTCTTTAAATCAGGAACATAAACCGGTGCTGCAGGGTATCCGACCGGAAGCAGTAAAAAAGCTCTTTCATTGTCAGGTCTTTTTAAAAGCTTGGTGAGAAATTTCATTGGGCTAGGAGTATGTGTAAGGGTGACAAGACCGGCATTGTGAATAGCGGTGATCAGCATACCACAGGCAAGGCCAACAGATTCATTCACATAGTAATTATTGTGCTTTGACCCATCCTCTTCATATTCAAAAGCGCGCTTGCAGGCCACAATGATCCAGGGGGCAATTTCCAAAAAAGGCTTGTTCATATCTGTGGCCATAGCGGCCAGATCATTTTTCCAGCGCTCACCCATTCTGTTTTCATAGGTTTCTTTTTCTTCAGCCTCAGCCGCAATTCGAATCTGATGCTTAAGGTCTTTGTTGGATATGGCGCAAAAGGTCCAAGGTTGTTTGTGAGCCCCGGACGGGGCCGTTGACGCCGCTTTAATGATGTTTTCTATCACTGATTTCGGAACATCCTTGTCACTGAATTCTCGAATTGATCTGCGCTTATTTAACCATTGATAAAAAGCGTCACTTTTTTCGATCATATCATCCTTGGAAATGTTCTGATGCTCATGAAGAACGTGGCGAAAGCCATGTATATCGATTTCTTTTTTATGCATAAAATATGTATTTTGAATGATCATATGCCTTGATTCGGATCAAGTTCAAAACATATATAGAATTCAAAAGCAAGATATGAATTTTGAACAGTATTTATCAGGCAAGTTGGTTTAAACCTTTTTGAGATACTTCTTAAATTGACACATTTGTAACCAGGGAATGAATTTGTTATAAGTTTTAAAATGGAAAAGGAGCTTGGTTTTGCCTTATCTTACCAAAGCATCTAGTTATCCGGATCCTTATACAATGCCATGTGCCCTTTGAGGGTATGAGGCCTTAGGCTGTCTCTCGGTTCCTTATAAAAAACGATAAATTTAATTCTGTATAAAATAATCTCGGCAGAATACGGTTTAATAAATTATATTTGCAAAAATTTAAAAAGCACAGGATGAAATTTTTTATTGATACAGCGAATTTAGAACAGATCAAAGAAGCTCAGGCACTTGGAATACTAGACGGTGTTACAACGAATCCTTCCCTTATGGCTAAGGAAGGTATAACAGGAGCCGATAATATTATCAACCATTACAAGACCATTTGTGGCCTGGTAGATGGAGATGTTAGTGCAGAGGTGATCGCTACTGACTTTGAAGGTATGGTTAGAGAAGGAGAAGCACTTGCTGCTCTGAATCCGCAAATCGTAGTAAAATTACCCATGATTGCAGACGGTATCAAAGCCTGTAAGTATTTTTCTGATAAAGGAATCAAAACAAATGTAACCCTTGTCTTTTCAGCCGGTCAGGCTTTATTGGCCGCTAAAGCAGGAGCAACATATGTTTCTCCTTTTATCGGTAGACTTGATGATGTTTCCACGGATGGATTGGGCTTGATTTCAGAAATCAGATTGATTTTTGACAACTACGGATATACGACCGGTATTCTTGCTGCATCTGTTCGTCATACCATGCATATTATTGATTGTGCCAAAATTGGCGCAGATGTGATGACAGGACCGCTTAGTGCCATAAAGGGTTTGCTAAAGCACCCCTTAACGGATATTGGTCTGGCAAAATTCCTTGAAGATTTCAAGAAAGGAAACTAGTCTTAATTCAAGGTTTAAGTTCCTTGAAAAATATTGAACCATAGATGATCATTCATACATCAAAAAAAGAGCTGCATGTGTAGCTCTTTTTTTTGTCAATTGTTCCATATCGGGTCTGTCTAAAGGCAGTTATTGATCGGTTGGGCCGGAAAGCTGACATGATGGAAACCAATCTTCAATTCTAATGCAAATGCTGCTGTAATTCCTTGATTTCATCCCTCAATTGAGCAGCAATCAAAAAATCAAGTGCTTTGGCTGCGGCTTCCATCCCTTTTCGTTTCTCCCTTATCCGCTTTTCTATTTCGCTTTTACTTAAATATTGGAGGTCATGCTCGTTTGCTTTGGCATTGGCCCCATCGTATTGGTAGGTCGCCAATTGATTTTTGGTCAGCGAGTCATCAATATTCTTTTTGATCTGCGTTGGCGATAAATTGTGTTTTGTATTATAAGCGGTTTGCTTTTCTCTTCTTCGTTTGGTTTCGTCAATAGTGAGTTGCATGCTTTTGGTGACTCTGTCAGCATACATAATGGCTTTTCCATTGACATTTCGCGCAGCCCGGCCCACTGTTTGTGTCAAGGAACGATGGCTTCTTAAAAACCCTTCCTTATCGGCATCGAGAATAGCCACTAAGGATACTTCAGGCAAATCCAGTCCTTCTCTGAGTAAATTAACACCTATAAGCACATCAAAGAGTCCTTTTCTGAGATCTGTCATGATTTCAATTCTTTCTAAAGTATCCACATCAGAATGGATATACCTGCAACGAATCTGTATCCTGGACAGGTATTTAGTAAGCTCCTCAGCCATCCTTTTCGTAAGTGTTGTTACAAGTATGCGCTCATCAACTTCAATGCGTTGCTGAATTTCCTCGATCAGATCATCTATCTGATTCGAACTTGGCCTGACCTCTATTTCAGGGTCCAGCAGTCCGGTAGGTCTGATGACTTGCTCTACAAATACACCTTCACTATGCTGTAATTCGTAATCTGCTGGAGTTGCACTAATATAGATCACTTGATTTTGTATGGCCTCAAACTCTTCGAATTTTAAAGGTCGGTTGTCCATAGCAGCAGGAAGTCGAAATCCATATTCAACAAGATTCTCTTTTCTCGACCTGTCTCCACCATACATGGCGTGTACCTGCGGAATGGTGACATGACTTTCATCCACAAGCATCAAATAATCATTCGGAAAATAATCAAGCAAACAAAATGGTCTGGTCCCAGCGGTTCTTCCATCCAAATACCTCGAATAGTTCTCGATACCGCTGCAGTATCCTAATTCACGGATCATTTCCAAATCGAATTCGGTCCTTTCCTTCAATCTCTTGGCCTCAAGGGGCCTTCCCGATTCTTGAAAAAAATCTATTTGCTTCATCAGGTCATCCTGAATTTCGTGTATGGCATTTTGTAAGACATCCGGGGAGGTAACAAATAGATTAGCCGGATAGATCGTTAAGTTTTCAAAAGAATCTATGATTTCATTGCTGATCAGATTAAAGCTTTCAATCTCTTCGATTTCATCACCAAAGAAATGTATTCGAAAGCCATATTCTCCATAGGAGGGATAAATAGTGATCGTATCTCCCTTTACCCTAAAAGTGCCACTTTTGGCTTCTTCTTCTGTTCTTGAGTATAAACTTGTAACAAGTTGATGCAAAAATTTTGTTCTGGCAATACTTTGCCCAACTTCAATGTCAATGACATTTTTCTTGAATTCCACCGGGTTTCCGATACCATACAAGCAAGAAACAGAGGCAACAACCAAGACATCCCTTCTTCCCGAAAGCAAAGAAGAGGTAGTGCTGAGGCGCATTCTCTCTATCTCTTCGTTGATGGAAAGGTCTTTTTCTATATAAAGACCAGTAGTGGGTATAAAAGCTTCTGGCTGGTAATAGTCATAATAGGACACAAAATATTCGACCGCATTATTGGGGAAGAATTGCTTAAATTCTGAATATAACTGGCCTGCCAAGGTCTTATTATGGGCCAATACAAGAGTGGGTTTTTGTACTCTTTGAACTACATTTGCAGCTGTAAATGTCTTACCGGAACCAGTGACTCCTAAAAGCACCTGGTATTTTTCCTGGTCAACGATTCCTTTGACCAATTCATCTATGGCCTTTGGTTGATCCCCGGTAGGTTTAAATTCAGATTCTAGTTGAAATTGCATATGGCAAAAATAGCATATTCAATCAACTAATTTACAAGTCCCGGATCTTTAATAAATAGTAGGAACCGTAAATAAAAATAAAGGTCCATCCCAGTACTATCAGTATTTCATACAACTGAACACCGTGTTCAGCACTAATATCTTCTCCTATCTGATTGGCTAGGGTCCTCACTGCATTCAATCTTGAAAAAGGTTCATCTATTAGATTCCACATGGCTTTAAGAGGCACAAATTGGAAGATATTATCGGCAATATCAGTTCCTCTGAAGACATTCCATTTAAGAATGTTATAACCGATGGTCTCTGCAAAAAACCAGATCAGCATGGCGCCTACGGCAAAAGCAGATCGTTTGATCAGCATGCCTAGAAAAAGTCCAAAAGAAAAGAATCCCATGAGTTTAACAAAAAATGCAAGGAGATACTCCAGATCGGAAAATATGATGGAAATTTCATTGTAATCGGAATAGATCATTCCTAAAACGATTGATACGATAAATACAAAAATTGTTGAAATCAGAGCGAATAAAACAACTGTATAGAATTTACTCAGTATAAATTCCTTTTTACTCAGTCCGTCTATCAGATTTTGCTTTAAGGTTTTATTACTGTATTCATTGGCCATCATAGAAACGATGACAAGCAATAAAAACAACTTAAAAAAAGCCGCAATAAAGGTGTTAAAATGCCAGATATAGGGAAAATTAAAGATACCTTGTTCAGCGAGATGAAACTGAATAGGCCCTATATCAAATTTAATGGCAGCAATCAATGCAATTGAGGTAAGTAAAGCAAAATAAGTAATAATAAGAACGATACTTGCCCTACTGTTCTTTAGTTTATGAATTTCTATATTGAGTAATCTTAACATGGTCTAAGATCTTAGTTTAGTGATCAGTTATTATTGGTGATGGTGAGAAATTGTTGCTCCAGTGTGGGTAATCGTTTGACCAAATGTGAGAGCACAATATTATTTTGCATCAAGAACTTGTTCATTTCTCCGCTGGAAATATTCTTACTGAGTTTTAAAAAGATCTTTCCATCTTCCTCACTGGTGCTTTCAATGCCATCATAATTTTTCAGAACTTCGAAAAGCGCTGTGGTCGAACTTTCAGTTTCAATTTCTATAATTCCGAAAGAAGCGGTCATTTCATCTACTCTTCCTGAATAGAGTTTTATACCATTTCTGATAACAACAACATGTGAACAAACCTTTTCTACTTCATCCAGCAGATGTGATGCTAACAAGATTGTTGTGCCATTGGCCGCTATGTTTTTGATAATGCTTCTGATTTCATGAATTCCTTGAGGATCAAGACCATTGGTAGGCTCATCAAGAATCAAAATTTCCGGATCATTTAAAAGGGCAGAGGCGATGGCAAGACGTTGCTTCATCCCCAATGAATAGGTCTTGAATTTACTGTTTCTCCTTTCATAGAGATTGACCTCTTTTAATTTTTTATCGATTTTGTCAAAGGAAATTCCTTTGATCCTGCAAACCAATTGAAGGTTTTGAATCGCAGTCATATAAGGATAGAAATTGGGTCTTTCAATAATCGCTCCCACTTTCTTCAGTGCTTCATGAGTCGATAATTTCCCATCGAACCAGCTAAAACTGCCCGAGGTTTTATTGACCACATTGAGTATAATACCAAGAGTCGTAGATTTACCACTGCCGTTTGGACCAAGTATCCCGTAGACATTTCCTTTTTGAATATCAAATGACAGGTCATTAACAGCGTGAATTCTTCCAAATTTTTTATGGAGTTTGTTTAAGGATAGGATTGTTTCCAAGTTGAATCTTTTGAGGTGACAATAGTAAGACGAACATAGTAAATAAATGTTACTAAAAAAATAAAGCTTGAATACTAAAGTTAGGTTCTGGGCTTAAAGTTTATTAAATTCGTCGGAGATGTTTAGATGCAAAATAAGGAACAATGGATGAAAAATTAATTTCCAGAAAGAAACCTACTTTTCCCATAAATGAGGAGTTGTATAACTATTTGAGTACGTATAACAGAAGTATCAAAATTCCAATTTTTTATGATGATCTGCTGCGGTTTTCAGGTTCTGTTACAGTCTATGATAAATACGATAAGGATACCCTGTGGATTAGGGTATATTACCCGGAGTTCGAGCAGAAGGAGATCGATATGAGCTTAAAAAGGATGTACAATATACTTCATGGTGATGGTAGCGATGGGATTCTTGAAAACCTGATTGTGGATCAAATTGATTATTGCACCTTTGGTAATTCGAAACCCTTCAGGGTAAGGGTGAGAAACATCCTCAATGACAACTACACCTATATCTATGTTAAAAAGGCTGATGCTTCCAGGGTCTATGGGCTTGAGTTTGAACATTTGTTGTCGCCTAATAGTATAAATTTTTTGATTTATAAGGATACCCTGATAGAAGAACATGTATTGGGAATTCCCGGAGATATGTTTTTGGAAGAAAATCTAATGAAAATATCAAAAACAGAAAAACAAAGGTTGTCAAAGGAATTTGTCAAATTTAATGAACGGTCTACCCTTCGATTATTGGGTGATATGCGTGCCTATAATTATGTGATCATTCCTACTTACGATTTTGATCAGGTTCAGTATCGCATCAGAGCCATGGATTTTGATCAGCAAAGTTTTGAAGGAAACTTAAAAGTATACAGACCTCAATTCTTTAAGGATAATTTTGAATTCGTAAAGATGGTGGAAGAAAGCTTAGGTAAAGAATCTGTTGAACAATATAAAAAAGAAGAGCGTTCAGCGTTGGCTAAAAGACTAAAAGCCACTGGGAACAGGATACGCAGGTTGATGGAGTGTATGAAAAACGATCAAATTTCGACACCTGAAAATGTGGAGCGATTAAAAAAAGATCTTATCGATTACACCCATGACAAAGACTTTAAGGATTGTAAGAATATGGGAGAGATTATCCAGGTTGTATTTAATTTTGTTGTCAGAAATTATGAAAGTGCTAATACCTATATCATAAGGTAGCTGACAAACAGAAAAGAAGGATGGCAAATTGCGCAGAAAAAATATCGATTTTATGGGTATTACCTAAAGGAATTACACTCTAGTTATAGCTAAAATCACCAAAATCATCCTTAAATTCATCAAACTCATCGCTGAATTCATCATCATCATCATCATCTTCGGCATCTTCTTCAGAAAGATTTTCGCTTTCGAACAGAATGTCTGGAGCGACGTTTGGCATCAAGCCCTAAAGAAAAAAGCAAGCTTGGAAGTTCCACTTTTTGATGGTCAAAATCAGCTTGGATCAATTCTACATAAAAGGACCACATATTAAAGAAATCATATACATAAAGCATTTTATCATTATCTTTTTGTAATACTTGATCTAGTAATATTTGATTCATCTGTACTTTTCTGTCAGCACCTTCACCCATATCAAACAATGGATGCTCTTCTCCCTGAACCCAGGTTTCATCCGATCTAAAAAAAGAAGCCATTTGATCTCCAGTAAAACCAAAAGCATTTGTTATGGCATTATGAAGATCTTCCAAATTTGACATGGAGTCGATCGCAATATCCCTAATCACATCTTCCTCCGTATTTAATATTACCCTGATTTTATATACCATGATCTTCAGTTCTAATTTTTTGCAAAAATAATACTTTAATCCAAAAGTGTTACTTTTACCTTGTTAAAAATGTAATAATTATCTTGTAATAATGGAGTCCAAATCTGTCTTAGAAAAATTGAATGCCATTAATAAAAACACGTTAATGGAGACCCTTGATATCACCTATACAGAAGTGGGTGAGGATTATCTTGTAGCTTCAATGCCTGTGAACTCAAGAGTACATCAACCCATGGGACTTCTTCATGGAGGCGCCACTGTAGCCTTGGCAGAAAGTGTGGGAAGTGCGGCATCTTTTCACTTTCTTGATCATGAGAAACAAGAAGTTCGTGGTTTAGAAATTAATGCCAATCACGTGAGAAGCGTTAGAGAAGGTATTGTAAAGGCGACTGCAAGAATTCTGCACAAAGGCAGGACAACTGTTTTATGGGAGATCAAAATTGAAGATGAAAAAGATCGATTGGTGTCGATTTGTAAGCTCACCTGTATTATCCTGACAAAGCGGTAAACTTTTTTGAATGAACCAAAGATTGATCAGAAAAACTTTTAAAATTATTGGATGGACCCTTCTGGTGATGATCACCATACTTGTTTATTTGATTTACGCTTTTACAAGTCCTTCGTCTGACGCTGAAATTCTTGAGAAATTTGAAGGTGATTCGATTAAGCCAATTATAAGCTATGAGGTTTATAAGGACAAAAAAGTTCGGGTTATAGCTATGCAAAAAGACATTGATTCGCTCTTGCCAACACTGTTCTTTTTGCATGGATCTCCGGGGTCCTCAATGGATTTTAGACGTTATTTAGTTGACCCTGACTTGAATTCTTTAGCCAATATTATTAGTTATGACAGAATAGGGTACGGGCCAGAACGAACCGGAGAAGTTTTGAACACACTTCAGGAGGAGGTAGATTTACTTCATCAATTATTGGATGGGATAGACCTATCTAAAGTTGTGTTGGTTGGCTATTCTTATGGAGGAACGGTAGTCATGGCTTCAGATCTGAATTATAAGAAAAAAATTGCACTGGCCGCTTCAGTCAAGGGCGATCTTGAACCCATGTTTTGGGCCATGAATTTGTATCGTTGGAAGCTTACGCGTCCATTGATTCCAAAAGTGTTTAGGGGAGCAAGTATAGAAAAATTAAGGCATGTCACTGAATTAGGCCAATATGAAAAAAGATGGAATGTGAGTAAGTCAAAAGTCTTGTCTATTCACGGAAAGGAAGACTTTATCGTTCCCTTTGAAAATTCAATATATCTGCAGCAGTTATTGGGAAGAACCAAGTTTTCTTTAATTCCGCTTGAGGAAGGGAATCATTCGCTTATTTGGACTAATTTTGATCTGATAAAAATTGAACTGATAAAAAGTTTAAGCTAAAATGAGTTTTGAAGAACTACTGCATAAGGTTCATGAGGCAAAAAATATGAATTTGCCTTTTGTGATTTATAGAATGCCCGAGGAGAAGGTTGTGCAGGCTATTGTTCAAAAGGATGATCGCTTGGATTACGCTGATGATTTTAGTGAGTCAGGTTTTATTATGGCTCCTTTTGATATAGAGAGCAAAGCGGTTCTGTTTGCTGAAAGAAATACCAATAGATTCAGGTGTTACTTACATGAAGGAGAATTATCTTATGTGAATAGCTCAAAAAATGAAACTCAACCAAGCCTCTCATCCGAAGGAAAAGAAAATCACCTGAAACTTGTAAAGAGAGGAATTGAAGGAATTAAAAATGGTCATTTTCTCAAAACTGTTCTGTCCAGATCAGAAATTGTGATGCTTAAGAACCTGAGCATCACAAATATTTTTCAAAAATTAATGTCACAGTATCAATCAGCTTTTGTTTATGTGTGGTTTCATCCTGAAATCGGGCTTTGGGCAGGTGCAAGTCCGGAAACATTATTGAATACAAAAGGAACGTATTTTCAAACCATGTCTTTGGCCGGAACCCAAAAATATACAGATACTGTTGATGTTTTATGGGGTGAAAAAGAGTTAAGAGAACAACAATTGGTAACAGCGCATATTATTGATTCACTTGATGCTGTGAAACTTGAAGTTAGTGAAACCTATACCAGGAAGGCAGGGAATTTACTTCATTTATGTAATGATATAAAAGGTTCTTTAACTGATGGTAATAGCTTAAAGGATATCATAGAAAAGTTGCATCCAACCGCAGCAGTTTGTGGATTGCCCAGAAAGGAAGCACGTGATTTTATCTTAAAGGAAGAAGGTTATGACCGGTCTTTTTACACCGGTTTTTTAGGGGAGTTAAATCACAGGGATGATGATGAGTCTGCTAAGCAGGAACATTCTAGGAATTTGGAATCCAATCTTTTTGTGAATTTGCGATGTATGCAATTGCGCGAAGGAAACAATCCCGAAGCTATTATTTATGTTGGAGGAGGTATTACCTTAGAAAGTGATCCATTGGCAGAATGGAAGGAAACGGTCCATAAGAGTTTAATTATGAAGTCAGTAATAAAAGCTTGAAATTACCTTTAGGGTTTCCCTGAATAGTCCCAAAAAAATCCCGTATTTTTGTTGGGTATTTTTAAGTCTTTAAATGCCTAAATATCCCAAAAAAAAACTCGCTCAACTCCTCATGCAGTCATGCATAGATCATGGTATTGAGCAGGTTGTTATTTCTCCGGGTTCGAGAAATGCGCCGTTGACACTTGGTTTTGTGAATCATCCTGGGGTAGAGGCCTTCAGTATCGTAGATGAACGTTGTGCGGCCTTCTTTGCTTTGGGCATGGCCCAACAATCAGGAAAACCCGTTGCCCTTTTGTGCACTTCTGGTTCGGCCTTATTGAATTATTATCCGGCAATAGCCGAGGCATATTACAGCAAAATTCCAATAGTAGTCATTTCTGCGGACAGGCCAAAGCACCTTATAGATATTGGAGATGGTCAAACGATCAGACAAGCTGGTGTATTTTCTAATCATATAAGTTTTGAAACAGATTTGGAGTCGGAGGATGGCATCACTGATGAAGCCGACATTGACCGTATGCTTTCAAGCAATGCGATTGAGATTGACCGGGCACTGCGAATAGCTAGTGGAAGTATGAGCCCAGTTCATATCAACATTCCTTTTGATGAGCCTCTTTATGAGACTGTGGATCATTTGTATGATTTTGATTCCATTCATGTTCAAAAGGAAACAGAACCTGCTGATAGTCTGTTAAAAGAAACACCCCTTCCGCTAAGCGAGTTAGAAAAATTTGCTTCCGTTTGGAATCGCTCAGCAAAAAAAATGGTTCTCATTGGAAGTAGTTTTCCCGATGAATTACTTCAGACCCAAATGGAACATCTTGTCAAAGATCCTTCAGTGATCATACTGACTGAAACGACCTCTAATGTTGCTCATGATAGTTTTATTCATAAAATTGACCAGCTCATATTCCCCTTAAAAGACGAAGATTTTCAGCAGCTTAAGCCTGAAATTCTGCTTAGTTTTGGAGGTATGATTGTTTCAAAAAAAATAAAACAGTTTTTAAGAAAATTTCCTGCAACCGAGCATTGGCATGTAGATGCCCATAAAGCAATGGATACTTATCTCAGTTTGACACATCATTTTGAGATTTCCGCTCAGCTGTTTTTCAGCCAGTTTTTCTTTTTAACTGAAAATCGAAAAAGCGCTTATCAAAAACGGTGGCTTTTACTAAAGGAACTTCGAAATAGGAAACATGAAGAGTACCTCAAGAATGCTGTTTATGCTGATCTAAAGGTATTAGATATGGTTTTGCCTAGTTTACCGCATAATACCAACCTGCAGTTATCCAATAGTTCAATCATTCGTTATGCACAACTTTTGGATATAGATTCAAGTATTCAAGTATTTTGTAATAGAGGCGCCAGTGGTATCGATGGAAGTACTTCAACTGCCTTGGGTGCGTCCATTATGCAAAAGGAACAAACCGTGTTGATTACGGGTGATATTAGTTTCTTCTATGATAGCAACGCGCTTTGGAACAATTATATCCGGAATGATTTCAGGATTATCGTGATCAATAATAGTGGAGGAGGTATATTTAGATTCATACCAGGGCCAAAGTCATCTGATGCCCTCGATTTCTTTGAAACACCTCACAATCTAGATGCTTCAGCGCTTTGTGCCATGTATGGTTTTGACTACCATACAGCTGAAAACACAGAGGAACTCGACGATCAATTAAAGGGTTTTTATGCAGCATCCGATAAACCGGCCTTACTTGAGATCTTTACACCCAGAGAGACTAATGATATGATTCTTGCTTCCTATTTTACAGGTTTGACATAAGCCTGGTACTATTAAAGTCCCTGTTCTCCGCCATCAGGTTCTTCCTCATCAGGAATTTCCTGACCTTCTGAGTAACCTAATCTTTCAGCCCTTTGTTTTTCCAGTACTCTTTCAATATTGGCGTAATAACCATCTGAGTATGGATTGTCAGAACCTATTTTAGCATATCCATTCTTATAGTGTTTGAGTGCCTTTTTATAATCAAATCCGGTTTCATAATACAGACCAATATAATAATCGCCAAGGGGTGATTCAGGATATAATCTCATGATCATTTTTCCAAATTCTTCTAGGTAATCACCATTCATTTTGTCTATGATAATAGGTTCGATCTTGTATATGTCACTTTCTCTGATCTTAACATTTGAGCCGTATAAATACTCGATTTCCACATATTTTCTTTCCAGATATTCGATGGCATCACCTGGGTCCATATCGGCGATTTCCTCGTCAAATTCAGCTTGTGAAATTGCGGCAAACTGTCGAAATGTAAATCCGATACCGCTGGCGATAGATTGTCCTATCGCGGCTGTTTTACTAGAACTAGAGAAATCATCATAATGGTATTTGAAATTTGGATTCTCTGATAATTTTAATAAGTTGTGCGCGCTATTGATCGCTGTTGTTCTCTCTTCTTTGTTAAAATCGCCACCACTTAAATAGTAATAGTAAGGAGTGATCAAATTTTGACTTTGCGATTCTAGTTTTTGGTGCATTTCAGGGGCAAAACTAGGACTGATACTGATATAAGCATTAAATACCGGAGTCGTTTCAAGAAAGAAATAGTTGGCAAAATTTCCGGTTAAAGTATTTCCCATGATCGTTTTGAATAGAGAAGTGGGATAATTATCATCCAGATAGGGTAAAAGTTCATCCCTTACAAAACCATAAAATTTTGAACTTTCCTCATTGGGTAACCCCGTGTCTGTGCTGAAATCGCAATCTGAATAACGCTCGTCGTTTTGGTTTTGAAAAATACCTACCACGATCTGCTCAGGCGCCTTATCCCTTGCTGCAAATAACTTTGAATTTGCCACATAGACATCAAAAAGAAATTCACCGTCAAAAATAACTGCAACAGGGTATGTGTTTTTGTTGTTTTCCTTGAAAGAATCGGGGATGTAGATCTTTAAGATTCTTTCCTGATTCAAATTAAGCGAGTTGAATTTTTTAAAGATAATATTCTCCTGAGCTTGTGACAGAAAGGAAAATAAGAACAGGAATACAACTATTTTTTTCATGTGTAAGGCTTTAAATTGTTATTTGTTAGCATGACAAAAACGATTAACAAGAAGTTTTATCTCTAAACTTTTGTTAATTTCGCTCCGATTAATTACTTAACCAACGATGAATAAGGAGAATTATTTTGTGCAATCTGTAAAACTTATCAAATGAATCCACCTAATTGGCAAATAGTTAAAGAATTTGAAGATATTACCTATAAAAAGTGTGATGGCGTGGCGCGAATTGCCTTTAACAGACCTGATGTCAGAAATGCATTCAGACCGCAAACGACTAAGGAATTGTATGAGGCTTTTTATGATGCTCAGGAGGATGTGACGATTGGAGTTGTATTGCTTTCTGCCGAAGGTCCTTCCAGTAAGGATGGGGTTTATTCCTTTTGTAGTGGAGGAGACCAAAAGGCAAGGGGAAAGCAGGGATATGTCGGTCAAGATGGTTACCATCGCCTTAATATACTGGAAGTACAAAGATTGATACGTTTTATGCCAAAGGCAGTGATTGCTGTTGTGCCAGGTTGGGCCGTTGGTGGTGGTCATAGCCTGCATGTTGTATGCGACCTAACCCTAGCGAGTAAGGAACACGCCATTTTTAAACAAACCGATGCTGATGTGACAAGTTTTGATGGTGGTTATGGATCTGCCTATTTGGCGAAGATGGTTGGGCAGAAGAAGGCCAGGGAAATCTTTTTCCTTGGAAGGAATTATTCTGCTCAGGAAGGCTATGAAATGGGTATGGTGAATGCCGTAATTCCTCATGAAGAGTTGGAAGCAACGGCTTTTGAATGGGCTCAGGAAATCCTGGCCAAATCACCAACCTCCATAAAGATGTTGAAATTCGCTATGAATTTGACCGATGATGGTATGGTAGGTCAGCAGGTATTTGCAGGAGAGGCTACTCGATTGGCCTATATGACAGATGAAGCCAAGGAAGGGAGAGATGCTTTCTTAGAAAAGAGAAAGCCGAATTTTGAAAAGAAATGGATTCCTTAGGGGTTTTAAGGACTAAGGACTAAGGACTAAGGACTAAGGACTAAGGACTAAGGACTAAGGATTAAGTGTACGTCCCTGATATAGGTTGACCACTTTTAAAGTGTAAACTTTATGAAAGCAAACTGTAAAAAAACTTAGAAAACGTCGAGTATTTACTGATGAATTTAAACAATCTTTGGTAAAGGAATTTGAAACTGGTCAATTTAGTGTTAATGAACTATGCCGTCTTCATGGAATTACGAATTCAGCTATTTACCGTTGGATTTATAAATTTTCTACCTTTAACCAAAAAGGATATCGCATTATAGAGATGAAAGAAAGTAGCAATAAGAAGCTTAAGGATCTTGAGCAAAAGATCAAGAATTTGGAACAGATCGTTGGTCAAAAACAGATCATGATTGATTATTTAGAGAAGATGATGGAGATTGCTAAAGATGAGCTAGATATCGATATTAAAAAAAACTTCAACACCTCACAATCAACTGGTTCAGGGAAAACAAAGAAAAAATAAGTTATTCCATGAACAAGCTATATAAAACCATTGGTGTTAGTAAACAAGCCGTTTACCAATACGCCAAGAGACAGCTTATTTTTGATACCAATGTATCGAATTTGGTTACAGAAGCAGAAGAGCTGCGCTACGAGCACCCTGGTTGTGGGGTTGAAAAGATGTATGATACACTTAAGCCTGACTTTATTGGTAGAGATCGTTTTGTAGATACCATGATGGAATTAGGTTTTAGAGTGAAAAGAAAGAAGAATTATAAACGAACTACAATCTGCCTCTAAAATCTATTATCCGAACCTGATCAAAGGGTATGGAAGTAAATCGCCCCAGTCAGATATGGCAATCTGATATCACTTATATTCCTGTTGGAGGCAAGCATTACTATGCAGTGTTTATTATAGATGTCTATACAAAGAAGATTGTTGGTTACCAGGTATCAGATCATATGAGAGCAACGGCTAATGTAAAGGCCTTACAAATGGCACTTAAGCAAACATCCTCCTCCTGAAGATCCATCATTCAGACAGAGGGAGTCAATATATTTATAAGGACTATATAAGTCTTTTAAAGAAGCAAGGAAGTCAAATAAGTATGGCTCTTTCAGCCCAGGACAATGCTTATGCTGAACGAATCAACAGAACCATTAAAGAGGAATATATTGATCACTGGAAGCCTAAAACATTTTCAGAGTTAAAGCGGTTCGTAAAAAGAGCTGTCATTCAATATAACAATATAAGACCTCACAATAATATAGAGAAAATAAGTCCAATAGAGTTTGAAAATCTATGGTCAACAACCAAGGATAATAACAAACCTAAAATAACTATATTTAATAACGAAATAAATGTCTAATAACGGTCAACGCTATTCAGGGAAGTTCAAAGTGAGAAGTGAGAAGTGAGAAGTGAGAAGTTTGAAGTGAGAAGTGTATGTCCAGAATTGAAGGTGCATATCTTTACCATGAAAATGGGAATCTGCCTGAAACATAAAATAATGAATATCCGAAAGTAAGAAATTAGTATGGGAAATGAGACTTAAAACTTAATACTTAGAGAATATGAAAATAATCTGTATTGGCAGAAATTATGCCAAACATATCGAGGAGCTTGATAATGAAAAGCCAAAAGAACCGGTCATATTTATGAAGCCTGATTCGGCGGTATTATTAAAAAACAATCCTTTTATCATTCCACCCTTTTCTCAGGATATTCATTATGAGGTTGAGATCCTGGTGAAGATAGGGAGAATAGGAAAGTTTATTGATCAGAAATTTGCACATAAATACTACGATGAGATTGGCTTGGGTATTGACTTTACAGCAAGAGATCTTCAGAGCAGCTTAAAAGAAAAGGGACTCCCTTGGGAAAAAGCCAAGGCCTTTGATGGCAGTGCTGTTATCGGTAAATTTTATGATAAGTCAGCATTCGATCTTGAAAATATTAAATTCCAGCTTTTGAAAAATGGACAGGTTGTTCAGGATGGAGAATCTTCTCATATGCTTTGGAAAATCGATGAATTGATCGCTTATGTGTCGCAATATTTTACCCTAAAGATTGGTGATGTTATCTTTACCGGAACTCCGGCAGGTGTGGGAAAAGTTGAGCCTAACGATGAGTTAAAGGGGTTTGTGGAAGGCAAGGAGATGTTCCAAATTAAAATAAAATAACATTTGAATAATACAGAAATAGAGAGAAAATTTTTAGTCTTGAATCATGACTTTAAAAAAGAAGCGTTTAAAAAAGAACGTATTGTTCAAGGATTTCTTTCATCTGTACCGGAAAGAACTGTAAGGATAAGACTTGTTGCTGATACTGGGTTTATTACAGTGAAAGGGATTGGTAATCAATCGGGTACTACAAGGTTTGAATGGGAAAGAGAGATTTCAAGGCAAGAGGCTGAAAGTTTATTGGAGATTTGTGAGCCAGGTATTATTGATAAAGAACGTTATTTTGTTGAATTAGGCGGACATATATTCGAGATCGACGAATTTGCACTTGAGAACAAGGGCTTGGTGATGGCCGAAGTAGAATTAAAAAATGAGGAGGATTCCTTCGAAAAACCATATTGGTTAGGCGAGGAGGTTACAGGTCAGAAAAAATATTATAATTCCAGTTTGGTGAAGAACCCTTTTCAAAACTGGTGAATAAAAAAAGGTGAATGTTAAAACATTCACCTTTTTATTTTAATTTTTTAGTACAATCCTAAACCTCGCTTTGCCTTCCTCAAGATGGGCCATGGCCTCATTTACTTTTTCCATCGGAAATTCTTCTACTGTTGGATAAATATTGTGCCTTACGCAGAAATCAAGCATTGTTTTGGTCAGCTCCGGGCTGCCAATAGGGCTACCACCAACTGTTTTCTCACCCATAATAAGCGAAAAAGCAGGGATGGCCATCGGTTCTAATACCGCACCCACTGTATGGAACTTTCCTTTTGGCTTCAGACAAGTTAAATAAGCATTCCAATCAAGACTCACATTAGTTGTATTTAATATAAAACTTAGTTTACCAGCAACGTCTGCAAGTTCTTCAGGAGACCTGGAATTGACTACTTTCGAAGCACCCATTTTCAGGATTTCCTCTTTTTTAGCAGGATTTGAGCTAAAGGCAACGACTTCACATCCCCAATGTTTTAAAAATTTAAGGGCCATATGTCCTAATCCGCCAATACCGATGACACCAACAGTATCCGTTGGTTTTACGCCAGCTAATATGATAGGATTAAAAACGGTAATACCTCCGCAAAGCAAAGGTCCGGCTTTTGCCAAATCAATCGCATCCGGTAAGGGAATAGCCCATGACCAATGGCCTCTTACATAGTCAGCAAATCCGCCATGACGGCCAACAATAGTTGCCTCATTGTTAGCGCAAAGGTGCTGGGATGCCATCCATACATTCAGAACAACTCATACAGGAAGCTGAGAGCCATCCCAGCCCAACCTTGTCACCAACTTTTACATTCTTTACGGCGCCACCTGCTGCAACAACTTCTCCAATTATTTCATGGCCGGGTACCAAGGGATAGGAGGTCATACCCCATTCGTTATTGATCATGCTTAAGTCAGAATGACAAATACCACAGTGTGAAACTTTAATATCAACTTCTTCGGCACCTAAATCATCTAGTTCATAAGAAAAAGGTTGTAATTTTCCATTTGGCTCGTGAGCCGCATATGCATTTACTTTCATTTTTATTGTTATTTTCGGGGGTTAAAAATTAATTGTGCTTCATGAATAAAAGCAATTCGCCTGCTTTTTTCATTTTCGTTTATAAAGATAAATAATATAAATGAAGAATGTAGGAGTCTGTTAAAGTTAAGCGGGTTTCTTCAATGCATTGACTATATTTGTTCTCCAAAATTAAAACCATTACATGAAGGCTGAAATCATCACTATTGGAGACGAGATTCTGATTGGTCAAATTGTTGACACCAATTCACAATGGTTGGGTCAGCGACTCAATGAGATCGGTGTTTCTGTTTATCAGATCACTTCTATTCAGGATGATAAAGAGCATATTGTAAAAGCGGTTGAAGAAGCCGAACAAAATGCAGATATCATCATCATGACTGGTGGATTAGGTCCTACCAAAGATGATATTACGAAATTAACCTTGACTGAATATTTTGATGATGAACTGACCTATCATGAAGAAGTCGAAAATCATATCAAGCATTTATTTGGAAGGATCAAATACAAATTTACTGATATGGATCTTCAGCAAGCCATGCTTCCGGCCAAAGCGACCATTTTAAAGAATCATTTGGGAACAGCATCTGGAATGTGGTTTGAAAGAAATAAAAAAGTGTTTATTTCTCTTCCGGGAGTTCCGAATGAAATGAAAGGGCTGATCTCTACTTCGGTGCTGCCAAAATTAAGGGAAGAATTTCATTTACCCTTTATTTTACATAAAACGCTTCATACTTATGGTTTAGGAGAAAGCAGGGTTGCGGCACGTTTGACTGGTTTTGAGCATAGTTTGCCTGATTTTATCAAATTGGCTTATTTACCTTCATATGGTAGGGTTCGTCTAAGATTAACAGCAAAAGGAGTAGAAGAAATACTATTAAAGTCAAATCTGGATGAAAGAATTGCGCAGCTGAAGCATTTAGTGAAAGACATTTATGTAGGAGAAGAAGAAAATACTTCCATAGAAAGAGCTCTCAATGAGTTGTTATCAGATAGTAAGCAAACTTTGAGTTTGGCTGAAAGTTGCACTGGAGGTAATATATCTAAAATGATTACGACTATTCCAGGAGCATCGAATTTCTTAAGAGGAGCTTTGGTGGCCTATAGTGCAGCGATAAAAACAAAACTACTGGGAGTGGACGAGGAATTGATCACCAAGCACTCTGTTGTGAGTAAGGAAGTCGCCATCGAAATGGCGCTGAAGTGTCAGAAATTATTTGCTACCGATTATGCTATTTCGACCACAGGTAATGCCGGACCAACCACAGATGAAACCGATAAAACAGTTGGAGTGGTGTTTATAGGTATAGCAAGCCCATCGGGTGTTTATGCAGAAGAATTTTTCTTTGGTAAACCCAGAGCAAAAGTAATAGAAAGAGCCTCTGTCAAGGCCTTGGAACTATTAAGAAAAGAAATTTTAAAAAACAGTGTAAATAGTTTGCCAGATTAGGAAAGAATATTTATTTTTGCACCTCGTTTTGAAACAAGAATTAAAACAGTCAGGAAATGTCAAGAGTATGTGAGTTAACGGGCAAGAGAGCAATGGTTGGAAACAACGTATCTCACGCTTTGAATAGAACCAAAAGAAAATTCAAAGTTAATTTGGTAAAAAAACGTTTTTATTTACCAGCAGAAGATAAATGGGTAACTTTAAAGGTTTCTACCAGAGCTTTAAAGAATATCAATAAGAAAGGCGTTGAGGCAGTGATTGCTGAGGCAAGAGCTAATGGTTTTCTAAAAAAATAAGAAGAAGATGGCAAAGACTAAAGGAAATAGAATACAGGTAATATTAGAATGTACAGAGCATAAAGCTTCTGGGCAGCCTGGAACTTCTCGTTATATTACAACGAAGAATAAAAAGAATACTCCGGATAGATTGGAAGTGAAAAAATTCAATCCTATTTTGAAGAAAATGACAGTTCACAAAGAAATTAAATAATTAGAGATTTTCACTTTTGTGAGAATGTCAGATAAACATTGAGTCATGGCAAAGAAATCAGTAGCATCGTTACAAACAGGGTCAAAGAGATTGACCAAAGCGATTAAAATGGTAAGATCAGAAAAATCAGGAGCTTATACATTTGTTGAAAGCATTATGGATCCAAGTAAAGTAAATGATTTCTTAAGTAAGAAATAGTCCTTACTTTTTAATATATACATAAAGCTACTTTCTTTTTGAAAGTGGCTTTTTTGATTTTAGGCCAGGTGATAATCCCCTGAATTTTAATTAACTTTGTGCTTGCTAAAAAAATCGATCTAATCAGAATCCAATCATGAGTTTGTTCAAAAAAATATTCTCGAAAGAAAAGAAAGAAACCTTAGATAAAGGTCTGGAGAAATCCAAAACTTCCTTTTTTAATAAATTATCAAAAGCCGTCGCGGGAAAATCAACAGTAGACGATGATGTCCTGGATAATCTTGAGGAGGTTCTTGTGTCTTCAGATGTTGGAGTAGATACAACCTTGAAGATCATCGAACAAATAGAAGCTCGTGTGTCCAGAGACAAGTATTTTGGAACCGATGAACTAAATGGAATACTCAGAGAGGAAATAGCGGCCCTATTGGCCAAGACCAATACTGGGAATGATACTGAATTTGTTATTCCATCTGATGCAGAAAGACCTTATGTGATCATGGTCGTAGGAGTCAATGGTGTTGGAAAAACTACGACTATTGGTAAGTTGGCATCGCAGTTTAAGAAGCAGGGCCTAAAAGTGGTCCTTGGAGCGGCAGATACATTTAGAGCCGCAGCTATAGATCAACTACAAATTTGGGCAGACCGGGTAGATATACCCATGGTGAGGCAGGAGATGGGCAGTGATCCAGCTTCGGTAGCCTATGATACCTTGCAATCAGCCGTAAAACAAGATGCAGATGTTGTGATTATTGATACGGCGGGAAGGTTACATAATAAAGTAAACCTGATGAATGAGTTGTCAAAAATCAAGAGAGTTATGCAAAAGGTGGCGCCTCATAAACCGGATGAAGTCTTGTTGGTGTTGGATGGTTCAACCGGACAAAATGCTTTTGAACAAGCCAAACAATTTACCAAAGCAACCGAGGTAACTTCGCTTGCGGTGACCAAACTAGACGGCACGGCCAAAGGAGGTGTGGTGATTGGGATTTCGGATCAATTCCAGATTCCGGTAAAATATATTGGTGTAGGAGAAGGTATTGACGATCTGCAGGTATTCAATAAAACAGAGTTTGTGGATTCTTTTTTTAAATAGGAGGATTATTGCCACCTCTTCGGAGGTGAGCCTTTCGGAAGTGAACCCTTCACTTGCGACCGGGTGAGAAATTAACAGTGAAATTGAAAGAGTCAAGGAATTATGCGAACAAAATCTTCCAAAAAAAATAAAATAAACGTTGTCACCTTAGGTTGTTCTAAGAATGTCTATGACAGTGAGGTGTTAATGGGTCAGCTAAAGGCCAATAATAAAGAAGTAGTTCATGAAGACGAGAACGATGACGGTAATATCGTTGTGATCAATACTTGTGGATTTATTGGAAAAGCCAAGGAAGAATCGATCAATACCATTTTACATTATGTAGATAAAAAGGAGGCGGGTACCGTGGACAAGGTTTTTGTCACAGGATGTTTAAGTGAAAGGTATAAGCCAGATCTTGAAAAGGAAATTACAGATGTGGATCAGTATTTTGGAACGCATGATCTTCCGAATTTGTTGAAGGCTCTTGAGGCCGATTACAAACACGAACTGATAGGTGAGCGGTTGACAACAACCCCTAAGCACTATGCATATTTAAAGATCGCCGAAGGATGTGACAGACCTTGCTCATTTTGTGCTATTCCCTTGATGAGAGGGGGCCACAAATCTACGCCAATAGAGCAAATTGTCGGTGAGGCAGAGAAACTGGCTGCCAATGGGGTCAAAGAATTGATCTTAATAGCTCAGGACCTTACGTATTACGGTTTGGACCTGTATAAAAAAAGAGCACTTGCAGATCTTTTGAAGGCTTTGGTTCAAATAGATGGGGTGGAATGGATCAGACTGCATTATGCTTTTCCAACAGGATTCCCCCTTGATGTTTTAGATGTTATGAAGCATGAACCTAAGGTTTGTAACTACCTGGATATTCCGTTACAGCATATCAATTCGGATTTACTGAAATCAATGAGAAGGGGTAACAATGCTGAAAAAACGATTTCTCTTATTAAGAAGTTCAGAGAAATGGTTCCTGAAATGGCCATTAGAACCACCTTTATTGCCGGTTATCCTGGAGAAACGGAGGCCCAGTTTGAAGAGTTGAAGGATTTTGTGAGAAGTACCAAGTTCGAACGAATGGGTTGTTTCACCTATTCACATGAAGAAAATACCCATGCGTATCTGCTAAATGATGATGTTCCCGAGAAAGTTAAAGAGAGGCGCGTCGCAGAATTAATGGAAATTCAAGGTCAGATTTCTTTCGATCTGAATCAGGAAAAAGTAGGCAAAACCTTTAAGTGTATTTTTGATCGAAAGGAAGGTAATTTTTTTATTGGACGGACAGAGTTTGACAGCCCTGATGTCGATAATAATGTCATTGTGGATGCCACTAAACACTACCTTCAGGTAGGTCAATTTATCGACATTACAATTACCGAAGCCACAGATTTTGATTTGTACGGGGAACCATTGAAGTAATGATATATTGATTTAATGATGTAATGATATAATGATGTATTGATGCATTGTAGGATTCGCTGTAGTATCCTGATTTTTATTTTCTTTTATGTGTAAACCTATTTCAGGACAAGACACAAGAATTATTTTACATTTAACCATTGCAGCATTGTTGCATTTTTAAAGAGATCATACTTAAATAGTCTTAAAACAAGGTTAAAAAAAACTGACCTCCTTTTTTAAGATTAAAAAAGATGTATTTTTACTAAAAACTTCAATTCATTGGGACAAATCAACTCAACCATTAAATTTCAGGATACCGGCTATTTTTCAAAGATCATGTGTGACTACCTTGATCAGCATGAATCGTTGAAGAATTTTTACAATAATTTTCCAACTATTGAAGGATTCAGGCATCAGATTGAGGAAAAATCAAAGTCATTTAGTCAGGAAAGCAGAGACGTGTTATATGCCTGCTTAAAGGAGCAGACAAAACATTTACAATTGTCTGATCTGAGTAAGGAGCATCTTTTACTTTTGAGGGATGCAAACACTTTTACAGTGACTACGGGGCATCAATTGAACCTTTTTACCGGGCCGCTTTACTTCCTTTATAAAATTATTTCGGCCATCAATCTTGCCAGTGAATTAAAAGAGAATTTTCCGGATAAAAATTTTGTGCCCGTCTATTGGATGGCCACTGAAGATCACGATTTTGAAGAGATCTGCTTTTTTAATTATAAGAATACGAGAATACAATGGGATAAGGATGTTCAAGGTGCGGTTGGAAGGACTTCAACCGAAGGCTTGGACCAGGTTTTTGATAAAATTGAAGCAAGCTTCGGACACAACAAGCATGCCCTTAGGTTAAAACAACTATTTAAAGACGCCTATCTAAAACATACGACCTTAACCCAAGCTACAAGATATTTGGCCAATGAACTTTTTGCTGAGTATGGACTGCTTATTATTGATGGGGATGACCCAGGTTTGAAAACTTTGTTCGCTCCATATATCAAGGAAGAATTGATCAGCCAGACCTCTTTTAAAGAAGTGAGTAAAACGAATGAGCTGCTGGGGGCATCATATCCGATACAGGTGAACCCAAGAGAGATCAATTTGTTTTATCTGGATAAAGACCTTAGGGAACGGATTTTATTTGAAGAGGGTGTCTATAAAATAAACAATACGGAGCTGGTTTTCTCTGAAAAGGAAATATTGAACCTCCTTGTAACTTCTCCTGAAAAGTTTAGTCCCAATGTGCTCATGAGACCCTTGTATCAAGAAGTGATTTTACCAAATTTATGCTATATAGGTGGGGGTGGAGAAATGGCCTATTGGATGCAGCTCAGAAATTTCTTTGATAGCGTATCAGTCCCTTTCCCTATTTTGTTATTGCGCAATTCCGTTTTGATCATTGATAAGAAACAGCGTAAGAAACTGATGGCATTGCAGATCTCTGAGGAGGATATTTTTCTGAAGCAAAACGATTTGGTCAAGAAAAAAGTAAAGGAAATCTCAGATCTTGATATTGATTTTTCAAGGCAGCGAAAAGAATTAAGAGCGATGTTCAGTGAATTAAAATTACTATCCGATAAAACTGACAAGTCTTTTAGTGGAGCTGTACTGGCTCAGGAGAAAAAACAGATCAATGGTCTGGATAAGCTGGAAAAAAGACTTTTAAAGGCGCAAAAACGAAAATTTAAAGAAATCGTATCTCGCATCAGTATCCTTCAGGAACAGTTGTTTCCCAAACATTCTCTTCAAGAACGGCAAGCTAATTTTTCCGAATTCTATGAGATCTATGGGGACGATCTTATTCCTCTTTTGGTGTCGGTGTTAAAGCCTTTAGCGCTTGAGTTTGATCTAATAACTCCGGTTTCTTAAATCAAACCACAAATAAGAAGTGCTTTACGATAAGCATCTGAGCGGTATTCATAGTTGTAGGCTGCGATCTCTTTTGGTGAGATCCATATCAATTCATCAAATTCATCATCCTGGGGAACGGTTTCGGCTTCAGATCGATGTTTGATCTTTACTATTGATAGTTCCTGACCCATATAGACAGGATGGCAATTTGGCGGAAAAGGATACCTTACTTTTTCTTCATAGACTTCCAGGATATGATCATGCAATAGATGATAATTTAATTCTTCTTTGAGCTCCCTTTTAATTCCTGTGATCAGGTCCTCTTCAGCTTCCAGTCCGCCTTGTGGGAATTTATAACTTTTGTCACGAGGCGAATAGCCAATCAATACTTTTGACTCTTCATTGATGATGACTGCCATCACAGCTTGTCTGTATATTTTTCCCATGATGCTGATTACTTACTGCAAATTTAACAAAAAAAAATGACCGTAGTTACGGTCATTTTAGCGCTAAAAATTTATTTTATTATTATGAGATAAATAAAAAGGAAAACAGCATGGCGAATTTTCCAACCTTCAAATTTTCTATATTGAAATAACGATTTTTTCTTGGCATTTTGACCTCAGGCTTATTGGTTTGCTCTGCAACTAATTCAGAAACCTCACCTATAAGCTGATAACAGGCATTGATCAATTTTTCTTCTCGTGGAAGATAATCATTCTGTGGATATAGGATGAGTAAAAAATCATCGTTATGGTCAGAAGAAGTAAAACTTTCTTCTAAAGTAGGTGCGTTTGAATTTTCAATAAATTCCATGTAAATTTCTCTAAAGACAGATAATTTACTTTTGTCTATGATAGAGAAGTTTACAGACTCCATTAGCGCATCCGTTTTTTGACTAAATGAAAGCGCTTTGTCATGATTACCCAAGAATTCAGAATTGATGGAATCTTTGATATTAAGTTTTTCAGATAAATAATCAGTCATTGTACTCTCAACGAATAATGCTGACACAAAAAACTCATTTCTAACTTTTACCTCGCTTATCTCCATGATCCTTATTTAGTTTAAATAGGTTACAAACTGAATGATTTAGATTCAATCTATTATTTTACTAACGTTATTTGAGGGGAGTTATTACAAGGGGTAAATCAATTACTTTGCCAAAGGCTACTAACTAATCTTAAAACAAAGTTAAAAATAAAAGTATCTTATCCTAATAAAGTTGACAAATATACCCGGAATTGTGGATAAAATTCATGGTATACCATGAATAAAAAAAAGCCCTTTTGCTAACAAAAGAACTTTTTATAATAAGATATGTAAGAAATAAATTCTTATTTTTTGAATTTGGCGTATTTAGATTTGAACTTGTCAATTCGACCAGCTGTATCAACCAATTTCATTTTTCCTGTATAGTACGGGTGAGAGGTACGAGAGATCTCCAATTTGATCAATGGATATTCAACACCTTCAACATCAATACTTTCTTTTGAATTGGCAGTCGATTTTGTTAAAAAAACATCTCCGTTAGACATGTCTTTAAAAGCTACCATTCTATAATTTTCTGGATGTATTCCTTTTCTCATCGTTAACTCATTTAAATTTTATACTTTCGCTTCTTTTAAAAAGAAGATTCAGCACCGGCCGAATTTGAGAGTGCAAATTTAAATAATATTTTTAAAACTCAAACATTATTTTAGTTATTTTAAACAAAAAATAATAATATGAATAAAATTGCTTCCATTCTAACGTTGGCATTCCTTCTTATTCTCAATGCTTGTGGAAATAAATACCAGTTACAGTTAGAGTCTCCCAAAAGTATTCAGATAGATAAACCCTTAAAGATTAGTGTAAAAGATAAAAAAGGGAATCCTATAGATTCAGTGCAGTATTTTATAAATGGCACCTTAATCAAGAATCATGAAGCTTTGGATATCAAGGCCTATAAATTAGGAAAACAAGCCTTGTCGGCAGTCATTTACTTCGATGGTACCAGCAAAAAATTAAACAATACCATTTACTTCTTAAATGACAAAGCTCCAGAGGTTTTTACATATGAGGTCGTCAATGAATTTCCTCATGATGATCAGGCTTTTACCCAAGGCTTTGTGTATTATAATGGATACTTTTATGAAAGCACCGGGCAAAATGGTAAATCCTCACTTAGAAAGGTTGAGATTGAATCTGGAAAAATAGTACAAAAGATCGATCTGGACAGACAGTATTTTGGTGAAGGCATGACCATCAAGGATGGTAAGATCTATCAATTGACCTGGAGAAAAAAAATAGGTTTTATATATGATCTTGATAGTTTTGAGCTGGAAAAGTCATTTGAATATGGTCAAAGTAAGGAGGGATGGGGATTGACTCATAATAATGAATACCTGGTTAAAACTGATGGATCTGAGCGTATGTGGTTGTTAGATCCGGTATCCCTTAAGGAGGTTTCCTATATAGAGACCTATACAAATAAAAGGAAAGCTGAAAAACTGAATGAACTGGAATTCGTTAATGGCAAGATCTACGCAAATATTTGGCAACAGAATTCGATTTTGATCGTAGAGCCTTCAAATGGGGCCATAGAGGGTATTGTGAGTTTAAAGGGTCTTCAGGCCAAGGCGGGTCAAAAAGGGGAAGACAATGTGTTAAATGGTATTGCCTATGATCAAGAAAATGACCGTCTGTATGTAACCGGAAAGAACTGGAATAAGGTTTTTGAAATCAAATTGATTGAAAAATAATTGGCTATGCTTCGCTACCTGTTTTTGATACTTATCGCTATTATAACCTTGCAATCGTGTAATGACGACATTTTTGAGACCAGCCCAAGTACAGGGAAGTTGGAATTTTCAAAGGATACAGTATTTTTGGATACCGTTTTTACCAATACCAGCTCAAGTACCAGAACTTTTAAGGTGTATAACAAAAGTAATCAGCATATCAGTATTCCAAGCATCAGGTTAGGTAAGGGAGAACAGTCTTTTTACAGGCTCAATGTGAATGGTGAGCCGGGAAAAACATTTGACAATGTTGACATATTACCCAAAGATAGTATTTACGTTTTTGTAGAAGCCACTATCGATTATACCAGGGTCACTGATCCGCTTTATGTTGATGAGGTCATTTTTGACCAAGGAGATAATGAGCAGGAAATAAAATTGATTACACTGGTTCAGGATGCTTATTTTTTGTTTCCTCAAAGAGATGCTGACGGGATCAAGGAAAAGATCGTTTGGGGTATTGATGAGGAAGGAGAAGAAATACTGGTGGATGGATTTTATCTTGAGGGGAATACAACCTGGACCAATGAAAAGCCCTATGTGATTTATGGCTATGTTGGGGTAAATATTGGTCAAACACTTACCGTAGAAAAAGGGGCAAGAATACATTTTCATGAAGATTCTGGACTCTTGGTCGAAAAAAACGGCTCATTGAAGATCAATGGTACATTAGATGAAAAAGTAATCATTCAAGGAGATCGACTGGAACCATTTTATGAAAACATCGCTGGTCAATGGGGTACCATTTGGTTAAAGGCAGGTAGCAAGGAGCACCGTATCAACCATACTTTGATTAAGAACAATATCATCGGGATTATAGTCGACACAATTGGCAGTTCAACTGAACCCACTCTCACAATTCAAAATTCAGAGATTTACAATACCAGTAACTTTGGTTTGTTGGCTCGTGCTGCGAATATTACCGGATCGAATCTGGTTATTGGAAACAACGGGCAGTCTTCTCTGGCTTGCACTTACGGCGGTAGGTATAATTTTACCCATGCCACTTTTGCCAACTATTGGTCGGGGGATATTAGAGAATTTCCTGCTCTACTGGTCAATAATTTTCAATCATCAAGTGGTAGCAATGGTTCTGGGGAAGTGGTTGTGAACGATTTGTTGGCGGCAAACTTTACAAATTGCATCATTGAAGGAAATCAAAGCAATGAATTCCTGCTTCAAAAGAATGATCAGGCGGCTTTTAATTTTAAATTTAAAAATAACTTATTGCGTTCAAATTTAGGAGGAAATGCATCGAGCGATCCCCTATACGATGTTGACGATATGGATAAGTACGAGGATAATATTTTTAACGGAGAGCCAGACTTTAAAGATGTGAATGAAAACGAATTTATCATTGGTGAAATGTCTGATGCAAAGGCTAATGCGGACCCATTGGCTGCTCAGCAAATACCTTTTGATCTACTCGGGGTAAATCGTGTTGTCTCTCCTGATATGGGTGCCTATCAGCATATTATTTTTGAAGAATAACTTCCTGCGCTTTGGATCGTTTTAACGATCAATCCATCTATTATGTCCTGTAGATTGCAAAAATAAATAAATAGGGTATCCTAGCAGTTAAGATGAAAGCCATAATAAAATGCTGGTGCTTAAAAATTTCATATTTTTGATCCTTTATTTTATCCATATATCATAAAAGTTAAACCTTAAACATGAGCTCAAAAAGAATTTTGGTAACCGGTGCCAGCAGGGGAATAGGATTGGAGCTGGTCAAGCAGTTTACAGATAGAGGTCATCAGGTGCTTGCCTTAAGCAGAAATACAAGTGGTCTTGAAAAATTGGCATCAGGTCATGAGCATCTGAATGCTGTAGAGACTGATATTACTAAAGACACCGGAATCGACAAGGTGGTTGGGTTTGTAAACAAGAATTGGGGAGCAGTGGATATTGTGATCCATAATGCCGGAGCCCTGCTTCATAAGCCTTTTAAGGAAACAACGGTAGATGATTTTCAGAGGATTTATCAGGTCAATGTTTTCGCTGTTGCGGAACTTAGCAGAAGGCTGGATCCATTTTTCATTGAAGGAACTCATGTTGTCACTATTAGCAGTATGGGAGGCATTCAGGGAAGTATGAAATTTGCTGGTCTTGCCGCGTATAGTTCGTCAAAAGGAGCCGTCATCACCTTAATGGAGCTCCTGGCAGAAGAGTATAAAGAAAGAGGGGTTTCATTTAATGCCTTGGCCCTTGGTGCGGTGCAGACTGAAATGCTCAAAGAAGCATTTCCTGATTATGAGGCTTCCGTAACTGCGGTAGATATGGCAAATTATATTTCAGGTTTTGCACTAGAAGGAAGTAAAGTGTTTAATGGAAAAGTGTTGCAAGTGTCCAATTCAACTCCTTAAGGCGAAGATTTGTAACCAAAAAGAAATGATTGATTGGAAACAAAAAAAGAAATTCTTCAAAAATACCTTCCCGAGAAAGCGATGGATAAGGTGGTAGAGCTGATAGAGCGTTATCCCTGCCATCTTAAAATTGTACAAAAAAGAAGCAGTAAACACGGTGATTTTAAAAGATTCAGCGATGGAAAGGTTCAGATCACCATCAATAATGACCTCAATCCTTATCGGTTTTTGCTGACGCTTATTCATGAATATGCGCATTTGGTTACTTTTCAGGAGTACAAGAGGGTAAAACCTCATGGACTGGAATGGAAAAGTAATTTTAAATTGCTCATGTTGCCTTTTCTGAGCCCTGATGTTTTTCCAGAAGAGATATTGAAGCTTCTGGCAAGGTATCTCATGAATCCCAGGGCCAGTAGTGACGCAGATATGAACTTGTCATTGGCTTTTAGAAATTATGATCGTTTCACAGATAAAACGCTTATTTTTGAAATTCCGGATAGGAGCAGGTTTCAATATCGAAACAAAACTTTTATCAAGGGTAAAAAACGACGTACCCGATACGAATGTGTTGAAGTATTCACTCACAGGAAATACATATTCCACCCCCATGCAGAGGTGGAGCTTATAAATTAACATGATGAACAAGAATTATTACGCAGTGATCATGGCCGGGGGAGTTGGTTCCCGATTTTGGCCGGTAAGTACACCTGACAATCCCAAACAATTTCACGATATGCTGGGAACAGGGCAGTCGCTTATCCAACAGACTTTTAACAGACTGTCTAATTTGATCCCTCATGAGCAAATACTGATAGCGACCAATCAGAGATACAAGGGCTTGGTGATGGAACATTTACCTGAAGTGACTGAAAATCAGTTGTTGTTGGAGCCTGCCATGAGAAATACCTCTCCCTGTATTTTGTATTCAGCCCTCAAGATTGCAGATCAGAATAGTGAGGCGGTAATGATCGTTGCTCCCTCTGACCACTATATAGAAGATGAAGCAGAATTTGTGCGAAATGTAAAGTCGGCATTTGAAGCCTGTCAAAAACATGATATTTTAATGACCCTCGGTATCAAACCCACGGGTCCCAATACAGGATATGGCTATATCCAGTTTGAAGAAGATGCATCAGACGTAAAGAAAGTAAAGAATTTTACAGAAAAGCCAGATTTGAAAACCGCTGAGAGATTTTTAGCTCAAGGAGACTATCTATGGAATGCAGGAATATTTATTTGGAGCGTTAAAAGTATTCTTGATTCTTTTAAAAGAAGCCTTCCTAACATGTATGACTTATTTGAAAGTGGCGGCTCTTGCTGGAATTCTGAAAAAGAAGCGGATTTTATAACAGATCACTATCCTCAGGCTGAGAATATATCTATTGACTATGGTATCATGGAAAAGGCTCAAAACGTCTATGTGATGGGTACCGATTTTGGTTGGAACGATTTAGGAACCTGGGGTTCATTATATGATAAGCTGGAAAAGGATGAAAGCGACAATGCCATAGTGAATGCTAATGGCTATTTTTTAGATTCCAAAAGGAATATGATCAGTACAAATGGACCTAAGAAAATTGTACTTTCGGGGATTAGTGACTATATTATTGTGGAAACTGAAGATACCATCATGATTTATCCCAAAGCTGAAGAACAGAAAATTAAAGAGATTTCAAAAGAAGCCGAGAAGAGATTTGGAAAAGGCTAATTTTTATTATATTTACTAGAATCATAGATCAAACAGTACTTTAATGGAAGAAAATAAAAAGGATCTGGTAGAGGAGGATAAAAAATTCCAGGAACAAAAAGAAGAAGTTCAAAAGGAATTCAAGGGCTTTTTTCAGAGTTTAAAGGAATACATTCCCAAACTGTTAAGCATTCGACAAGATACTGATAAAGAAGCGACCGCCGAGAGGATCAGAGAAAATATATCCATTAAAGGGCATACAGCATGGATCCTTGTTTTTTCAATATTGATCGCTTCCATTGGTCTTAATGTTAGTTCCACAGCAGTCGTGATTGGTGCTATGTTAATATCACCACTAATGGGTCCTATTCTTGGAATAGGGTTTTCTATTGGGGTGAATGATGTGGACACCTTGAAAGCTTCAGTCATCAACTTCGGAGCTATGGTGTTTTTAAGTATTGTGACTTCATTCATATTCTTCAGTATTCCTATTTTTAAAGAGGCTACTCCTGAAATTCTGGCCCGAACAAAACCCGATGTAAGAGATGTACTCATCGCTATGGCTGGTGGTTTGGCACTGATCATTGCCATAAGCCGAAATAAACCACAATTCAATACCGTTGCAGGTGTGGCCATTGCCACTGCCCTGATGCCGCCTTTATGTACGGCAGGTTTTGGTTTGGCTACCGGACAATTCAATTATTTTGGAGGAGCCATGTTCCTTTTTACGATTAACTGTATTTATATAGCCCTTGCAGCTTTTGTGATCACTAAATACTTAAAGTTTCCAATGCGCAAGTATATCAATCAGGCGAAAAGAAAAAGAATTTCTCGAGTTGCTTCTTTGATCGCTTTCACCATACTTGCTTTTAGTATTTATCTTTTTTATCAATTATATGTATTAAATAACTATACGATTAGAGCTGAAAAATTTATCGAAAATTTGAAGGCTGAAGGAGTGAATATCATTGGTGATGGCAAGGAAAGTATTGATTTTAAAGGAAGAGAAATTAAGTTATATGTTTTTGGAAGCGACTATTCAGTAAGGGATAAAGAAAGGTGGGAAGAGCAAATTAGTGAATTGGGCTTGAAAAACACAAAATTAACTATTTTGAAAAGTCAGGATGATTCAGGTATACGTGAAGATATAGACAAGATCAAAGAACTCTATATCAGTTCACACCAAATGTTGAGTTCCAGAGATGAAACCATCAAGGAGAAAGATCTCAGGATCAGTGAACTGGAGAAAGACCTGAGGCGATATTATGCCAATGAGGTACATTTTGACAGGATCATCAAAGAAATTCAGATCAATTATACTGATCTTCAGGAGATTGGATACTCAAGGGAGTATGTGTCTAATTTTGAAAAAATGGATACCCTCAATGTCATTTCTGTAAGATGGAAAAATAAGGTGTCTAACCGTCAGAAAAAACAACAGGAGGAAAAACTGAAGGCTTGGTTACGGGCTCGTTTGGATATTAAAAATTTAGAAATCAGGCAGAAATAGTTTACGTTTTTAGGATCTTATAAGCCATCTAAATAGATTTTTTTTAAGCCTTTCTGTCTGTCTGCTATGCGGTTAGATCACTTGTGGACAGAAAGTGAAATTCAACAGAGGTAGATCAGTTGAAAAGAAATTCTTTGTGGTAGTTCCTTATGAAGAATTAAAAAGTAAACTTATTTTTCCTGTTCAAATTGAAGGAAAAACCTATCGGTTCCTGTTTGATACCGGTGCTCCTAATCTGATTGGTCATGCCTTACATGATCAGATCCAAACCTATAAAATCAATAGCGTTCAGGTAAAAGATGCGAACGATTCTAAAAGGCCCCTTGTGGTTGTCGAGATCCCCATGTTAGCAATAGGGCGCGCCTTTTTTAAAAATTCTCCGGCAAATTGTGAATGACTCCTCCAGAAACTCTATTTTGAAGCGTTTAAAAATCGAGTTGATCTCTCGGAAGAGCTGTGGGGTTTGAGTCTGACCATGAAAGACTCCTCTTTAGTTGTTGGATTGGTATGGAAGGATGAACTGGCAAAAAGAATTCATTATGGAGATAAAATTCTTCATATGAACGAAATCAAATTAAAGGATATGGAGCTATGCGATCTTCTCTTAAAGGAATTGCCTTTTAAAAATAAAAGCATTGTAAAAATTACATTACAGGATTCAATAGGAGAACAACGGTCCTTTGATTTAAAGAAACAAGTAAGACAGATAGATTAAAACAATTCCTGTTGAATGAGCGCCCTTAGGCTTCTTTATTGTAAACTTCTCTCACCTTTTTGTAGAGGTTTGAAGAGTACACAAAATCTGTAACGGCCTCGTTGTTCGTTTTAAAAATGGTCTCAGAAGATCCTTCCCATTCTTTTAAACCATTTTTCAAAAAAATGATTTTTTCTCCGATTTCCATCACCGAATTCATATCATGAGAATTGATGATGGTGATCATCTGGTATTCATCGGTAATTTCCTGGATTAGGTTGTCAATCACAATGGCTGTTTTCGGATCAAGGCCTGAATTGGGTTCATCACAGAACAAATACTTGGGATTCATCACTATGGCTCTGGCAATTGCCACCCTTTTTTGCATTCCTCCCGAAAGCTCGGCAGGGAATTTGTCATTCACATTTTCAAGGTGTACCCGATTTAGTACAAAGTTAACCCTGTCTTTCATTTCTTCTTCTGTTTGATCCGTAAACATCTTTAGAGGAAACTTAATATTGTTCTCTATTGTTTCTGAATCAAATAAAGCACCTCCCTGAAAGACCATACCTATTTCTTTACGCAAATCTCTTTTTTCTGACAATGTCATTTTACTATAATGTCGGTTATCATAACAGATATCCCCTTTTTCGGGAGAAAAGAGACCGAGCAGGCATTTAAGAAAAACTGTTTTACCCGACCCGCTGGTTCCAATAATCATACTGGTGTCACCTTTGTGAAAAGTAGCTGAAACACCTTTTAAAATATGATGATCGCCAAAAGATTTATGTAAGTCTGTAACTTCTATCATTTATCCTAGGAGCATTTGAGTTAGGAAATAGTTGAGTAATATGATCACGATACTTGTCCAAACTACCGCTTGTGTGCTCGCTTTACCTACTTCCAGCGAACCACCTTTGACATAGAAGCCATAGAATGAAGGAACCGTTGAAATTACAAAAGCAAAAACCATGGTTTTAATAAGTGCATATCTGATCAAATAGGGTTGAAAATCCATTCGGATCCCTTCAATATAACTATCTGACGTAAATAATCCAGTCATAAACCCGGAAACCCATCCTCCGAAAATACCTAAAAACATGGCCAACAATACAATAAAGGGATAAAAGAATACGGCTGCAATAACTTTTGGCAGTACAAGAAAGTTCAAAGCATTAACACCCATGACCTCGAGCGCATCGATTTGCTCTGTTACCCGCATCGTTCCAATACTTGAAGTGATATAAGAACCAACTTTCCCTGCGAGAATAATTGACATAAAAGTTGGAGCAAATTCGAGAATAATAGATCTTTTAGTGGCAAAGCCAATAAGGTATTTGGGAATCCATGGGCTATCAACATTCAAGGCCGTTTGAATGGCTACTACCCCTCCGACAAAGAAGGAAATAAATGCAACAATACCCAAAGATTTTAAGCCTAGTTCTTCAACTTCCTTAAAAAGGCTTTCTCTGAATACTGATCTTTTCTGCGGTCTTTTAAAAACCTGACCCAGCATGATAAAATAAAGTCCAATATTGTGAAAATATTTCATATCGATTAGAATAGTGCTAAAATATTAAAATTTGACTGACATATGAACATTTAAACACGCTTTTATCCGTAAATTTGGGCTGAAAATAGAAAATTATGAAAAAGTTATTGTTTGTATTTTGTATCATGTGTTTCACTTTACATGTTTTTGCCCAAGATATTACAAAAGTTGACCGACCAAAATTAGTAGTAGGAATTGTAGTAGATCAGATGCGCTATGATTACCTGACCAGATTTTATCATAGGTACGGCGAGGATGGCTTTAAGAGAATTTTGGGTCAAGGTTTTAACTATGAAAATGCCCATTTTAATTATCTACCTACGGTAACTGCAGTGGGTCATGCTTCTATCTATACAGGTGCAACAGGAAGCCAGCATGGGATCATTGCCAATGACTGGTATGATAAATTTGCCAAGAAAACGATCTATTGCGTGGATGATTTTAATTATTCAGCTGTTGGAACAGACGAGTTAAACGAGCAAAAATCTCCCGTAAACTTATTGGCGACAACGGTAACGGATCAACTTAGGTTGTCTCAAAACATGAATGGGAAAACAATAGCGATAGGTTTGAAAGACAGATCTGCTGTATTGCCCGGAGGACACACCTCGAACGGTTCTTATTGGTTTGTGGGAAAAAATGAAGGTAAATTTGTTACTTCTTCTTTTTATATGGAAGCCTTACCAAAATGGGTTGATGATTTTAATAAGAATGGTCTTGCTGCTTCGTATATGAAAAAGAAGTGGGAAACTTTATATCCCATTAAAAGTTATACCGAAAGTATAGAAGATGACAATCCATATGAAGGCTTATTTTATGGTGAGGAGAAACCTGTTTTTCCACATGATTTTAAGAATTTAAAAGATAAAAATGGTAATTATGATCTGATCAAAGAGAGCCCTTCTGGCAATTCTATATTGGTTGAATTTGCTAAAGCGGCTATTGAAGGTGAAAAGCTAGGTCAACGAGAATTTACAGATTTTTTGGCTATGAGTTTTTCAAGCCCCGATTATATAGGACATCGCTATGGGCCTGATTCTAAGGAGATAGAAGATACTTACTTAAGGTTGGATCTTGATGTAGCTGAGCTCCTGACTTACTTGGATAATAAGATGGGTAAAGATAATTACACCTTGTTTTTGACTGCTGACCATGCAGTTGCACCTGTTCCTGCCTACTTAAAGTCTTTGAAAATTTCTGCTGGATATTTTGACTATGCAGCTTTTAAGGTATACTTAAATGAACTTTGTGAAAAATATTATGGCGCCTCTGATCTTATTGAGAACTTTTCGAACAATCAGGTTTTTTTAAACAGGGATGCTTTAACTAGGCTTGATATTGATGCGGCGATGGTATCTCAGCAATTGGCTGATGAAATGATTAATTATGAAGGTGTGAGTAAAGTAGTCACTGCAAGAACACTCCAGACCACAGATTTCACATCGGGCATTATGGCTTATATCCAAAATGGTTATAATCAAAGATTATCAGGTGATATAGTCATGGTTCCAAACCCTGGAATGATCTACAAAAGAGAAACTGGCACTACCCATGGATCTGGATATAGTTATGACAGACATGTTCCAATCATGTTTTTTGGGAAAGGTATAAAAAACGGTAGAAGCCGCGAATATGTTGAGATCATTGATATTGCTCCGACGATTTCCAACCTATTACAAATTTCATTTCCAAATAGTCATTCTGGCAAAGTTTTAAAAGAAGCACTGGAATAAACTAGAAGTAAAGCTTTGAATTGAAATATAAAAAAACTCTCCAAATCAATGGAGAGTTTCCTTCTTTAACAATAACAATTTTCCCTAGTTTTAAAATAAAAAAAACTAATGAGATTATACAACGCATATAGATTTTTTATATTGCAGTGTGACTAAAAAATAAAAAATATTTAAGAATTATTGTGCTCAAATCTGAGCAGATTAGATGTTTTTCTAAAAAGAAAAAACTCTCCAAATCAATGGAGAGTTTCCTTCTTTAACAATAACAATTTTCCCTAGTTTTAAAATAAAAAAACTAATGAGATTATACAACGCAGATTCATTTTTAATATTGCTTCAGGTAAAAAATAAATCAATTATTTTTTAAATTAACACTTCAATTACGTAATTTTGAATAACTCTATTAGAGTCGAATAGTAGGCATAAAAAAACTCTCCATTGAAATGGAGAGTTCTCTTCTTTAACAATAACAATTTTCCCTAGTTTTAAAATAAAAACTAATGAGATAATACAACGCAGATTCATTTTTAATATTGTAGTTCGTTAGAAAAAAAACCAAGAAAAATTGAATTATTTTTTTAGTACTTGAGGTGCTATTTTTTTCCTTTAGACTTGGGAGGTCTGGTTTTAGGCTTTTTGTACTTTTTTTTGATCTCTCTTTTGTAAGATCCGCCTAAATTTATTTTTTTATTTTTTTCACTTTTTTCATGAAATGCCAACCCGGATTTTAACTTTGGTTTTTCTTTTCCGCCAATCTCTTTTTCAGAAGAGTTGTCTTTTTCCTCAGGCATCAATTCTTTAGAAATAATTACAGCTTCTGGTAATTTTTCCAAGGGAATTTCGGTTTGCATCAAAATTTCAATTTCCAGAACTGCTTCTTCCTCGCCGGGGACGAATAAGAATATGGCCTCTCCGCTTTTCCTGGCCCTTCCGGTACGGCCTATTCGATGAATATATTGTTCCGGATATGCCGGAGCATCGAAATTGATCACATGGCTAACACCTAAGATATCCATACCTCTTGAAACAATATCAGTGGCGATAAGAATTCTGATGGTTCCTTCCTGAAATTTATCAATGGCCTGAAATCGGTAATTTTGAGATTTATTGGAATGAATAACATCTAATTCTTCACCCAACGTATCGTTTAAGTCTTCAGACAGCCGATCGGCAATTTTCTTGTTTTTGGTAAAGATCAATACTTTATCTAATCCATCTTGTTTAAGCAGGTAATTGAGGTAGTTGACCTTGGTTTTATAATTTGGTACGGCAATGCCTTTTTGTTGGATCTTTTCGAGGGGAGTACCAACCGGTACGATCTCTATTTTTTTAGGGCTTTTAAAGAAGCTTTGTATGAGGGTGTCGACTTCCTCTGTGATCGTTGCAGAAAACATGATGCTTTGACGCTTTTTGGGAAGTATATCAAGAATGTTTAGCAGTTGTGGTCTGAATCCTATAAAAAGCATTTCGTCCACTTCGTCTAAAACCAATTTTTGAATCGCTGCGAGTCTAAGTACTCCTGAAACTGCCAGATCAAATAATCTTCCCGGGGTGGCAACAAGGATGTCAAGTCCCTCAACAATCCTCTCTTTTTGCGGATTGATATTTACTCCTCCGTAAACACCGGCAATTCTGACGTTTTGATACTTCGTGAGTTCTTCGGCCACAGATACAACTTGAGCTACCAACTCCCTTGTAGGTACTATAATGAGTACCCTTGGATGGATCTGATCAGAAAAAGTGAGCGATTTTAAAACAGGAAGCAGGTAGGCAAGGGTCTTTCCTGTACCCGTTTGAGCCAGTCCCACCATATCATTTCCAGAGTTCACAGCCGGAATCGATTTCTCCTGTATTGGCGTGGGTGTCACTATGCCCATATCGTTTAAGGCTTTTAATTGTGGCTTGTTAATTTTTAAGTCCTCAAATGATTTCATCGCTAGTTGTTTTGTTTTGCAAAATTAATTATACATTCGGGAATTCTATCATAAGTTCAATAAATATTAGTTTTAGTTATATGAATAGTCTTTTATTGCACAGATCGGTGCTCCTTGTTTTTAGCTTATTCCTGGTGCTTTCATGCTCGGATGATGATTCACCACCTGAGCCTATTAATAAAGAGTATGAGCTCGATGGAACCGTGTTTGAGATTCGTACGAATATGTATTGGGAATCTGATGTAGAGCAAGGTGAGGCCAACCAGATTAGGTTATTTGAGCCTATCCCTGATAGCGCTTTGAATGATTTGATTATCATTAGCCCAGTATTTGGACCGTCTTCACTTGAGGGTACTTATGTGTTTAGTAAAACTGGTGATATTGGCACCTATGATTTGAACTTTATACATGCCACCGATGGAATCGATGAATTTCTTTGGTCCACTAACGGTGATTCAGGGGAGAAGCTGACTATTCAATCGATGGGAGAAAGAGATGGGCAGAAAATTTACCGTATCATTCTTTCGGGTTTCAATTTGAATTACGGGTATTGGGATTATCTGGCAGGTCAATGGGTCTCTTTAGGTCAAAAAACTTTTAAATTGAGCTATGAAGGGCCTATAGAGTGATTTGAAGCAGTCATGAATTACGAGATACTTCTCTTTTTGTCAGAATTGGAGAAAAAAGACCAAACTATAATACTTTGATGCAATTTTCAAGTTTTATTCTGACTTTTTTGGCCAGATTTCCTAAATTTTCATTTTCTATAGCTTGCATGGAGGCCATAGGGTCAACTGCAGAAATTTCAATTTCACCGGGGGTCTTTTCCTGTACGATGACATTGCAAGGCAGCATGGTGCCTATTTTGTCTTCTGACTGAAGCGCTTCGTAAGCAAATGGAGCATTGCAGGCTCCTAGAATTTTATAATTATAAAAGTCAACATCCAGTTTGTTTTTTAGGGTAGCCTTGAGATCAATTTCGGTTAAAACTCCAAAGCCTTCATTTTTTAGAGATTCCGTAATCCTGGCTATTCCTTCTTCAAAAGAAATATTTTTTAAGGTCTTGTTGATGTAATAACTCATGATGTAATGGTTTAAATTCAGTTTTTTCTGATGACTGTAAAGTTACTCATTTTAGTTTTTTATCGGTTGTTATATTTTTATTTTTTGAGCTGGTTTATTGTTGCCTTTTGAAGCTTACATTACCTGTTGTATTTTAAATTAAAGAAGGGATTTGTCTGTTAGAAATAAATGTAAATACAAGCGCTTGTGGATTGATTTCAGAAGTGCCGGTAGGGTAGTGAGCGTGCTGTTTTGAGCGGCTCATAAGCAGGCTAAAAAGCTTAAAATCCTCTAAGTTACTTTAGGAAAATAAAAAAGCTTGAATAAGCATGTAATTAGCACATATTCAACTATATAAGTGTTAAAATAGCTCTACTATAGAGTTTGCTTATAGTTTAGGAATGACAAATAATCAGATTTAACTTTTTGCATTTAAATAAATTAAAACCAGTATTTTAAATATTTTTATATAAACAAAATATTTAAATAATATAAAATTCAATGGTTTTTTAGAAATACTGAAGATAAGGACAGCAAATGTAATGAAATTTGAAGGAAATCAAATCATTTATATCTCCTGAACTGTACATGAGATCACCGCTGAGAAATAATGATGCTAAGGATAAATATGAACCTTACCTACGATTAGTGGAATCAATTTTTTGAGTGGATTCGTTATTGTAAATTGGGTCTGAAATGTTTGTCATTTTGAAAAGATTGGTTGCGATATTCTCGCAAAAGGCACATCAAAATAATTGAACTTTGTAAGCACTAAAAAAAGAATTCAATCGTCAAGATTCTTTTTCTTATTTTTGTTTGCTGAATGTAAAAATTAGTTGAAGATGAATATTATGTTAAAAACGACGAAGTTGAAAAAAAGTATTTTATTTTTAGGATTATCAGTGGTTTTGATTTCCTGCGGTGGTGGAGACGACGGACCAAGTGGACCGACAAACCCTCCTGGAGGAAATTTGCCCACGGTTCCGGACGAATCTTTCGAGACCTTAGTCTGGTCAGATGAGTTTGATGTCGAAGGAAGTCCTGACGCAGAAAAATGGGGTTATGATTTGGGTGATGGTTGTCCTGATCTCTGTGGATGGGGGAATAATGAAGCGCAATACTATACAGATCGACCAGATAATGTTATTGTTGATGATGGTCTTTTGAAGATTACTTTGAAAAAAGAGCGTTATGAAGGTTCTAATTATACCTCTACGCGAATGTTGACTCAAGGAAAATATGATTTTAAATATGGTAAACTTGAGGTAAGAGCGAAACTTCCTTCCGGAGGTGGCACATGGCCGGCAATTTGGATGTTAGGATCCAATATTTCAACAGCGGGTTGGCCAGCATGTGGAGAAATAGATGTTATGGAGCATGCAGGAAACAGGCAAGGTGAGGTGTCAAGTGCCTTGCATACGCCATCAAGTTCTGGAGCCACCATAAATACTGGTAAACAAACTATCAGTGATGTCTCAGAAGAATTTCATGTCTATACTGTTGAATGGAAGCGTGAGTCAATTACATTTTCAGTGGATGACACTATTCACTATACCTATAGTCCTTCAAATAGAACAGACGATACTTGGCCTTTTTACCTAGATCAATTCATCATTCTAAATGTGGCAATGGGGGGATCTTTTGGCGGTAATATAGATGGCGACTTTACGGAGTCTACTATGGAAGTAGATTATGTTAGAGTTTACCAATAGATGTAAATTTTTAGAAAGACGCTAGTGCCTAGGACTGGCGTCTTTTTTCTTTCTTAGATTAGTATGAATCAGTCAATACTTTTAAATTATTAATGTTAAATTTGGCATTGTGTTAAAAAATTCAAGCCAAATGGGAAGGAGTTCAAACAATATAAAAGTATCCTTAGGATTAATTGCAATTACCATAATGCTAACCTCTTGTGAAAAGCCCGTTAAAGAAGCAACTCAAGAACAAAAGGAAGTTTCGCCGCTAAGCCTTTCTGAAACGACAGTTTATACTACGGCGCATAATACTGACCTTAAACTGGCTAAAACCGGTACAATAAGCTTTGAAGAATTTCGGCAGCCACTAGAGACAGATGCTTCAATTTTAGTTAATAAAGATCGTTTACATCAAACTTTTGTGGGAATTGGTGCAGCTTTGACAGACGCTGCCGCAGAAACGTTTTACCAACTGGATAAGGACCAACAGGATTTATTTATGGAAGCTTATTACAGCATCGATAAAGGAATTGGTTACTCCTTAGGAAGAACCATTATTCATAGCTGTGATTTTTCTAGTGGGAGTTATACCTATGTAGAGGAGGGTGATGCCGAACTAAAGACATTTAATATAGACCACGACAGGAAATTTCGTTTACCCTTTACCAAAAAAGCGATAGCAGCCGCCGGAGGAGAGCTATTAATGTACGCTAGTCCATGGAGCCCGCCTGCTTTTATGAAAACAAATGGCAATATGCTGCAAGGAGGAAAGTTGAAACCTGAATTTTATCAGTCCTGGGCTAATTATTATGTCAAGTTTATCGAGGCTTACGAGAAGGAAGGAATTCCAATCTGGGGACTAAGTATACAAAACGAACCTATGGCCACTCAGCGATGGGAATCGTGTATTTATTCTGCCGAGGAGGAAAGAGACTTTTTAAAAAACTTTTTAGGGCCAACACTTGAGAACTCAGGAATGGCAGATAAAAAAGTAATTGTTTGGGATCATAATAGAGACTTATTATTTGAAAGGGCAAATGTGATCTTAAGCGATCCTGAAGCGAATAAATATGTTTGGGGAACAGGTTTTCACTGGTATGAAGACTGGAAAGACGGAACGCCAATGTTTAAAAATGTGGCTGGAGTCAATGATGCCTATCCTGATAAAAACCTGATCTTCACTGAGGGATGTAACGAAGGATTTGATCTTGAAAGACTGGAGAATGATGACCCAAAACTAGCTGAGCGGTATGGTAAGGCAATGATCAATGATTTCAACAATGGAACCGTTGCCTGGACCGACTGGAACATTTTACTTGATCAGACAGGTGGCCCTAATCATGTGGGGAACTTCTGTTTTTCACCTGTTCATGGAAACACCGAAACTGGAAAATTAATGTTCACAAGATCTTATTTTTATATAGGCCATTTTTCAAAATTTATCCGCCCCGGAGCAAAAAGAATTTCCACTGGGACCACAGCGAATCATCTAAGTTCCACTTCTTTTCTTAATACTGACGGGAGCGTTGTTATAGTGGCTATGAATTCCAGCGATAAGGAACTTAATTATATGCTAAGTATTGATCAAAAAACAGCTAAATTGTCTATGCCTGCTCACGCGATACAGACTATAGTCTTGAAATAGGCAACATAAATATGTAATCAAATAACCTACACTCAATTATGAATAAGTCGTATACACTTTTTATTAGTTTTATTGTTGCTTTAGGTGGATTCCTTCTAGGTTTTGACAGTGCCGTAATTTCAGGTGCCATTAGCGGTATTCGCACCTATTTTGAAATGTCAGATTGGGAATTAGGGTTTTCAGTGGGTTGTGTCATTTTTGGCGCCATGGCAGGGAACATTGTCGCCGGGCCCATGAGTGATAAGTTTGGAAGGAAAAAAGTTTTACTGATTACGGCCATGCTCTTTACAATATCAGCTCTTTGGTCAGCAACCGCGACGACTTATGTTTCTTTTGTGATTGCCAGAATTATTGGCGGAGTCGGAATTGGTGGAGCAATTTTAATTGCACCCATCTATATAGCCGAAATAGCACCTCCTAAACTAAGGGGAAGCCTGGTTTCTTTAAATCAATTAAATATTGTGATCGGTATCTCGGTGGCCTATTTCTCGAATTACTTCTTAAAAGATTTGGAAGGTGAAAGCTGGAGATGGATGTTAGGTGTGGAAGCTGTTCCTGCGATTATTTATTTTGTGGCTCTTTTTGCTGTGCCTAGAAGTCCGCGTTGGTTGATCCAAAGACTGAATTTAGTGAAGATTGCTGAAAAGATATTGATTAGAATTGGTGGGAAAGAATATGCCCAATTGACCATAGAGGAAATTCAGAGAGGAATTGCAAAAAAAGAATCGAAAGGAACTTTTTCGGATCTATTTAGTAGCCGAATGAAAACCATCATGGTCATAGCACTAGGGATTGCTTTCTTTCAGCAGATCACAGGAATCAATGCCATTTTTTATTATGCCCCGACTATTTTTGAACAAGCTGGTGGAAGTACAGATAGTTCATTTCTTCAGGCTATTGTAGTGGGATTGACGAACTTGGTGTTTACTTTAGTTGCCATAAGACTCATAGATAAATTGGGACGTAAACCTCTACTGATCATTGGCACAACGGCGATGACAATTGCCTTGTCTATGGCTGCACTGGCATTTAATAATGCGTCATATGATGTGAATGAAACAACCTTATCAAAAATTGAGAACCAGGAAATGAAGACGGCTCTGACCGGATTGGAAGGGGAATCTTATAATTCCCAAAAAGAAATGTTTGCAGCAGCAGGGCCTTTATTGAACGAGAAACAGTTGTTTAGCTTTAAGCGGAATGAAATCAAGAATTTTATTAGTATTAATGCTACGTTGGTCTTGATCGCCATACTTTTGTATGTGGCCGCTTTTGCGATCTCTCTGGGTCCCGTTATGTGGACCTTATTATCTGAAATATTCCCAGGCAATATTAAGGGAATCGCTATTTCGGTTGTTGGATTCTTTAATTCTTTGGTGAGCTATACTGTAACACAATTCTTTCCGTGGGAGCTTACTAATTTAGGCCCAACCATCACTTTTGCCATTTATGCCTTTATGGCTGTTTTATCTTTATTATTTGTGAAGAAATATGTGATAGAGACAAAAGGGAAAAGTTTGGAAGAAGTAGAGGAATTATTAACCAATTGATATTAAAAGTGTAATCATTCGCGTGATGCCGAATGTAAAAAAATATAACAATGAGTGCAAGCCAAATCTACATAGGAAATAACAAAACTTCCTTTGAAACAAAAGAAATAAGTGGGAAACTAATTTCATTTGACAACGAGAATTATTATAAAATTAGCAATGTCGATGCCATGAGACCTTTCTTTATGAGCATTGTAAGCGATTCAAATCATTGGATGTTTATATCGAGTAATGGAGGCTTGACAGCGGGTAGAAAGGATGCAGATTCATCCTTATTCCCTTATTATACAGATGATAAAATTACAGAATCTACTGAAATTACGGGAAGCAAGACCATACTTCAGGTTCATAAAGAAGCTAAAATATTTTTGTGGGAACCTTTTTCTGATCGCTATGCGGGAATTTATAGCACACATAGAAATTTGTATAAAAACAGCTTGGGAAATAAGATCATATTTGAGGAGGTCAATCAGGATTTGGGTCTTACCTTCAGGTATCAGTGGAATTCGAGCAACCGATTTGGCTTTGTAAGAAAATCGAGCCTGATCAATGATTTCAATGCCACTATTGAAGTCAAAGTGTTGGATGGGATACAAAATATCTTACCGTATGGTGTTAACGCTGGCTTACAAAATGACAGAAGTAATTTAGTAGATGCCTATAAAAAATGTGAGTTAGAGGAAGAGGTAGGCATAGGTATATATGCCTTAAGTGCAATCATCGTAGACAAGGCAGAACCAAGTGAGGCCTTAAAGGCAACTACCGTTTGGTCGGCCGGAATTAAAAATCCAACATATTTACTCTGCTCCAAACAAGTTGAGGCCTTTAGAGAAGGACAGGAGATTTCCCAAGAAGTAGATGTTAAAGCAGAGAAAGGAGCCTATTTTGTGGCGTCTGATCTAAGCCTGGAAGCTGGTTCAGAAAAAAATTGGATACTGGTAGCTAATGTCAATCAAACCATGGTGAACATCAGTGAAATCGGTGAATTGATTAAGAAAGGAGTTGATCTTAATGCTATTGTTCAGGCAGACATTGAGTTGGGGTCGAAAAAATTATTGGAACTGAATGCTGCTTCAGACGGGGTACAATTAACTGCCGATAGTTTGATGAATACAAGGCATTTTTCCAATACCCTTTTTAACATCATGCGAGGAGGTATATTCGATGATGGCTATCAAATTGAAAAATGGGATTTTGCAAAATATATTGAAATTGCCAACAAAAAAATCTTTAAGAAAAAAGAGGAGCTTTTAGAAAATCTTCCCGAATTATTTACATTGAGCTATTTAAAAGAATTGGCTTTAAAAGATTCAGACAAAAACTTTAAGAGACTTGCTATTGAATATATGCCGCTTAAATTTAGCAGAAGGCATGGTGACCCGAGTAGACCCTGGAACAGATTTTCAATTAATACCACGAGTGAATTGGATGGCTCAAAAATATTGGATTATGAAGGAAACTGGAGGGATATTTTTCAGAACTGGGAAGCACTGGCACATTCATATCCCGAGTTTATAGAAAGTATGATCCATAAATTTCTGAATGCGACAACTTTTGATGGGTATAATCCATACAGAGTAACAAAAGGCGGCTTCGACTGGGAGACCATTGAACCTGATGATCCTTGGTCATATATCGGGTATTGGGGAGATCATCAAATTATCTATCTGTTAAAGTTTTTAGAGTTTATTGAACACCATTATCCCAATCAACTGGCTACCTACTTTGATCAGGATATTTTTGTTTATGCCAATGTACCTTATAGGATCAAAAGTTATACAGATATCTTAAAAAACCCTAAAGATACTATCGATTTTGATCATGAAGCTGATGAAAGAATTGCTCAAAAAAGACTTGAATTAGGAGCTGATGGGGCTTTGCTCAGAGATAAAAACTTTTTTATCTATAAAGTCAATCTTATTGAAAAATTGCTGGCAACTGTTTTGGCAAAAGTGTCCAACTTTATTCCTGAGGGAGGAATTTGGATGAATACACAAAGACCCGAATGGAATGATGCCAACAATGCTTTGGTAGGAAACGGTGTCTCTATGGTAACGCTTTATTATTTAAGAAGATTCTTAAATTTCTTTGAAGGAATTATTGAAAAGATGCCTGATGAGGAGAAAGAAGTATCAATAGAATTGGTACAGTTTTTTAATAAAGTTCTGGAAACTTTCACAGAGAACAAATCGATATTATCAGGGAAAGTTTCGGATAAAGACAGAAAGACGGTTTTAGATGGCTTAGGAAATGCAGGAAGTGAATATAGACTAGGTATTTATGAAAATGGCTTTTCAAGCGATAAAGCCACCATTTCAAAAACTGATTTGTTAAGGTTTTTAAAGATTTCCAAACAATATTTGGAGCATACTATAGACGCGAATAAAAGAGAGGATAATTTGTTTCATGCCTATAATTTAATGACAGTAGAGAGTGATTCAGAAGTTTCAATCTCATATTTACCAGAAATGTTAGAAGGTCAGGTAGCGGTTTTGAGTTCTGGATATATCTCCGGACAGGCTTCATTAGAAGTTTTAGATGCCTTAAAGAATAGTGCTTTGTTCAGACCTGATCAATACAGTTATATACTGTATCCCAATAAAGAATTGCCAAGATTTGATGTCAAGAATAATATCCCGGCCGGAAAGGTCAAGGCATCAGTTTTATTACAACGACTTTTAGAAGACGAAAACAAACAGATTATTGAAAGAGATATTAAGGGAAACTGTCACTTTAACGGATCATTCAATAATGCAGAAAGTCTAAAACAAGCTTTGTCTCAATTGCCAGAAAAATATGAGTCACTTGTTGAAGCAGATACGCAACTGCTGCTAGACATTTTCGAAGACATTTTCGATCACAAATCGTTTACCGGAAGATCAGGTACTTTTTTCGGATATGAGGGCTTGGGCTCTATATATTGGCACATGGTGTCAAAATTAGTGCTGAGTATTCAGGAAACTTGTTTGGCAGGGATCAAGAATGATGTGGATAGCATAACGCTTGGCAGGTTACTGGATCACTATTATGAGGCTAATGAAGGAATAGGTGTTCATAAATCTCCGCAATTGTACGGAGCTTTTCCAACCGATCCTTATTCGCATACTCCAGCCAATAAAGGGGCGCAACAACCCGGGATGACAGGGCAAGTGAAAGAAGATATTTTAAGCAGATTTGGTGAGCTTGGCGTTTTTGTTAGTGATGGAAAACTGATGTTTAATCCTCGTTTACTCAGGAAGGAAGAATTCCTGAAAAACCCTAAGACATTTACATATATTGACTTAAATAAGAAGCTGCAAGAGATTGAGACAGAAAAAGATTCTCTTTGTTTTACCTATTGTCAAATTCCGATTATTTATAAACTATCTGAAAAGGAGGGTCTCAGAGTTGTGTTCAATCAGGGCCTCGATATAGAATTGTCAGCATTGAATTTAGATGAAGCAACATCCAAAAAAGTTTTTAAAAGAACCGGAGAAATAAATCGAATTATTGTTTCAATAAAAAAATAAGATCAAAATGAAATTTAGTTTAAAAGGATTAATCATCTTGAGCATCTTTTTGGTAAGTATTGGGTGTTCAGATAAGACAACAAAAGAGATAGAAACTGTGAATAAAGTAAAAGGGAAAACAGCCGCAGATATTTTAGGAAATCCGGATTATTTGGCGATGTCATTTGGTGGCTATCGCAATGTTGATCACGGTATTGAACCAGCCATAGATGAACTGAAAGAAGATCTTAGAATTTTGGCTGCCATGGATATTAAAGTGCTGCGAACCTATAAAGTGCATTTGCCGCAGGCGACCAATCTTCTTCAAGCAATTCATGAACTGAAACAGGAGGATCCCGATTTTGAAATGTATGTCATGTTAGGAGCGTGGATTGATTGTAAAAATGCCTGGACGGCTTTGGAGCCTGACCATAAGCAGGAGAGTGAAGCCAATGAAGGACAAATCATAGTTGCTGCGCATTTGGCAAGAAAATACCCTGATATTGTAAAGGTCATTGCCGTAGGAAATGAAGCCATGGTGCATTGGGCAGCCACTTATTTCGTTGAACCCACCGTGATCTTGAAATGGGTCAATTATTTACAGGATTTGAAAAAATCAGGAGACCTTCCGAAGGATTTATGGATCACCAGTTCAGATGATTTTTCTTCCTGGGGTGGAGGAGGAGCCGAATACCATACAGAAGATCTTAAAAAATTATACCAGGCAGTCGACTATGTCTCGATGCATACCTATCCTTATCATAATACCCATTATAATCCTGAATTTTGGAAGATAGAGGAGGATAAGAAATTGTCGGATATCGAAAAAATAGATGCTGCTATGCTTCGAGCTCAGGCCTTTGCAAAGAAACAATATGATAGTGTTGCAGGGTATATGAAAAGTATAGGAGTTAACAAACCTATTCATATTGGCGAAACAGGCTGGGCAACAGTTTCAAAACCAGGAGATTTTTATAGCGCCAAAGGATCCAGAGCAACTGATGAATATAAAGAAGGAATGTACTACAAACTGATGCGAGACTGGACAAATAAAGAAGGTATTTCATGTTTCTATTTTGAAGGATTTGATGAGCCCTGGAAAGATTCGAAAAACCCAATGGGTTCAGAGAATCATTTCGGATTAATAACTGTTGATGGAAAGGCAAAATATGCCCTTTGGGATATGGTTGATGCAGGGGTTTTCGAAGGATTAACCAGGGGTGGAAATCCGATAACCAAGACTTTTAAAGGAGATAAGGAAGCTTTAATGAAAACGGTATTGGCACCACCAACAGTAGACTAAATGAAAAAAAATGCTTTATTCATATTGTTCTTCACACTCATAGGAATTGCCAGTGCAGTGCTTTCCTGTACTGATCCAAAGGAGTTACAGGAAGTCGCGCTTTCGGGTCGAAAAATCATGATTGGAAAGAATCGGTATATCATCAAAGGAATTTGTTATCACCCGGTACCGAAGGGCAGTGATCAAAGAGATTTTAGTAATTTGACTGAGGATCTGGCATTGATGAAAGAGGCCGGAATCAATACCATCAGGGTTTATGCACCTATTGATGATAAGGACGTGTTGGATGAAATCCATGCCGCTGAGATTAAAGTGATCGTTGGGTTTGGATTCGATCAAGGTGGGGAATTCGATATACTTTCGGGGACATTTATCGATTATATAAATACCTACAAAGACCATGAGGCTATTTTGCTTTGGGAACTTGGCAACGAGTATAATTACCATCCTGAATGGTTTGAAGGAGATCTTAAAAACTGGTATTCAGCTTTAGATAATGCTGCTACTCTTATTCATAAAAATGATCCTTCTCACCCTGTAACTACTGCTCATGGTGAATTGCCAGATACATTGGCACTTTCTTCCTGTCCGAATATTGATGTTTGGGGCATGAATGTATATCGTTGGGATGACCCCGGAGAACATATACGCTCAATGGAAGGCCATAAGTACAAAACCGATGTACTTATCTGAAGCCGGAGGCGATAGTTATATGACGATTGACAGAGACGCTTATAAAGAAGGTGTAAATGAAAAAGCACAAGCAGATGCAAATGCCAAAATTCTCGAAAGCGTTTTTAACAATTTGGAAGTGTCTTCCGGAGTTACTTTATTTGCCTTTTCTGATGAATGGTGGAAAGCAGGAAATAATGATATTCAGGATATTGGAGGATGGGCACCTAATAGTTCAGGCGTGCCCTATGATGGAACACCCAATGAAGAATATTGGGGGATTGTTGATATGGATAGAAATAAAAAGCAAACGTTTGGCGTTGTCAGGCAAAAATATAATTCGGTCAAGAATAAATAGGTAATACAATCAAGTAAAAACATTAACTAAAAACTAAGAAATATGTCTTCAGTATCAATTAAAGTTCCATTTGGTCAAAAATTAGCCTTTGGAGTCGGAATGTTTGCGAACCAAATGTTTCCGGCTATTCTCGGAATATTTATGGTTTCTCTCGTACAATCATTTGGATTTAGTGGATGGATGTGGTCTCTTGTTTATTTTTTTCCAAGAGTTTTTGATGCCATTACGGATCCTATCATGGGTTTCATTTCTGATAATACCAAATCGAAATGGGGAAGACGCAAACCCTATGTTTTAATTGGTGCGGTTATCATGGGCGTGGCGTTTACGGTTATGTGGCAGCTCTATGCTGATAATGCGCTGCAATATAATTTTTGGTATTTCTTTTTATGGTCAGTTGTATTTTATTTAGGGTTAACCTTTTTTAGCGTACCCTATGTAGCTATGGGCTATGAAATGAGCAATGATTTTCACGAAAGAACCAATATCATGGCCGTTGCACAATGGATTGGCCAGTGGGCCTGGGTCATTGCTCCATGGTTCTGGGTGATTATGGATGATCCAGATTGGTTTCCATCTCAAGAGGTTGCGGTTCGTGATTTAGCCATTTGGGTAGCTGTACCTTGTGCACTTGCTGCAATGGTACCTGCCATATTTATCAAAAGTAAGTCGACCCTTGAAGAAGATTATGAGCCACTGAATACCTCTAATATCGGGGGTAGTCTAATGAAAATCGTAGAAAGCTTTATAGATGCCTTTAAAATACCAGAGTTTAGAAGGATATGTGGTGCCACGTTTTTGATTTTTAATGCATTTAATACTGTAGCAGCGCTCACCTATTTTGTGATTGTTTATAGATTATTTAACGGCGATGCGGCCGCTACCGGTATTTGGGTGGCACTGTTTGGGTGTATTGGGGCCTTAGGGACCACTTTTATCGTAATTCCGGCAGTTGCCTATATGTCAAAAAAAATGGGAAAGATAAAAGCATTTATGTTGGCACAGGGCATTTCGCTTATAGGCTACGTCATGATGTATTTTCTTTTTGTACCCGGAAAGCCCTGGCTGTACCTTATTGCACTGCCCTTTTTCTCTTTTGGTATAGGGAGCTTATTTACGATCATGATGTCAATGACAGCAGATGTCATCGATATTGATGAATTGAATTCAGGTAAAAGACGCGAAGGTATTTTTGGTGCCATTTATTGGTGGATGGTTAAAGTTGGTTTTGCAATAGCCGGGGCACTTAGCGGTGTAATTATTGGCGTGGTTGGCTTCAATCCTGATTTAGCAACAACAGATCAACAAGGGGCGGTTGATGGATTGTTCGCATTCTTTTGCTTTTTTCCAGCCGTAGGAACCGTTATTGCGATGCTGATCATGAAGAATTATGATGTTTCTGAAGAGCGCGCAGGTGAAATTCGTGCCGAATTGGATAAACGCAAATCCACAACACCTTCAAATGAATTAAGTGCTCACTACCAAAGCGGTAAATTATTATCGTTAGCCTCTGTTGATTTGGATGCTGCCTTAAAAACTGATGTTGATTTTTCAAAAATATCAAAAGTTGATATACGAAAGCTCTTCACAAAGTCATTGAATGAAGGACTATCGGGCATATGTTTTAGCCCTTATGAAGAAGGTCAGGATATTGGTGATATATTATCTACAGAACAAATACAAAAGCGTATGGATATCATTGCACCTTATACCAAAGGGGTTCGTTCTTTTTCTTGTACAGAGGGTAATGAGTTTATTCCTAATGCAGCACATGAAAAAGGTTTAAAAACAATGGTTGGTGCCTGGATAGGTCATGATAAAGTTCAAAACGAAAATGAAATTGTTTCGCTAATTGATCTTTCTAAAAAAGGCTATGTGGATATCGCAGTAGTGGGTAACGAAGTATTACTTCGAAACGATTTGTCTGTGCAGGAATTGCTGAACTATATTGGAAGGGTAAAAGAAGCCTTACCAGATATTCCCGTTGCTTATGTAGATGCCTATTATAAATTTATAGAATATCCTGAACTCGTTGAAGCCTGTGATGTTATCCTTGTTAATTGCTATCCTTTTTGGGAAGGATATCATATAGATCAGGCGACTATTTATTTAAACCATATGTATAAGGCTACAAAAGATATCGCAAAAGGTAAACCCGTTATTATTAGTGAAACTGGTTGGCCAAGTGAAGGCGATCATATCAATAATGCAGCACCTTCTTCTGAAAATGCCATTAAATATTTTATTAATGCTAATAAATGGGCACATAAAGAAGGGGTAGAATTGTATTATTTCTCATCGTTTGATGAGTCATGGAAAGTACATCATGAGGGGGATGTAGGCCAACGCTGGGGCATCTGGGACAAAAATGAACAACTAAAAAATATTTAATTATGTCTGTAAGAGCAGGAAAAATAAGGTCATTAATTGGAATTGACCAAACTATCAAAACTGATAAAGGGTTACAAGACCTATATGAGAAGCTATTAAAAGAGGGGATGCATGGCTTATGCTTTAGCCCTTATGAAGAAGGTCAGGGTCCCGGAGATCAAATTTCTGAGGAGCAAATCAGGAGAAGGATGGAAATAATAAAGCCCTACACTAAATGGATCCGTTCTTTTTCTTGTACCGATGGCAATGAAATCATTCCTCGTATTGCCCATGAATATGGCATTAAAACGTTGGTAGGGGCGTGGTTAGGCGATGATCCGGATATAAACAAACGGGAAATAGCGGGATTAATTAAGTTGGCTAAAGAAGGTTATGTCAATATTGCTGCTGTTGGAAATGAAGTGATGTATCGCAAAGATTTAACTGAAGATGAATTATTGGCCTTTATGCATCAGGTAAAAGAGGCGCTTCCGGATATACCTATGGGCTATGTAGATGCCTATTATGAGTTTTCAAACCGTCCGAGAATTACGGAAGCATGTGATGTGATCCTGGCAAATTGTTATCCATTTTGGGAAGGATGCAGTTTAGAGTACTCCTTAATTTATATGAAGGAAATGTACCATCAGGCTGTTAGTGCCGGCAATGGGAAGAAGGTGATTATTTCTGAAACAGGATGGCCGTCTCAGGGAGGAAGTTTTCAAGGTTCGCACCCTTCGTTTCCAAATGCCATGAAGTATTTTATCAATACACAGCTATGGTCCAAAGAAGATGATATAGATATTTTCTACTTTTCCTCCTTCGATGAATCATGGAAAGTAGGTTCAGAGGGCGATGTAGGAGCTTACTGGGGTCTTTGGGACAAAAATGAAAAGCTTAAAAAGTTCTAAGCTAAATGGCTGAAGGATTTAAAATTAAAGAATAAAAAATAAATGAACTATATAGAAGCCTTAGGTATAGAATCAGGTAAGGCCATTTGTTATTCTGGTTTTAGAGAGGGGCAAAGACCTGGCGGAATTTCTCCGAGTTATGACGAAGTAAAAGAAGACCTACTGATGCTTCAGGGGCATTGGAAATACCTGCGTTTATACGATTGTGATGAACATGCGCTCACCGTATTGGAAGTGATTGAAAAAGAGCAATTTGATTTTAAAATTATGCTTGGTGCCTACATTGTGGCTGAAGCCAATAATTACGGTTGTCCTTGGGGTGGTTCATATTCGGAGGAACAATTAAAAGAGAACAAAATCAAAAATCACAGGCAAATTAAGAAATTGATTGATCTGGCAAACAAATATCAGGATATCATATTTTCTTTATCCGCAGGCAATGAGGCCTGTGTTGATTGGACCGATCACTATGTGCCTGTTGAGCGGGTTATCCACTATGTAAGGATGATCAAAAAAGAAGCCGCTCAACCTGTTACTTTTTGCGAAAATTATCTTCCCTGGCTGGACAAGTTAAAAGAATTGGTTGAAGAAGTTGATTTTATATCGATTCACACCTATCCGGTTTGGGAATATAAGAACATTCATGAAGCATTGGAATATACAAAAAGTAATTATTATGCGGTTGCTGATACATATCCGGATAAACCAGTGGTTATTACCGAAGCAGGTTGGACAACTTTTTCGAACGGAAAAGGGATTTGTCCAAGTAATGTAAGTGAGGAATATCAAAGTATTTATTACAACGATTTGATTAGTTGGACCGAGGAAGCTGATATTTTGACTTTTGTTTTTGAGGCATTTGATGAATCATGGAAAGGATCAAACGAGGCTTTGGAACCTGAAAAGCATTGGGGATTGTTTAAGATCAATCGAAAACCTAAAAAAGTGATGCAAGATCTTTTTTAAATCTTTAAATATAAAACCAACAACTGAATATGAAATTTAAAATTAGCTTTCTGGTTTGTTTTTTGGTTTGCTCTGTTTTGACTTATGGGCAAGAAAGAAAAATAATATGGGAAGAAAACTTTGATGGGAGTAAGCTTGATAATGAAAATTGGAATATAGTAACAGGAGATGGTTGCCCCAATCTGTGCGGATGGGGTAATAATGAAAGACAAATTTACTCAGCCGAAAACCACAGGGTAGCTAATGGCCTTCTCAGTATCAGTGCCAAAAAAGAAGGGAAAATGTATACCTCCACCAGAATCAATACCAAAGGTAAAAAGGAATTTCAGTATGGAAAAATTGAAATAAGGGCCAAATTATCATAGGGTAAAGGTTTGTGGCCTGCATTTTGGATGTTGGGAAGTAATATAGATTCAGTGGGTTGGCCACGTGCCGGGGAAATAGATATTCTCGAGTATGTTGGGAAGGAGCCCAATAAAATTTTTACATCACTACATACACCGGATAGTTATGGATCCACAATTAATACAAAGAAGGATGTTATTCCAGGAATTGAAGAAGGCTTCCATACCTATGCCATTGACTGGACAAAAGACAGTATACAATTTTTAGATCGATGACCAACTTTTTTACACGTTCTCTCCGGAACATAAAGATGAAAAAACATGGCCATTTGATCAGCCTTTTTATATCCTTGTCAATTTAGCCATTGGAGGTAATTTTGGTGGACCTGAAGTGGATGACAGTATCTTTCCTCAGGAATTTGTGGTAGATTATATAAAAGTCTATCAATAAATAGAAGTTTTAAGAGTTGCCTCAAGATGATAAATGTCAGATGAGGAGTCAATAAAACAATCTATTTTTGAAAAACTCGTTTATCTATAAATTGTCTATAACTACCGAAATAAATTCCTTGTAGAAAGGACACGATTAAAATAAATTGTTATGAAAAAAATTTTATCCGTATTGTTCATCATTCCAATGATGATCCTAACATCTTGCAGTGAAGATTCAGTCAGATATTGAACCCGAAGTACCGGGAACGGAGATCAGTAAATTTTATTTTTTAAAAGCTAATAATCCTGATCTATTCAGGGATTATTATGCCATCATAGATAATGATATCATTAGTGGAAGACTTCCACTTGGAATTGATGTTGAAAATATGGTTGCCAGTTTTGACCATAACGGTTCGGAAGTTCTGGTAGGTAACAACAAACAAATTAGCGGTACAACGGTCAATGATTTTACTGATATACAAAATTACACAGTAACTACTACTGAAGGTAAATCAGGGCAATATGAGGTAGATATGACCTATTTCACAGGTTTGCCTGTGATCTATCTGGAGACTGAAAATAGTCAGGAGATCGATTCTAAAGAGGATTATTTCGACGGAACTTTATCCATGGAAGGTGGCCGTTATTTTTCAGATGCACCTTCGACCACAATGAAAATTCGAGGAAGGGGTAATTCAACTTGGGGGGTTCATCCGAAAAAACCTTATCAACTAAAGTTCGATGAAAAGACAGAAATGTTAGGAATGCCAAAAGATAAAAAATGGATCTTCCTTGCTGAATTCTCCGATAAGGCGCTTATCAGAAATAAAATTGCCTTTGAAATGGGTTATTTGAGCCAATTGGATTATACACCACAAAGTGTTTTTGCCGAAGTCGTAATCAATGGCACGTATAACGGTGTCTATCATATCTCTCAAAAAGTTGAAGAAAGTGATCATAGGGTGCTTATAGGTGACACTGGTTATTTGTTGGAAATTGATCAGTTGGGAAGATTAGATCCTGACGATGTTTATTTTAGAACCAACAAGTTTCTCATCAATATAAAAGAGCCAGAAACGGAGTATAACAGCAATGAGTTCAACTATGTAAGTGATTTGATCAATGAGTTTGAAAATGTTTTGATGGGGGCCCAGTTTGCAGACCCGCAACTTGGATACGCCAAGTATATTGATATTGACAGTTTTATTGATTGGTACCTTATTAGTGAGATCACTAAAAATCAAGATTCCAAAGATTTTTCAAGTATCTTTCTCAATGTGATTCCCGGAGAAAAGATAAAAATGGGTCCTTTATGGGATTTTGATTTGGCCTTTGGAAATGTTGATTATTCTGAATGCGAATATCCAACCGGTTTTTGGGTTAAAGATCATGCCTGGTATGCCAGACTATTTGAAGATGACGTGTTTGTAGAAAAAGTAAAGAACAGATTTTTATATTATAAAGAGAACCAGAATTTTATCCTTGAAAAAATGGATTTTTACGCGGATCAGTTAAAATGGTCCCAGCATGAAAATGACCTGAAATGGGATTTGTTTGGCAGGTACGTTTGGCCTAATCCGGTAGTTTATGATTCTCATCAAGCTGAAGTAGATCACCTAAAAAATTGGTATATAGAAAGAATGAATTGGCTGGATGCTGCTTATAAGGAATTGTAGTAGCCTAAATATCCAATATATGGATCGACCTAATAACTTTCAAAATCTTGGTAAGTATTATTATTAATCAAAAATATCTTCTATCTTGCTGAGCAAATTTTTTTAAAATCAATTCACTATTATGGGACAAACTAGCACAAAAAGAATCAATATTTATTTCGTAACCATTGTAATTACCCTGGGGGGATTGCTGTTTGGTTATGATACAGGTGTGATCAATGGAACACAGTTCTTTTTTTCCAAATATTTTGAATTAACCGGTTGGTTAAAAGGTTTTATAGTGAGTAGTGCGCTTTTAGGTGCCTTGTTGGGCGCCGCATCTGCGGGGATGATTTCAAAAGAGATCGGCAGAAAAAAGTCTTTGATTATTTCGGCAATTCTTTTTGCGGTTTCAGCCTGGGGATCAGGATTGCCATCTATACTTCCTGAATCGATGACCCTGATGGTGATTTTCAGGATACTCGGAGGTATAGCTATTGGGATGGCATCTATGAATGCCCCTATGTATATAGCAGAAATTGCGCCGGCTAAAATAAGAGGTACCCTGGTTACCTATTATCAGATGGCCGTAGTTATAGGTTTCTTTGTGGTTTTTCTTGCCACTTATTTTATAGGTTCGGGATTAACCGAACAACAAAATATAGATTATGGTTGGAGATATATGTTTTGGTCAGAATTAATTCCTGCACTTGCCTTTTTGATCTTACTTTTTATGGTGCCAAAAAGCCCTCGATGGCTGATGATCAAAGGACGTGAAGAGGAAGCAAAAAACGTCCTTGTATCGATCCACGGTCAAGAGATGGCTGATAATGAATTCGTTGAGATTAAAGACTCCATCGTTAAAGAAGGAAAATTAAAGAAAGCATCTATATTTCAAAAGTCACTTTTCCCTATTGTAGTAATTGGAACTGTGCTTTCTGTTTTACAGCAATTTACAGGTATTAATGCCGTATTGTATTATGGGGCGGATATATTTGAACAGGCTCTTGGCTTCGGTAAAGATGATGTTTTGTTACAGCAGATCCTCTTAGCTACAGTGAATTTATTATTTACTTTTATTGCCATGTTTACAGTAGATAAGTTGGGTAGAAAGCCTTTACTGATCATTGGAGGTTTTGGTATGTTGATTGGATTTTTGATCATGGGCTTCACCTTATATTTAAGTGATTATTCACAAGTCAATTCAGCTGGTTTACCAACAATTTCTTCAACTGAAGGGCTTATTTGTTTGGTAGGTATTCTTATGTTCATAGGTTCCTTTGCCATGTCTATGGGGCCAATCGTATGGGTATTGTTATCTGAGATCTTTCCAAATAGCATCAGAAGTACGGCGATGGCAATTGCCGTGGCGGCACAATGGCTGGCCAACTACTTTGTGTCTCAAACTTTCCCAATTGTTGTTGAAAGTGATGCGAATAAGTTAGTGGCAGATGGAGGTGTATGGAATAATTCGCTTCCCTACTTTTTGTTCTCGGCCTTTATTGTCTTCATCATATTCTTCACATGGAAATGGATCCCGGAAACAAAAGGGAAAACATTGGAAGAAATGGAAGCTACTTTTAATCCGGTTAAAAGTTAGGTCAATATTGTCGATAAAATAAAGTGTAGAAAATCAGATTTTAATTTGATCCTTTTTTGTGCTGCGCTTCATTTTCCTCACTTCTTTGAAGTTGTTTTAATAGCAATGATTTTGGAGTTTATCAATAGGTCAGAGTTAATCGGGTGTTTTACATTTATTTACTCAGATTAATCTAGTTACTAAACCATTTCTATGGTCAAATTCTATTGATTATTCCAAAAAAACATCCGTTAATGACAAAATAGTATCAATACTTTTATTTCGAGATATGTAATTTTGACTTGCAAATATTAAGATTTTCGAAATCATGTCAGATATAAATAAATTATCCTTAAAAGAAAAGCTGGGCTATGGTCTTGGTGATGGAGCAGCAAATATTGCCTGGAGAGGAGTAGCCACTTTTTTGTTTATTTTTTATACTGATGTTTTTGGACTAAGTCCCGTAACAGTAGGAGTTTTAATGCTGGTTGCGCGATTCAGCGATGGTATCAGTGATGTGATCATGGGCGTGGTTGGTGATCGTACCAAATCAAAATACGGAAAATTCAGACCTTGGATTCTTTGGACAGCGATTCCCTTGGGCCTTATTCTATCTTTATTATTTACTTCACCAGATCTAAGCGATTCTGGTAAAATAGTATATGCCTATGTGACCTATATCTTTTTTACCCTGATCTACACGGCCAACAATATTCCCTATGGAGCGCTTATGGCTGTCATGACGGGTGATGACAAAGAAAGAACAAGCCTTGGATCATTTAGAATGGTAGGCGCTTTTGGAGGAGGTATGCTTGTTCAGGGTGCCTTGCTTTTCCTAGTAGCTTATTTTGGAAATGTGAATCCACAAATCGGGATAGAACAGCTAGAAGAAGAGAAGTTCAGGGTAACGGTTTCAGCATCTTCAGACGTAGAAAGTGTAAATATTAAGACCGAAAACGGCATTGCCGACTTCATATGGGATGACAGCAGTATTAGTGCTGTTGAAAACGTCCCAACCCATGGGAAGAGCTTTGCTTTGGAAGCGAATAAAGAATATGCTTTTATTGTTACGGGAGAACCTGATATAGTAGCCGATAGTATCTCTCTGATTGATCAGAAAAGAGGCTATAGCAATTCGATGTATATCATGTCGATCTTTCTGAGTCTGTTCATGTTTATTACCTTTTATACAACGAAAGAGAGGGTCCAGCCACCTAAGGCTCAGAAGAATGATCTAAAAAGAGATTTGAAAGACTTGATCACCAATAAACCCTGGTTGGTTTTATTGGTCATAGGACTTTTATTCAATATATATAATTCCATTAAACAAGGGATCGTCATTATCTATTTTACCCATTATTTGAATAATCAATTGTTGGCAGCATCCTTTTTAGTAGCCTTGATGCTGGCCTCAGTTGCAGGAGCCATGATCACCGCTCCACTTGGAAAGAAGTTCGGAAAAAGGAATTTATTTATTGGTGCTTTACTTTTTTCCGGTGGGATAAATTCTCTGTTCTTTTTTCTTGGACCTACGGATGTTACCGCGGTATTTACCATAGGGGTGGTATCTGAGTTCGCTTCAGCTATTTTCCCGACTTTGTTTTTTGTGATGTTAGGCGATGCAGCAGACTATTCAGAGTTTAAAAACGGAAGAAGGGCAACAGGTCTCATTTATTCAGCAGGTTCCTTTGCCACTAAATTTGGAGGAGGAATTGCAGGTGCTATTATCGGTTTTGTGTTGGGAGCTTTTGCCTATGATGGTCAAAATGCTGCGTCAATAGAAGGAGCTATACCGGGAATCATTATGTTGATGAGTTGGATACCGGCTGCTATCACGGTTGTTGCGGCAATTTTTATGTTGATCTATCCATTGAATCAGAAAAAGATCGATGAGGTGACTACCGAATTGAATAACAGGAGATTAAAAGAGAGTAATATTTAGAATCTATTTATAAAATTATAAGGAAATGAAATACGGTCATTTTGACGATGCAAACAGGGAATATGTGATCACAAATCCTAAAACCCCTTATCCATGGATCAATTATTTGGGTAATGAAGACTTCTTTTCACTGACCTCGAATACGGGAGGGGGCTATACATTTTACAAGGATGCCAAATTCAGAAGACTTACCCGTTACAGATACAATAATGTTCCGGTTGACGATGGAGGGAAGTATTTTTATATCAAGGACGGTGATACAGTTTGGTCACCAGGTTGGAAGCCGGTAAAAACAGAGCTGGACAGTTATGAATGTCGTCATGGGATGAGTTATACCAAGATCAAAGGCTCAAAAAATGGGGTAAGTACAGAAGTGTTGCAATTCATTCCACTTGGTTTTTGGGGTGAAATCCAAAAAGTTAGCATAAGCAATGACAGCGCTGAAGTCAAGAAATTAAAACTATTTTCTTTTATAGAATGGTGTTTATGGAATGCGGAGGACGACATGACCAATTTTCAAAGAAATTTTAACACCGGTGAGGTTGAGATCGAAGACAGTGTGATCTATCATAAAACTGAATTTAAGGAAAGACGAAATCATTATGCTTTTTACTCGGTCAACAGCGAGATTCAAGGTTTTGATACAGATAGAGAATCATTTGTAGGTTTGTATAACGGATTTGACAGCCCGGATGCTGTCGATAAAGGAACCCCTGGAAATACGATCGCACATGGCTGGTCTCCCATAGCCTCACATTATCTTGAGATAGAATTACAACCTGGAGAATCGAAGGATCTTGTATTTATGCTCGGTTATGTTGAGGTTGATAAAGATGATAAATGGGAATCCAAGGCCGTGATCAATAAGAAGCCTGCCAAAGTAATGATGGCAAAATACGATACGGTTGCCAAGGTTGATGCCGCATATGAGGCGCTTCGTACTTACTGGGACGACTTGCTTTGCACTATTTCACTGGAATCCGGTGATGACAGACTTGATCGAATGGTCAATATCTGGAATCAATACCAATGTATGGTCACCTTTAACATGTCACGATCTGCTTCTTTCTTTGAATCAGGTATAGGACGAGGGATGGGATTCAGAGATTCAAATCAGGACCTTATCGGATTTGTACATCAGATTCCTGAAAGGGCAAGAGAAAGAATTTTTGACATTGCGTCTACGCAGTTTGAAGACGGCTCATGTTACCACCAATACCAACCTTTAACCAAAAAAGGAAATTCTGCCATAGGGGGAGACTTTAATGACGATCCATTGTGGTTGATCTTGTCAACTACTGCCTATATGAAGGAAACAGGAGATTTCTCCTTGTTGGATGAAATGGTGCCATTTGACAACGATACCTCCAGGGCCAAACCACATTTTGACCATCTAAAGGCTTCTTTTTATCACGTGGTGAATAACTTAGGTCCGCATAAACTGCCTCTAATTGGCAGGGCCGACTGGAATGACTGTTTGAATCTGAACTGTTTTTCTAGTGATCCGAACGAATCTTTTCAAACAACGGGAAATAAAAAAGGCGATATAGCAGAATCATTAATGATCGCTGGTTTATTTGTGGTTTATGGTAAGGAATATGTTGATCTCTGCAGATTTGTAGGAAAAGATGCTGAAGCGGATCAGGCCCAAGAGCATGTAGATCAAATGATAGAGGCTGTTAAAGCGCACGGCTGGGATGGAGATTGGTATTTAAGAGCCTATGATTATTACGGTAAAAAGATTGGTTCTGACGAAAACGAAGAAGGCAAGATCTTTGTAGAATCTCAAGGCTGGTGTTCGATGGCTGAGATCGGTAAGGAAGAGGGAATGGTTGAAAAGGCATTAGATTCTGTAAAAGAACATCTTGACTGTGAATACGGGGTAGTATTAAATTATCCAGCGTTTACAAAGTACCATATAGAATACGGTGAGATATCCACATACCCTGCAGGATACAAGGAAAATGGAGGTATATTTTGCCATAACAATCCATGGATCATGATAGGTGAAACCATGCTGGGACGAGGTGACAATGCCTATGATTACTATACAAAAATCGCCCCAAGTTTCCTTGAGGATATCTCGGATTTACACAAAGTAGAACCTTATGTATACTGCCAGATGATCGCAGGAAAAGAAGCATTTAAGCCTGGTGAAGCTAAAAATTCCTGGCTCTCTGGTACTGCTTCCTGGAACTTTTATGCGATTACACAATATATTCTTGGAGTAAGACCTCAGTATGATGGTTTGCTTATAGATCCGTGTATTCCAAAAAAATGGGATGGTTTTAAAATGCAGCGAAAGTTCAGAGGAGCTACTTACCAGTTGGACATTAAAAATCCTGATCATGTAAGTAAAGGAGTGAAGCAAATCATTGTTAACGGAGAAACTTTAGACTCAAATAAAATTCCACTACTTGAGAAAGGTAAAAACCATATAGTCGAAATAATTATGGGATAAATGGCTTAGGTTTTTACTGAAAGAAACTCCTGATGGCTTCTGCCATTGGGAGTTTTTCTTTAAAGGGTTGATCGATCAAAGTTTTAGGATTATAAGACCCGCTGCATACCTACAAATTCCTTTCTGAATTCACTAGGAGTACATTCTTTAGATTTTTTAAAGATGCGATTGAAATTGGCGATATTATTGAATCCGCATTGAAAACTGATTTCACCTATACTTTTTTCGGATTCGATAAGTGATCTGCTCGCATAGCTGATCCTTGTGTCATTGACATAATTGATAAAGGTCTTTCCAGTTCTTTTTTTAATAAATCTGTTAAAAGAAACAGGGCTCATATTGACCAACTGCGAAATTTCTTCCAGACTAATTTTACGGTAGTAGTTTTCCTGAATATACTCATATACCTTTTTGATTCTATCGCTATTCTGGAAGTCGTTCATCTCTGAAAATTGCGTCGATAAAAGTGTCTGATGATCAGATCCGGCAAGATCATTTAAAATAGAAATAAACTCCAGAAAATAATTGATACCATTTAATTTAGGCAATACCATTAATCTGGGCATAATGTTCATGGTGGTTTCCTGTGAAAAAAGAATACCGTGTTTTGACCGGTTGAACATGTCTCTGATACATTTGAAAATACGCCTTGAGAGCATTTTTTCATTGAGCAAATCCTGTTGTATATGAACAGTGATCTCGTAAATCTCTTTGCAAGTGCATTGGTTTAACTCCCAGCCATGCGTAAGGTTAGGTCCTACCAATACAAGTTCCACATCGCTGATGACACTGGTATGGTCTCCAATGATTCTTCTCACTCCTTCACCCTTGTATATAAAATTCAATTCATATTCCGGATGAAAATGAATTGGAAAATCAAAATCATCCTTTACCCTTTCATAGACTAAAAAACTATCCTCAGGACTTAATTGTGTTATTTCTCTGTGTACACTGTTCCTCATGATTCACTTCTACTGTAAAATAGATCAGGATCTGATCATAAATTGACAAAATAATATCAGTTGATGCTTGCAGATTCAAATATATCGTAAATTTTTTAAATAACCATTTTAGTTTTTTACAATGTATGAAGATCCTTGCTATTTGTGATTTAGCAGCTTTAGGTATGGGTAAAAAGTATTGAATTCATTGATTGGTAGAAATAATCATTGAAGCATTTATAGCTGATTTCATGGAATATTGACAAAATTGTCTCAATGTCATACGGTAAGGATTCAGTCTGGTTTGGGTCAACATTGAATGTCTTCTTTATAAGTTTATGGCTCAGGATATCGCTACAATAGTTGTTGATAGTATAAAGAGAAAGCGCCTGAAAAAAATCATTTTATCAGGCGCTGTATAGATAGAGTAGTAGAGATTGAGTTAAGCGTTAATTGACTTGATGAATTGTAGCTTCTCCTAAAACGAGGCCTCTATTCACCATTGGGCTTCCTTTATAGTGCACGGTGGCTTCTCCGTAAGCAGTCACTTTCAGTTCATCCGATACTTTTAGTTTTACACGTCCTTCACCATAGGCAGTCACTTTGGCCGTACTATTTTGAACACCATAGGTATTTACCTCTCCCTCTCCGTAGGAAATAATTCGTTGACGTCTGGCATTACCTTCTTTCACTTCAAGATAAGCTTCACCATACATGGTTGTATAAAATTCCTGAACTTCGATTTCCTCCAAATAAACCTCACCTTCTCCGTAGATTTTAACGGATAGTTTTTCGCCTTCAATTGGGCTGATCACTCTGTGAGTTTCTTCACCCCTTAAGGAAAGTTCTTCCAGCTCTTTATAATATATTTTGACCGATACTAAGGTTCCGTTATAAATGGCATGATTACCCTTGTAATCGTCATACTTTACTTTCTCTGATTTGGTATATACCTTGGCATCATCAAGATATATGTGCAAGGTATTCCCTTTCACTTCTACATTGAGTTTATCCATTGACACATCTATGTCTTCAATTACAACAGATTCATTAGCGGCTTTTTCAAATATTACTTCAATATGCGGGCTTATGATCACTTCATCAAATGATCCTACATCAAAGGTTTTTTTCTGGGCAATAACATTGCTTACTCCCAGAATCATCAGGGCGATCATCAAGCTTTTTACATGTGGTTTTTTCATGGGGTATAATTTAAACTGATTAAATAATTTAGATTTATGTTGGCACTAGTTTCTATAAAGATACCATTAAAACAAAATTGTTACAGTTTTGATTGAAATAATCAATTTATGTGCTAATAAACGCTTTTTACTCCACTAAAACTTGTTCTAAATTCTGATGGTGTACAGTTTTGGTATTTCTTAAAGATCCTGTTGAAGTTAGATATATTGTTAAAACCGCAGTCAAAGCAAATTTCTGTGATGCTTTCATTGCTTTCTATCAGGCGCCTGGTAGCCGAGCCTAATCGAACTTCTATCAAGAATTCTATAAATGATTTTCCTGTTCGTTGTTTGATCAGTCTACTTAAAGAAATGACCGACATGTTCAGCAAGGCTGCGACTTCCTCGATTTTGATTTTTCGATGGTAGTTTTCTTTTAGAAAATGATACACTTTCTCGATACGTTCACTATTGTAAAAGTCGTTTTGGTGTTGAAATGACATATTGGTTAAAAAAGTCTGATCTCTAGAAATGGCCAGATCATATAATAAAGACTGGAATTGCAGAAAGCTGTCAAAGCCATTTGTTTTGCTCAAATTTAGAATCTGTTTTTCTACTTGTTCTGTCGTCTCCTGAGAAAACAAAATGCCGCGACTGGCATTTTGAAAAAGTGTTTTGATGGGTTTTAGCAAATTTCTATCCAGCAGACCTGCTTCAAAAACGTCATTAGGAAACTGAATTGTAATTTCATGAAATTCATTTGTATCGGAGTTCTCAAAATTTTGCCAACCATGATATAAATTAGATCCTGTTAAAACAAGTTCTCTGTCATCAATCTGGGCAATATGATCTCCAACCAATCTTTTTGCTCCACCTGCATTAGCGATATAATTAAGTTCAAATTCAGGATGGAAATGTATCGGAAAATTAAATGCCTTTCTATGCCTGTCAAAAACGAGAAAACAATCGTTTTTTTGTAAAGGGGTAATTTCTCGATGTATATTTTCTCCTAAACTGTTCATATTAAATACAATGTGATTGGTACCTTTTATTAGCTTTTAGAGAAAAGATAAACTCTAACATTTCAGAAATTTACTACATGAATGTTGTAAAAGTATTGAATTGTGTTGTAAAAATACTTGTTTTCATCTTGGTTTACCAATAGTTTTGATAAATAAATGGAGCTACAGTTCCTGAATAAATAAAACTGGAATTATTTAGATAAAATGATGATATTCCATACTGAAATCCGATGATCATGAAATTATTAAAAAACACGATTTTTTTCCTGTTGATTTCCACAATAAGTGTGATCGCTCAAACGATGGATACTTTTGAGGAGAATACAATGCTTAGTAAGCTGAAATCCATCAAGGGTAAAGGCATACTTTTCGGGCATCAGGATGATTTGGCTTATGGAGTGGGATGGGAATATGTTCGAGGAGAATCAGATGTAAAACGAGTCTCAGGAGATTATCCGGCCCTTTTTGGATGGGAACTAGGAGGTATAGAAAGAGAAGATCAAGTCAATTTGGACAAGGTACCTTTTACAAAGATGCGTGAACTGGTCATTATGGGACATGACATGGGAGGTATCAATACTTTTAGCTGGCATCCCTATGCAGCCACAAACGGTGAAAGTTCCTGGGATAAGCAGGCCATTGTTGTAAAACATATTATCCCTGGAGGGTCGCATCATGATGCTTTTAAGCAACAGCTGGACAAGATTGCCCGCTTTTTTAAACAACTGAAAGATAAGAATGGTAAAGATATACCCTTTATTTTTAGGCCCTGGCATGAAATGGATGGTTCCTGGTTCTGGTGGGGTGATTCTCGTTGTACTCAGGAAGAATTCCAGGCGCTGTTTGCATTCACCATTCAATATTTAAGAGAAGAAAAAGGGTTGAGTCAAATGTTGGTGGCCTATTCACCTGATAGAAATTTTGATACAGCCGGGGATTATGTACAATGGTATCCTGGAGATGTCTATGTGGACATATTAGGGGTGGATAATTACGGGGATTTGAAACAAAAGGGAGGCACGGAACGGGCCATTGAAAAACTGCATATCGTGATCGATTTGGCCAATCAAAAAGGAAAAATAGCAGCTTTTACTGAAACAGGTTTAGAGAATGTAACTGATGACAAATGGTATACTGAACAATTGGGAAAAGTTCTTGCAGATCCTCTGATCGCAAAAGAAATTAGCTATGTGATGGTTTGGAGAAATGACGGCAACGTACATTATTTTTTTCCATATCCGGGTCAAAAAGGGGAGGCTGATGCTAAGGAATTCCTCAGTAATCAAAACATTTTGTTGTTAGAAGATTTTAAATCCTTACAATAAACTTATATGAGCATAGTATATGCTGCATATTAAAAATATGAAGACTCACGATGGATCAAACAAATTTTAAAGAAAGATATTTCAGAGTTTCTGAAGCTCATACAGAGCTCTTAAGTAGACCGAATAAAGCTATTTACAGTACAAACGGTATTTATGAAAGGTATGAAAATCCTATTTTAACAAGGGATCATATTCCATTGACTTGGCGTTTTGATTTCAATCGGGAAAGGAATCCATTTTTTATGGAACGCATTGGTTTTAATGCTGTATTTAATTCAGGAGCCATCAAATTAAATGATAAATACTTATTGGTCGCCCGTGTTGAAGGTAATGATCGAAAGTCATTTTTTGCCATAGCGGAGAGCGATAACGGTATAGATAATTTTAAATTTTGGGAAAGGCCCATTACCATTCCTCAAACTGATAATTGGGACACAAATGTCTATGATATGCGTTTAACCCAGCACGACGATGGTTGGATTTATGGTGTTTTTTGCACAGAGAGAAAAGATCCATCTGCGCCTATAGGAGATACTTCAACAGCCATGGCGGAAGCGGGAATTGCAAGAACAAAAGATCTGAAGTCCTGGGAAAGACTCCCCGACCTTATTTCTACGACGGGGCAGCAAAGAAATGTGGTATTGTTTCCTCATTTGATCGATGGGAAATACGCGTTTTTTACCCGACCGCAAGACGGTTTTATTGATACTGGAAAAGGAGGAGGTATTGGTTTTGGACTATCTGATACCATTGAAAATCCTGAAGTAAAAGAAGAAATCATTGTTGACGCAAAAACCTATCATACGATCTATGAAGTTAAAAACGGGCTGGGACCTGCTCCTTTTCGAACAGAAAAAGGATGGTTGCATTTGGCCCATGGAGTGCGAAATACGGCAGCTGGTTTAAGGTATACTTTATACATGTTTATGACGGACCTGGAAAAACCATGGATCGTCACACATAAGCCGCACGGACATTTGATCGCTCCTTTAAAGGAAGAGCGTGAGGGAGATGTTGCAAATGTTGTTTTTTCAAATGGCTGGATTCAGGATGATGATGGAAAAGTATATATTTATTATGCTTCTTCGGATACACGAATGCATGTCGCTACCTCAAGTATTGACAGGTTACTTGATTATTGTATGAATTCTCCTGAAGACAAATTACATTCACATTTGTCTGTACAAACCATTAATGAGCTTGTCGATTTGAATGAATCATTAAGTGAAACAATACGCTAAAATTATAGCTTTGACACATGAGTGAACAAGATATTTCAAGACTACTTCAACTAAAAAGTGAATTTTCAGAGGAGTTGACCAGTATACTGGGGTTTTGGTCAACAAAATGCCTGGATGAGAAGAATGGAGGCTTTATAGGCAGTATGGATCATTTTGGAAACATTAACCCTGAAGCGTCGAAGGGTTGTATTCTCAATGCAAGAATCTTATGGACTTTCTCGGCTGCTTATAGAACCACTCATGTGGATGTCTATAGAAGCATGGCGAAAAGGGCTTATGATTATTTGATCAAGTACTTTTGGGATCATGAAAATGGAGGACTTTATTGGGAACTTGATAATAAGGGAAACCCTTTGGATAGAAAGAAGCAAGCTTATGTTCAAGGATTTGGTGTTTATGCTTTTACTGAATATTTCAAGGCTTTTGGTCAGGAGGAAAGTTTGGACTATGCCAAGGCCTTATATCAAATCCTTGAGGAGAAATTCTGGGACTTCAAAAACACGGGTTATGTTGAAGCTTTAACTAAGGACTGGAAGAAAATCGAGGATATGAGACTTAGTCTTAAGGATTTGAATACCCCTAAATCTATGAACACCCATTTGCATATTTTGGAACCTTATACCAACCTTTACAGTGTTTGGCCCAATGAAAAACTCAAAACAGCGCTTTCATCTCTGTTACAAATTTTTTGCAGAAAAATATATAATCCAAACACCAAACACCTTAAGCTTTTTTTTAGCCTCAACTGGAAGTCTCAATTTGAGGAAATCTCTTTTGGACACGATATAGAAGGGGCCTGGTTGATGAATGAGGCTAGCATGATGATCAACAATGGCGCTTTGGATAAAGAGGTTCATTCGATCACAAAACAGCTGGTATTGTCTACCCTAAATGAAGGTTTGGATAAAGATGGGTCTCTTTTTTATGAAATCAAAGGCGCTCAGCTTGATACTGACAAGCATTGGTGGCCCCAGGCAGAGGCCATGGTGGGTTTCCTGGATGCCTATGAATTGGATAGACAGAACACTTATCTTGAGCAAGTTGAAAATTTATGGATCTTTATAAAGAACTTTTTAAAGGATAAAGAGAATGGAGAATGGTACTGGCGGGTAAATGCAAATAATATTCCGATTGTTAGTGAGGACAAAGCAGGGTTTTGGAAATGCCCCTATCATAATGGACGAGCCATGATGGAATTAATAGAACGAATTGATAAATTGATCGATAAATCATGAATGAACAAATTAAATTAAAGGAAAAAATAGGCTATGGTTTTGGAGATTTTGCCTCCTCTATGTTTTGGAAATTGTTCTCCATGTTCCTCATGATTTATTATACTGATGTAGTTGAATTATCGCCTGCCTCTGTTGGAACCATGTTTTTGCTCACGCGTCTCTGGGATGGATTGAATGATCCTATTATGGGTATTATTTCTGACAGGACTAGAACGAGTATGGGGAAATTCAGGCCTTATCTTTTATGGGTGGCCATGCCTTTTGCCATTATTGGTGTATTGACTTTTTCCTCTCCGGATTTCGGTCCTTCAGGCAAGCTGCTTTATGCCTATATAACTTATACGCTGATGATGATGGTCTATACTGCTATTAATGTCCCTTATTCTTCCTTAATGGGGGTAATGACCTCTGATACTAAAGAAAGAACATCATTAGCCTCATTTCGATTTATTGGTGCTTATTCGGGTGGTATTTTTATGACGGCCACGGTTCCTTATTTATTGGATTATTTTAAAAATTCAGGATCAAATGACGCACAAAGTTATCAGTATACAGTTGGCATATACGCGGTTCTGGCGGCTTTCTTTTTTATCATGACTTTTTTGTGGACAAAAGAAAGAGTGAAACCATTAGAACAAGAAACCTCTATAAAAAACGACTTAAAAGATCTGGCAAAAAATGGTCAGTGGTTTATTATGTTGGCAGCTGGTATCTCGGTCTTGATCTTTAATTCTTTGAGGGATGGTAGTATTATGTACTACTTCAAGTATTTTGTAAAAGATCAGACATTGCCATATTTTGGAGAAGTTGAATGGGATAAACTGGCGGGTGCTTATATGACGCTGTGGTTAGTGACAAATTTAGTTGGTGTTTTGTTGGCAAAATCGGCCTCAGCAAAATTTGGTAAAAAAACGGTATTTATGGCCGCTATGTCGGTCGCTGCTGTCTTTAGTGTCATATTCTATTTTGTTGATCCCAATTCTATAGGCTTGATTTTTGGATTGAATATCATCATGGGAGTTTGTTCGGGAATCGTACTTCCTCTCATCTGGTCCATGTATGCAGATATCGCTGATTATTCTGAATGGAAAACTGGTAGACGGGCCACGGGTCTTGTCTTTTCATCTTCCTCTATGTCTCAAAAAATGGGTTGGACACTTGGAGGTGCTATTACGGGCTGGTTATTAGCAGCTTACGGCTTCGAGGCCAATGCTGATCAGACAACAGAATCCTTAAAAGGTATTCGTTTGATGATTAGTATATATCCCGCAGTTGGTGCCTTATTGTCAGCCGTATTTTTGATCAGGTATAAATTAAGTGATCTTTTTATGCAAGGTATCAGTACTGAACTTGATGAAAAAAGAGCTTGATTCTTTCGAATTTAGATAATATATTTTTAAAATATAGGTCATGTCCCTGTTTGATAAATTTTTTAAAGTAACTATTTGGTTCTTCCTGTTTACGACCATTTTTTATGGTTGTGCTAAGAAACAAGATAAAGAGGCCGTTAAAAGTAAAAAAAGCCCTAATATTTTATTGATTCTGACAGATGACCAAGCCTATGGTGACTTATCCCTTATGGGAAACCCCATGGCAGAAACGCCAAACCTGGACCTATTGGCCAAGGAGGGTGTTTTTTTTGAAAATTTTTATGTGAGTCCGGTTTGTGCCCCAACCAGAGCCAGCTTGTTAACCGGGAGGTATCATCAAAGAACCGGAGTTTCCGGGGTAACACGAGGAAGAGAAAATATGAATCTGGATGAAGTAACCTTGGCTGATATCCTAAAGAAAAATGGCTATGCCACGGGAATATTTGGAAAGTGGCACAACGGAGCCCATTATCCTTACCATCCTTTGGGCAGGGGTTTTGATGATTTTGTAGGATTTACTTCAGGGCATTGGTCAAGCTATTTTGACACAACTATAGAAAAGAATGGAGCACCTTTTTATGCAGAAGGCTATTTGCCAGATGTCCTGACAAAAGAAGCCATCAATTTTATCAAGAAAAACGCCGCATCAGAAACCCCGTTTCTATGTTACCTGCCTTATCAAACGCCCCATACGCCTTTGCAGGTTCCGGATAGATATTTTGATAAATATAAAAGCAAAGGAGCTGATGATTTTAATGCGACCATATATGGAATGGGGGAGAATATTGATGATCATATAGGTGAATTATTGAAGGAACTTGATCAATTATATATTCGTGACAATACCATTATCATATACCTTTCTGATAATGGTCCAATGAATTTAAGGTATAATCATGGATTGAAAGGAAGGAAGGGTCAGGTAGATGAAGGAGGAGTCAGGGTTCCTTTTATGATCAATTGGAAAAACAATATTAAATCTGGAGAGGTGATTTCATATCCCTTGGCTCATATAGATTTGTTGCCTACCCTTTTGTCAATGTTGGACATAGATTATGAGGAAGACAAGGATCTGGATGGGATCAATTTTAAGCCATTGCTGGATCATAGTCAAACTTTGCCTGCTCGTAATCTCTATATGGAATGGGGAGGAAATCAACGATTATTATCAAATGAATACCTGATGATCAATGATCAATTGTATCACTTGAATAAAGATCCCGGGCAAAAGAAAAATATTCGAGATCTGTTCCCAGGTATTTACGATTCCCTGCAAGCGAACTATAGCAATTGGATCAGTGCTATGCCTGCTAAACAAGACAGGAAAGAAATTCCGGTTGGTTATTCAGATTATCCCATAAGTATTTTACCTGCACATGAGGCTAATTTGTATCCGCCATTTGAATTTAGGAAAGACAGAAGACAAACAGGAATAGCCTATCACAGTATGTATGGATGGGCACATGACTGGATCGATGACTGGACCAAAACTTCTGCGTATGCAGTTTGGGATCTGGATATAATTGAATCAGGGAGTTATAAGATCGAATTGAAGTATGCCCTCGGGAAACCAGATGCGGGTGCCAAGTTAGCAATTGAAATAAGGGGGAAGCGTGTTTTATTAGAGCAGCTTGAAACTTTTGAACATACCGAAAAGATGAGTTTGGACCGTATTCCAAGGCAACAGGAGGCTCCAGAAACTGACTGGATCCTGGCCAATGCCGGGGTTTTTGATCTGGAGAAAGGCTTGTGTCAATTAAAAATCCTCTCAACCGATATTCCAGGAGGAAAATCAATCGAATTAAAGGATGTTGTGATGACGCTTGTAAATAATTGACTGCAATGTTTATCCTAAGACTTTTGAGTTACTGCCCATAAATGGTTGATCATAGAAGCGTTTACCTGTGGCTTTGTATAGGGCATTTGCAACAGCGCCCATGATAGGAGGGAATGGTGGTTCTCCTAAACCAGTCGGGTCTATCTCGCTTTCTACAAAATGTACTTCGATGGATTTTGGTGCCTCACTATGTCGGATAAGACGATACTTGTCAAAGTTATCCTGCCCTGGAACACCCTCGTTAAAGGTCACTTCACTATACATGGCGTGTCCTATGCCGTCTACCACACCACCTTCAGCGAGATTGGTTGCGGCATCGGGATTCACAACAATGCCACAGTCAATAGCGCAATATACCTTGTCAATTACAGGAGAACCATTTTCTACAACCATATCCAATACCTGTGCCACGTAACTGTTATGACAGAAATAGGCAGAAACACCGCGATGCAAGTTGGGCTGTTCTTTCCCCCAATTTGACTTTTCTTTTAACAATTCCAGAACTCCGGCATAACGTTCGGCTTCATAATCATTTTTATCTCCAACGGGATTATTTTTGGCTTTTTGTAAAAGTTCTAAACGGAAGTCAATCGGATCTTTACCCATTTCTTCAGCTACTTCATCCAGGAAAGATTGCTCAGCGCCTGCTATGAAATTTGATCTTGGGGCGCGAAATGCCCCCACAGTTATATTGGAAGATGCTGTCCAAGCCTCTGCCAGGTAATGATCAACGGCTCCAGCAGGGAAACGATTTTCAAAGAGCGGACTTTCTGGAATTCCACCAGCCTTAACATGAAAAGCAACAAGCTCGTTATTTTCATTAAGGGCTGCTCGATATGTAGCCAGATAAGCGGGACGGTAAATACCAGTCGTCATATCGTCTTCTCTCGTATAGATCAACTTAACCGGAGCTTTCATTTTTTGTGAAATAACAGCTGCTTCAACCATAAAGTGTCCATAAAGCCTCCTTCCGAAACCACCTCCCATACGTGTCATTTGGACATCAACTTGTTCCAACTCCATACCTAATCGAGCAGCAACCGTTTTTTCCATAAATTCAGGAGTCTGTATTGGTCCGGCGAGCTCTGCTTTACCATCTGTAACGTCAGCAAAGAAATTCATGGGTTCCATGGTATTATGAGCCAGAAAAGGACAAGAATAAGTTCGTTCTATGATTTTGGCTGCTTTTTTAAATACAGCCTCCGGATCTCCATCCTTGCGTTTTACCTCAGCTTTTTTGGCTTGCATTTCATGCATCAAGGCCATATGTCCGCTAGAGTTCTCCAAAGCTGAAGGAACATCTTTTTGATCAGATCCAATAGATTGCCACTGAATATTTAGTGCTTTTTTTGCATTTAATACCTCCCATGTTGAATTTCCGACCACTACGACCAGATCTGGGTAAGTATTCACGTCAGACCATTGTAACTGATAGTCTTCATTGTAGGTTTTTATCGTGAAAACGTCTTTGACTCCAGGCATTGCTCTAGCAACAGTATCATCAACTGATTTCAGTTTCATCCCGAAGGCAGGTGGGTGGGCTATCATGGCAACAAGCATTCCATCACGGTCATAGTCTAATCCATACAAAGGCTGACCGGTTACTATTTTTGGTCCGTCCACATTTTTTCTTGACGTTCCAATAATTTTAAAGTCTGATAATTCTTTAAGGGCTACTTCTTCAGGAATAGGAATTTGTGATGCAGCAGAGGCCATTTCTCCATAACCTGCTGAATTGCCACTACCTGCATGGGTCAATACACCTTCCTCAGTAGTAATTTCTTCAACTGGAACCTGCCATGCCTGAGCTGCAGCCTCCTTGAGCATATGCCGTGCCGAAGCCCCTGCCATGCGAAGACTTCCCCAACCTTGACGGATAGACTGGCTTCCTCCTGCCAGTTGACGAGTAAAAAGATCTGTATTCAATGCGGCCTGTTCTACAATGACTTTATTCCAATCAGCATCAAGTTCTTCCGCTACGATCATAGGCATTGAAGTTTTGACGTTCTGTCCAATTTCAGGATTCGGAGACATGATGGTGATCAAACCGTTTTCACCAATTTTCAGATAGGCGTTGATATCAAACCATTCCTTCGGCATGTTAAGGACTTGTTCAGGAGTTGGTTTACAAGATGCCAGCCAGCTAAAACCGAGCATCAATCCTCCCCCGGCAAGGGCAGAGCTTTTCAAAAAAGAGCGTCTTCCAAATGTTGTTTTTACGATTGTCATTGTTTTGAATTTATGGTGAATGAATACAGTTAATGGATGGATCGAAAGAATTGGGTTAAGCGTTTTTCAGTTTCGCCGCAGTCTTGATTGCTTTCTTGATCCTGGTATAGGTGCCGCAACGGCAAATATTACCGTCCATCACCGCATCGATTTCTTCATCACTGGGATTTGGGGTATTATTTAAAAATGCACTGGCTTGCATAATTTGTCCAGCCTGGCAATAGCCACATTGGTATACATCGTGCTCTATCCAAGCCTTTTGAACAGGATGGTCGCCATTTTCTGACAAGCCTTCAATAGTGGTAATCTCTTGGTTCCCTACGGCAGAAACAGGGACTGAACAGGCACGCACCGCTACACCTCCAAGATGAACGGTACAAGATCCACATTGAGCTATACCGCAACCATATTTAGTGCCCACTAATTTCAAGTGGTCCCGCAGTACCCAAAGGATGGGAGTTGTTGGATCAACCTGAACTTGTTGACTTTTTCCGTTAATGTTTAGGTTATAATCTGCCATGATTTAAATTTTTAAAAATAGAATTATGCTAAATTTTGAGATATCAAGAATTGGTTCTTCATGAAAAGCTATTCTCTTTTATCGTTTGAACAAAAACCTGATGAGCTCGATAAATTTAGTAAAAAGATAACTAGAAAAAAAGCTATGACATAAAAGTTTTGAACAACCATTTGATTTACAGCTGTATGGATATAAAGAGGTGATTCTGAATGATCCTTATTTAAATCAAATAGAATCTTAGTTCAACTTTTTGATGGCCATGGTCATGGCTTTCAAGCATGCTGTTTGACTACCCTTTTCATCCTGAATAGAAGGATTATAAAAATCATCCATAAAGCTTTCGGCAGAAGACCATACAGTTTGCATCATTCCTAAATATTTTTTACCTGTCTCGGTAGTGGAATTGTTTTTAAAATCAGCCATCATTTGAACTTGTGCTTCTGCGACCTCAGGTTTTCTCCATGGACAGGCGATCACATCAAACCCTTTTAATGCGAAATATGCTGGTGTAGGAATGGCTTTTTCATAATGCCAATCACATATGACAACTGTTTTAGGGATCATATCAACGGCTCTTGCGGTATTATTCATACTACCTTCCCACATACCAATATCTGAAGTTGAGGCGTCGATCAATCGATCCCCCCACATCCATAAGCGGTTTTCATTTGTAGCTAAATGGTTGCTTAACCGTGTTACTTCTTTGGCAAATAAAGTTGCCGGATCCATTCCTTTGCAACGAGGGCATTGTGGGTCTGCGATATAAAATACTTCGTCTAATCCAGCATGAAAAGCATTTGCCTCAAATACTTCCATGATCTCATCCATTACATCGAACACCACATCATGTACTTCAGGATGTTGAGGACAATAGCTCTTGCAGTATAAACCATCGTCATTGGGCCATTCATATTTTTCAGGAATTTTAATATGTGGTGTTTCGTCAAATTCAGGATAAACTTCCAATAGCTTATTCGTCTTTTCAGCCCAACTTTGATGCCCCAAGAGGTTGACCTGAGGAATTAGGTTGATACCATTCTTTTTGCATGCTGCTACAATCTTTTTGACATCTACTTTAGTAAGTGGGTTTTCATCTTGCAGCTCGGGTCTTGATTTGTATTCATAATTGAAATCAACTCTTAGAACAAGGGTGTTTATTCCAGCCGGCGCAAGTTCATTTTCAATAAAATTAACAAACTTTTCAACTCCCTTATGTTCAGGTGCAGCGATACAAAAACCGTTTACCTCAAACACATTTTGAGCGATCATCACACAGGGATAAAGTAGGATAACGAACAGCAAATAAAGTGTTTTTCTCATTCTAATTTCTTGTCTTGTTTCCATTGATTTTGTATTGTTTATTACCGAGAAAACCTATTTTGAACATATCAATCGTTCTTGTCTTATCAAACTTTCTTCCCTTCAGGAAGACTAAAAAACTAAAAACGTTCCATAAAAGTACAAAAATAGTACTGTGAACTGCGGGGATATGGGTTATTTTAAGAAGGACCAGAACACATGATCAACTCTTTTAGTAAATGCTGCATGTTTAGGATATAAAATATATTTTTGCAAGATGTTACAGGTAAACGACATTTCATTTACATATAATAAACAAAAGCCCTTGTTAAAAGGTATCAACTTCACTTTGAAAAAAGGGGAACATTTATGCGTTATGGGTGAAAGCGGCTGTGGAAAATCTACCTTATTAAAAGTCATTTACGGTTTGTTGGATGTACAGGAAGGTTCTATTTTTTGGCACGAGGATCAGGTTCTTGGTCCGGCCTTTCATTTGATTCCAGGCATGAAATATTTTAAATATGTCGCCCAGGATTTTGATTTGATGCCTTACACCAGTGTATCAGATAATATTTCTAAATTTTTGTCGAGAATTGATACGGAAGAATCTAAGAGGAGAACTCAAGAACTTCTTGAAGTGATCGAAATGACTGCTTTTGCGGATGTGAAAGTAAAAACATTAAGTGGAGGTCAGCAGCAACGTGTGGCTATTGCAAGAGCTTTGGCCAAAGAACCTGAGCTTTTGTTATTGGATGAACCCTTCGGACAGATAGATAATTTTAAAAAACGTTCCTTACGAAGAATGCTGTTTTCTTATTTGAAGGAAAAAAACATAGCTTGCGTAGTGGCCACACATGATGCAGAGGATGCGTTGTCATTTGCCGATAAAATGATTGTGATTCAAAATAATCAAATCGTTGCAGCTGGAATGCCACAAGACTTATATAAGAATCCTTGCAGTAAGTATGTGGCATCTTTGTTTGATGATGTTAATGAGATTTTTATACAGGGTAAAAAGGAATTATTATATCCTCATCAAATAAAAATTGTAGAAAGCTCTGAGTGGAGAGCTAAGGTGATCAATACTTATTTTAAGGGAACCCATTGGTTGATTGAACTCAACTTTAACGATCAGGTTATTTTTTCAAATCATCATGAATATCTTGAAAGGTTCACCTCTGTGTATTTAAGATTTCATCTTAACGGTTAACATTCAGATCTGGTTTTATTCTGAAACCAAAAAAAAAGCCGAGATTTCTCTCGGCTTTCCAACATATAATTTTATCTCGGGATCTAATTAGAATTTATAAGATTTTGAATCTCTTTTGATGATCTTAGAGATGTGTCATCCATATGTAAAGTTCTGATAGGGAAGGGGATCGTGATGTTATTTTCATCAAAGGCCTTTTTCAGTTCCATGATGATTTTACTTTTTGCCTTCAGTTTATCGATACCGCTTTTTCCATAAATCCAGAATCGACTCATAAAGTTGATCGAGCTGCTTCCAAATTCAGTATAATAAAATTCCGGTTTTTCATTGATCTCATCCTGATTGAAATGTGTATTGATTACCGATGTAGTAATCGATTTTACTTCTTCAAGATTCGAGTCATAGGCAACTCCGCATTCAATCACAACCCTCATTTTAGATGTCAAAGAATAATTTTTAAACGGATTCTCCATAACCTTTTTATTGGGTAGGATCACCATATTGTTGTCAGATTCTCTGAGGACCAGGAAATTTAAATCAATATCAATCACTTCACCAGAATAATTGTTGGTCTCTATCCAGTTTCCAACTCGTATATTTTTTCTAAAAGAAAGTACGATTCCGGCAACGGTGTTGGAAAGTGTTCCTTGTAAGGCCAAACCAATAATGATACCTGATATTCCAGCACCTGTAAGTAGTCCCGTAACTGATTTGCCCAGATTTAAGGCTACCAGGGCAAGCACAAGACCGGCTAAAACAACGGTAAATGAAAATACCCTTGCTATTAATTTAGATACGGACTCCTGTGGGACTCTTTTAGAAATTAATCTGTAACTCCCTTTAAATACTAACCTTGATAAAAAGAAGCTGGTCACAAGGACAAGAAATGCTACTCCCAGATTTGGTAAATTTTCTATAAAGACATCCCACCAGCTTTGAAGCTTGGTGGTTATTTGAATGATATTCTCCTGCATGATGAAAAGTGATTTTTTAATTACTAAAATGGTTTACTTGTTTGCTATCAAAAAACTCCAGCGAGTATCCATTTTAATTAGGACTTCGACCACGAAGTAAACATCCAGTTTCTTTTTTCAAGGTCTCTCATAAATTCAGTGATGATCTGCTCGGTAACATTATCTCCGGATTCCAGGGCGGCATTTACAACATCAAGCATTTTGTCATGCAGGATACCGTAATCTTTTATAAGTTCATAAACCATGTCAGATGCCTCCATTTTCTCTGATGGGACTTGTTTGATGTCAGACATCTCTAAAGTATCTTCAATGCTCATTGAAGGTTTTAATCCAAACACACGGATTCTTTCAGCTATAATATCAATATGCTCGTTTACCTTATTGTATTCATTTTCAAATTCCTGATGTAACTCGAAAAAATCCTGTGATTCAACATTCCAGTGAAAATTTCTCAGTTTGTTATAATGAATTTGGTAGTTGGCAAACAAATGCTTGAGAGCAATTACGATTTCAGCAGTTTCCAAATACGTAAATCCAAGTTTTCTAAATGTTTTTTGTTTTTTATCTATTGATATAGTTTCCATAATTATTGTGTTTTAAAGTTTATAAGATGTTCTTCAATCTTTCCATTTTATGCAGGAGCATAGAATCATACCCTTACTCAGGATTAAGATTTGAAAGAAATTAATTAAAATTGGCGTTAAATAATAAATAGAGGAACATAGACCTTATTAGGGCCTAGTTAACAGAAGAAATTGAATTGTATTGCTTGATCATCATGTATTCAATATAAAGATATTTAGCAGAAATGCAAAAATTTAACAGTTTTTAACAATTAAACGGTCATTATTGAACTTTTTACTTTCTGATAGATAAAATAATAAATACTGATGAACTGTATGTTAACTATCTAGGGTACAAAAGGATTTCAGTTAGCAATTGTTCAATATATTGAGGTCAAACAAACTTTTATTCTTAGAATACAGATGACTAATTTGCATTACCGATTGAATATGATGCTAGGCTTTTTACAAGAGCATTGTAATCAAATGAAACGAAAATAACCTGTCTTTTCTCTTCAGTTTTGATGTTTGATTTATAATTCTTTTATCAAATCTAAGCCGGTCTTCTGTCTAAATTAGAACCAAGAAAGGTAAAGCTCTCTATTCTCATTCTTCATCGATTATCGTTATATTTAAAAGATAAACTATCATTTCCATTATTGCAGTCCTATTTAATAGCACTAGGGTATTGATCTTACAAAATAATTTATTTTAGAAAATGTATATCGGTTCTGATATTGATAGTTGTTTAGCTTCCGTCTCTATTAAACTTCCGTTCTATCAATTGAAGGAGCTTTCCATTTTATATTTCCTACTTGTTTAGAATTTGCTAATTGTGTAGATCTAGAGCTTCGTTTCTTATCAAAAATCATTGCACCAGTCATTATTAAACTTGTACCGATAATGACAAAAAGAAGGATACCAGGTTCAAAAGTTGCTATTTGCACCTCCTTTGGGATCGCGTAAAAAAGTAATACTGTAATTAAACCACGAGGAGCTACAAATAACTGCGGTAAAATATCAGTTCCCACAAAAATTCTTAAAATGATGAATCGAATGATATAGATCGATGCTATAATCAGAAGACTGATTATTGCGACATTTAAATCGAAAAGTGAAGTAATAGCAATGGTTAATCCAAAAATGACAAAGAAGAATGTTCTAACTACAAAAGCTGTTTCTAAGGTAATAATATGTAGCTCATGATAGATTTGATGTGCTTTTTTAAACTCTAAGTATTTAGCTAATTTTCCTTTAAAAAAGAGTTTCATATTGGCAATTACCAATCCAAAAATAAGAATGATAATAAGTGACGATAAGTGCAATTTTTTACCAAGTGCATAGAGTAATAGTAACACCGCAATTAGTAAGAATAGTTTTGCTTGACTTTTTATCTTTTGAAAAATTATGATTATCGCATAACTTGCTATCAATGAGATTACAATAGTAAGGATAATGTTTCCTGTAAAACCGATGACACCAGAATCTTCAGCCGGATTTAATCTGCCAATTAGAAAATAAAACATCATGATTCCCATAATGTCCGAAAAGGTACTTTCGTATATGTGAAACTCTTTTTTCTTCTCATTTAAAACACTTACGCTTGGAATGATAATGGCACTAGATAATATTGACAATGGTGTTGCATAAAGCCATGCGGATTGCATTGTCATTTCTGGGATGAAATGATATAAAATTAAAGCTGCAACCCATGCTGAAGCGATGAGTCCTATTAAAGCTATTGCCATAGATTTTAATATTGGCATGAGTTTTTCTCGCTTGAGCTCCAGTTCCAAAGCAGCCTCAAGGACAATCATTATAAGTCCAACAATACCTAAGACTTCAAGAATTGGTAAAAAGTTAAGTTGATCAGTTGTAAAATAATTTAATGCATATTGAAGACCTACCCCCAGTATAATAAGCATAAGAACTGAAGGAATATTTGTTTTCTTAGAGACTCCATTAAAAATAAAAGAAATAATAATGATTAATGAAACTTCAATAATAAGGTTATATGATGATAAAACTTCCATGTCTGTTAATTTTTAGTTGAGCTAGCATTTATATTATTCTGATTCAAATATGCGATTAAAGACTCCATTGTAGCACCACTTTCTAAAGCAATTTGCAGTTGTAACGTTTCTTCATTTGGAATTTTTTTTATGATGGGTTTGTTTTTGAAATCAATATTAGGATTCTCAAAAAGAAGGTCTAGAATTGGTACTGTATTTTCTTGGTCATGGACGTAAATAGTTCTTCTCAGAGAGGTATTGTCATTTTGATTGATGCTAAACCCATTTTTATCTATATATGAATAATTGACAAATCTGTTTCCGTCATGTTCATTTATAATTATTCCGAAAAAGAGAAACCTACTTATATGCCCTTTAAATTTACCGGTCGACATATTGGAGCCTATATTTACCAAAGGATTTATTTTAAATAGAACACCATAGATATAGCGTTTTATATGTGAAAATGTCACGATTAGAAACAATAAAAGTAGGACACCATGAACTTTGTAATTTATACTGACAAAACTCAAGAGAACTATTAAAATTGCGAAAGGCTTATAGACTTCAATGGTCTTATTTATGACTTCCGTAGATTTATTAATCACTGACTTTCTTTTGAAAATATGAGGCAATAATTTTGATGTTATTCTCAGAAGAATAAAGACTCCAATTAAGATGGCTATAATGGTTAAGAAGTTAAACCAAGAGATATTAGCTTCCATATATTAAATATTTGTTTTGTTGTTTATAATTTTTGTTACGTCATTAACAACAACAGGGTTTATATATAAATTGCCATTGATATTTCGCATGAGTACTTTTGTATTCATTAATCGTCTTAATGCAGATTTAAACTTAGTATCAAAAGATGTAGTTGTAGCATTCTTAATGCCATATTCTGATATGTAATTAAAGATTAAAGCTTGCTTAAGTATAATAACTTCTTGGGATGTGAAGAAATCTAGAAACTCTAAATAAGAATCTTTAAAAACCACTTTCTCATTATCTTGAACAAAGGTATTATAGGTCCAAGACTGAAGCGTATTGCCAATGTTATATGCGTTCTGTTTCGATAGTTTATGCGCAAGCACACGTAATTTATTATTTGAAATGACCTCTAAGTTTTCAAAAATTAAATCCCTGTGTGCTGCACCATGACGTAATAGAATTGCATCTACTATTTCATCTTCATCCGTTTCATTTACATTAATGATGTGGGTAAAAGCGCTAGAAAAATTTAAACGATGATCCAGCTGGTTAATCATCATGTTAGTTGTCGAAGCCATGACAAAAGCGTCGTCAGATTCAGTTTCAATAAAATTAATAAATGCTCTTATGTTATAAAGTAAACTGTGTTTGGTATCTCTCCATAATTCTAAATCATCAACAAGAATAATCGGTCGAGTACTTTTGATGTTATTGTTTTTGACATATTGAAGTGCTTCTTTTAAATCATTTGAAGTCTTAAATTTTCTGCCATCAATAGTGGCATCGCTATTTGGTTTTAACGTAACAATATCTTTTCCAAAAAGCTTCTTTGCAGAATAGTCTAAAAATGTACTTCTACCGCTCAACCTATCGCCTGAAACCAATACTGATTTATTTAGCCCAAGATTCCAATGGTCAACAATTTGCTTGAGTTTATTTTCTTGACGCTTTCGAGGCACAAGAAATAAATCTCCAATGAATTGCTTATTCAGAAATAACGAATCATAATGCGTGTTTTCATCTTGAAACATTCTATGCGCTATACATTGCGTAGAAAGTTCCATATTAGACAAAGCTTCATAGCGCAAGGATTTTTTATATTGAGAATTAAAGTAAGATGTTCCTTTTTGAACTTTCTCTTTTATGTTTTTTAAGAACGTACTGCCTTCAACATTTAAAGAAGAATTTAAAGTCACATCTAGAAAGTGTTTGCCTTTAATAAGATTACTAATTAACAATTCATTATTTACCTTATTTTCAAGAGAATTCGAAATCACCTCACCTTTTTCTTTTATCTCTTTTATATCATTTTCTAAATGAGATAAGGTACTTATAACACTATTAAACTTTGTGTCATCAGCTTTATCTTTTGAAAGTTGTAAACTATTTTTAAGATTGATAAGTGAAAGGCTATATTTATGAATCAAATTAGTTTCCAGACCAATTAAATCCATAAACTCAGGAAGTATTTGGTAGTCAAACCATTTTTGAGTTCTCTTTTTAAGGTCCATATCCCTTACAGTTAATAAACCTTCAATTGATCCTATAGGGATTTCAATTTTTTGTAGTTGATTAATTTGATTATTTACAGTTTCAGAAAACGAATAATGCTTATTTTCAATGATTGATTGTTGTGCTAGCTGTTCTTCTGCGTAGTCAATAAGTTCATCATTATTTTTGTTTTCTACAGTGTTTTTTGAAATATGATTTATATTGTCACTAATTTTCCCAACCATTGCTTTATGCTTGTTGGTTAAGCCAATGACGACTTCTTTTAGATTATTAAAGATTTCAATCGAAGTAAAAGCCAATGCTTTTTGTGCATCAATTGCTATCATCTGACTTGTTATGGTATCGTATTGTGATTTATAAATATCCCATGGGTTTTTTTGATGCGATATTTTTAAAGCAACTCGTTTTAATGCAGCTTCATGATCATAATTTTTTTCTTTCTCTGAAACGATGAGGTTCTTAAAATCCTCTAATTTCTTTTCTAGTACGTTTTTAGAAGCTTCATAGTGCCTGATAATCTGGATATCACTCATTGCCATTTCTTGCTTGCAAATGGAAGCCTTATTAAGTTCTAAGAACACATCTCGGTGCAAGAGCATAACTGTTTTAAAGTCTTCTGATAGGATATAATTAACTAAATACGTGCCATTTGGCTTCACAGAAACACCACTAGCCTGATTTCCAAGTAAAACAAAGGATTCTATAAGGTGATTAAATTCATTAAAAATGCATTCTTCAAGTTCAAGTCTATTGCTAACAGCATTTAACGTCTTGAAGTAATTATTTAAATGGTCTTCAAATACCAATAATGTAAGATTTTGAGTATCTGCAGTATTTACTGAATCCATGTATTAGATGTTTGATTGAATATTGTAAACTATAACGTTTTTTTACGATTGAGTTCACTTTTTAAATTTAATGAATTAAAAATCAATATACGGTTTAAAAGTAGTGGCTATTTTTAGCATCTTCCAATGGTATTTGCTGAAGTTGCAAACATCTTTTGTGGAATTATCATTGGAATTGTTATTGTTTCTCTCTTTTCCGGAGCAAGAATATAAACCTAAATAATCATGTTTTCTATCGAGTGAAATTGAAAGTACTTTGCGCTCATCCCATTTTGGCAATACTAAAGGGACATCTGCATCACAATGAATATCATATAAATATAAATCCTAGCAATGCACCAGTTTTAATTAAATATCCAAGTTATTTATCTTTTTTATTCTACGATATAAAAATGGCATCAAAATGATAATAATTACAAAAATGGGTGTTTTTTACACTTTCTAATAATTTTTTAATATTCCTTCATATGCGGCAATAGGATTATTTTCTGACTAAAGTTGTCAGTTACTTCAATAAGTTCTTTGATTATGTTTCCTACAAAATACCATGGTGAAATTTATTATATAAATGAAAAACAGTTATTTTAATAACTATTAAAATAACTGTTTAAAGATTGTTTTAATGAATATGATCAAGTATCAATAACTTGGTTTTGATGCTTACCTTCTTTAACCTCTTCTATAATATTTCTGATTAAATATGGGAAACCATTCGGAATATAAAACGAATAAATGTCAATCTTATGATTTATTTTTTCGTTCCTTAATTGTGTCATTGTCAATAGTAAAATCTTTATTCTTGACATTTCTATGACTATTTAAGTTGGTTGGGTCAATTTGTTTTACTTTTCTCTTGAATTTTTTGTTCTTTTCTGTAATACTCATATATTTTTTATTTTTAATGTTCACTATAATATAAAAAATAGTGTTGTTAAATCTGTTAAAAACAAGTTAAATCAATAGTGTAAAGTGTTAATATATCGATATTTATATATAAATGTCGCCTATTTTAAAAGGCTGTTTAAACAGAGGTTAGGTCAATCATCGAAAGAATTCAGAAATGTGAATTGATTGAGAGAATTGATACGGAAGAATCTAAAAGAAGAACTCAAGAACTTCTTGAAGTGATCGAAATGACTGCTTTTGCCGAAGTAAAAGTAAAAACATTAAGCGGAGGTCAGCAGCAAAGAGTGGCTATTGCAAGAGCTTTGGCCAAAGAACCCGAGCTTTTGTTATTAATTGATCCCTTTTGACAGATAGATAGTTTTAAAAAACGTTCCTTACGAAGAATGATGTTTTCTTATTTGAAGGAAAAAAACGTAACTTGCATAATGGCCACACATGAGGCAGAAGATGCGCTGTCATTTGCCGATAAAATGATTGTAATTCAACATAATCAAATCATTGTGGCTGGAATTCCACAAGACTTATATAAGAATCCTGGCAGTAAGTTTTTGGCATCTTTGTTTGGACATGTCAATTAGCTGGTCATTCAAGGTAAGATAACCTTGATGTATCTATATCAAATAAATATCACAGAGAAATCTGGTCTAAAAGCCAAGGTATCGAATTGCAATTTGATACAAAACCAAGAGATCAAATGAATAGCTTTTCAAGAATTAAAATGCGGCATCAATGACTGTATTTTTTATACTTTATTTTGTTAAAAACTCTGATAGTATTATATCAATTTCTAATTATACTAATTACACGTAATTCACGTTTATAGTTAAGACTATACATATTATGAAATTACTCAAATCGCATTGGGCATTTCTCTCCTTATTTTTTCTAGTTGTTTTTCAAGATGCCTATGCACAGACAGTGCAAGAAGAGGCTGAAGAAATGCTTAGCCTTGTAAATGGTATACGTGCCGATAGGGGTATCGCTCCCCTAAGGCTTAATGCTGAATTAAATAAGGCTGCATATGATCATTCATATGATATGGCAAGTAATAATTATTTTAGTCATACAGGTTTAAATGGTTCAACTTTTTCTCAAAGAACGATAGCAGCTGGTTATACAGGCTCCCCTAGAGGAGAAAATATTGCTGCAGGATACGCTTCTGTAGCAAATACATTTAACCAATGGGTAAATAGTCCAGGCCATTTAAATAACATGCTGAATAGCAATGCTAATGAAATGGGTATTGGTCATGCAACTTTTAATGGTGCTACCTATACGCATTATTGGACTCAAATTTTTGGAAAAGGCAGTATAGCATTGTCAGTTGAAGATCAGGTGCTGGCTCAGCAAATAATGATATACCCAAATCCCGTATCAAGCATCTTATCTATTAAATCACAAATACGACTTAAAAAAGTCGAGATTTACTCAATTATAGGTCAAAAGGTAAAAGAATTACATTCAGGTTTTAAGGCTATTTCAACAGATGAGCTATCCAGAGGAGTTTATACTGTTAGAATTTATTCTGAAAATGGCTTTACAAGTAAAATGATCATTAAGAATTAGGTTGTTTAGGTTACTTACCAATACAAAAATTAGCAAAAATATTACCCAATAGATCATCAGTTGTAATCTCGCCGGTGATCTCACCTAAATGGAACAGGGCCTGACGGATATCTATGGCCATCAAATCACTTGATATGTTTTGATCCATGCCTTTTTGCACTTCATTCAAGGCTTCAAAGGCTTTGTTCAGCGCTTCAAAATGACGCGAATTACTCACTACTGTTTGCTGGTTACTTAAGGCTCCTGTATTTACCAGATCAGTAAGGTGATTGAGTAAGGTTTCCAATCCGGTTTTCTGTTTTGCCGATATCAGGATCCAGTTGGGCTGCATTGCTGACAGTTCTGCAATTTGTTTATCGTTTAACGCGTCAGCTTTATTCAATAAAGTCAATATTTTTTTTTGAGGGTATTTCTCTTGGAGCTCCCGTTCTTCTTTGGATAAGTTTTTAAGTCTAGTTTATTACTTGCATCTATCAGGTGCAATACAAGTTGTGCCTTTTCAATATTTTCAAATGTTTTTTGGATGCCGATATTTTCAACCACATCCTTGGTGTCGCGAATCCCGGCGGTATCAATAAAGCGATAGGTGACCCCTTGCAGGGCAATTTCATCTTCAATGGCATCACGGGTAGTTCCTGCAATATCACTTACAATGGCTTTTTCTTCATTCAGAAGAGCATTCAGCAAGGTTGACTTCCCTACATTGGGTTCTCCCACAATGGCCACAGGAATTCCATTTTTCAACACATTTCCCAAGGCAAAAGAATCGATAAGTCTTTTGATGACCTGCGTAATTCTGCTAATCAATTCCTGAAAGGCAGTTCTGTCGGCAAACTCCACATCCTCTTCTGAAAAATCCAGTTCCAGCTCGATCAAAGAGGCAAAATTCAATAGTTCTGCCCTGAGGTTAGCGATTTCATTTGAAAAGCCTCCGCGCATTTGCTGCATGGCAATACTGTGAGAGCTCTGAGAATCTGAAGCGATCACATCGGCTACAGCTTCTGCCTGACTTAAATCCATTTTGCCATTTAAAAAAGCTCTTAAGGTAAACTCACCCGCATCAGCATGTCTGGCCCCTTTTCTCAGAAATAATTGAAGAATTTCCTTTTGAATATAGGCAGAACCATGACAGGAAATTTCTACCACATTTTCGCCTGTATAGGAATGGGGTGTTTTAAAAACGGTAACCAATGCCTCATCAACTATTCTGTCACCGTCCATGATATAGCCCAAATGAACCGTATGAGAGCCCACTGTTTTTAATGATTTGTGCTTTCCTTTTGGTTTGAAAGAATCGTTCACTAAATCAATAGCTGCTGAACCTGATAATCTGATCACGGCGATGGCACCTACACCAAAGGGAGTGGCCAGCGCTATGATGGTGTCTTGTGAGATACTTGAGCTTGCTTGCATTAATTAAATCTTTAGATCAGCTGTTGGCAAAGGTACATACATTTCATTTTATTTGCCTGTAACAAATGAAGTAGTTCAACGTCAAATAAAAAAACAGTTACATGAGAGAAGACAGACAAACCTTGATGTTGGCTCATTTGAGTCAATTGTTAGACCTGGTAACCGGATTCGGCGGGTTTATTGTGCCGCTTGTTATTTGGATCAGTAAAAAAGATGAGATCTATGATATGGATGAACAGGGTAAAGGCATCATCAATTTTCAATTAAGTATGTTTTTATATGCCTTGATCTGTGTTCCATTGATTCTTTTGATCGGATTGGGATTGCTTGGCTTGATTGCGATCGGTATTCTTTGTCTTGTATTTCCTGTGATCAATGCAATTAAAGTGAACAATGGGGAAGAACCTCATTATCCATTATCGATTAGGTTTATCAATTAGTCATTGTTAACCATGGACCCTTGCCGTGGTACCGCGGTTTCTCATGAATTCAGCTTCATAAGCCAGTAACCCTTCCCATTTTTTGTCGACGATCTGTCTGTCCTGATACTGACGGGCAAATCCAAGGAATACCGTATAGTGGTTGGCTTCGGAGACCATAAGATCTCTGTAAAAATCAGCAAGCTCTTTATCTTCAATATTTTCTGAGAATACCTTAAACCTTTCGCAACTTCTGGCCTCGATCATCGCTGCGATGAGAAGACGTTGTATCAAGGCATCAGTGCGGTCCTTCGTCTTTGGGAAAAAGGAATGCAAGTGCTTGGCATAGTCGTTTTTTTGCTCTCTTCCCAATACCATGCCCCGTGCTACCATGAATTCATGAACCATTTTAAAATGCTCCATTTCTTCGATGGCAATGTCACTCATGGCCCTGACAAGTTCGGTTTCCTCAGAATAGTTAATAATAATTGAAACAGCATTTGAAGCCGCTTTTTGTTCTGCAAATGCATGATCTGTAAACACTTGTTCCAAGCCATTTTTGGCAACTTCTACCCACGAAGTGGAGGTTTCAAATTTCAGTCCTAACATAATCTTTTTGATTGTTGTTTTCTCAGATTCTTATAAGTGGCAAATTTAGAATATATATTCCATATGCATGGTTTTCAGTTAAGCTTGTTCTTAAAAAAAAGGCTATTTTAGAGAAAATTTTAAGAATTTGAAAAAACTAGAGCGAAGTCTAAATCTAACTTCGGTGATTGCCATCAGTATAGGCGGAATGCTTGGTAGCGGTATATTTGTACTTCCAGGCATTGCAGCAGCAAAAACCGGATCTTCGATTTGGCTTGCTTACTTACTTGCCGCTATTTGTATTTTACCTGCTGCCTTGTCAAAATCTGAATTGGCCACCGCCATGCCTTCTTCCGGAGGAACTTATTTGTATATTGAACGGGCCTTTGGGCCAATTTTTGGAACCATTGCTGGTATAGGGCTTTGGTTATCCTTATTGCTAAAAAGTGCTTTTGCCCTGGTTGGTTTCGGAGCCTATCTTTCGGTTCTGGCAAAAATGCCAATTGGGTTTACTAAATATGTGGCTATCTTCTTTTTGGGCCTTATTCTTTTGCTCAATATATTTGGTGTTAAAAAGGTGGGAAAAGTACAGATTGTGATTGTGAGCATATCTTTGATCACTTTGTCTCTGGTCCTTATTTTCGGTTTACCGACTGTTGATCCTGAATTATTGGATCCCTTTTATTCCGATGGTGCAATGGGACTAATTTCTACTGTTGCCTTTGTCTACATTTCTTATGCTGGCGTTACTAAAGTAGCTGCTATTGCGGGTGAAATAAAAAATCCCAGTAAAAATTTGCCAAGAGCCATGATCCTTTCTCTTTTTATCATGACATTGATCTATGTTTCGGTCGCTTTTGCCTTAGTTGGAAACATTCCTATGGAACAACTAGCAACCGATCTGCATCCCATTTATACAATTGCAGCAATCAATGGAGGATCATACATTGGGTATATTGTTGCCATAATTGGGGTTGTTACGCTTATTTCAATGGCGAATTCAGGCGTACTGGCGGCCTCTCGTTTTCCCTTTGCGATGGCCATGGACAAGTTACTTCCTGAATTTATGGGAAAGATCCATAGCAAATACCTCACACCAGTATCTTCTATAATTCTTACTTGCATCACGATGGCGCTGGTCATTTTATTTCTGGATGTCGTTAAAATCGCTAAACTTGCGAGTGCTTTTATGGTGATGATGTTTATCTCGGTTAACATTTGTGTGGTTATCCTCAGGGAGACCTCTGCCCAATGGTATAACCCAACCTATAAATCTCCTTTATATCCATTTGTCCAGATATTTGGGATAGTTTCAGGAATCATTTTATTAATCTTTCTTGGCTTTATTCCGCTTCTGGCCATTTTGACCATAGTCTTACTGGGATATCTTATTTATTTAAAAATAGGCAAAAAGACAGCCAGAACAGGTATTTTAAGAAAGTATGGTCACCGTCCGGCTCTGTACCTTTTGTACAATAAGAATAGAAACAACAAAAGGGAACCTCTCGATTTATCGAAGATCAATAACTCTGTACTCGACGGAAAGATCGCCTCTGAAGCAGGAGTTGTCATTCCCTTATTTGGCAATGAAAACTCACCAGAAATGCTCTTAGAGATGGGTGCGGCCTTAAACAAAAAAGAGGTGACACAGGCGGTAAATATTACTGAAGTGCCCAATCAGACCTTTCTGGATGCCGTAATGGAAGACAATCCGAAGATACATTCTTTGGCCAGACGTATTTCTGGGTTGGCCAGAGCAAGGAATGTCAAAATTGACTTTGAAGCTGTTGTGACTCATGACCTGTCTGAAACCATCCAGGAACTCAGTGAACAGACCCATTCTGATTGGATGGTCATGGGATGGGATGCCAGGGCCCATAAAGGTATTTTGGTCAGAAATCCTATTGGCTGGTTTGTTGACCATGTGAATTCTGATTTTGCACTTTTCAGAGATAATGGAGTTCGTTATATCAGTAAAGTAGTGATGGCCCTGAGACCAGGTCGAAAGGATAAAAACTTTGTAGCCATAGCCGATCGTGTATGTATATTTTACAAAGCCTCTCTGACACTTTTGCATGTTGTGGACGAAGGCACCTCAGATGATGAAATGGGCTTGATTGAAGCCGCTTCCAATGCGTTGTTGCAAAAAGCGTCATCTCCTTCTAATGTAATTGTAAAACGAGCGAAAAACCCTATCGAATCCATATCAGTTACCTCGGCAGAATATGATCTTCTCATCATTGGAACCACTGAGAAAGGCAACTGGCAAAACGTTTTGTTTGGTAAAAATAAGGATAGATTTGCCGATAGTTCAGCTTGTTCCGTATTAAGACTTACTGTAAAAGATTAAAGTGGAATTTACAGATCCAGATTGAATTTTTTTCTCAATAATGCCAAGGCTTCATTCTTCTCACGAAGTAATTCATATTTCTCCTGAGGTGTATAAGCAAACCGCTTGGTATTGTCTTCATTGACGACAATCTCAAAATCGATTTCATAGTTATTGAGCTTCTCTCTGATATAGCGCAGTACCTTGGGACGAACCTTTAAAAGCTCAACTTTCATCATTTCATTGGGATAAGCCACATGGATCAAATGTCCTTTCAACTTAGGGCTATCTGCCTTAAGAATTGATGACAGTATTTTTTCACCCTTCTGATGGAGGTCATTCACATAAGTATTCCATACTGTTAAAAATGTAGCCTCCGTAAAAGGATCTTTAGGAAGATCTTTTGTTTGTTTGTTTTGTTCCTGTTTCTTTTTGAAATTTGCTTCTTCCTCTTTGTTTCTTTTTAAACTGGATAAAGAAAGGGCAGAATTGCGACGACCTTTCTTTTGAAGATCCAGAGGTTTTGGTTTTACGATTTGTTTAGGAGTAGCAGGTGTAACCTCTAAAGACTTTACTGCTATTTCAGCCGATGACGCTTCAGGATGTTTTACTTGAACAGGTTTTTGGGGAACTGGAATGTTTTGAGGTATAGAAATGGGTTTAGCAGCACTACTGGTGGTTAAGAAATGAAACGAAGGAATTATGAATCGTTTAGATTTTTTTTTTGCCATCAAAAGTGATGGAAGCGATTTTCATTAATGTCAATTCAACCAGTAATCGCTGGTTCTTACTACTCTTAAAATTCAGATCGCAGTCATTGGCCAGATCAATGGCCCGCATCAAAAATCGAATATCGGATTTTTTTGCCTGCTCCAGATATTGCTTCTTAGCAGTATCACCAACTTCAAGTAATTGAACCGTAGCCGGATCTTTGGCAACAAGGAGATCCCTAAAATGAGAGGCAAGACCAATAATAAAATGATGGCCTTCAAAACCTTTTGTCATGATATTGTTCAGGGTAATTAATACCTGTGGAATATTATTGTCCAATAAAAGATCTGTTACCTGAAAATAAACGTCATGATCCAGTACATTTAAATTTTCTGATACTGCCTTTCTTGTTAGTTGAGCACCTGAAAAACTGACCACACGATCAAAAATTGACAAGGCATCCCTTAGCGCACCATCGGCCTTCTGGGCAATCACATGTAAGGCATCATCTTCGGCTTCTACTTTTTCACCTTCGGCGATCTTATACAGGTAGTTTTTGATGTCCAATACACCTATACGCTTAAAATCAAAAATTTGACATCTTGATAAAATCGTTGGGATGATCTTGTGTTTTTCTGTGGTGGCCAAAATAAATATGGCATGGGCAGGTGGTTCTTCCAATGTTTTTAAAAAGGCATTGAAAGCCGCCTGAGACAGCATATGCACCTCATCTATAATATATACTTTAAACTTACCTGTCTGAGGAGGAATTCTCACCTGATCAGTAAGAGTTCTGATATCATCTACTGAATTATTTGAGGCCGCATCCAATTCAAATATATTAAAAGCAAAATCCTCGTCTGCCATGGGTTGCTCCATGCTTTCCTGATTGATTCTTTTTGCTAAGATCCTTGCACAAGTTGTTTTACCAACACCTCTTGGGCCCGTAAAAAGCAAGGCCTGAGCCAAATGGTTATTTTTTATGGCATTCTCCAGCGTATTCGTAATGGCTTGTTGGCCAACGACATCACTAAATACCTGCGGGCGGTATTTTCGGGCTGATACGATAAAATGTTCCATTTGATTTTTTTATTGCAGCAAACAAATGTATGAATAACCAAAGCTATTTACAACTAAAATAATTGGCGATACGCCTGCCTGATCATTCATTTCCCATGAGAATTTCCTTAAAGTCATGACTTTGAGGAAAGCAGGGGGATTTAAGTTTGAATTTTATGGTCAAATTTCAAAGCAATCATACTACATCTGACAGAATTATCCCGGAATTCAATCAAACATGAACCCATTTTATTTAGGAATAAATCTTATCATACAAATGTTTGTACTTTTTTAATATGACTTCTCTTTTGGGTTTAAAAGTAGGCGTAAGGAGCTCATTATCTACAGACCATACATCGGGTGTCATTTCAAAGGTTTTAATGGTTTCCCATTTTCCGAATTGTTGATTTCCCAACTCAATTTCCTGCATAATTCGATCATGAACTTCAGTGTTAAGGGCTATTTCCTCTAGCGTATGACCGCAATTTACATCGTGGAGCCTTATCCATTCCTTTACAAAATCAAAATTGGGCTGAACAATAGCAGCCGGCATTTTCTGACCTTCGCCAATCACTAAAATCTGTTCAATAAATCGTGATTGTTTCATTTCATTTTCCAAAAGAATAGGGGAGATGTATTTACCTCCTGAAGTTTTAAAGATCTCTTTTTTTCTACCCGTAATCTTAAGGAAGCCTTCACTGTCAATTTCACCTTTGTCCCCTGTGTGAAAATAGTCACCGGTCATCACTTCCGCTGTTTTTTTAGGGTCCTTGTAATAACCCTGCATGACATTTGGTCCTTTGACCAGAATCTCTCCGTCTTCTGCAATCTTGACCTCGACATTGGCAATGGTTTTCCCAACTGTCCCGACTTTGAAATCACCCCCCTCAAAACTATTCACTGAGATGACCGGGGAGGTTTCTGTAAGGCCGTATCCTTCAAGAATTTGCATTCCTGCCGCCGTAAATATTCTAGTGAGTCTGGGTTGTAATGCAGCTGAGCCTGAAACCATATTTTTCAACTTTCCGCCCATTGCTTCTCTCCATTTGCTAAAGATCAGTTTATTGGCCAAAGCCAGTTTTTTCTCATATAACCAGCCATTTCTTCCATAGGGTTCAAATTTTAAACCAACATTGACAGCCCAAAAAAACAATAATTTTTTAATACCGGTCAAAGCCGCTCCTTTGGCGATAATACTGTCGTAAATTTTTTCAAGTAATCTTGGCACAACTGTCATAAATTCTGGCTGTACCTCTTTAATATTTTCAGGTATTTTTTCAATGGATTCCGCAAAATGGATGGTAATGCCCGAATAGATATACAAATAGTGAAGCATTCTTTCGAATATATGGCACACCGGTAAAAAACTCAACACATTGTTAATGTCCTTTATAAAAGGCAATCCTCTTACCGTATCCATTACGTTAGAAACAATATTGTTATGTGAAAGCATGACTCCCTTTGGCACGCCAGTGGTTCCGGAAGTATAAATAATGGTGGCCAGATCTTCTGGTTTAACCTTGTTTTTTAATGCATCTACTTTTTTCTGCAAGGACTCATCCGAACCAAGTGTAAAAATTTCCTCCCAATAGGCACAATCTTTTATTTTTTCAAACGAGTAGATGCCTTTTAAACTTTTAACCTCTTTTTGTATCGCATTTGCTTTTTCAAAAAGGGCCTCATCTGAGAGGAAGCAGTATGTAACTTCAGCGTGGTTAAATATATATTGATAATCTCCTTCACTGATGGTGGGGTAAATAGGAACATTGATAGCGCCAATCTGGAGCAATGCAAGGTCCATAATATTCCATTCGGTCCTGTTTGATGTGGAGATTAGTGCGATTTTATCGCCAGGCTTTACACCAAGTGCCAGCAGACCCCTGCTGACAATGTTTGCTTTTGCTATGAATTCTTTAGACGATGTTGATACCCACTGCCCGCTGGTTTTAGATACCAAGGCTCGTGGGAGATTATATTTATCAAGTTGATAATATGCGAAATCAAAAATTCTTGTTATTTCTGTTGACATGGTGCAAAATTATTAATAATGCAAAATAGTGAAATTAAATTGATATTTAAAATCATTCTAAAAAGCAAAAATTTCTTGCCGTATAGCTATACGAAACGACATGCAATTGTATATCTTTGCAGCTGTAAAAATTAAGAAGAAATAGGAGCTTAAGACTCATGTAAATGGGGTAATTTTCTTAATATTGAAGATTAAAAATTAGAAGGATGAAGATATCATATAATTGGTTAAAAGAATTTATAAAAATTGATCTTGACGCTGATAAAGTGGGTGAGATCTTAACTGATTTAGGACTGGAAGTAGAAGGTATAGAAACTTTTGAATCTGTTAAAGGCAATCTTGAAGGCGTTGTTGTTGGGGAAGTATTGAGCTGTATACAACATCCGAATGCAGATCGTTTAAAAATAACACAAGTTGACTTGGGTGACGGTTCACCAGTACAGATTGTATGCGGAGCACCAAATGTGGAAAGGACAAAAAGTTCCTGTTGCAACGATTGGCACCACGCTTTACACTGAAAGTGGAGAAGATTTTAAGATCAAGAAAGGTAAAATAAGGGGTGAATTTAGCCATGGAATGATATGTGCCGAAGATGAGTTAGGGCTAGGTAAGGGGCATGATGGTATTATGGTTTTATCTCCGGATTCAAAAAATGGTACAGCAGCAGCTGAACTTTTTGATCTCTATTCTGATCAGGTATTTGAAATTGGATTAACACCGAACAGGGCTGATGCAATGAGTCATTTAGGTGTAGCCAGGGATCTATATGCCGGATTGAGTCAGATGGAGGAGCTGCAAACGAAAATGAATACACCTTCAGTCAGTGATTTTCACGTGGATGAGCGAACATTTAATATTAAAGTTGAGGTAGCTGATCACAAACAGGTACCCAGATATGCAGGAATCACTATCACAGATCTTAAAATAGAAGAATCCCCTGAATGGTTGCAGCATAAATTGCAGGCCATAGGTCTTAGCCCAATCAACAATGTTGTTGATATAACCAATTATATTCTTCACGGCCTTGGTCAGCCATTGCATGCATTTGATGCAGATAAGATCAAAGGAGACAAGGTGATCGTTAAAAATCTTCCAACCGGGACTAAATTTATCGGTCTTGATGGAGTTGAAAGAGCTTTGCATAAAGATGATATCATGATCTGTGACGGAGAAAGTAATCCGATGTGCATTGGAGGTGTCTTTGGTGGTTTGAAATCAGGAGTGACTGAACAGACCAAAACTATCTTTTTGGAAGCGGCTTATTTCAATCCGGTTTCTATTAGAAAGACGGCCAAAAGGCATGCCTTGAACACGGATGCCTCCTTTAGGTTTGAAAGAGGGATCAATCCTAATGCTGTAGTGTATGCCTTGAAGCGAGCTGCCATTTGGATTGCTCAAATTGCCAATGGCAAGATTGTTTCTGACGTTACTGATCTATATCCTGTTAAAATAGAAGATTTCCAGGTGAATTTTTCTTATGAGAAGGCGTTTAAGCTGATCGGTGAGGAAATACCTGCAGATACCATAAAAGATATTCTGGCTTCTTTGGATATCAAGATCAATCATCAAACAGAGTCAGGCTTGGGGCTTACGATTCCTGCCTATCGCGTTGATGTAACTCGTGAAGCAGATATAGTTGAAGAGATTTTAAGGGTCTATGGTTATAACAACGTCGAGATCCCTGAAAAGATCAAGACTTCGGTTTCTAGCTCTAACAAATGGAGTCCGGAGAAAATTGAGCAGGTAGCGGCCGGTTTTTTGATTTCTAATGGCATTTACGAGTCAATGAGTAACTCTTTAAGTAAGCCCGAATATACAGATGCCTCTGACAATATCGATAAGGAGAAGAATGTGGAAATCCTCAATGCCTTGAGTGGTGATCTTTCTGTAATGAGACAGTCCATGCTCTTTGGCCTGTTAGAAGGTCTTTCTTATAATATCAATAGAAAGAATAACAATCTCAAAATGTTTGAGTTTGGGAATACCTACCATAAATACGATAGTGGTTATGCTGAAGAAAAGCATCTGTCTATTGCACTCTCAGGTAACAGAACCAGTGATCATTGGGCTCAGGCCAACAAAGAATCGGATGTGTTTTATCTGAAAGGAATGGTCAAATCATTAATGGAAAGGTTGGGCATCACAGGCTTGAAATATGCCAGAACCAATAATGATATTTTCTCGGAAGGGATTAGTCTGCAACTTGGGAAGATTAAAATTGTGGAGTTTGGAGTTGTCAAAAGCGCTATTCTAAAAAAATTCGGCATCAAACAAGAAGTATTGTTTGCAGATTTTAACTGGAACAATGTCATTGCGAATGTTGGGAAAAAGAAGATTAGGATTTCAGAATTACCGAAGTATCCAGAGGTAAAAAGGGATCTGGCTCTTTTACTTGATGAAAAAGTAGATTTTATTGATCTGTATAATTATGCCTTTCAGACTGAAAGAAATCTTTTGAAAAATGTTGATCTTTTTGATGTTTATATAGGAAACAAACTACCAGAAGGTAAAAAATCTTATGCCATGAGCTTTATTCTACAAGATGATAATAAGACGCTTACGGATAAGCAAATTGATAAGATCATGAATAAATTACAAGAGGGATTCAAGAAGCAATTTGAAGCAGAATTGAGGTAGTTCTAAATTAAATATCTATGTACAAATCACTGGTCAGAAAAATACTGTTTCAATTCGATCCTGAAAAAATACATCACTTTAGTTTCGCCATGATCAAAGGTATGATGAAGGTGCCTTTTATTCCTGGGATCATAAGAAGTGTTTTTAAAGTAGAAAATCCTGTTTTAGAAAGAAAATTATTTGGGTTGACCTTTAAGAATCCTGTGGGTCTTGCTGCGGGATTTGATAAGAATGCCTTGCTTTTTGATGAATTTTCTAATTATGGATTTGGCTTTATTGAGGTAGGCACGGTCACACCTAAACCACAGCCGGGAAATCCGAAAAAGAGAATTTTTAGATTAAAAGCGGATGAAGCCTTGATCAATAGAATGGGTTTTAACAATGATGGAGTCGATGTTGTGGTGGAAAGATTGCGCAACAGAAAAACGGATATTATTATTGGAGGAAACATTGGTAAAAATAAAGTCACTCCCAATGAAAAGGCGATTGACGATTATTTGATCTGTTTTGAAAAATTGTTTGAAGTTGTTGATTATTTTGTAGTGAATGTAAGCTCTCCAAACACCCCAAACCTAAGAGCCTTGCAGGATAAAGAGCCTCTTATGGAATTATTACAAACCCTTCAAAACCAAAATCTTAAAAAGAAAGAGCCCAAACCAATTCTATTAAAGATTGCCCCCGACTTAACAGATAGTCAGTTAATGGATATTATTGATATTGTTAATACGACCAAGATCGCTGGTGTTATAGCCACCAATACAACGATAAGCAGGGAGGGACTTCAGTCAGCACATCAAAATGAAACAGGAGGCTTGAGCGGAAAACCAGTCAAAGAAAGATCTACGGAAGTGATTCGTTTTTTAGCAGAGAAGTCCGAAAAGTCTTTTCCAATTATAGGAGTTGGAGGTATACACTCGCCTGAAGATGCGAAGGAAAAACTTGATGCAGGTGCCGATCTGATTCAATTGTATACCGGGTTTATATATGAAGGACCGGGTTTGGTCAAAAAGATCAATAAAAGTTTAATGGCTTGATATTTCTTTAAAACGAGGAAATCAATAGGGTCTGGCCTATAATTGATAGTTGGCCAAAGTTGAGTTTTTCAAATAATCATCCTGTGGATAGTAGATAAAAAGCAAGGATCCATTTTTGATCTTATGCACGATTTGATCATAGTTTTCCTCTGGAAGAGACGGGCATCCTAAACTGCGGCCCAGTCTTCCATTTTTCTGAATGAAAACCGAACTAACATAATCAGCTGCATGAATGACAATTGCCCTCTTTCTGGCATTGCTGTTAGAGTATTCCAAACCATCAAGGCGCAAGGATAAACCATGTTTTCCATTATAGGTTTCGGCGGTCCTGTAAAATCCGATACTACTTTTATAGGAGCCTATTTTATTTGAGAAGAACTTTGCATATTCTTCTCCTGAATTTCTACCATGGGCCACAATACTCTTGTGTATGATCTTTTTGTTTTCAACATCGATTAAAAAAAATCGGTTCCTGTTTGCCGAGATACTCATATCGATGACGGTCAAATAACTGTGTTTTTTAATCTGACCTTCCTTCTGTAATTTCAAATAACCTTTCAGCGCCTTTTCAAAGGGATCGTATTCAAGGTCGGGGTCACCCAGTGACTGATAAAGATTCATGGCAAATGTGTTAAAATCTTCTGCTTCCATTGAAGATAAAGACCTATCTGCTGCTGCATAAGAAGGAGGCGTAGACAAACCCATGATGACTAGGCAAACAAAGAAGATTCCTTTTTGGATCATAAGCTATACAATAAAGGGCGGCAGTTGATTTAATCGGCCTCAGGTTATTAACCCAAAATTTGCCCATCAATGGCAAAGGTAATGGATTCTTGAAAATAACAGTAGTTTTAAGAATAATTTAACTGAATATCAGTAAACTATGTCACTAATGTTACGAATAGAGGCTCTTGAATTTGACAGGATCGGTTTCCTGCATAACCCGATAAACACCTTCGAAAATATCGTTAACAGAGGGCTTTGAAAAATAGTCACCATCAGTACCATAAGCCGGACGGTGTGCTTTGGCCGTAATGGTCGTAGGCATGCTGTCAAGGAAATTATAAGCCCCTTGTTTATTGACAATTTCATCCAAAAGGTAGGCTGAAGCACCTCCTGGGATGTCTTCATCTATGATCACAAGTCTATTTGTTTTTTGTACACTGGCTAAAACCTCTTGTTCCAGATCAAAGGGCAACAACGACTGTACATCAATAATTTCTGCATCGATACCCACCTGCGACAAATCTTTTGAGGCTTCTTCTACAAGTTTTAAGGTCGAGCCATAAGATACTAAAGTGATATCGTTTCCTTCTTTAACTGTTTCTACGACGCCAATTGGTGTAGTAAATTCCCCCAAGTTGGTTGGCATCATTTCTTTAAGTCGATAACCATTTAAATTTTCTATAACAATAGCGGGTTCATCCGACTTCATCAGCGTATTGTAGAATCCGGCTGCTTTGGTCATGTTTCTGGGTACCAGGATATAAACCCCACGAACCAGATTAATTAAACTACCCATTTGAGATCCTGAATGCCAAATACCTTCCAATCTGTGTCCCCGTGTTCTGATGATCAGAGGAGCTACCTGCTTGCCAAATGTTCTGTAGCGAAGTGTAGCGAGATCATCTGTAAGCACTTGAGTGGCATAAAAAATATAGTCGAGATACTGTATCTCAGCAATAGGTCTCAGTCCTCTCATAGCCATACCCACACCTTGACCAATAATAGTCACTTCCCTGATGCCTGTATCATAGACCCGCTCTTCTCCATATTTTTCCTGCAGTCCTTCCAGCCCTTGGTTTACATCTCCAATTTTACCTGAATCCTCTCCAAAAATGAGTATTTTTTTATTTTTACCTAATAGGGCATCAAAGTTGTTTCGGATGACAAGTCTGGCATCTACGTCCTCAGCTTCATCATCATATGTCGCTTCAATTTCTTCAATATTAGTCGCTCTGTTATCCAGTTCACTGTACAGATGAGCGCTATATTTTGGCTGTTGCAATTCCATATATTCCTTCAGCCAATTCTGTACCAATTCCTTTTCCTTAAAATCTTCATTTCTTAGATATATAAGGCACTTTCTTCCTATAGTAAGAATATTCTTTCTGATAGGTTCATCGATAGATTCCAGCTCCCTTTTTAGCTTTTCAATAAAAATTTCATTTTCACTTTTTCGCGCAGCTTTCTCCATAAGATTCAAAAGTTCCTTTCGCTCTTGAAGCATGGGTTGTATATACTGATTCCAAGACTCATTTTTGGCATTTCTCACTTCAATCTTGGCTTCTTTTTCTAACGCTTTTAGCTCATCTTCGCTTTCAACAAATTTCAGCATTTGCCCATCGAGATCCTCCAATTCAAAGTTCAGAATCCATTCTCTCATTTTAGCAATACAATCATGGTCTTTTTCCCAGGCAAGTCTATCGGCATCTTTATAGCGCTCGTGAGATCCTGAGGTAGAATGCCCTTGAGGTTGTGTTAGTTCTTTGACATGGATGATCACCGGCACGTGTTCTTCTCTGGCGATGGCGGAAGCTTTTGTGTAAACATCCACAAGTTGTGTATAGTTCCAGCCATTGACCACAAATATTTCATATCCTGATCCCTTGCCCTCTCTTTGAAAACCTTTTAGTACTTCCGAAATACTTTCCTTAGTGGTTTGATGTTTTGAATGAACAGAAATTCCATACTCATCATCCCAAATACTGATGACCATAGGTACTTTTAAGACTCCGGCGGCATTGATAGTTTCAAAAAAAGGTCCTTCAGATGTGCTTGCATTTCCTATGGTACCCCAGGCAACTTCATTACCACTATCAGAAAATATTCCTTCCTTATCAAGTCCTTCAATTTTTCTGAATTTCTTAGAGGCCTCAGCCAAACCTAGTAATCTAGGCATTTGACCGGCTGTAGGAGATATATCTGAACTCACATTGTATTGTTTCCTGAGCACCTTCCAGCTACCATCATCTTCGATTGAGTGAGTGGCAAAATGTCCGTTCATTTGCCTTCCCGCAGAAAAGGAATCGGCTTCAATATCCGCATGAGCGTAAAGACTAGCAAAAAAATGCTTTGGGCTATATTCGCCAATAGCCATCATAAAGGTTTGATCTCTATAATATCCCGATCTCCAGTCACCTTTTTTAAAAGCCTTTGCCATGGCGAGCTGCGGCACTTCCTTACCACCTCCAAAAATACCAAATTTGGCTTTTCCCGTTAAAACTTCACGTCTTCCTAGTAAGCTGCATTCTCTGCTAAGCACAGCAATTTTATAGTCATTAATGACCTCGGTTTTAAATTCAAGAAAGGATAATTTTTTCGAAGATTCGACAGTCTTTTCGATCATATAATCTATGGGTTTAGGAGTTCTGCAAATATACAAAAAATATGAAGGTTTTTCAAGATGTGTAAGTGCTTGAATACGAGTGTAAAATGCTATTTTTAATGTAAAATATGTATTGAGATCAATAAAACCCTCTTTTTATAAAATTGTAAACTCGCTCTATATCTATGGTGAGAACGAATCTAATTCTTGAAGCATAATCAGAGAATTCGGGCTCAAAACCATTGCTGGATTGAAGAGGGAAATAAACTTCAAGAAAATTTTGAATAAAATTTAACCTTATACCAGTATCATACTTGAATCTGGCATCCTCATTTCTGCTCTTTAAAAATCCCGCATCGGCATAAAGTTCTACCCATCTCCAGAGGCCAATACTGGCATTTGAAGATAATATCCATTGATTGGCATAAGAATCTTCGAAAATACTTTTAAAACCACCTTCAGTGATAATGACTTGCTGACTTAAAAAGCCCGAGTCTTCAGATCGACCGAGATAATTGAGGTCAAAGAGGTAATCGCTAGGTCTGTCACTGGAATAACTAAAGAAATCACTGGTTGTATTATTGAAAAGAAAAGTACCAAAGAACATTCTAAGATCCAGATACCGGTTGATATTGGTGAGTCTTCGGTATCGCAGGTCGATGGAGGCCTTGCTAAAATTTTCATTATACTGAAAATCAGCAAAATACCTCAAATCATTAATGATTTCAGGCTTTGAATATCCATAGCGCACATTGAAGATATTATACTTATAGCTTTCTGGATTTTCTACTTGTAAGGGCAGCTCTTTATCAACCATAACATAGCGGGTCAGTAAACTTTTTCCGCCTACATCACGAAGCGTTTTCCTTTTGAAATCTACCAGAAAAAAGGGTGTGACTTTATTAAAGGCAAGGTCATTGTCATAATGTGACCGACTCGCCGAAATACCTGCTCTATATCGGTAAACACTGGTTTTCTGCGGAAGGTGTTCATAGGCAAAGGCAAAATTTCCGGTAATGGTATTACTTTTGAAACCGTAAACGGGAGTAATTGAGAATAGCCATTTCTTTTTGAATAAGGCCTGGTTATAAATGTTGGGCCCAAGTAAAAATCCATCGTAGAAATTATAATCGATAATAGGTTTGTAGAATACCTGGTTATAATATGGGGCCTCTATGTCACGAAAAAAGGTAAATTTTAAGGGTCTGTTCAATAATTTTTTATCGAGTTTTTTCCAATTATCTCTTAGATTTTCCTCCGGAATTAGGTATTCATAATTTAGTGTTAGTCGATCGATGTCTTTTGTTGGAACAGTGACTGTTTGCTCATCCTCTATAGGTTCCAGCCACTGTTTGAATTTGACCTCTTTCTTATTGACACCATAAAGCATCATTGGGGCAGTGAAATTATTTCTATTCTTGATAGTTACATGAACAGAATCAGTTTCTTCGCTGATATTCTTTATTGTATAGTTGATCTTGTTATTGGTTTTAAGGTAATCTCCAAAGAACCAATTGAGTTCTTTATCCGTTTTAGACAGAAGAATGTTATTAAAATCATCTGTTTTTGAAAGCTTCAGCTGATAATTTTTATAATATTCCTTTAGTGTTGATTTGACAATATCTTTGTTGAGATAGGCATCCAGATATCTCAATCCCAGCCCTGATTTGTATCTATTGACTAACTTCAGATTGAAGTTCGACAGAGAATCTGAGCGCGTGGTCAATGACTGATCTAATTGTTTCCTTGCTGAGAATTGATAAACGAATGGGTACTTGCCATTAAATTCCAGTTTTGACACATTGTATCTTCGAATACCCCATTTTTTAGAAATATTTCCGATGGCTTTTACTTCAGGATAATATTGATTTACATAGGCTATCATCAGATAGATCTGCATACCATCGGCAAGCCATGCATCTTCTCTTGTATTTGTGAGAATGGTACTTTCTATATACCGATCTGTGATGGCTTTAAACATTTTGATATCCCATTCAAAAATGTCCGAAAACGGATTTAAGAATTTTGGCAATTGGTTAAAGCCGTATACTGGCCTTTTCAGATAAGTAGCCATATTGATCAGCATCTTATTATGGGGGTATTTACCTAAAAGATCTTCTATGAAATCAAGTTGCCTTTGCAAAACATCAGTCTTGATATTTTCTGAAATATTTTTGCCTCTCATATTCGTGATGATCTCTATACTATCAGTGTTATAGGTCGAAAAATTAGTGTTGAATTGGATATTGAGTGGAATATCCAATCTGTTTTTACCCTCCAACTTATAGATTACCTGATTTTCAATAAATGACACTTCTTGATCGAGGTTAGAATATAGGGTAGAGCCCATAGGTATAGCAAAATCAATCTTGAAATCTGTGGGTTGCATATAGTAATCATCCATGTTTAAATTACTAAATAAATGCCACTTTTTGTCAAAAACAGCTGGAGTCATATGCCAATACCTCAGATTGTAACCAAGCGGATTTCGACCATATCTGGTAAATTTATCTTTTGGAATTTTCACCTCGTAGATCACATGAATTCTAACAGATTCTTTGGGGGCTAAAGAGGAGGGGAGAACTACCCTTACTATATCAGAAGCCTCCTTTAATTCATGGAACATAACATTCGAACCATTGCAGGTCAACACCCTGATATTGGAATATCCCCGATCCTTTATTTTGGCGAAATAAAGGCTTTTGTCATAATCTTCAATGAGCCTTTTGGTCAATGGTGTGGTCTTGTCTTTATAACTATTAGCCCAGTTCAGCAGGTATATGGTATCCATCTTTTGATCCGACGGATTGTAATAAGTAATTTCCTGATCAATCAGAATCTTATGGTCCTGTAAAATGCTAGCCTTTATAGCTATTTGATTGTTTTGTGCATGCAAAAAGGAAGACAATAACAATAAAAATGCCAATATGAGCTTTTTTTTTTGCAAATTTCTGAGATTACCTGAGTATGAGGAACAAGGATTAAAAATTCGGTGATAACTGATGTTTCTTATAGAAATTATTAATGACATCTACCACTTCATCAGGTGTATCGACAATCTTGAATAAATCCAGATCGCCCTCACTTATATTACCATTTTTATCAAGCATCATGTCTTTGATCCAATCTATCAAACCGGCCCAAAAAGATGTGCCGACAAGTATGATCGGGAATTTACCTATTTTTTTTGTCTGTATCAGCGTGATGGCTTCAAAAAGCTCATCCAAGGTTCCAAAACCACCCGGCATGGCTACAAATCCCTGGGCGTATTTGACAAACATCACTTTGCGAACGAAGAAGTAATCGAATTCAAGGCTTTTTCCACGATCAATATAAGGGTTATCTTTTTGTTCAAAGGGCAGGTCTATATTTAATCCAACTGAAACTCCGCCACCTCTGTGCGCTCCTTTATTTCCGGCTTCCATGATGCCTGGTCCACCTCCTGTGATCACTCCATACCCGTTCTGGGTGAGTTTAAAGGCAATATTTTCAGCCAATTCATAATAAGCTTCACCCGGTTTGGTTCTTGCAGACCCGAATACACTTACACAGGGTCCAATTCTACTTAATTTTTCGTAACCATCCACAAATTCACTCATGACCTTAAATATGGCCCAAGAATCATTGCTTTTTATTTCGTTCCAGGTTTTTTGCTTTAACTTTTCCCTGATTCTTTTATCTTCATTTGGAGTCATAGTCAATTTTTTTTCTGTCTGCTAATTTACAAACCTATAAATTTAATTCTTTTTTTAAGAATTCTGCCGTATAACTTTGTTTGTTCAAGGCTTATTTCTTCAGGTGTTCCGGTGCAAAGAATTTTACCACCTTTCATTCCTCCTTCTTTTCCTATATCGATAATATGATCACATAATTTGATGACATCGAGATTATGTTCTATGATCAGTACCGTATTTCCCTTTTCCGCAAGTTTATTCAAAACTTTCATCAGAATACTGATATCTTCAAAATGCAAACCTGTTGTAGGTTCATCCAGGATATAAAAGGTATTTCCTGTATCGCGTTTTGATAATTCTGCGGCCAACTTGATTCGTTGTGCTTCTCCCCCTGAAAGGGTGGTAGATTGTTGACCTAAGGTAATATAGCCCAAGCCAACATCTTCTATTGTTTTCAATTTCAGATAGATCTTCGGGAATGAGTTCAAAGAATTTAACAGCTTCCTCAATGGTCATATTCAATACATCAGAAATGGATTTACCCTTGTAACGAACCTCAAGGGTTTCTCTGGTAAATCTTTTCCCCTGACAAGTTTCACATTCTACTTCCACATCTGGAAGAAAGTTCATTTCAATAACTCTTACGCCTCCTCCCTTACAAGTTTCACAACGACCGTCTTTAACATTAAAAGAAAATCGACCTGGTTTGTAGCCTCTGATCTGTGCTTCAGGTGTTTTGGCGAAAAGGCTTCTGATCTCAGCAAATACGCCGGTATATGTTGCAGGATTTGATCTGGGAGTTCTTCCAATGGCTGTTTGGTTTACATCTATAACTTTATCGATATGTTTGCAGGCCTTCAATAGATGAATAGGGCAGTGGTTCTTTCACCGCCTTGTAAATATGTCTGATTCAATATAGGGTACAACGTTTCATTGATGAGCGATGATTTTCCACTTCCTGAAACTCCTGTAACTCCAATGAGTTTTCCCAGAGGAATCTTAAGGGTTACGTTCTTTAGATTATTTCCCTTGGCTCCTTTGAGGATGATTTCCTTTCCGCTTCCTTTTCTTCTTTTTTTAGGAATTTCAAAGTTTCTGGTTCCGTTAAGATAATCTGCTGTTAGTGTTTTGCTTTTGAGCAATTCTTCAGGAGTCCCAATACTGATGATCTCACCACCGTGTTTACCCGCCTCCGGACCAATATCAATCACATAATCTGAGGCGATCATCATGTCCTTGTCATGCTCTACCACAAGTACAGAATTACCCAAGATCACGCAATTTTTGAAGAGATTCGATCAGTTTAACATTGTCTCGCTGATGCAGCCCGATACTGGGTTCATCAAGAATGTACAAGTACACCAACAAGCTGCGAACCTATTTGAGTGGCCAGACGAATTCTTTGTGCTTCTCCTCCAGAAAGGGTTTTTGAGCCTCTGCTCAGGGCGAGATAATTGAGCCCTACATCCAGTAAAAACTGAATTCTTGTTCTTAATTCCTTAATGATTTCTGAACCAATAAGAAGTTGCTTTTCAGTTAACTTTGGTTCCAGTTTGTCAAACCATGAGGCAAGATGATCAATGTCCATTTCTGAAAGATCAGCAATAGAGGCCTCATTTATTTTAAAATAAAGGGCTTCTTTTTTTAGCCGATCACCCTTGCAGACAGGGCAATTTACTTCGTCCATAAAACCTTTGGCCCATCTCTTAATTGAACCTGATTGACTCTCGTTGTATTGATTTAAAATAAAATTACTAATCCCTTCAAAATCAATGTCATATTTTCTTGACACCCCTAGTTCTTTAGAGTTGATCTCCAGTTTGTCTTTTCCACCATAGAGGATCAAATTCATGGCCTCTTCAGGAATGTCAGCTATTGGGTCTGATAAACTAAAACCAAATTTATCTGCTATATGTCCCAGTTGTTTGAATATCCAAGATTTTTTCTCCTCACCCAAGGGAGCAAGACCCCCATTTTTAATAGACAATTGTTTGTTTGGAATCATTTTGTCCAAATTGATCTCATGTACTTTTCCAAGGCCATTACAATTTTCACAGGCTCCTTTGGGGGAATTAAAAGAAAAAGAATTGGGTTCTGGTTTAGGGTAGGAGATACCTGTAGATGGGCACATCAGGTTTCTGCTAAAATATCTGGGCTGGGATATATTATCGTCTTCAGTCTGACTCACGACCATAAGGGTTTCATCACCGTGATACATGGCGGTTCTGATACTTTCCATCAGGCGTTTACCAGAGGTCTCATTGATCAAAAGTCTATCAATGACGATCTCTATATCATGGGTTTTGTAGCGATCTAGTTTCATTCCTCTTTCAATTTCCTTTATCTCACCGTCAACACGAACTCTAATGAATCCTTGTTTGGAAATCTGTTGAAACAACTCTCTGTAATGACCTTTCCTCGATTTGATGACAGGGGCAAGAATCATTGCTTTTCCGTCTTTGAAGTCATTCATGATGAGCTCATGGATCTCTTCATCACTATAGCTCACCATCTTTTCGTCGGTATTATAGGAGTAAGCAATACCAACCCTGGCATAAAGCAATCTTAAAAAATCATAGATTTCAGTGATGGTTCCTACGGTTGATCTCGGGCTTTTACTAGTTGTTTTTTGCTCAATGGCGATTACCGGAGAAAGGCCCTCTATTTTATCAACATCCGGACGTTCAAGCCCTCCCAGAAATTGTCTTGCATAGGCAGAAAATGTTTCTATATACCTTCTTTGCCCTTCAGCATAGATCGTATCAAAAGCCAGCGAAGACTTTCCACTGCCACTCAAACCAGTAATTACTACCAGTTTTTCTCTTGGAATACTGACGTCAATGTTCTTTAAATTATGAACTCTTGCACCAAGTACTTCAATACAATCCTGTTTTATACCCATATAAAGATGAAAAAGTGCAAATTTACTTAATTGAAATCAGTTTTAAATTATAGATGTATTCTAAATTTTATTTTTATAAATTGCAGTAAAAAAATAAGCTTGAACTTTATACATTCCATACGCCATTTTTTTGAGATCAGGGGCTTTGACGTTTCTGCGAGGTTTGCTGATAAACTAGGTATGCGTGCCAGTAATGTACGCCTTTTTTTTATCTATATTTCTTTTGTTACCGTTGGGCTTTCCTTTGGGATTTATCTCACTTTGGCGTTTCTGTTAAAGCTGAAGGATATGATCTATACCAAAAGGACTTCTGTTTTTGATTTATAAACTTTAAAACATATTGAATTGGCATTTAAAAGTGGCTTTATAAAATCAAGATTCTACATCGCTCTTAAGCATGTTGTTCCTCATCATTTTGATAGGTACAATTGGTTTTGTTTTTATCGCAGATTATGGATGGATAAATGCTTTATACATGACCGTTATAACTATTTCGACGGTGGGATTCAAGGAGGTGCAACCTTTAGACGCTGATGCCAAAATCTTTACGATTTTATTGATCATAACGAGTATCACCATTTTTGGTTATATTATTTCGGTGATTACAGATTATATTGCAAATAATAAATTCATTGAGGAACTTAAATTTAAGCAGGTGCAAAAAAAAATTCAAAGTTTAGAGAATCATACGATCGTTTGTGGATTTGGACGAAACGGGAAGCAGGCAATGGCAAGACTTAAGAAGTCATAAAAAAGGCTGTGTGATCGTAGAGAGTGATCCTGAATTGATTGAGGAAATCGAAGACTGACGGATCGATGTTATATATCAAAGGAGATGCGACAAGTGATGAAGCATTACTTGCGGCTGGGATAGACAGGGCTAGTAGTTTGATTACGACACTTCCTTCTGATGCAGATAATTTGTATGTGGTTCTTTCTGCCAGACAGTTGAACAGTGAATGTACTATCGTTAGCAGGGCTTCCATAGACACTTCCTATAAAAAGTTAAAGATAGCCGGAGCCGATAATGTAATTATGCCGGATAAACTCGGGGGAGCACATATGGCATCATTGGTAACTACCCCAGATATTATGGAATTCATTGACCGCCTTTCAATTGAAGGAGAAAGCTCTTCGAATATTGAAGAATTGGTTATTGAAGATCTGCCTGAAGAATATACAAATAAATCAATTTTTGATCTTGGATCTTAGAAAGAGAACAGGATGTACGGTGATCGGATTTAAAACACCGGATAAGGAATATATCATAAATCCCGATGCCTCTACCAAGCTGGTTCCTAAATCCAAGTTGATTGTTATTGGCAGGCCGGAGGAGATCCGTAAACTTAATAAATTATTCTAAATAAATCCTGCGTGTTAAAGAAAGTATTATTACCGGAAGTAACGGCTTGCTCGGGCAAAAACTGGTGAAATTATTTTTGAAAAAGCCAGGTTATGAGATTCATGCCTTGTCCAGGGGACCTAATCGACTTCGACAACCAAAAAGGTTACTTTTATTATGATGTTGATTTACTGGATAAAGATGCATTGCATCCAGTATTGCCTTGACACAAATTGTCCTGATGTGATTGTCCATACTGCGGCCATGACCAATGTGGATGCCTGTGAATTGCATCAGGAGGAATGTGATCGAATGAATATAGAAGTTGTGGCGCAATATTCTTGAATATTGCGACGAAAGGAGGTTTATCTGGTGCATCTTTCGACCGATTTTATTTTTGACGGAAAAAAGGGTGACATATATAAGGAGGAAGATGATGGCACATCCTGTAAATCATTATGGGCTCTCCAAATGGAAGTCTGAATTGATGATTACAGAGTCAAATGTGACCCATGCAATTCTTCGCACTATATTGGTATATGGTCTTGTTGATGGAAATGACAGAAGTAATATAGTTTTGTGGGTTAAGAATTCGCTTGAAAATAAAAAAGAAATACAGCGTGGTAACGGATCAGTTAAGGATGCCTACCTATGCAGAAGATCTGGCCGAAGCCTGCTGGCTTGCCGTTGAAAAAAGGGCAAAGGGTGTATTCAATGTCTCAAGTAATCAATTGATGAGTATATATGAGATAGCTTTAGCTGTGGCTGACAGCCTTTGGTTTAGATAAAAAACTCATCAATCCGGTGCGAACAAATGCCTTAAGTTTACCGGCAAACAGACCGTTGAGTACAGGTTTTGATCTTAATAAGTCGATTAGTGAAATTAATTTACCTTCCCATTCATTTATAGACAGGCTTCAAGTTTTTAAGGATCAGCTAAATAGCTTGTAAGCCTTGTGGAGCAGTAAAAAAAACTTCTAATTGTTAATAAGTTTGATCCTCTTTTTATTTTCTATTATTCAGATTTGTTTTACATTTGCAGTCCCGTTTTTTATGGGCTCGTTCATTGTGAAGAAATTGATTGTATAGAAAAGCGAAATAAAATTATATTTTATTTGTTGATTAAAGAAAAGGGTTATAAATTTGCAATCCTTTTTTTTGTGACTATTATATATTAATTGGTCAGATTCTTGCGGCAAAATTAAGCACTATAATTATTGTAAAAATATTTTCAATTATTTATTTGGTGATTATAGAAAAAGGTTTTAGTTTTGCACCCGCTTTCAGGGGTTAGAGATTTTGGAGTAGGGAAGAGAGCGAGAAAAGGAATTAAGACAGTTCATTGAAAATATTGAAGATTGACAGCGTAACAAAGAGAGTAAAATTATTTGTTTTAGGTTTTAGAGAGATTTAGAATCTATTCCGAGTCATATTTTTTGAGAGGCTTAACATCGTACAAGAAATTTAAGAATTTATACGATGGAGAGTTTGATCCTGGCTCAGGATGAACGCTAGCGGCAGGCTTAACACATGCAAGTCGAGGGGTAACAGGATTTAGTTTACTAGATTGCTGACGACCGGCGCACGGGTGAGTAACGCGTATACAATTTGCCTTTTACTGAAGAATAGCCCAGAGAAATTTGGATTAATGCTTCATAGTATTATTTGGTCACCTGGCCGAGTAATTAAAGCTCCGGCGGTAAAAGATGAGTATGCGTCCTATTAGCTAGATGGTAAGGTAACGGCTTACCATGGCGACGATAGGTAGGGGTCCTGAGAGGGAGATCCCCCACACTGGTACTGAGACACGGACCAGACTCCTACGGGAGGCAGCAGTGAGGAATATTGGGCAATGGAGGCAACTCTGACCCAGCCATGCCGCGTGCAGGAAGACTGCCCTATGGGTTGTAAACTGCTTTTATACAGGAAGAAACTTATCCACGTGTGGATAACTGACGGTACTGTAAGAATAAGGACCGGCTAACTCCGTGCCAGCAGCCGCGGTAATACGGAGGGTCCAAGCGTTATCCGGAATCATTGGGTTTAAAGGGTCCGTAGGCGGGCAATTAAGTCAGAGGTGAAATCCCACAGCTCAACTGTGGAACTGCCTTTGATACTGGTTGTCTTGAGTTACAGTGAAGTAGATAGAATATGTAGTGTAGCGGTGAAATGCATAGATATTACATAGAATACCGATTGCGAAGGCAGTCTACTAACTGTATACTGACGCTAATGGACGAAAGCGTGGGGAGCGAACAGGATTAGATACCCTGGTAGTCCACGCCGTAAACGATGGTCACTAGTTGTTGGGGTCTTGTACCTCAGTGATTAAGAGAAATTGATAAGTGACCCACCTGGGGAGTACGATCGCAAGATTGAAACTCAAAGGAATTGACGGGGGCCCGCACAAGCGGTGGAGCATGTGGTTTAATTCGATGATACGCGAGGAACCTTACCAGGGCTTAAATGTAAGTTGCATGATCTAGAGATAGGTCTTTCTTCGGACTACTTACAAGGTGCTGCATGGTTGTCGTCAGCTCGTGCCGTGAGGTGTCAGGTTAAGTCCTATAACGAGCGCAACCCCTACCGTTAGTTGCCAGCATGTTATGATGGGGACTCTAGCGGGACTGCCGGTGCAAACCGAGAGGAAGGTGGGGATGACGTCAAATCATCACGGCCCTTACGTCCTGGGCTACACACGTGCTACAATGGTAACGACAGAGGGCAGCCACCCCGCGAGGGGGAGCGAATCCTTAAACGTTATCTCAGTTCGGATCGGAGTCTGCAACTCGACTCCGTGAAGCTGGAATCGCTAGTAATCGGATATCAGCCATGATCCGGTGAATACGTTCCCGGGCCTTGTACACACCGCCCGTCAAGCCATGGAAGCTGGGGGTGCCTGAAGTCGGTGACCGCAAGGAGCTGCCTAGGGTAAAACTAGTAACTGGGGCTAAGTCGTAACAAGGTAGCCGTACCGGAAGGTGCGGCTGGAACACCTCCTTTCTAGAGAAAGAGATGTTATGTTAATTGAAAAATGGTTTTTACTCTTTTTGTTGTCAATCTTTATAATATATAATATACTATATAGGCTATAATACAGTCTCGTAGCTCAGCTGGTTAGAGCGCTACACTGATAATGTAGAGGTCGGCAGTTCGAGTCTGCCCGAGACTACTTTTTAGTTCTGGGTAGTATATTAAGATTAAGGAAATTTTAGAAGTTGAGAATTTCAAATACATATTCTGAATATAATTTTGGGATTTAGACTTTGGAATTTTCCCTTATGGGGGATTAGCTCAGCTGGCTAGAGCGCCTGCCTTGCACGCAGGAGGTCATCGGTTCGACTCCGATATTCTCCACGATGAATGCTTTAAAAAGCGGAATCGGAAAGAGAAAAACTAGAAAGCTTACTTTTTAAGTTTTTCGATTGAGATTCTTTTAAAGTATTCTCAAAATTGAAGTTTGAGGACGGCCTCGTAGAGACACTCCGATAGACTGAAAATTTTGACAAAGTTCATTGACATATTGAGATAATGATATCGTAAATAAATCAGATTAGTAACTATTTATAGTTATTAATTCTAAGTTATAAAACAAAACAATAAAGAGTTCATGATAATAATGGCATTATTGATTTATCAATAGTGTTGTATGTTATCGCAAAAAGTACAATAAGCTAAAGTAAGGGCGTATGGTGGATGCCTAGGCTCTCAGAGGCGATGAAGGACGTGATAAGCTGCGAAAAGCTGCGGGGATTGGCACATATGATTTGATCCGCAGATATCCGAATGGGGCAACCCGGCTACGTGAAGCGTAGTCACCTCGCAAGAGGAGCAAACCCGGTGAACTGAAACATCTAAGTAACCGGAGGAAGAGAAAACAAAAGTGATTCCGTCAGTAGCGGCGAGCGAACGCGGATTAGCCCAAACCAGTATTGTTACGGCAATACTGGGGTTGTAGGACCA
>CAWABX010000001.1:197500-704522 GCA_963780405.1 uncultured Flavobacteriaceae bacterium
GGGTCGTGGAAGACTACCACGTTGATAGGCTATAGGTGTAAAGGCAGTAATGTCATAGCCAAGTAGTACTAATAACCCATATAGCTTATGTAAGTTCGCTCTCCTTCGGGGGAGCGGCGGAACTTTTTTTTGTAATGTAATAATATCATTATTTTAATATGTCAACCTTTACAGGTTATCTATAGATAACTTGACAAGCTTAAGGTGATTATAGCGATAGGTCTCACCTCTTCCCATCCCGAACAGAGAAGTTAAACCTATCAGCGCTGATGGTACTGCCTCTGGGTGGGAGAGTAAGTCGTTGCCTTTCTTTTAAACCTCTAACATGTAATTGTTAGAGGTTTTTTTATGCTTACAACTCACCCAGGTCACTTCTGATCTGATCGCAGGTGAAACCCTCGCAAGTGACCGGGTGAGTAGTGAACCCTTCGCAAGTGACCGGGTGAGAAGTGAACCCTTCACCTCCGAGACCCTCAGTAATGATACAATGTAAAAACTTTAGTATCATATTGTTAGTTCTACCACGAACCTAATATATTTTCCATATCTTCGCCTCAGGCAAAATTTTGCCTTTAATCCCGGTATTTTCAGCACTTATTTTTGGAGGACATCTGATCAGGCATGGATCAATAGTATTTAACCAATATTGTATTTATGGATTTTACAAACCCGCTTGTATACGGGGTTCCCGTTTTTTTGGGACTTATTGCGCTTGAGTTGGCTTATAGCAAAACACATAAGCGAAAGGACTTATATGAAAAAAAAGACCTGATGGCCAGTTTGGGTATGGGTATCGGTTCGGCTGTCCTGGCTCCCTTGATTAAAACGATTTCGGCGATTGTAATATTCAACCTGGTTTATGAATTATTCAATCCTTTGGTGGATGGCGTAAGAATGAACATTATGGGTTGGGAGTCTTTTGGTTATGCCTGGTATATTTGGATCATCTGTCAGCTACTTGATGATTTCTCCTATTATTGGTTTCATCGTCAGAATCATAATGTCAGATTTTTATGGGCAGCGCATATTGTGCATCATTCTTCAGATAATTTTAATTTAGGAACAGCAGTAAGGAATGGTTGGTTTACGATTTTGTATAAGCCCTTGTTCTATATGTGGATTCCGGCAATAGGTTTTCCACCAGAAATGGTTGTAGTTTGTTTGGGTATTGAGGCTTTATGGCAATTTCAATTACACTCCGTATATGTGCCTAAGTTAGGCTTCTTAGAAAAAATATTTAATACCCATACCATGCATCAGGTGCATCATGCTAAGAATTTAGAGTATATGGATAAAAATCATGGAGGTTTTTTAAACATTTTTGATAAGGTGTTCGGAACCTGGAAAGAATTTGATGATGATATTGAGATTCAATATGGGGTGACCACTCCTCCGGAATCGTATAATTTATTTGTGATATTGACTCATGAGTATAAGGATATTTGGAATGATATGAAGAAGTCAAAGAATTGGTATCATAAATTCATGTATGCTTACGCAGCTCCGGGTTGGAGTCACGATGGAAGTACCTTGACCATAAAGCAAATGGTAAAAAAACAAAAGGCCGAAAGTTTGAATAGGATGGAATTGGAAGCAAATTAGTCATATTAAATCATTACATCATTACATCATTACATCATTACATCATTGTCTACTGTCTTCTATTCGCCAACAGCGGTGGGGCTTCACCGTTAAACGGATTGCTTCTGCCGATGCTTTTTGCTCCCATTCCTGATGCGTTGATCACAGCCCTGCTTCCATAACGTTTTCTGATACGATCCATGGCCTGGTACAGGCTGATCACTTTATCACAGTCTTCAAATAAATTGATCTGCTGCCCGCCTTCAACCAGATGACTAAAATTTACACCAACAAGTCGTACCAATAGGCGACGCTGATATAATCGCTTAAATAATTCCATAATGATCGGAAAGATAATATGGTCAGAAGCACTGTAGGGAATTCTTTTTTGCATGGTATAGGTTTGAAAATCAGAATACCTGATCTTGACAGACACACAGGCCGTTAATTTATTTCCATTTCTCAATTGGTAGGTGAGTTCCTGAGTCATGGCTGTCAGGATGGTTTTTAGTTTTGAAATATCTGTAGTGTCTCGATCAAAAGTCCTTTCTGTAGAGATGGATTTTCTTTCCTGATATTGTACCACAGGCGCATTGTCTATACCATTCGCTTTTTTCCAGATGGATCCTCCATTCTTTCCCAAAACTTTTGACATCATTTCATAGGGCATTTCCTGTACGGTCCTGATTCTTTTGATTCCCAGATCGCAGAGTGATTTATAGGTTACTTCACCCACCATAGGAATCTTTCTCACAGATAAAGGAGCCAGAAAAGGTTTCTCATCCCCTTTATGGATCTTGATTTGGTTATTGGGTTTGGCTTCACCCGTTGCGATCTTTGCAACCGTTTTATTAATGGACAAACCAAAAGAAATGGGTAACCCGGTTTCTTTGATGACCTTACTTCTTAATTCAGAAGCGAGTTTATAGGAACCGAAAAACTTATCCATCCCCGAAAGGTCAATATAAAATTCATCAATGGATGATTTCTCATAAAGCGGTACATTTTCCTTGATGATATCGGTAACCATGGTCGAGTATTTGGAGTAAATTCCTGAATTACCTCTTAATATAATGGCTTCAGGACAAAGCTGTTTGGCCATACGCATGGGCATGGCAGAATGAATGCCAAACCTGCGGGCCTCATAACTGCAGGATGCTACCACCCCTCGATCGGAAGTACCGCCTATCAAAACAGGCTTATTATTTAATTTACTGTCAATCAGACGTTCACAAGAAACAAAGAAAGTGTCCAGGTCCATGTGAAGGATGTTTCTTTCATTAAGATAAATCATGTACTCACTTGTTTGATTTGTTCTTCGGCATAACGCGGATCTTGCATCATATCCAGTTTTTTCATACTATTGATCTCAATACTGATACAGTCAAATTCTTCCATGACCTTTCCGATCAATTGATAAACACCCCTTCCTCTAAAAGGATATTTTTTAGCTACAGGAGGGAAATGTACCGTATCAATATAATCGCCGTTTCTGTCCAAAAAGGTTCCAAAATACATGCGGTCCCCTTTATGGGTAGCCGTATTTTTAGCAGTTACATAATAGCCATAGCACATAACAGTTTTATGAATAAAGGCAGTAAGATCTTTGGCCTGAAGCGAAGGACCTATTTTGGTAGTGATCAAGTCAAAAGGATCGCATAAAGGAAATCCAAGATATTCTATTTCATCAAATGCATCTTCGTATCTGGAACTGGATAAACATGGTGTTTGATAGCTGATCTTTTCGGTTTTAAACAGGGTAATCACCTGCTCTTCCAGACTTATTTTATTGATCTTCATATAGGCTTCCCACAATAATTCGCGTTTATTTCTACCTGTGAATTGAAAAGCATTGATCTTGATAAGGATAGCCATCTGTTCAATAGAAATGGGTACCCGGTCAATAAAATCATCAAGGTCAGTATAAAGACCATTTCTGGATCTTTCCATTACGATCTTTTTAGCATTGACTACTTCAAAAGAGTGGAGCAGGATAAAGCCAAGGTAGATATGATGACCTTCAATACGAGTTTCGTAATTGCTTTTATTGATATCCGGAGCATGGATGATCGCCCCGTGCATCCTGGCTTCATGCAGGTAAAGATCTACTCTGTAAAAGCCTCCAAAATTATTAATGGTGGCTACCATGTATTCAAGAGGATAATAAGCTTTTAAAAACAGGCTCTGATAACTTTCCACCGCATAAGAGGCAGAGTGCCCTTTGGCGAAGGCATAGCCGGCAAAACTTTCGATCTGCCTCCAGATCTCAGCTGTTAACTCATAAGAATGCCCCTTTTGTTTACAGTTTTCAAAAAACTGATTTTTGACCTTTAAAAATTCTTCCCTGGACCTGAATTTACCAGACATCCCCCTTCGCAACATATCGGCCTCTCCCAGTGTAAGTCCACCAAAGTAATGGGCTACTTTGATCACGTCTTCCTGATATACCATGACGCCATAGGTTTCGGGCATGATCTTTAGCAGGATGGGATGTGCGTCTTTCCTTTTTTCCGGATGACGATACCTTAAAATATATTCTCTCATCATACCTGATTTGGCTACTCCTGGCCTGATTACTGAACTTGCCGCTACCAGCCCCAGATAATTGTCAACCTGTAATTTTTTTAGCAGCATTCGCATGGCGGGAGATTCCACATAAAAGCAACCGATTGCCTTGGCATTTTTTAAAAGAAATTTGATTTTTTTATCTTCCTTAAATCGTTTGATATCATGGATATCAATAGGAGGGATCTCGGGCTTGTTATAGCTGACGATTTCTACCGCCTCTTTAATTTTCCCCAAACCTCTTTGACTTAAAATATCGAATTTATAAAGACCGATGTCCTCGGCCACGACCATATCAAACATCGTCGTTGAAAAGCCTTTTGGAGGAAAAAAAGTAGCCGTATAATGGGCAATAGGTTTTTCGGAGATCAGAATACCTCCGGCATGGATTCCCAGATAATTTGGAAACCCTTCTATAAATTGACTGTAAGCAATGACCAGTTTTGATAAGAAATCCAATTGATTTAGCTGAAATTGTCTTTTACTAAGTTTATCGATCTCCTCTTTGGGTAAACCGAAAACCTTGCCGAGTTCACGTACCGAGGCCTTGAATTTAAAGGTGTTGTATACACTGATCAAAGCAGTATTCTTAAAGGTTCGAAAGATAAAATTGGTAATATCATCCCGGTCACGCCAGGAAAAATCAATATCGAAATCAGGTGGATTCTTTCTGTACAAGTTGATGAATCTTTCAAAATAAAGATCAAGTTCTATGGGGTCTACATCAGTAATCCGTAGGAGATAAGCTACAATACTGTTGGCTCCGCTACCTCTGCCAACATAGTAATAACCTTTGCTTCTGGCATATTTTAAGATCTTCCAGTTGATCAGAAAGTAAGAGACAAATTGCTTTTGTTGAATAATCTCCAATTCTTTTTCCAGACGATTAAAAATACGGGCCCCTAGTTTTTTATAGCGGTACTTCAGGCCTTGGTAAGCTAACTTTCTCATCAGCCTAAAATCCAACTCTTCATTATGGGTATAGGTTTTTTGATTTTTGGGAATCTTGTTCTCAAAATCAAATGTAATGTGACATTGTTCCAGGACTTGTTGGGTATTTTGAATGATCTGGGGATACTCTTTGTATAATTCACATAATACTGAAACAGACAACATGATATCTGTTTCTTCTCCTTGCTCAGAAAGGGGAAGCTTACTCAATAAAGTATTGTTATCGATGGCTCTTAACAGGCGATGCGTGTTAAATCCTTTTTTATTCTGAAAGGAAACTGTTTGTAGGATAACCAGTTTTTCCATGGGCCACTTGAGCTTGGAAAATTTTAATCTGGGTAGATCATCAGGACCCACTCCCAGAAACTCATTTTTATTCAAAGGACGATTTAGTTCTTTTGAAAAGGGATAGACCACAAATACTTCCGACATGATCGGAGGCTCTGTTGCCACAATAAATTCTTTTTGATGGAGTAAACCACTTAGGTATTCATTGATATAGCGGAAACCCTTATTGTTTCGGGCCAGCAAAACAAACTCTTGCTGTACGCCGTTTCTAAAGTCAACTCCCACCACCGGATCTATATGATACTTAGAGGATAAGCGCACAAAATCAATGCAGGCTGTACTACTGTTTATGTCAGTTAAGGCAAAGGTTTTCAGTCCTTTGTCTTTAGCAAGAGCCAGTAGATCTTCTGGTTTTATAGTGCCGTATCTCAAGCTGTAATAGGTATGTGTATTCAGGTACATCGGGTCGTTAAAAAGATAATTTTGGAATATGTTACAAATTTAGGTTATATTTGTACCACACCTTGATAAAATATGTACCATTATGAATTTTATTGCAAACAACATCAAACATCTCAGGGAACTAAAGAGCCATACCCAGGAATTTTTTGCCAATGAATTGAATATTAGCAGGGAACGTGTGGCGTCTTATGAACAAGGCAGGTCTTCACCACCGGTTGAAATTTTGATCGAGCTTTCTAATTATTTTAACCTTCCTATTGACGTACTGATCAAAAATGATCTTTCAAAGGCCGAGGATGCCTCTTTTATTCATATTGGAAATCAGCGTATTTTGTTTCCCATCAAGGTCAATGAAGACAATGAGGATATGGTGGAGATCGTTGCGGATGATGCTTCGGCTGGTTATTTAAGAGGATATGCTGATCCGGAGTATATTGAAAGCCTGAACAGTTTAAAACTACCTTTTTTACCCATAGGAAAGCACAGGGCCTTTCCGATAAAAGGAGATTCCATGCTTCCTATCAAAAGTGGGTCTTTTATTATCGCTCGCTATCTTGAAGATATTCGTCATTTGAACAGTGGTAGTACCTATATCGTACTAACACATAATGATGGCCTCGTTTATAAAAGGGTTTATGATAAGGTCGAGGAACATCAGTGCCTGTTGATGGTCTCAGACAACAGGAAGTACGACCCTTATTATGTTCCAATTAACGAAATTCTTGAATTATGGGAATTTACCTGCCATATCAATTTGAGTGAATATGATGAAAGTGAGATCAATACAGAAAGTATTGCTCAAATGCTGACCAATATCGGAGTCCAACTCGAATCAATCAGGAAGAAGGTTAGTTGATAAGATTGCTGACTCTTTCATTTCTGAAGGGTTGGGAGGTGAGGGGCTCGGAGGTGAAGGCCTTACTTCTCACCCCCTCACTTCCGAGGGGGTGACGACTGAGGGTTTTGGAACCCAGCACTTCACTCAATTCTTAAAAATCAATATACGTTCTAGCAAGCTGCTTGTTTATAATTCCATTACTTCTTAAATTCGAATAATCCCGTGCGGATGAAAATTCCCAGTCAATATCTTTACTTACCAATCCTGCTTTTACAGGATTATGATGAATATAATTGAAACAAATTTGTGGATATTGATTTTCAGGTAACATGTTAAATATGGCAATTTTCGATTTCCAGAAATTAGGTTGCAGTCCTTTAAACGAGTTTATTGCATTGGCTTTTGATGTTTGTCTAAACAAGGATCCTGTAAATTCATGTTCAGCATTAATACTCCTGGTATAGGAGCGAAGCAGGATTCCGATAGATTCATTTAATGTTCTTTTTTTAAGTAGATTACTTTTTAAAACATGACTATCGCTTAATAGTCTCTTAGATTTTTTTTCATAAAAGAGTTCAACTTCATTCACTAAAATCATCAAATGAAAGTGATTTGGCATTAAGCACCAAGCTATGATATCTGCATAGGGGCTTATAAACTCATCCATTTTATGATAAAACAATTGATAATTATTTCTGTCAAAAAATATTTTTTTCCGATTGTTACCCTGGTTATAAACATGATAAAGTCTATTTTTCTCAAAATTCATAGAAATGATTTTTTATAGGTTGATGGTTTTAGACCTGTAGAAGTCAACTTAAAACTGTAAGGGTTTCACTTCTCACCCCTTCACTTCCGAGGGGTTCATGGCCGAAGGCCTCGTAGTTCAAGGTCTCACCCCCGAACCCCTCGCGCCTCACCCCCTCACTTCCGAGGGGTTCACGTGCGAACCCTTCGCGTCTCACCCCCTCGCGTCTCACGTCTCACCCCCTCGCGTCTCACCCCCTCATAATATCAATATTTCATTATTCCATTCTCGCATTATTTCATTTCTTTGTAGAACCTATGAAATTTAGATTCTCAATAGTATTCTTCCTTATTTTTCAAATAACTGCAGCACAGGTTGGAGGAGAGAGGGTCTATAATTTTTTGAATATTCCCACCTCAGCGCCACAGGCTGCATTGGGAGGAGAAACCCTTACCTTAAATGACGATGTAAATCAACCTTTGTGGAACCCGTCCACGATTAGTAAGTATATGGACAATCAGGCTTCAGTAAGTTATGTTAACTACCTGACTGATGTAAATATTGGGTCCGCGACCTTTGCTCATACCATCAACCGCCGATTTGGAACCTTGCATGCAGGAATACAATACATCAATTATGGAGAATTTATAGGAGCAGATGAAGATGGTACGGAAACTGGTAATTTTGGCGCCCGTGACCTGGCTTTTTCTGTAGGTTATGCCTATAATTTTCCCAGATCTGATTTTTATGCTGGCGTAAATCTTAAGTTCCTGAGTTCCAAAATAGAAAATTATACCTCCCAGGGTGCAGCGATGGATTTCGGTATTTTGTACTATTCTGATCTTCGGCCTTACTCATTTACCGCAGTTATTAGAAATATAGGCTATCAGTTTACACCCTATGAAGAGATACGTGAAGAGATCGCTTATGATATTGCAGTGGGTGCTTCATACGAACTGTCTGATGTGCCTTTAAAATGGCACCTCACGATCAATAGTTTACAGCAATGGAATATCGCCGTGGCAAACCCTTCGAATGATGAAACTGACCTTGACGGGAATACAGAGTCAGAAGATATTAATGTCTTTCAAAACGCCATCAGGCATTTTGTGATAGGAGCGGAATTTTTTCCAAAAAAGAAGTTTAGTATAAGGTTGGGATATAATTTTAGAAGAGCAGCAGAATTGAAGCTCACAGAAACAAGAACTTTTGCCGGAGTTTCTGCCGGGTTTGGATTAAAAATGGGAAGATTGAAATTGGATTATGCCTTTACTAAATACCATCCAGTCGATAATTCAAGTACCTTTACACTCTATATTGATTTAACAAGAAAAGGATTTTAAAATGAGTCGGACCAAAAAAATCATCATTGCCATAGATGGTTACTCATCTACAGGAAAAAGCACCTTAGCCAAGCATTTGGCCAAAGAAATTGGGTATGTTTATGTGGATACAGGGGCTATGTACCGAGCGGTAGCATATTATGCAATGTCAGAAGGCTTTATTGATGAAAAGCATTTAGATGAAAATGGTTTAATCTCTAATTTGGATAAGATTACGCTCAGCTTTAAATTCAATGCTTTATTAGGGTACTCAGAGATTTTTCTCAATGGTAAAAATGTAGAGTCGTTTATACGAACGATTGAAGTTTCAAATATGGTGAGTAAGGTGGCTCGTATTTCAGCAGTAAGAGAAAAATTAGTAGAACAACAGCAAAAGATGTCTTTGGAAAAGGGCATTGTAATGGATGGTCGTGATATAGGCACCGTTGTATTTCCTGAGGCGGAACTCAAATTATTTATGAATGCTTCGGCCGAAAAAAGAGCTCAACGAAGGTATAAGGAAATGATAGATAATGGTGTGGAAATAGGATATGAAACGGTTTTGGAAAATGTAACTTCCAGAGATCATCTCGATACCACCCGAAAAGATTCACCTTTGATCAAAGCAGCCGACGCTATTGAAATTGACAACAGTGATATGACGGTAGAACAGACCTATGAACTTGCGATGCGTTATGTAAATAAAAAATTAGGAGAATAGTCAATGGAGTCATTTAAGATTTTATTTTCATTACATCTCTTAGTTTTTTAGCGGCGTATTCATCCAATACTCCTGAAGGTTCTTTTTGGGTGCAATGGGTTGATTTTTAAAAATGGGTTGATTCTTAAGCATATAAAGAGTATCTGCAGGTTTTTGAGTGTTCATATCGAGTTCCTGAACAAAAAACTCTCTGTACTGGTTCAAACTTCTATACGGACCAATGTATAATTCATAACTGTAAATATCATATATTTTATTGAAATCTCTTCTTGGTTTCTTTTGATCTAATTTTTCTGACATTTTATATGGTGAAAGCTTCAAAAGTGCGTTTTTGGAGACATAGAATTCTACGATATCAATTTCACTAATCTCAATTTTATTACTCCCTTTTATATTAAATTTCAACAGTTCATTATTATACCACAACCTATATTTTCCCTTCTTGATAGCCTTTTTTTGCAATGGATCTAGGCTATAAGTTAGTTTAATAAATGTCGTGTCTTCTTTTTCAGGAGTCAAATCTTCTAGTTCTACCTTTTTTGGAAAGATCACCGGTGGCTGTAAACTTTGAAATGAGTTATTAAAAGAAATATAACTTGGAAACATGAAACCTTTATGAAGTTGATATTCTACAATGATTTCATATAGTAGTTTTCCTAATTTTTTCTCTTTTTTATCTGACTGCTTAGAATTTGCTTGCTGTTCTTTCTGAGATGCTACACTCCCTGACTTATCATAAATAGCATATTGCATTTTATATATTTTAAAATCTCCCATACTGATGAAAATTTTACCGATGACACTTATATTTTGGATAAGTTTTTTAATACCAATAGCGTAAAGCGCTATGCTATCAATCGAGGTGACAGGTAGCCGTTTGAATTGGTGATTTTTGATAAAGTCCAAATCTAAACGGTTAACAAAATCGTAAGAATTTATATTATAATTACGAAGCGCATCATGAATTCGAAGAAGGGTGTACTCATTCCTTCCGGCCTTTGGAGTACCTAATTCAGTACTGGAAACATATTTCCTTTCATTATCATAATCATAAGGCATATTAGCAAGTGTATCAACAGGGAAGGTCGTATTCTTATTGTACTTATAAATTCTAGTTTGGGTTTCAACTTGATCAGCTTTGCCAAAACCAGCATCAAAAACATGCATGACTGCTTCGTTTAGGTTTATATAGTTACCTTTATTCAATTGATAATCCCTATAATAACCCACATAAGAAAATGGTTTAAAAGGATAATTTTTAGGAATTTGATCTAAGGCTAATTGGATAATATCTTCTGCGCTTATTCGATTGGTTCTCGAGGACCTTGTATTAGCTATTCTTCTTGCTTTCTTCTTCGAAGTTCCTAGGGTAATTTCATCGAGCACTTCTTCTTTTCTCACTAGATTTATTACATTTCTTAGGTTCTGATTAAGGCTCGATAGTGCTATTGTCTTTGAGGAATATCCAATAGAAGATATAACCAAAGTATCTGCTAATTTAAAATATTCATCAGGAATTTTAAACCCTCCATCCATATTTGAAATGGTTCCTTTGGCCTTATTCTTAATGGTAATATGGGCAAAAGGAATTGGAGTCTGATCATCAGCATTGATTAATGTACCGTAAACAAAATCAGTTTCTTGACCTAAAGTTATATTTGCCTGAAGCATTAAGAATATTAGGAAAAAGTAACTTTTAATTTTTGAAAATGAAATCATTTTTTATTACATGTGTTTTTTGAAAAACCCTTGTTGTGTGAAATTAGAATTATATATATTAGTTTTCAATTGCGTAAAATATTGTCAAACCATTACATCAATATATCATTACATCATTAGTTTTTTAATGGCGTATTCATCCAATAATCTTGAAGATTTGTATAAGGAGCGATCGGCTGATTCTTATAAATAGGCCTATTGTTATCCATAAACAAAAAATCTATTGGTCTTTGACTATCTATTTGAAGTTCTTGCACAAAAAACTCTCGAAACTGGTTATAACTTACATATTCATATGCATTCAATAGGTGGCCGGAAATATCCCGTATGTTTTTGTATTTAATTCTAGGCTTCTGCTTAACACTTGAATTTGGTAATTTATTTTGATCGGAGTCAAAATCAACCTCTTTATCGAGATGTAACAGTACAACGTTTTTATCAAGCTGAACTCTATCAATTTGAAATTCTTTTAATTCATTCAACAATCTATAATTCTTTTTTTTCATGGCATATTCTTCTAAAGGCTCCTTGTTAAATGTAATTTTAATCAGTTTTGCATTGACGAATTCTTCGTCAATTGGGAAAAATCCTGCAGGTTGCCAGTTTTCAAATGAGTTATTAAAAGAAATATAATTTGGATACATGATTCCATTTTGTGATCTATACTCAACAATGCTTTCATAAAGCAATTTACCGAGTTTATTTCCCTTTTTTGCTGAGGATTTATCATTGGTTTCTGATTTCTTTTGAGATGCGAATTGAGCGTCTTTTTTATAAACCGCATATTGCATTTTATATATTTTAAAATCTCCCATACTGATGAAAATTTTACCGATGACACTTATATTTTGGATAAGTTTTTTAATACCAATAGCGTAAAGCGCTATGCTATCAATCGAGGTGACAGGTAGCCGTTTGAATTGGTGATTTCTGACAAAGTCCACATCCATTTGGTCTACAAAATCGAAACTATTTATGTTATAGCTTCTTATGGCATCATGTGTTCTTAGAAGCGTAAACTCGTTCTTTATAACATTAGGACTGCCAAAGGAAACATTATCAATAATTTTCTTTCCCTTGACATACTCGTAAGGTTCGGCAGCAATTGTATCCCGTGGAAAAGTATGGTTTCTATCAAAGCGATAAATTCTTGTTTGAGTTCCTGCAGAATCAGCCACTCCAAAGCCAGGATCGAAAACTTGTAATATGGCTTCGTTAAGATTTACATAATCTCCTTCTTTTAATTGATAATCTCTATAATAGCCTATATAAGAAAATGGGATAAAAGGATAGTTTTCTGGAATTTTATTAATCGCTAATTCCACAATTTCTCGAGAGCTTCTTCTTTTCTTTTTCTTTGAAGATGAATAATCAATTTCTTGGGCACGCCTTCTTTTCTTTTTTTCCGAAGCACCGAGTACAACTTCATCGAGCACTTCTTCTTTTCTCACTAAGATGATCTCATTTCTTAGGTTCCGATTAAGGCTCAAAAGTGGTATTATTTTTGAGGAATATCCAATTGACGAAATGACCAAAGTGTCTCTGGATTTGTAATATTTCTCTGGAATTCTAAATCCCCCATCCATATTTGAGATAGTTCCTTTGGCCTTGTTTTTAATGGTGATATGAGCAAAAGGTATGGGAGTTTGCTGATCGGCATGAACTAGTTTACCGTAAATAAAACCAGGTTCTTGTGCAGTAGCGATATAGGAATTAATGATAAAGAACAATAGTGGGAAGCACCATGAAAATCTCGAAAAGGAATACATCTTTCTCTATAGCTATTTTTTGAAAATCATAATTCGCTGAAACCGAAAGTATAAATATATATTTTAGTATTTAAATTGTTAGATTTTTTTGAAACTTTTTAAATAGTTCTATCACTACTTAAATCGTCCTAACATTGCATGAATGGATTGTTAATCTGTGATCTAAGGAATGTTCAAATACTTATGTGTTTGCAAGGAGATTTTCCATTGGGGATTTGCCATCACATAATCAACGATCATTGGAGTCATTTTTTCACGGTTACTCCATTCGGGTTGCAGGTATAATTCACAACTGCTTCCTACTTGAGCTGCTTGTTCTTCAGCAAATTTAAAGTCATGCTTGTTAAAAACGATTACTTTTAGTTCGTGTGCTGATCGATATACTTCCTGTAGTGGTAATTTATTTTTCTTAGGTGAGAGGCAAATCCAATCATATTGACCAGTAAGCTTATAGGCACCTGATGTTTCAATATGCACTTTTAAACTAGCTTCACTTAATTTATGCGTGATATAATCCATGTTCCACATCAAGGGTTCTCCTCCGGTGATGACCACAGTATTTGCATATTGTCTTGCTTTTTCAACGATTTTATCCGTTAAAGTTGGAGGATGTAATTCGGCATTCCAGCTTTCTTTGACATCGCACCAGTGGCAACCCACATCACAACCACCTACCCTTATAAAATAGGCCGCTTTTCCTGTATGGTATCCTTCTCCCTGAATCGTGTAAAACTCTTCCATTAGCGGAAGCATTTCACCTTTTCCGATCAATATTTCGGTTTCTTTTAACATGGCGCAAAGATAATCAGGAATTTCAGAAAAGCAGGCATAATTTATGAAAGGAATCGGAACATTTATCCAATTGCAATTGCATCATGACAATTACTGAAAATGGAGGCGGAATAGATTTTTAATTATTGTTGAAAAGGGTTAATTTTATCAAAAATCAAATCTATGGCTAATAAAAATGACTTTGTTGATCTGATCGCCCAAGGCTATCAATCTAAAGGAGAGTCGATCACTTTGGGAGCAGCAATGTTAGGAGACGAGACACTTACCGGATCTTTGGTGAAAATTCCTTTAAAAACCATTAATCGTCATGGACTTATTTCTGGGGCTACAGGAACCGGAAAGACAAAAACATTGCAGGTTTTCGCCGAAAATCTTTCAGAGAAAGGTATTCCGGTTCTACTGATGGATTTAAAAGGAGACCTGAGTGGTTTGGCTAAAGCGAGTCCCGGTCATCCGAAAATTGATCAAAGACATGAGAAGATTGGGTTTCCTTTTGAAGCCAAAGAGTTTCCCGTTGAAATTTTAACGATTTCGGAACAGAATGGAACGAGATTAAGGGCTACTGTGTCTGAGTTCGGACCAGTATTGTTGTCAAGGATATTAGGATTGTCAGAAGTTCAAGAAGGAATACTGGCTATTTTATTCCAGTATTGCGATGATAAAAATCTGGGTTTACTGGATTTGAAAGACCTGAAAAAAGTATTACAATTTGCAACCCAGGAAGGGAAGGCTGAATTAGAAGCAAGTTATGGGAGGATATCGACAGCTTCGACAGGTTCTATTTTAAGAAAAATTGTTGCCCTTGAGCAGCAAGGTGCCGACATGTTTTTTGGTGAACGCTCTTTTGACGTTAGAGATCTTTGTCGATTATCGGATGACGGCCGCGGGATCATCTCAGTTTTGAGATTGACTGATGTGCAAGACAAACCTCAAATGTTCAGTACCTTTATGCTGCAATTATTAGCAGAGGTATATAATTCGTTTCCTGAACTTGGCGACAGTGACCGACCTGAGCTTGTCTTATTTATAGACGAGGCACATTTAGTTTTCGAAAATGCTTCAAAATCATTACTCGATCAATTGGAAAGTATTGTAAAATTGATTCGATCAAAAGGGATAGGCATCTATTTTGTTACGCAAAATCCTAAAGACATTCCATCTGATGTATTGTCACAACTGGGGCTTAAAATTCAACATGCCTTGAGAGCTTTTACCGCAAAAGACCGTAAGGCTATTAAATTAGCTGCTGAAAATTATCCTGATTCTGATTATTATGATACTGCCAAGGTACTAACAAAATTGGGAATTGGGGAAGCTTTGGTGTCAGCCTTGAATGAAAAGGGAGTGCCCACCCCCTTGGTAAAGACCATGTTAAGGGCCCCTATGAGTAGGATGGATGTGTTGTCTGAATCGGAACTTCAACAACTTATAGACAGGTCAAAAATTGCTGGAAGATATAATGAAGTGATTGATAGTGACAGTGCTTATGAGATTTTAAATGAAAAAATTGCCAGGGCTCAGCAAAGTGAAAAGGAAGAGGCCAAGAGCAAATCAAGTGCTTCAAAAAGCACAAGGCGAACGGCAATGAATCCGGTCTTAAAGGTAGTGACCAGCGCCACTTTTATTAGAGGAGTTTTTGGTATATTGAATAAAGTTTTTAAGAAATAACGATTCGAAAACCGTTACAAATTTAAATTTGCAGAATTTGAAATGTGTCTATATATTGTGGGCAGTCAAAAAAAATAAATATAAAAAGATGAATAAATTAATTGGGTTCTTATTACTGTCAATGGTCTTGATTCAATGCGGTCAGGATAAGGATACACTGATCATGAAGAATCAGTTGGGAAAGGTTGATAAAAACACAACAATTGAGGAACTTGATAAGATCTTTAAGAATGATTCTGTTGAAAAGTTTCCTCTAAATGCAGAGATCATACGCGAATATAGAGTGTTTGGCGTAGGAGGAAAGCCTTCCTTAGTTTTTATGCCAAGGGTTGACAATGATTCGATCAAAGGCTTGGAACTTGTCAAAATATACAGTAGTCAGTACATCACAGAGAAGGGGATTTCTACCAGTTCTACTTTCAAAGATATCGTTGATAATTATTCCATAGATAAAATTGAACCCTCTTTTAGTGCTGCTATCCTGTTCATTAATGAGCTCAACGCTACAATTTCATTGAATAAACGAGACTTGAACCTGGATGAATTTGACATGAGGAAGATCAATCAAGGTAGGATCCCGGATGAGGCCAGTATCATGTATATCAGTTTGTGGTTTGAATAAGGAGTTGCCTTATTATATTTTATGCATATGAAAACGGATAGATCCAAGGTAAAGAGAATTCCCAAAAGAGGAGCCTACGATGCTACGACCATTAATGGGATTCTTGATAAGGAATTTATTTGCCAAATAGGATTTGTTCATCATGAGCACCCTGTAGTGATCCCGACCATATATGGTCGTAAAAATGACAACTTATATTTTCATGGCGCCAATGTGAGCAGAATGCTACAGTCACTTGAAGGTGGAATTGATATATCACTGAATGTGACCCGAACCAATGCTTTAGTGCTTGCGCGATCTGCATTTCACCATTCCTTAAATTATGAATCGGTTACCTTGTTTGGACGCGCTGAATTAGTTGAAGACGAGGCAGAAAAGATTGAGGCGCTTCATGTTATTTCTGATCAAATACTAAAGGATCGTTGGGAAGAAGTGAGACAACCCAATCAAAAAGAGTTGAATGTCACTAAGGTGTTGAAGTTTTCAATCAGTGAAGGATCTGCAAAGATCAGAAATGAAGGGGTAGGAGATGATAAGGTTGATTACGAATTGGATATTTGGGCAGGTCTTGTGCCTATTGAACGGTCTTATGGTACACCTATTTCAGATCCCTTATTAAAGAATAATATTGCAGTACCGCAAAGTGTTTTAAATATAACAGATGAAAAAATATAAGGTTCAACGAGCTCCATTTATAGTGCCAACTGATGATGGTAAACTCATCGAAGAACATTTTGGACTGGCCAGTATTGAAGCAGATCTTAGTTTGGCTCATATGATCGCTCCTCCCGGTTGGAGTGAGCCCTTTCAATCTCCTGAATTTGATGAGTATACTTATATCATCAAAGGAAGGAAAAAGTTTATTATTGATGAGGAAGAAGTTATCTTAGAAGCCGGACAATCGATAAAAATATCTAAAGGAACCAGGGTACAATATTCAAATCCATTTGAAGCACCTTGCGAGTATATTGCTATTTGCCGACCTCCCTTTCAATTGGATCTCGCCAATAGGGAAGACTTTTAACGACTTACTGAACCCTTCGCAAGTGAAGGTTTCACTTCCCACCCCTTCACTTCTCACCCCTTCACTTCTCACCCCTTCACGGAAGCATCTCTCTGTTCACAGGCCTGTAAAGTGTTTTTTAATAACATGGCGATTGTCATCGGGCCGACACCTCCTGGAACGGGTGTTATAAAGGCAGCTTTTTTACTTACAGATTCAAAATCAACATCACCAGCCAAGCGATAACCTCGCTTTTTCGAATCATCTTTCACTCGGGTAATGCCAACATCAATAATGGTAACTCCTTCTTTGACCATATCACCTGTTAAAAACTCAGCAATTCCAAGAGCAGCTACCACGATATCAGCTTCTCTTGTTATTGAAGCCAGATCTTTAGTACGGCTGTGTGCAATGGTTACGGTCGCGTTACCTACTTTTCTTTTTTGACTAAGCAGAATACTCATTGGTCTGCCAACGATATGACTTCTACCGATCACGACTACATTTTTTCCAGAGGTTTCCACCTCATACCTTTCCAGTAATTCTAGTATCCCGTAAGGTGTAGCCGGCAAAAATGAAGGCAGATCTAGGGTCATTTTACCTACATTGACAGGATGAAAACCATCAACATCCTTATCAGGATCAACCACCATCAACACCTTTTGTTCATCTATTTGTTTGGGTAAAGGGAGCTGTACAATAAACCCGTCTATATCCGGGTCCTTGTTCAGATCCTGGATCTCATGCAGCAACTGCTCTTCAGTTGTGTCCTCAGGAAGATCAATAAGTGTAGAATTAAAACCTACTCTTTGGCAAGATTTTACTTTGCTATTGACATAGGTCATACTGGCGCCATCCGTTCCAACAATAATAGCTGCAAGATGCGGTATTTTTAATCCTGCTTCCTTGCGCTTAGCAACAGCCAGTGCAATTTCATCTTTAATATTGTCAGAGGTTTTCTTGCCATCTAGTATGATCATGATCTGTATGATTAAGAATTTTTATAAAAATATCTATGATTTCAAATGCATAAAATTCAGCTACTACTGCATGCCTTTCATCATTTGCATCATTTTTTTACCACCACCGCCTTGCATCATTTTCATCATTTTACTCATTTGATTAAATTGCTTCATCAGTTGATTGACTTCCTGCACATTTGTGCCAGATCCTTTGGCGATTCTCTTTTTCCTGCTCGCATTGATCATGGCTGGCGTGCTTCTCTCGGCAGGTGTCATAGAATGGATGATGGCTTCAATGCCCTTAAAAGCATCGTCATCTATATCCACATCCTTCATCATTTTTCCGGCTCCTGGGATCATACCAACAAGATCCTTCATATTCCCCATTTTTTTGATCTGTTGGATCTGTTTAAGGAAATCATCGAATCCGAACTGGTTTTTCGCTATCTTCTTTTGAATTCTTCTGGCTTCTTCTTCATCATATTGCTCCTGAGCTCGTTCCACAAGAGAAACAACATCACCCATTCCTAGAATCCGTTCAGCCATACGATCAGGGTGGAAAACGTCGATGGCTTCCATCTTTTCTCCTGTTCCTATAAATTTAATGGGCTTGTTTACTACAGATTTAATCGAGAGAGCAGCTCCACCTCGGGTATCACCATCCAGTTTGGTCAATACGACTCCATCAAAGTTCAGTACATCATTAAATGATTTGGCAGTATTCACAGCATCCTGACCGGTCATGGAATCAACAACAAAAAGGGTTTCTTCTGGTTCTACTGCATTATGAATGTTGGAAATCTCATTCATCATTTCCTCATCCACAGCTAAACGTCCTGCTGTATCAATGATCACCACATTTTTACCTGTGGATTTTGCATGCTTTACCGCATTTTCGGCAATTGCTACCGGATTCATATTGCCTTCTTCGGCATACACTTCAACACCAACCTGTTCTCCAACAACTTTTAACTGATTGATGGCAGCAGGACGATATACATCACATCCTACCAGCAAAACCTGCTTACTTTTTTTTGTTTTTAAGAAATTAGCCAGTTTTCCCGAAAAGGTTGTTTTACCAGAACCTTGAAGACCCGACATGAGAATCACTGTTGGCGCCCCTTTTAGATTGATACCAACTGTATCACCTCCCATTAATTCGGTAAGTTCGTCTTTGACGATCTTTACCATTAACTGCCCGGGGTTAAGCGTGGTCAGCACATCCTGTCCCATCGCCTTTTCCTTTACGGTATTTGTAAAGTTTTTTGCGATTTTAAAGTTGACATCGGCGTCCAATAAAGCCCTTCTAACTTCTTTTAAAGTCTCCGCTACATTGATTTCAGTTATGCTTCCATGTCCTTTGAGAACATGAAAAGCTTTATCTAATTTATCACTTAAATTATTGAACATAATTACTTATCCTATTATATAAATTCCTGTTATTTAGAGCAGGCAAAGATAAGAAATTACAAATAAGATTTTGTTAAGAATGTCGTGTATAATTTATCAGCTCTTTGATTTTTCAAACCGGATAGAAGTTGTGTTTACACAGTAGCGTTTTCCAGTCGTATCCCTGGGGCCATCATCAAAAATATGCCCGAGGTGTCCTTCGCAGTTGGTACAAATGATCTCAGTTCTGATCATACCATGACTTTTATCTACAACGAATTCGACAGAGCCGTCTATGGCGTCGTCAAAAGATGGCCAACCACAATGGGATTCATATTTTGTTCCTGACTCAAAAAGCTGTGCGTTGCAAGCGGCACAATGATAGGTTCCTTTTTCGAAGTGTTTGGTATAGCCACCATCACCGGGACGATCGGTTCCTTTCTCTCTGAGCACATAATATTGTTGAGGGCTTAGAATTTCTTTCCACTCTTGGTCTGTTTTATTTACTTTTTTCTTCATACTTGTATCTTCTTGTGCCGCAATTACGGGGCTTAATAAAATCAATATTAATAATGCTAATGTTTTCATTTGATGAAATCTATAATTCTTTGAATGACAAAATTGTCTTTAAATATTTTATGATGGCCTAGCCCATTTGTAATGAGCAATTCTCCTTTTTTTAGTTTTTGACGTATAGAAACGGCACTACTTACATTTACATATTTATCATTGCTGTCATGAATAACCAAAGTGGGAATGGTTATTTTTGCAGCCTTATGCTCCGAGCTTAGGCTATCTATTTCTGTATTGAATTTGGTTTCGGATAATTTTGCCAGTTTCTCCGAGATCACAGGCTTTAGTTCCATTTTTTTAACTAAATAATTAAAAATCTGAGGAATGGAATTATCAGTTCCAATGGTGACCAGTTTCTCAACGTTTAAGCCATCAGCTACTGCATTGATCAATGACATCCCACCAAAAGAATGTCCGATAGCTGCGTCAAAAGGCCCATATTTTTTATTAACCTCACGGATAGTTTCCAAGAATTCCATCATATTTGTGCGCTTACCAGATGATAGGCCATGTGCAGGACCGTCAAAACTAACCACCATCATTCTATTTTCGAGAACTTTATCAGCAATTTGAAATAGCTGAGTTCCTCTTCCTGCCCAACCATGCACCAATAAGACCTTTTTTTTGGAATAGCCATAAATATACATTTGCACCTCAGCTTTACACCCTGGGATTTTAAGCATTTCTTTTTTAGCACTATTTCTCATAGTCAATTCTCTTTCAGGAGCAGAAAATTTGACAGGAGTGGAGAATAATTTGGCTAGGTATAAAGTAGCTAGGTCCTTGGAAAAGAATTGAAGTATTTTGCCAAAAACAATGAGAGGCCTTGGGATGATAAAGGAATTACGATTTTTCGTTGGTGGTTTTTTTTCAGACAATTTGACTTTTTTAAAGATTACTCGATGGCTGTTCTTTCTATTTGTAACAAATAAAAGATCACCCATAATAGAAAGGTAGATCTTTTAGGGTATCACAAATCTAACGATTTTATTGTGGAAATAAATCATGTCATTTATGGATTTCATCATTCTCAAAAAGATAAAAAATTGTACATTGTCGTTCGAAAATTTTAATCAACCAACCTATGCTCCAAAAAGGAGATAAAAAACTGATCCATGGCTGGGCCTTTTATGATTGGGCCAACTCTGTTTACTCACTTGTGATCAGTACAGCAGTTTTCCCAATTTATTATGAAACCGTTACACAAACGGATAGCGGAATGGTTAATTTTCTGGGAATGCAGTTTAATAATACATCTCTCTATACCTATGCCTTGTCATTCTCTTTTCTTGTTGTAGCTTTTATTTCACCGATTTTATCAGGAATTGCTGATTATGTTGGTAATAAGAAATCATACATGCAATTTTTCTGTTATTTAGGCTCTATTAGTGTGATCAGTTTATTTTTTTTTGAAGGAGTAGATACGCTATGGATAGGTATCATTTTTTCTATTTTAGCAAGTGTTGGATTTTGGGGCAGCCTTGTTTTTTATAACGCATATTTACCCGAAGTGGCCTATAATGATCAGCAGGATCAGGTAAGCGCCCTGGGTTTTATCTATGGCTATATTGGATCAGTGATCCTTTTGATCTTTAATTTGACGATGGTAATGAAACCCGAGTGGTATGGGATAACAGAGGCGGGTATGGCGCCAAGAATTTCCTTTTTGACCGTTGGTGTATGGTGGATGGGATTTGCACAGATCACGTTTAAAAGACTTCCCGATGGGATCAAGAGTAAAAGACAGAAGAGGAATTATATTTTTAAAGGATATGAGGAGTTGAAAAAGGTGGTTGGTGAATTAAAGGATCAGCCAATAGTGCTAAACTTTTTGATTGCATTTTTTCTCTATAGTGTGGGAGTACAATCTATTATATTGCTCGCAACAATTTATGGTAAGACAGAGATCGGACTCTCTACAAGTAGTTTGATTTTAACGATTATCGTGATTCAATTATTGGGGATTGTAGGAGCCTATTTGTTTTCAAACCTTTCCAAAAAGATCGGTAATATCACAACGTTGAAAATAACCATTGTTATTTGGGCACTGGCTAGTTTAAGTGCGTATTTTCTCGATAAGAATGATCCCAATGTACAATTGAAATTCTATGTGATCAGTGGTTTTATAGGATTGGTGCTGGGAGCCATTCAAACCTTGTCACGATCAACTTACTCAAAACTGCTTCCTGAAGATACTGCTGATCCAACAACATATTTCAGCTTTTTTGATGTCACCGAAAAGGTAGCCATAGTCTGGGGTACTTTTATTTTTGGACTGGCGATCTCCATCACAGCCTCTATGAGATTATCGATCCTGCTGCTCTGTATATTTTTTGTAGCCAGTTTTGTGGTATTGAGCTTTATGAAAAAAACCAAATATGTTCATTGATGAGCAGCGCGAATGTTTTTGATTTTGTCGTGATCGGAGGGGGTATCGTTGGAACGGCTACCGCCTTTAAATTAAGTTTAAAATATCCAAAAAAAACCATTGCCCTAATTGAAAAGGAACAAACTTTAGGTAGCCATCAAACGGGAAGAAATTCAGGCGTCATCCATTCGGGAATTTATTATAAACCAGGATCTCTAAAAGCGGAGAACTGCAGGGAGGGTCGTGAACAATTGGTTAAATTTTCAGAGAATCATGGAATCCCATATCGTATTTGTGGCAAGATCATAGTGGCTACAAATCAGGATGAAGTAAAAAACCTGGATCAAATATTTGATAACGGAATCAAGAATAAGACACCTGGAATCAAATACATTGACGACGCTGAAATTCAAGAGAAGGAACCTTTTATCAGGGGTGTAAAGGGAGTCTGGGTACCTAGCGCAGGGATCATTGATTATGTAGCTGTGGTAAAAAAATTCATGGAGCTTGTAATTGATGCTAATGATGGCAATCGACTTTTTCTGGGTGAAAAGGTTATTGATTTGGCAAGAATAACTAAAAAAGTGAGAATTGCTACAGATAAGCAAATAATCACGGGGGATAAGGTCATTGTTTGTGGAGGTCTTTTTTCAGATCGATTGGCCAAAATGGACGGTGTTAAGCTTGATATGCAGATTGTTGGATTCAGAGGAGATTATTATGAATTACGCGAGCATGCCACACATAAGGTGAATAATTTGATCTACCCGGTGCCAGATCCAAAATATCCTTTTTTAGGTGTTCATTATACGCCTATGACTGGAGGGGAAGTAGAATGTGGCCCAAATGCTGTTTTTACTTTTAAAAGAGAAGGGTATGCTAAAACAAGTTTTAATTTTAAAGACAGTTTACAGGCGCTTTCCTACAAGGGAACTTTAAGACTTTTTGCCAAAAACTGGGTGAAGGGAATTGAAGAATACAGAAGGGCCTTTTCCAAAAAACTATTTGTGAAGGAGTTACAACGAATGATGCCTTCCATTTCTGAGGAGGACGTTATAGCAACACGTTCGGGAGTCAGGGCCCAAGCCGTTGGGGTCCAGGGACAAATGATAGATGATTTTAAGATCATCAAAAATAATGGGGTCACACATGTGATCAATGCCCCTTCTCCTGCAGCTACGGCCTGTATGGCCATAGCTGATGAAATTATAAAAGAAATGGGCTAAGCAAATTAGTTCACCCTGATACTCTACTATAGTTAAGTGCTCTCCTATTTTTGAAGATGGACATCCATTTGAGGGAACGGAATACTGATACCTTCAGCATTAAAAGTGTTGTAGGTCTTTTCGTTAATGTCAAAGAATACACCCCAGTAATCTTCGCCTTTTACCCAAGCTCTGGCGGTCAGGTTTACTGAACTGTCGGCCATTTCTTTTAAACCCACAAAGCAGGCCGGATCAGTAAGGATGCGTTCATCTTCCTTAAATAATTGCAAAAGAATTTTACGGGCTTTATCGACACTATCTCCATAAGCAATCCCAAAAGTAAAATCTACTCTTCTTGTGGGTTCGGTTGAGTAATTCACCATAGATCCGGTTGATAGAGGACCGTTTGGAATGATCACAGTCTTGTTGTCTACTTCCAATATAATAGTATTAAAAATTTGAATCTCTTTTACAATTCCGGCATGACCTTGAGCATCAATATAGTCTCCTACTTTAAAAGGCTTGAATAACAATATAATTACACCACCTGCAAAGTTTTGTAAAGTTCCTGAAAGGGCCATACCCACGGCAAGACCGGCAGCACCCAGAACGGCTATAAACGAGGTCATTTGAACTCCAAGCATACCTAAAACACTAATCGCCAACATGATTTTCAAAAGTACACCTACTAAACTCAATAAAAACGGCTTTAAGGAGGAGTCAGTTTCTCTTTTATCCATCATTTTTGAAAATGATTTCATGAGCATTTTAATGACAAAACTACCGATGATCCAGACGAGAATACCTCCGATAAGTTTTGGTCCATAAGTAAAAACAATATTGCTTAATTGGTCGAGTAAACTATTGACGTTGATTTCCATTTTAATTATAGGATTAAAAAATTTAACGATTTGATTTATTATTGATGACTTTTCCTTGCATGAATTGAACCGGCTGTAGATCTGCGATTAACTGAATGCCTCTTAATTGGTTGACATGCATTGCTGCGACTTGCCAACCAGCTAAAGTCAAATTAAGCAAGAAAAAAGAAAAGATATTTTTATTCAAAACAATTATTTCTAACGGGGGTTGTTTTTAATTGTGTCACAAATATAAGAATTGTCCATTAAAAATACTCTTTGATGAAAATAATTCGGATCAATCTCTTAACTCTTAAAGAATACCATAAATTTGCAAGAATTAAACCTGATCTATTTTTCTTTGAACCTTCAAAAATACACCTCAGAATTCCGATATAACTTCCAATTGGCCATTCCAGTAATGATTGGTCATTTAGGGCATGTATTGGTGGGCTTGGCAGATAACATTATGGTAGGAAGGCTGGGGGCCGCGCCGCTTGCTGCTGTATCACTTGGAAATAGTTTTGTTTTTATTGCATTTTCACTGGGTATAGGTTTTTCATTTGCCATAACGCCTTTAATCGCCGAATCTGATGGTGAAAAGGATATTGATAAGGGAAGAAAATTGTTCCAGCATAGTTTGATCTTGTGCAGCGTTCTTGGCATAAGTATGTTTCTTCTGTTGATGTTAGCAAGCCCTGTAATGCTGTATATGGATCAGCCTCCAGAAGTAGTCGCACTAGCGATGCCTTATTTAAGAATTGTAGCCTTTTCAATGGTTCCCTTAATGGTCTTTCAGGCCTATAAACAGTTCACTGATGGTATGTCTCATACGAAATACGGTATGCATGCGACAGTTTTGGCAAATATCGTTAACGTGTTACTGAATTTTGTATTGATCTATGGTTTATGGATATTTCCAAGGCTTGAATTGGTCGGAGCCGCATATGGCACCTTGATTTCAAGGTTTGTCATGATGATCTTTATGATATGGATTCTGAATTCAAAAACCAAGTTCAGACCCTATTTCAAGTGGTTGCGCTTTAAAGAAATCCAAAGGACTCTTTTTGAAAAAATTATCAACCTTGGATTTCCTACTGCCATGCAGATGTTGTTTGAAGTTGGTGTTTTTACCGCTGCCATATGGCTGGCAGGGACCATGGGTACAATTGATCAGGCAGCGAATCAGATTGCGCTCAATGTGTCTTCCATGACCTTTATGATTGCTGTAGGCTTAGGGGTTACCGCAACGATAAGAGTAGGGAATCAAAAGGGACTAAAGAATTTTACCGAGCTTAGAAGGGTGAGCCTTTCAATATTTCTGCAGGTATTCATTATTGAGTGTGTTTTTGCTTTGGCCTTTATTTTACTAAAAGATGTACTTCCTATGGTTTATATAGATCACAAAGAAGTTGTGAATACAGCAGCTTCTCTTTTGCTTATCGCCGGACTTTTTCAGTTATCTGATGGCTTTCAGGTAGTTGTTTTAGGTGCTTTAAGAGGTTTGCAGGATGTTAAAATACCCACTTATATCACTTTTGTGGCCTACTGGATTGTTGGATTTCCCATTTGCTATATCCTCGGGAAGGTTCTGGGTTATGGCTCACAGGGAATATGGGTTGGCTTACTCGCCGGACTAAGTGTTTCTGCCATTTTGTTATATTGGAGATTCAATTATTTAAGCCGAAAATTAATTCAGACAGAATAAGATGGGAATAGTTTTTAAACAGTCATTTCACAATACACTGATCCTGTTTCTTGGATTTACCATAGGAGGTCTTAATGTACTGTTTTTGTATACTCATTTTTTAGAAGCCGAATATTTTGGTTTGATCACATTTTTGTTGTCAACTGCTAATATGATCATGCCTCTTCTGGTCTTTGGAATGCAGCATACCATCATTAAGTTCTTTTCATCCTATCAACATAAGGAGGAACAGGATAATTTTTTACTAACCGCTGTTCTTTTACCCATGCTTATTATAATTCCTTTTGCCATATTGGGAGTTATCTTTTATCAACAGATCGCTACGTTTTTAGCCAGAGAGAATATCATCATTGAAAAGTATACCTATACCATATTTTTCACGTCCATCTTTATGGGATATTTCGAGATTTTTTACGCATGGAGCCGAGTTCAGATGAAGTCAGTTTTTGGAAATTTTATAAAGGAGGTCTTCGCAAGGATATGCGTTTCTATATTACTTTTTGCGGTCTATTTGAATTGGATAGATTCCGAGCAATTTATTTATGCAGTAGTTATAGTCTATATGCTGCGAATGATCATCATGAAATTGTATGCTTTTTATTTATATTTTCCAAAAATTGAATGGAAGGGCTTACCTAAGAACATAAAGGAAATTCTTTCCTTTTCTCTATATATCATCATGGCAGGTTCTGCCGGAACTATTTTATTGGAAATAGATAAGTTTATGATCCCTCAGATGAAGCATATTGCAGAGGTAGCCTATTATTCTGTTGGGGTCTATATTGCTTCTGTAATAGGGATACCATCGCGAGCCATGCAGCAGATCATCAATCCGATAACGGCTCAAGAACTCAATAAGAATAATATGGTGGAGGTGGAAAACTTATATCAGAAAAGTTCTTTGAATTTATTGATCGTAGGTGGTTTGTTGTTTTTGCTGATCAATACCAATATTGAAGAATTGTATAGGATCATCGATAAAGAGGAGTACTCGGTGGGAATTTATGTGGTTCTGGTGATCTCAATATCTGAGATGATCAAGTTATCTATTGGAACCAATGGAGCCATTTTGACGAATTCCAAGTATTACAAGATGTTATTTTACTATGCCATAGGAATGTCTTTAGCTGTGATTATTCTGAACAGAATTTTGATTGATTTTATGGGTATTCAGGGGGCAGCATTAGCTACACTAATTGTTGTTGCCTTCTTCTCTCTGTTAAAGATCATCTATGTGAACACAAAAATGAAGATGCAACCTTTTACCCCAAAAACAATCATCCTTCTATTGATCATAGCTTTTCTATTTATGGTCTTCTATTTTATTGACTTTCCCTTTAATTCTTATGTAAATATTTTACTCAAGAGTAGCCTGATCACCGTTGTTTTTGTCTTTCTGGTTGTCAAACTAAAATTGTCGCTGGATATGAATCAAATGATTAACAGATATTTTACGAAGTAAGCCCGGTTTTTGTTAAAAACATTTACGAAATTTGGGTATTGATTTCCTAATAATTAGCATGTCTTATCTGGTACATATCGCTTTGGGTTTTGTAATGGCTTTTTTAAGTTTGATACCACCGGGTATGTTAAATATGACAGCTGTAAGAACTACCATAGAAAAAGATAGAAATGAAGGAATCTGGTTTGCTCTTGGAGCAGCTCTTATAGTTATTCCTCAAGCCTTTATAGCACTTGTTTTTGCACGTTATTTTTCGGAACATCCTGAAGTTGTGCAACGTTTACAGTTGGCGGGGATCGTGGTTTTGTTTTTACTATCAATTGTATTCTTTTTCCAGGCGAGGAAAAAATTCAAAGGGGAAGGAGCAAAGCGCCAGGGAAAGAGTTTTTGGATAGGAATGTTCATGTCTGCAATGAATATGCTCGCTATCCCTTTTTATCTTGTGTTGTCTTCAGTTTTGGAAAATCGTGGATTACTGCATACTGAACAACCTTTTATCAATTTATTTGTGAGTGGTGTTTTTTTAGGAGCATTCACCTTGTTTTTTGTATATGTCCAGTTTGCTCAGATCATTGTAAAGCGGGCACAATTTATTGCAAGAAATATCAATTATATTCTAAGTCTTCTTTTTTTCGTACTTGGAATTTTGACTTTAATTAAATTTTTAAAGTAATTATTTTATTAAATTAGCATAGAATAAATAAAATATATTTAATGATTCCAGCCATTATTCAGAACCTCAACCGAGGAGTCAATTTGTTAAATTCAATTAATGACGAACAATACGCGAATAATTCTACTGCTCCATACTATTCCAGTATAGGAATTCATATGCGACATATATTGGATGTTTTTGATTGTATTTTTAAAGGAATTGAGGCCAAGCAAATAGACCTTAGCGCCCGCGAAAGAAATGAATTGGCAGAAACAAAGGTGGCAGTGGGCTTGGCTTATTTTGATCAAATCATGTCGCAATTGAAAGAGATTCAGGTGGGAGATTTGGATAATATGGTTGAGGTTAAAGATGATTTGGGTATGGGAATGGTCACGGCTAACTATACACTCGCCGCTGCTTTGATCCAGGCACACAGTCATGCCATCCATCATTTTGCGAGTATTGGTTATATTATTTCTCAAATGGGAATCAATCTTCCGGATGGAGATTTCGGCTATAACCCAACCACGCCAAGAGGAGATATGATTAACCGATAAACATTCTGTTAAAAATCAGTTGCATTGAGTTTTTTGAGCTTTTTGGTATGCGCCCTAAGCCAAAGCATATTTTTATAATAAGCCAAAAAAGAAGGATAAGGGATATGTTCGTCTTTATGCAATTTTCGAGCGATCTTGCCCATGATATTCCAATGTGTGTTGATTGATTTTAAGGCTGTATAGTAAGAGGCATCTTTATGTGAAGCATCATAGATATGAGTGGGTTCTGAAATAATACCATTCACTTCGAGAATTTTAAAATCTTCACCACGTAAGAGTTTACTGTAGCTATTGTATTTGATGTCTAATCGACCGTAATACCAACCTTGTACCTGCTGACAAATAGAATCTATAAACTCCTCCAATTCATCATTGATCAAATGATTGCCATTGATAAACTGGGTACCTTTGGAATGATTTCCAATGACAGAAAGTGTCATTTCTTCTCCTTTGTTTAAAATATGCTCAATTTTCTCCTGGTGGATGGCATGAAAGAGGTTTGCATATAAAAACGCACGGTCATCCTTTTGAATTAATTCAGAGATACTCAAATGACCATCTCCTTTGATTTTGATAAATTTTTTAATGGTTACAGAGGTAATGTGCCCTTTTTTTTGACCTGGAATTCGATGATAGAAAATGCCCAATTCATTTTCATAAGGGATAAATTCCTGGATAATAACATCTTCTTTGACATGTTGCAGGTAGTTCTCTAATGCTATTAGGGAGTCGATTTTTTTAACGAGATAGCCTCTGAATCCAATATCTGGTTTTGCAATTAACGGGAAATCAAATTCATTCTTTAGGATCCTTTTTTGAAGTTCTGCTACTGAATCATTTTGTGTAAAAAGAATACTTTTCGGGATTAATGTTGTGGGAAGAAGACCAAGCGTCTTGAATTTTGATTCTGAGCCATTTCCAGAGAAAAGAATAGATGGATTTGCTATGGTATAAAAAATGGGATGACCGGCTTTTAGGGAACGCCACAAGAAAAATGGAAAAAGAGGAATATAATAAGCCAAGGTGGGCCAGTGTTCCCATTGGGTAATTTTAACAAAGGCCGGGTTGCGTTTCATCTGTTAAAAAGTGCTTTTAAGATAAGTCTGAACGCTTGCGTAACCAGGGCGATAGTGAATATAGCCAAGATGCATCCCAAAACTAAGATCATATAACCACTACCTTTATTCAGGGCTTTAAATCCAATGGTTATTAAGATGGGAGATGCAAAGAGTAAAGGCAATGCCAGAGCCAGAAATTTCAATCCTTTTTGAAATAATTTTTTAGTTTCACTATTGTCAAATATTTTGTTTTGATTTTTAAGATCTAGCTGTTCTTTCATTTTGATCATTGTTTCGAAGGATAAAGATAAATATAGATGTGATATTTATCTTAACCAAATAAAAAAGGCTTCAATAATTACTATTGAAGCCTTAATTTTAATCTTAGCGATTATTTATGCCAGTTCTTTGTCTAAATTTACTTTTAAAGCATTTAAGAAATCCTGTGTATTCAGATAGTCATCTGAAGTCATTTTTTCTTTGTGAATCAGCAAGGCAAGATCTTTGGTCATTTGACCGCCTTCAACAGTGTCAATACACACTTTCTCAAGCGTATGACAGAAATTGATCAATTCCTGATTGTTATCCAATTTACCTCTGTGCTCTAAACCTCTGGTCCAGGCGAAAATTGAGGCCAACGGATTCGTAGAAGTTTCTTTTCCTTGTTGGTGCTGTCTGTAATGTCTTGTAACTGTTCCGTGAGCAGCTTCAGCCTCCATTGTTTTTCCGTCAGGAGTTACTAAAACTGAGGTCATAAGACCTAAAGAACCGAAGCCTTGCGCTACTGTATCAGACTGAACATCACCATCATAATTTTTACAGGCCCATACAAATCCACCATTCCATTTCATCGCGGCAGCCACCATATCATCGATCAATCTATGCTCATAAGTGATTCCGGCAGCAGCAAACTTTTCTTTGAATTCATTTTGATAAACCTCTTCAAAAATATCTTTAAACCTTCCGTCGTAAGCTTTTAGGATGGTGTTTTTTGAGCTAAAATACAGGTTCCAGCCTTTGGTAAGTGCCTGGTTGAAACTTGAACGTGCAAATCCATAAATAGACGAATCTATATTGTACATGGCCATGGCGACTCCATTTTCTTCAAAATTGTATACTTCAAATGATTGAGGTTCGCGCCCATCTTCAGGTGTAAATGTCATGGTCAATTTGCCTTTCCCTTTAGTAACAAGATCTGTCGCTTTGTACTGGTCACCAAAAGCGTGTCTTCCAATACAAATTGGTTTTGTCCAGCCTTGAACATATCTTGGTACATTTTTCATGATGATAGGTTCTCTAAAGATAGTACCACCAACGATGTTTCTAATGGTTCCGTTTGGGGAACGCCACATTTTTTTCAAACCAAATTCGACAACTCTGTCTTCATCGGGTGTAATAGTGGCACATTTGATTCCAACATGATACTTTTTGATTGCTTCAGCTGCATCAATAGTGATCTGGTCGTTAGTTTCATCTCTATATTCAACACTTAAATCGTAGTATTTTATATCGAGTTCAATATATGGAAGGATTAATTGGTCTTTAATAAATTTCCAAATAATTCTTGTCATTTCATCACCATCCAATTCAACGATAGGATTGCTTACTTTTATTTTAGTCATTATCTTTTGATTTAATTGCTGCAAATATAATAAACCATTGGAAAGTTTAGGCGCTAGAAAAACAAAAAAAATATTTTTAGTAATTATCTAATATTTTAGGAAGTAGCTACAAACTTTGTAAAATTAAAAGCCATAATAAAGTGAGACTCTACTATGGCTTTCTGGTTTGGTTAACGACAATTAATAGTATTTAAAAGTCGCTTTGATTTAAAATAGGGGGGACTTAATGTTAGTATATCATTAATAACCCTATGAAATCGCTGTTTCTTGCGTAACTAAAGATGATTTGCGCTAAAAACTTTAGTGTTTTTCATCAAAAAAAACAGCATTAGAAATTAATCTAAAGTCAATTACTTCTCACGAAACAATTTTCATAACCTGTTACTAGGGGATCGTTCCATTCGTTTCAAAGACTCAAACAAATTTAAATGAACAGAGCCACAAGTAGTTATAAATCAATAATAAAAAAGTAAACAGCTTATTAACATGGCTTGTTAACATTTGTTAATAAGGTAAAGCAATGTATGGCGCCTTTGTAACAATTCAAGCATGATTGCGGCTCAGGAATCAGTTCTTTTTCATAGGAAGAGATCATAAAAACAAAACCCATCATAAAGAAGGATTTCCTTATCATGGGTATTTGCCGAAACATTTAGCTCGAAATTGATCACTTATCCTCACATTTACATGTTCCAATAATTAAACTTCAAGCGCTAATTTCTTTAAATCTTTTGAGTCTTTTACTTGGGATCACCGTCACCGAAATGCCGGCAAAATCAAATACAAAATCCAAAACATTTAATTTGCAACCACTAACCTTAACGTTTACATCTGTATGCTAAATACGTTGATCTAATTTTATGATCAGCAGACTGCACTAAAGTATTCACTTTAGCAAAACCAAGTTCTTTTTCTTTTTTATGTATCATCAAGGATCTGCATCCAAGAGAGCTACCTAAACCAGAAACCTCCCTTCGTTTCTACCACCAAATGTAATGACTAAGCCTATTTTTTGCAAGTCTTTTTGAATTTTGTTTTGCACATCATATCAACTACTCTTATTAACTTTTGTTCATAAAAAAGCCCCTTTTATCGATCGATAAAAGGGGCCATTATTGATTTGAGAAAATCGATTAAAATCTTTTCTCTTTGATTTGTGCTTTCTTACCAGTAAGGTTTCTGAAGTAGTATATTCTTGCTCTTCTTACTTTTCCTTTCTTGTTTACTTCTATCTTTTGAATAGCAGGTAGGTTAATTGGGAAGATTCTCTCTACACCAATGGTACCTGACATTTTTCTGATGGTGAAAGTTTCAGAACTTCCACTACCTCTTCTTTGAATGACAACACCTCTAAAGAACTGAGTTCTTGTTTTAACACCTTCTTTAATTTCAAAGTATACGGTAATCGTATCACCTGCAGCAAAATCAGGAACATCATTTTTTGCTACGAATTCCTTCTGAACAAAATTTACTAAATTTTCCATTATGATATTTTAAAATGGTTGATCAATCGTCAACATACACGATTTTCGTCAGAGGTTGATTTTGAGTTTGCAAATTTATAAAAAATCTTTTGAATAATTTAGTTAGGATCAAAAAAAAATAATTCTTTGTAGAAATGTCTAAATCCCTTTAAAACTGAAGGTTAGGCTACACTGAGAGAGGTGCAATTGACTATTTTTAAAAAGTCTTGTTTTTCTTAGTTTGAACCTTGTAAGTACTGTCGAGTTGTCCAGATGCCTTGAATTGAGTGATGAAATGGAATAAAACAAGTTTTTTTAGTCTTGATCAGGCTACTCGTTTAAAAGATCGGGTCGAATGAGTTTGGTTCTTTTCAAGGCTTCTTCATGTCTCCATTCATCAATTTTTGGAAAATTACCAGAGAGGAGTATTTCTGGTACTTTTGTACCCTCATAATCTGCCGGTCTGGTATATACAGGAGGTGCCAGAAGGTTATCTTGAAAAGAATCTGTCAAGGCCGAAGTCTCATCTCCAAGTACTCCGGGTATTAACCTGATGACAGTATCACAGAGTACAGCAGCAGCAAGTTCTCCTCCTGAAAGCACATAGTCTCCAATAGATATCTCCATCGTGATAAATTTGTCCCTTACACGCTGGTCTACTCCTTTATAATGACCCGTTAAAATAAGCAGGTTTTTCCTGGCGGATAAAATATTTGCTGTTTTCTGGTCTAAGGTTTTCGCATCCGGAGTCATATAGATAATCTCATCATAGTCTCTCTGCTCCATCAATTCACTAAGACATTTATCTATAGGCTCAATCATCAGTACCATACCAGCGCCTCCTCCAAATTGGTAGTCATCAATTTTACCATATTTGTTCATGGCATAATTTCTCAGGTCATGAAAGTAGACTTCTGCCTTTCCTTTGTCTTGAGCACGCTTAAGAATTGAATGTTCAAAAGGACTTTTTATCAATTCTGGTGAAACCGTAACTATATCTATTCGCATGGGGCAAATATATTTAATTTTTAACAGCTCTAATCATTCTGTCGGCCCCGTAAATATCTTTTTTTAACTCAATATTTTTAAAACCTAAACTTTCCAAAAGTTCACAAAGTGCTATCCCGAGGTATTGATTGATCTCAAAGTATAAGTAGCCATTTGGCTTTAGTCCCTTTGCTGCCAGTTTTGCAATTTGTTTATAGAATAGTAATGGGTTGTTATCAGAAACATATAAAGCCAGATCAGGTTCGTATCTCAATACATTATCACGCATCAGTTTCTTTTCACTTTCTCTGACATAAGGTGGATTTGACACAATAATATCATAATCATTTTGCAAGGTCTCCATCTTGAGTATATCATTTTCAATAAAATTGATAACAACTTGATGTCGCCTTGCATTATTCATCGCTACTTCAAGCGCTGTCGCCGAAACATCTATGGCCTCAATACTCGATTCGGGTAAATGCTTGGCTAAAACAATAGGGATGCATCCGCTTCCTGTTCCAATATCAAGTATGTTGTTGTTTATTTTTTTGGAAGTGGATGCAAGTACCCACCTGATCAGTTCCTCGGTTTCAGGCCTTGGGATCAGCACCTGCTTGTTCACTTCAAATACAAGGTCCATAAATTTAGTATTCCCTATAATATATTGTATAGGGTATTCCATTTTAAGTTGCTCCAGCGCCTGTAAAAAAGACCTTTCCTGATCGGGGTTTACTTCTAATATAGGTGTTAGAGATATATCAATTCTCGATTTATTGAGATAAGCTTCACACAGAAGATAAAAAAAACTTAGGACCTCTTCTTTTGGGTATATGCTTCCTAATTCATCTTGAAAAAATTCTTTTAAAGCCTTTATTGTCATAGAATTGGGCCTTTTTTGTATTTTGGGTTATGAGGTTGAAATATACAGCATAAATCTGAAACACTTAGCAGTGAGTTTGTGAAAGTGCCATAAGATAAAATTGGGCAAAGTGATCTGTAAGAAGATTAATCTTTTTAATTTCGCATGATACAAAGCTTCAATGAACGATCATAGAAAATTCATGAAACGTTGCCTTGAATTGGCAAAAAACGGCCTGGGCCTGGTTTACCCCAATCCCATGGTAGGAAGTGTTATAGTCTATAGGGGCATGGTTATAGGTGAAGGCTGGCATCAAAAGGCAGGCTGTCCCCATGCAGAGGTCAATGCGATCGATTCTGTAAAGAATAAAGCACTGTTGCCAGAAGCAACGCTGTATGTGAATCTGGAACCCTGTTCTCATCACGGAAGAACCCCACCTTGCGCTGACCTAATAATCAGTAATGGAATTAAAAAAGTGGTGATCGGTTCAGTTGATACTAACGAAAAGGTAGGAGGGAAAGGAATTAAAAGGTTGAAAGAGAATGGTGTAGATGTTATTGTTTCAGTTTTGGAAAAGGAAGGTAGGGAATTGAATAAGAGATTTTTTACTTTTCATGAAAAGAAAAGGCCGTATGTGATTTTAAAATGGGCGCAAAGCAGTGATGGTTTTATTTTTCCTGATACTTCAGTTGCCAAGAAAGGTCAGCCATTTTGGGTTTCGAATAGTTATTCATTGCAACGTGTTCATCAATGGAGGTCTGAAGAAGCAGCAATACTCGTTGGTAAAAGGACGGTTCAGCTGGATAATCCGAAGCTTAACGTAAGAGATTTTAGCGGAAATTCAATTGTAAGAATTGCTATTGATCGGAAGTTGGAATTAGCGGCTTCCTTGAACTTCTTTGATGGTTCCACTGAAACCATAATATATAATGACCTTAAAGATGAAACAAAGGGTTTAATACATTTTGTTCAGCTGGATTTTTCAAATGGTCTTGTTGGTCAGATGATGAAACATTTACATGAAATAGAAATTCAATCTTTGATTGTAGAAGGCGGCGCTTATACACTGAAGGCCTTTATCCAATCAGGCTCTTGGGATGAAGCGAGGGTTTTTAAGGGAGAGCAGGGTTTTGGTAACGGACTGGAAGCACCTGAAATGCATGCTGCTCAGATATATGAGGAGCATATCGGGAATAACCTTCTTCAGATATATAAGAACAGTGAAAGATGAGCAAAAGCCAAGAGGACCTATATCTAACGTTGAGTAAGTCCACAGAAGGGGAGGTATATAAAGAAAAGGGTAGTAAGTTTCTCGGATATGCTTATCCCTTAACAAACTCAGATGAGGTCGACAATCTTATTCAACTCTTAAAGAAGGCACATCCCAAAGCAAGACATTGGTGTTATGCGTGGCAAGTGGGGGTTGAGAACCCGACTTTTAGGTATAATGATGATGGAGAACCTAATAATAGTGCGGGAAAACCTATCTACGGTCAAATACAATCTTTTGGTCTGACCAATGTCTTGATTGTGGTCGTGCGTTATTTCGGTGGAACCAAACTAGGAGTTGGTGGCTTGATTGTAGCCTACAGATCAGCTGCCAGGCTTGCCTTGGAAAATGCTGTATTGGTCGAAAGAATGCTGACCAAAGAACTGAATCTAAGGTTTGAATATGCTCATATGGATAAAGTCATGCGCCTGATCAAGGAAAATGCACTTGACATTCTGAGTCAAAAAATGGAGCTTAATTGCTTTTTTAAAGTATCAGTTCGAAAAAGTAACCTGGAAGAAGTGGTGAAATTATTTGAAGACCTAAGGTGTGTTGAGGTAAAAAAAGTTAATTGAATTGAGCATAAATTTGATCCAATAAATATTGAGGTGCTTTAATGGGCTTATTTTTTTTCATATCCATAAATACCAAACTTGTATATCCGGTAGTTAATAAGTCATTGTTTTCATTGCGAACTTCAAAATCAAATTCAATTTTAACAAGAGGTTTTTTAGTCATGATGGTGGTGATGGTGAGGAGGTCATCATATTTGGCCGGCTTCATATAGTTGATGTTCAGTTGAATAACGGGAAGCATGATTCCTGACTCCTCAAGACTTTTATAACTAACCCCGAGAGCGCGCAGCCATTCCACCCTGCCAACCTCAAAAAATTGCGCGTAATTTCCGTAATATACATATCCCATTTGGTCAGTTTCTCCGTATCTTACACGAATATTGGTTTGGTTTCTGATCATTTTGTTGTAATTTGTAGTCTAACAGTTTAATCAAAAAAAAAATAAGAATCAATAGTAAATATATTTTTTTATAATAAACTTTATTCACAAATTTGTAAAGGCAAAAGAGACACCTATTTTGTCAAAAAAAAGGGAACTAAACTTAATTCAAAATATTTTAATTAAATGACGAGAACAGCCTCTTCTGTATGGAATAATTGTCTGCTTTTTATAAAGGATAATATCAAACCGCAAGCTTATAAAACATGGTTTGAACCTATAAAGCCGATGAAGATAAGTGGAGATGTTTTAACCATACAGGTGCCTAGTAAATTCTTTTTTGAATGGCTTGAAGAGCATTATATAAAATTACTGAGGGTTGCCCTGATCAGAGAGCTGGGAGATCATGCAAAGTTGGTGTATGATGTGAGGATGGAGAATACTTATAGTAACAAAAATCCACATACAGTTAAGTTTCCAAGCTCAAACAAGAAGCCTTTCAATTCTCAAGGAGTTACTATACCACTTGAAATCGATAAACGAGAATTAAAGAATCCATTTGTGATTCCTGGAATTCAAAAAGTAAAGATCGAATCCCAACTGAATCCAAATTATAACTTTGAAAATTTTATTGAAGGAGATTCGAATCGCTTGGCGAGATCAGCTAGTATGGCTGTATCTAATAAGCCAGGAGGAACTTCTTTCAATCCTTTACTGATCTATGGAGGAGTAGGCCTTGGCAAGACGCATTTGGCTCAAGCCATAGGTGTGCGTATTAAAGAGAGGTATCCTGAAAAAACGGTCCTTTATATCTCAGCTGAAAAATTTACTCAGCAGTTTATAGATTCGGTAAAAGCCAATACAAGAAATGATTTTATTCATTTTTATCAAATGATAGATGTATTGATTGTAGATGACGTGCAGTTCCTGTCGGGAAAATCTGGTACACAGGATGTATTCTTCCACATATTCAATCATTTGCACCAAAATGGAAAACAAGTCATACTGACTTCTGATAAAGCACCAGTTGATATGCAAGACATCGAACAACGTTTGTTGTCAAGATTCAAATGGGGTCTTTCTGCTGAGTTGGTAGCTCCGGATTATGAAACCAGGATCAGTATTTTAAAAAGTAAAATGTTCAGGGATGGGGTTGAGATCCCTGAGGAAATTGTTGAATATATAGCCAAGAACATCAAGACCAATGTTCGCGAGTTGGAAGGTGTGCTCATTTCTTTGATCGCCCAAGCATCTTTTAATAGAAAAGAATTTACACTATCTCTTACCAAGCAAATTGTTGACAAATTTGTCAAGAATACCAAAAAAGAGGTATCCATTGATTATATTCAGAAAGTAGTGTCCAAGTATTTTGAAATGGATGTGACCACACTTCAATCAAAAACCAGAAAACGTCATATTGTTCAAGCCAGACAATTGGCCATGTACTTTGCTAAAAGGATGACAAAAGCTTCTTTGGCCAGTATTGGTTCGCAAATTGGCAGTCGTGATCATGCAACGGTACTTCATGCTTGTAAAACGGTTGATAACCTTACCGAAACAGACAAGCAATTCCGCAAGTATGTCGATGAATTGACCAAAAAACTTACGTTTTAAGTAAATCAGTATTGTATGATTAAGGTATTAATGGTATGTCTTGGAAATATTTGCAGGTCGCCATTAGCCGAAGGTATATTAAAATCTAAGGTGGATCAAACAAGGGTTTTTGTTGATTCTGCCGGAACCGGTGGTTATCATATAGGCGAACTGCCCGATGCCAGGTCGATACAAATTGCAAAGCAAAACCAAATTGATATTAGCGATCAGCGTTGCAGAAAATTTAAGGTCAATGATTTTGATGATTTTGATTTTATTTATGTGATGGATGCATCTAATTTGTCGGATGTTCTTTCACTTGCCAAAACGGATAGGCATCGTGATAAAGTTACATTGATCCTTGCTGGCGAAAAGGAAGGACATGTCATGGAAGTCCCTGATCCTTATTATGGAGGTAAAAGGGGCTTTGAACAGGTATTTGCACTTTTAGATGAGGCCTGTGAACATATTGCGAAAAGCTTAAGCTATGAAGAATAATTTTGGTAAACTATTTTTGATCCCAACTACCTTAGGAGCAAATGAGCCCCTGGAGGTACTGCCTATTTCAGTTAAGAAAACAGTAGAAGAGATTGATTTTTTTATTGTTGAAAATGAAAAATCTGCTAGACGATTTATAAAAAAGATCACCCCAAGAAAATCGCAACCCTCATTGAGACTTTTTGTTTTAGATAAGTATACCAGTGACTTTGAGTCCAAATCTTTTATTGATCCTTGTTTTCAAGGAATCAACGTGGGCTTGCTATCCGAAGCTGGAGTTCCTGCGATTGCAGATCCGGGGGCGAGTATTGTGATGCTTGCACATCAGAAAAATGTTGAAGTTGTTCCCCTTGTTGGGCCATCTTCGATCATTCTAGCCATGATGGGTTCAGGACTCAATGGGCAGAATTTTGCATTTAATGGTTACCTTCCGATTGATAAAATGGAGCGTAAAAAACGGATCAAAGAGCTTGAAAAATGGTCAAAACAAAACAACCAGACCCAGTTGTTCATCGAAACACCTTATAGAAATCAAAATCTTTTTAACGAGTTAAAGAATTCACTTACACCATCTACTTTTCTTTGTGTAGCTGCAGATCTTACATTAAGAACGGAGTATATAAAAACTTTAACAGCCAAAGAATGGAAAACCGAAAATATAGACCTGCATAAAAGGCCTTGTATCTTTATTTTTCACAAGTATTAGCTATTAAATTCTGGCATTTTTAACCGGTTTGATAAAAGAGGTATCATAGCCAGCAAACCTTTTCATATAATGATGCACGTTGGTGCCAAACGCATCATGAGCATTTGCTTCACCATTACTTCTCAAGTATTTTTTTACATTTCCGGCCCCAGCCAAATGAGCTGCTGCTAAAATACCTGATTCGGTAATTTCAACTCCATTGATCGTTTTACCAACACTTCTTTTTATATCTCTGATCAGAATCCATTTATTCAGGGAGCAAAGTGCATAGAAAGCATCCTCCTGTAATTCAGGATCATTTAAGAAAACCTGGGTATCATAAATTCTGATACGATTTAAGGTGGCTTCGCCAAACTGATACTTTCCAAGGTACCCAAGACTATTGACTTTTTTGTAATTACCTCTTGATTCTTTAAAAGCAATAGCTTCTTTAAATCCAATATAAAGGTTGTCAACAGTTGGGGTATAATAGAATTCAAAAGGTTCAACACTTTTGTTTACTGTTACAATAGCATTCGCCTTCGGTAAATTGTACCGAACTTTCTTAGCTTTATTAAAAAATAAGGAATCTTCTTGCGTAAATGCAGTTAATACTATCGCGACGGACACGATAAATAATACGTTCTTCTTCATAATTGTATTTTTTAGTTAGGGAGTACCTAAAAAAAACATTGCGCTGCAAAGATAAGGCATTTTTTACAAATGACTAGAAATGACCTGAAAACCAAGTGACAAATAAGGTTGTCAGAAATAAAGAAAATGAAATTTAAAATCCCCGTTACTTCTGTATTCTATACTTGGGGCTGGTATTTTGACAAAGTTGAATATGTTGAAAACTGTCTTTAAAAAATCAGAATTTGTTTTGATTTTTGTGAGATCCACATCAATACTGGCAAAGAATTGCCGATAAGATTCTATAGGCTGCCTCGGGATGGTCGAATTGTCATAGCTGCCTTCCGGTAAACCATTCGCTCCATACCCTACTGCCACATTCAGCCATTTAGGGATTTTACTTTCTTTATAAAAAGACCATAGATTTACTGATAACCAGTAAGTTTGTCCGTTGTAATCCTTTAATACCTGTTGTAAGGGTGTACTTCCCAGTTTGTCTGGATCAAAATCCGCATAGTCACTGGTCATAAATGAAAATTTCATTTGAAGGCGTTGCTCATCCCAGAGTAATTCCTGTCCTATCAATAAACCTGTCCCCAAAGCATTGGCCATTACATCTCCCATTGAGAATCCCCATTCCTCAGAAAACCCATCCAAAACTTCAACTGTTGTCAAAAAAGCAAAACCCAGGGTCGCTCCATATATCAACTGATTTTTTTTTGTTTCACCTGCCCATGCAAGGGCATCCATACCCATTTTACCAATATAATAGGAGCTAAAGGTGTGGCCAAATTTATCCATTTGCATCCACTGTGAATTATCGTTTAGAAATTTAAACCCAGACCTTTCATATTGTGCATACCAGGCCTCATTGAGCCCAATAAGCGTCGCCGTTGCCAAAGCAGCTTCTGTGATGTAGACGGCTTTTCTTCTTTTTTTGTTCAGTGTATCAGATCTTTGAAAAAAGGGTGTTTTATGTTGCGCATAGAGGTAGTCTTTGCCGGTAAAGAGGAGACAGATAAAAAAAAATAGGTAAGGATATGTTTTTTTTAAACTGATCACCTTTTTATCCCTTGTTGACTCACCCATTTCTGATAAGCTGCTGCGTTAATATTATGCTCACTCAAGGTAGTGGCAAATTTGTGAAAACCAATTTTTTCAACACTGGCACACATATAATAATACCCATGCTGTTCGGGTTGTAAAACAGCTTCAATAGAAGATATGTCGGGCATGCCAATAGGCCCGGGAGGAAGCCCAAAATTAGCATATGTATTATAGGGAGAATCAATGGTTAAATCTTTGCTCAATACCCGTTTGTATTCCTTGTCTTGGCCATATTTTTGTTTAAGGGCGAATATGATTGTGGGATCTGCCTGAAGTGGCCAGAAATCATGTAAACGATTCAAGTATAGCCCGGCAACTGTTTTTCGTTCAGCGATAACGGCTGTCTCTTTTTGCACTATTGAGGCCAGGGTAGCCACCTGGAGAGGTGTTAGATGCTGTTCTTTTGCTTTAGCAATTCTTTCTGTTGTCCAGAATCTGTTATACTCAGTTAACATTTTATCGCGAAATTTTACAGCATCTGTATTCCAGTAAAAGTCATATGAATTTGGAATGTACATGGCAATGGCGGTTTGTTTGTCAAAACCGTTCTTAGCCATAAAATCGGTATCTAAAAAAGAATTGATCAATGTGGTAGAATCAGCTTCGATTTGACTGGCGATTCTTCCAGCCAGTTTTTCAAAACTGTCCTGATTGTTAAAAGTGAGGGTAACTGTTTCCTGTTTTCCACCTCTTAGATGGTCAACGAGGATTTCGTTATTCATTCCTTCCAAGATCCTGAATTTACCCGCCCGAATCTTATTGGGATAGTTTTTCTTTTCTGCAACCCATATAAAACTGTTGACATTAGTCACATAGGGTTCTATAATTTTGATCAATCCTTGGAAATCTGTCCCCGTAGGGATCAAAATAGAAGCCGACTCCGGTACATTGGGTTGATAGATCTTGCGATAAAAGGAATATCCCACAATAGCTGCAATAAGTAAGATGATGGCCAGAGCCAGCGCTAGTTTCTTTTTCATAGATGAATAGGGTTTATGAATTGCAATAATGCCACGTCTTGAAATTGTCCTTTTACTTTGATCCAGTCTTTTTGAATTCCAACCTCAATAAAATTCAATTTTTCAAACAGGCCTATGCTGTTTTTATTTGATACAGGAATATGAGCATATAGCTGATGGATATCAAGGTGTTCAAATGCATATCGAAGAAAAACCTCCAGAGCATTTAGGGCATAACCATTTTGCTGGTACTTTTTGATGATTAAAATACCAATTCCTGCTCTTTGATGGTGGGGGTTAAAATCAAAAAGGTCAACGAGACCCAATACGGCCTCGTCTTCTTTTCTGGTGATCACAAGACGAAGCTGTTTGGCTTCGAAAATATCCTGATCGGCATTTTTAAGATACTGGCCCAGAAGTTGTCTTGAATATGGCGCAAGTGTATTGCTGACTTCCCAGAATTGCGGATCATTTTCTATAGTGAAAAGCAAGTCCAGGTCATCCGCTTCCAAAGCCCTCAACCTTATCACATTATTTTCAAGTAGCTTCATGATGACAATTCGATGGTACCTTTAAAAACAAAAGTTGCCGGTCCGGTAAGGACGATATGCTTGTAGGTATTATTTTCTTTTTCAAAATTGATTTTTAATTTTCCTCCCTGAGTCTCAATATTGATCTCTTTTTCACTTGTTCTATGCAAATGAAAACTGGCCAATGCAACAGCTGTCACGCCAGTACCACAGCTTAATGTCTCGTCTTCAACTCCACGTTCATAAGTTCTTACAGCAAATGTGTTTTCATTCACTTTTTCAACAAAGTTCACATTGGTCCCCGCCTCAAAATAAGGCGCGCCATAGCGTATCTTTCTCCCTTGTTCAACCACATCAAATAGGGGTAAATTTTCAGTAAAAGTCACATGATGAGGTGATCCTGTATCGAGAAAAACATGATCCGGATGGATTTCAATGTTCTCTATGTCCTGCATGTTCAGGCTCACATGTTCCTCGTTGATGCTAGCATGATATTTTTCTCCCACGGCATTAAACGAAGTTGATGTATCAAAAAGGCCCAAGGTTTTGGCAAATGCCACAATGCATCTACCTCCGTTGCCACACATAGACCCTGGGTGTCCGTCAGCGTTATAATACAACATATTGAAATCTGCATCCGTTGCCTTTTCAAGGAGCATCAGTCCGTCAGCACCGATTCCGAATTTTCGATCACAATAGCTTCGGATCAGATCATAATCGTCTTTAGGAAAAACACCTGTCCGATTATCAATGATCACGAAGTCATTTCCAGCTCCCTGATATTTAACAAAATCTAATTTCATATTGCAAATGTAGGAATTATTGCAGGAAATGTTTGTTGTTAAAGTTAGGTTAAAGTAGTTCATCCTTGGTTTTTTTCTTATTAAATTTGGGTTGAATGTTAAAAAATGTGATTATGAAAAACTTTTTAAAGATGTTGGCAGTATCTGCTTTGGGAGGTGTACTTACTTTAGGAGGATACATTTTCTTTTTTGAGCATCAGGAAGTCACCGGCGAAATTGGAATGGCTCAAATGCCAAATGTACTACCATCAAGTTATGAACCCTCTGCTGTTGCAGCAGCTGAGAATACGGATTTTACGGTGGTAGCAGAAAAATCAATTCATGCCGTGGTCCATGTTAAAAATTTGAGTACCACTAGCTCGAGGACCAATCCGTTAATGGAATTCTTTTATGGACAGCCTGGTGGAACGGAAAGACAAGTTGTAGGATCAGGTTCGGGGGTGATCATCTCTTCTGACGGCTATATTATCACTAATAATCACGTGATAAAAGGTGCGCGTAGATTGGAAGTTACCCTTAATAATAAGGAGTCTTACGAAGCAGAGGTCGTGGGCGCTGATGAGAGTACCGATATAGCTTTGCTAAAAATAGATAAATCTGATTTGCCTTATTTACCTTTTGGAGATTCTGATCATTTGAGTGTTGGAGAATGGGTGCTAGCAGTGGGAAATCCATTTAACCTGACTTCAACGGTTACCGCAGGAATAGTAAGTGCAAAAGCCAGAGATATTAATATGATGAATAACAACAAGGTGATAGAATCTTTTATTCAAACAGATGCTGCGGTAAATCCTGGTAATAGTGGAGGGGCTCTGGTAAATACAAGAGGGAATTTAATTGGTATCAATACAGCAATTTCTTCCCAAACCGGTTCTTATATAGGTTATTCTTTTGCGGTTCCTTCTAATATCGCCAAGAAGGTGATTGAAGACATTTTGGAGTTCGGAAATGTACAACGCGCTTATCTTGGGATCAACTATGAAGAACTCAATAGCGCAAAAGCGAGTGAGTTTGGTGTTGGAAGAACGGAAGGGGTCCTGATCACAAGGATTATTGATCAGGGGGCCGCCAAAGAAGCAGGCTTAATGGTGAATGATATTATCATTAAAATGGATAATGTAAAAATTGCCAATTTTTCAGACCTCCAAGGTTTTTTGGGATCCAAAAGACCTGGAGATGAGGTGGAAGTGACGATTTTAAGAAATGAAGTCAACAAAGTTTTACCTTTAAAATTGAAAAATCAGTTCGGTAAGTACACATTTGAGAATAGAGATTTTTCAGATTACTTTATAGGGGAGCTGGAACCTATTAAAAAGAGTGATGCAAATAAATTTGATATTAACTATGGTGTAAAAATTGTGGATCTTAAAAATGAGGCCATAGAAAGGACTTACGGAGTAGGTAACGGCGACATTATTCTGTCAGTAGAAGACCAAAAGGTGTCCAGTTCAGAGGAAGTTGATCAATTATTAAAAAAGTATCAGAATAAGGAGTATTTTGAGTTACAGATCCTGACAAAAGGTGGTAAAATAGGCTATATCAGAGTCAGGTCAGATTGATAATTCAATAAAGCATATTTTATAAATTACAGATATACTAAAAACCGCTCTATTTGAGTGGTTTTTTTATGAACTACATATTATAAACACATATTTTTACGTTCTTAATAAAAAGGGGTTTTGATATGAAAATGGTAAATAGTTATGAGGATCAGTTATCCTTACAAGTAGAACAGCGAAGGATGACCGTTGAACTGATCAAATTGATCAGTGATCTCTGGTATGAAAATAATATAGAATTATTTCTTTTTAGAAACCAACTTATTGACAGGAACGTCAGTGGAATTTTGAATTTACTGGATTATGCTGAGGAATTTGTTCAAAAACCAATTTCAATGGAGCACATGCTCAAAATCGCCGAAAAGATACAGGGCATGAGTTTGCCACCCGCGAAGATAGACCTTGGGAAACTTGCGTATGTTTTTCATCTTACCGGAGCCACCAATGTAGATGAATTCGTAGCGGATAAACTGGGAGGTGCCCGCAATGGGAATGGAATAAAACCAAAGGATGTAGTCCTTTACGGATTTGGAAGAATAGGAAGATTGTTGGCAAGAGAATTGATGTCGAGAACAGGCAGTGGGGTCCAAATGAGGTTGAGGGCCATAGTGACTAGAGGAGAAATCACAAAAGAAGTGTTGGAAAAAAGAGCTTCTATGTTGAGAAAGGATTCAGTTCATGGCTATTTTAAAGGTTCGGTCAAAGTTGATATTGAACAAAAGGCGTTGATTATCAATGGAACAACTGTATTTATAATTTCAGCAAATGGACCTGAAGATCCTGATTATACGCAGTATGGCATTAAAGACGCATTGGTTATAGACAATACCGGGGCATTCAGAACAGAAGATGAACTTTCAAGACATCTTAAGGCTAAAGGTACGGATAAAGTATTGCTTACTGCTCCCGGGATTGGCAATGTTCCAAATATTGTTTATGGTGTGAATCAGCATAAATTCGATCCTGATCAACACAATATCTATTCGGCCGCTTCCTGCACTACCAATGCCATTACTCCTGTGCTAAAGGTCATCAATGATACCTTAGGAATCAAACACGGACATATAGAAACCATCCATGCCTATACAAATGATCAGAACCTGGTCGATAATCTGCATAAGAAGTACAGAAGGGGCAGGGCAGCAGCCCTTAATATGGTCATCACCGAAACCGGGGCTGGTAAGGCAGTATCAAAGGCAGTGCCTGAATTGACAGGGAAATTAACTTCAAATGCTATAAGAGTTCCGGTTCCCAACGGATCTTTGGCCATTTTAAATTTGAATCTACAAAGCAAAACAAGCAGAGAAGATCTTAACGCACTCGTTAAGAAGTTCGCATTAGAAGGGGATCTGGTAGAGCAGATTCGCTATTCAATGAGCAATGAGCTTGTTTCATCTGATATAGTAGGAACACTTGAACCTGCTATTTTTGACAGCCATGCTACCATTGTTTCAAAAGAGGGTGACCACGCGATTCTTTATGTTTGGTATGACAATGAATACGGATACAGTCATCAGGTGCTGGGCTTAGCAAAGTATATTTCCAAAGTCAGAAGGTTCGCTTATTATTAACATTATATAGGGATTGTATGCTTTAGTTGGTAAAAGATTTTTATTTTTACTCTTTTTAAAGTTAAAAACTAACCCCTATGAAAAAAATATACATACTATTTTTAGTAGTTTCTATACTTTTTACAGGCTGTAAAAAGGAGGAGCAGGCAGTAATTCCCCCACAGCCTTTTGAAGTTTACGAGATAAAGACCAAATCTGTACCCATTTACCAAGAATTTGTCGGTCAGGTTTACGGTGAAAAAGATATTCCCATTCGAGCTCGAGTAGTTGGATTTTTGGATGGGATGCATTTTCAAGAAGGAGAAAGAGTACAAAAAGGGCAGCTGCTCTACTCCATTGATCCAGACCCATTACTGCAGGAAGTTGCTGCACAAGCAAGTATGGTAGCTCAGGCTCAAACTGTTTTAGCGCAAGCTGAAAGTGATTTAAAAAGAATTGAACCTTTGGCCGCTCTTTCGGCCGTGAGTGATCAGGAACTGAGCATGGCCACATCTCAAAGAGACGCTGCTGTTTCTGGTCTTGAAGCCGCTAAAGCCAATTTGAAATTAGCCGAATTAAATTTGGGATATGCTAAAATGTATGCACCTATTGAAGGAATCATTGGAAAAACGCTGGCAAGGGAAGGAGAATTTGTAGGAAAGGACCCAAACCCGGTGATCTTGAATACGGTGTCTCAGTTAAGCTCTGTACGCGTGCAGTTCTTTTTGACCGAAAGGGATTATATAAAGGTGACAAAAGAATTTATAAACAGAACAAATAAGAAAATAGAGGCGCGTGACAGTGAGGTGGAGTTAGAATTGTTGCTTGCTGATGGTTCTTTATATGAACACAAAGGAAAAATGGATTTTATAGATAGAAATATTGATTCAGAGACAGGATCAATTTTGATCCAAGCTTCCTTTCCTAACCCGGATCGTATGCTTCGACCGGGTCAATTTGCCAGGGTAAAAATCAAAGTCAGGGAGGCCAAAGATGCCATTTTGATCCCTCAAAAATGCGCCAAAGAACTACAAGGTCAGTTTTCTGTAATGTTTGTCAACAGTGAAAATATTGTAGAAAATAAACAAGTTGTTATCATCGATAAGTTCGGTGAGTTCTACCTCGTGGAGGAAGGGCTTAAAAATGGTGATAAGATCATTATGGAAGGACTACAAAAAGTTAGATCAGGAATGGTAATTATTCCTGAAGTTACAGATTTCGTTAGTCAACAAACGCCTCAATCTTAAGAATTATGGCTGATAATAAAGGAAATTTCTTTGTGCATCGCCCTATTGTAGCGATGGTAATTGCGATTGTTATTGTTATTGTTGGGTCAATTTCTGTGGTTGGACTTGCCATTGAACAATATCCAAATTTAACCCCTCCCATAGTTGAGGTCCGAGGGACATATACAGGTGCCAATGCGATAAGTGTTGAAGAATCTGTGGCAACACCAATTGAGCAAGAATTAAATGGTGTTGATAATATGATCTATATGAAATCGACCAATGCCAATGACGGTACTATGGTTGTTCAGGTTTCATTTGACGTTGGGACTGATCCTGATATGAATACGGTATTGGCTCAAAACAGGGTTTCAGCTGCCTCGGCGAAGTTGCCTGCTGCAGTGACAAAATATGGTGTTACCACCAAGAAGTCTTTACCAAACATCATGTTGGCTCTGACGCTTACTTCCGATGGTCGATATGATCAGGATTTTCTTGGGAATTACGCGCTGATCAATATAAAAGATCAATTGGCAAGGGTTAAAGGAATCGGTAGGGTAGACGTGATGGGTGCGGCCAATTATTCCATGAGAATATGGGTAAAACCCGATCGTTTGGCGAAAATCGGGATGACCGTTCCTGAAATAATGGACGCTATTAATCAGCAAAACGTCATTGTTCCCGGTGGAAAATTCGGTGCCGAACCGGCTCCACCCGGCACAGAATTTACCTATACGGTTAGATTGCCGGAAAGGTTTAATTCACGAGAGGAGTTTGAAGATATTGTAATAAGGACTGCTCCCGATGGCTCACAAGTAAAAATTGGAGATGTAGCCACGGTCAATTTGGGCGTAGAAACCTATAGTATGATTCCCAGAAGTAATGGTGAAACCTGTGCCATTATTGCACTTTATCAGGCTCCCGGTTCAAATGCGGTGGAACTGGCTGAGCAGATTATTGCTGAAATGGATGAATTGTCTAAAGGATTTCCCGAAAGTGTTAAATATGAAGTTGGTTTGGACACCACCCTTCCGATAACTGCGGGGATTAAAGATATTATAGTCACCTTAATCATTGCACTCTTATTGGTGGTATTGGTTGTATTTATCTTTATACAAGACTGGAGGGCTACACTAATACCCACTTTGGCAATACCAGTTTCTTTGATCGGGGCCTTTATCTTTTTCCCGTTGTTAGGGTTCACAATTAATGTTCTTTCGTTATTAGGTCTGGTATTGGCCATTGGAATTGTGGTGGATGATGCCATTGTGGTTGTGGAAGCGGTTCAGGTGAATATTGCTAAGGGCATGAAGACTAAGGAGGCTACATTAGATGCAATGGCCAAAGTGACGGCGCCAGTTATTGCAACTACGTTGGTCTTGGTGGCGGTATTTATCCCAGTTGCCGGTATGGCCGGTATCACGGGTTTATTGTATCAGCAATTCGCGATCACGATAGTCGTTTCTGTTTTGGTGTCATCTGTAAATGCCTTAACCTTGAGTCCTGCATTGTGTTCTTTGTTATTAAAGGAACCAAAACCTTATAAAGGAGCATTGGGCTGGTTTTTTGAGAAGTTCAATAAAGGAATGGACAAAAGTACTGATGCATATATGAGTATGACTAGTATCATCGGTCGTAAAATTAAGCGAAGTGTGATTTTTATTGTGCTGATGACGGTTGGTGCAGGCGTCTTTGGAAGCCTGGTTCCGGGAGGTTTTATCCCCGAGGAGGACATGGGGTATTTTTATGTAAATATTCAATTGCCAAATGCAGCCTCTCTTCAAAGAACTGCCGTTATTTCAAAGGATATTGAAGAAATATTGATGGAGTATCCAGAAGTTCAATTTGTCTTAAATGCAACAGGCTATAGTATGCTTTCGGGATCTATGGTTCCGAACAATGGATTTATGTTCGTTACACTGAATGAATGGTCAGAAAGAGATTTCACGGCAAAGGAAATGATTCAAAAAATAAATGCTCGTCTGGGAAGTGAAATCAAAGGAGCACAAGTGTTTGCTTTTGGACCTCCCGCTATTCCAGGATTAGGAAATGGCTCTGGATTTAGCATTATGTTGCAGGATAAAGGCGGGAATGATCCTAATTACCTTGCTCAAAACACTATGAAATTCTTACAGGCCGCTAATGCCCGTCCTGAAATCGGGAGTGCATTCACCACATTTCAAGCAGATGTGCCTCAGCGATTTATGGATATTGATAAGGAAAAAGCCTTGAAATTAGGGATTAAGTTAAATGATTTATATACTACAGTTGGTGCTTTTATGGGAGGCGCTTATGTAAATGACTTTACCAGATTTGGTAGATTGTATAAAACCTATATTCAAGCAGAACCTGAATATAGAGTTGATGAGGAGCAAATAAGTAATTTCTTTATACAGAACAAGACAGGTGAAATGGTGCCATTAGGTACCGTGGCGAATGTAACACCAACTTCGGGCCCGGATTATACGACAAGGTTTAATTTGTATAGGTCGGTTGAAGTAACTGGAGGCCCCGCAGACGGGTTTACATCTGATGAGGCAAGAACAGCCTTAAAAGAAGTTGCTGCAGCTACTTTACCAGAAGACATGACTTTTGCATGGAATGCCATGTCCTTTCAGGAAGAAAAGGCTTCTGGATCTTTGATGATGATCTTAACGTTTTCACTGGTTTTTGTATTCTTGATTTTATCGGCGCAATATGAAAGCTGGTCTTTGCCCTTTAGTATTTTGCTTGGAACACCTTTTGCCATTTTCGGAGCTTTGTTTGCGCTTTGGGTAGCGAGGTTTTTTAGTCCGACTTTTGAAAACAATATTTTCGCTCAGGTTTCCTTTGTGATGCTGATTGGGATGGCAGCGAAAAACGCGATCTTGATTGTTGAATTTGCGAATGATGAGTTTAAAAAAGGTTTGAGTCTGTTTGACGCGGCAATGGCTGCATCTAAATCTCGATTCCGACCAATTTTAATGACAGCATTTTCATTTATTTTAGGTGTGTTTCCGCTGGTAATTGCATCCGGATCTGGAGCAGAAGCGAGAAAAGTGATGGGAATGGCCCTGTTGGGAGGAATGGCCTTAGCCACTTTCTTAGGGGTATTTTTATATCCGATGCTCTTTATTTTTATTGGAAAAATATTCAATTATGAAAAAAAGAGAGATGAAATGAATGCTGAATTACTAGAATCTCCAAATCCTGAAGCATGAAAAAGTTTATGAAAAATATAGTAATCTTAGGGGTGGTTTTGCTGACGATAACTTCATGTAAAGTTGGCCCAAATTATCGGGAACCTGAAGAAAAGACTCCTCAGACTTTTAGATATACAAATAATGCAACAGATAGTATTATTAATCTGAATTGGTGGGAATTGTTTAAAGATCCTACCCTTGATACTTTGATTAAAACGGCATTAAGGCAAAATAAAAATTTATTGATTGCTGCGAGCCGAATTGAACAGGCACGCGCTAATGTAAAATTTAATAAGGCCGATATGGGTCCAAAAATTGGAGTGCAAGCCAATGCAGGGGTGACCAATCAGATTTTTGGAATTCCAGGAAATAACAATTTTGAAACCTATAATGCAGCGGGAACATTTAATTGGGAACTTGATTTTTGGGGAAAATTTCGTAGAAGTACAGAAGCAGCTAAAGCAGACATGTTAGGATCTTTTTACGGCAAGCGCGCTATTGAAATAGCCTTAATTAGCGAAGTAGCAACCAATTATTTTCAATTGTTAGATTTTAAGGCTCGTTTAAGAATATCTGAAAGTACTTTGGCACTGAGAGATAGTACTTTACAAATCATACAGTCCAGATTCGATGAGGGTTATACACATATTATTGATGTCAATCAAGCTGAAATTCAAAAGGGGATCACGCAAGTGTCTGTTCCAAGATTTAAAAGATTCATTGCCTTTACAGAGCATAACATCAATTTACTGCTGGGTAAAAATATGGATTCTGTAGTGACAATCAAGTCTCTGCTTGATTATAACATGCCAGATTCTATTCCAACCGGAATACCATCCGAAATTTTGCAAAGAAGGCCGGATATCCTTCAAACGGAACAATTTTATAAAGCTCAAAACGCCAGGATCGGAGTAGCTCAGGCCATGCGTTTCCCATCGATTAGCTTGACAGGCTTATTAGGTGTCGGAAGTACGGATCTTTCTAATTTAGTTTCGAATGGACTTGGTTGGTCGGCAGGAGCCAGTTTGTTAGGACCTGTTTTTGAATGGGGTAAAAATGCAAGACGTGTTGACATAGAAAGAGAATTGACAAAGCAGTATTTATTGGATTACGAGAATACGGTACTAACTGCTTTATTAGAGGTTGATAATTCTTTGATTGAATTATCTACCTATAAAGAAGAACTCATCGCCAATGAAATGAAAATGAAAGCGGCACGAAATGCTAGTAGTCTGTCAAGACAACGCTATTATCAGGGGGTTACCAGTTACCTGGAAGTAATTGAAAACCAGCGGCAAGAGTTTGACGCCAGATTAGCTTATTCTGAGAATTACCAGCTTCTATTGAATTCATATATTAGCTTGTATAAATCCTTGGGAGGTGGATGGGTAAGTGAAGCCGAACTTGAAAAATATGCGGCCCAGGTTGCAGAAGATCAGAATGTTGATGTGAATACGATTAATAGAGATTCTTTATATTATGCAGGGCAAGTAGTAGATTATTATCTGACGCCAGAGCAGGAACAACAGCGTAAGGAAGAAAGAAAGAGACTTAAGGAGGAAGAAAGAGAAGCGAGGAAACAAGCTCGAAGAAATAAATAGTTTTGTTATAAACTATAGTGCAAAAAACGGCAGTGCTCAGCACTGCCGTTTTTATCAAAAATCAACACTAAAAAACAAGGCAAGGACAAAGGCCGTTGCCTTGAATATTATTTTAAGTAAATATAATTTGTGTTCTGTCACCGTCGCAAAGTCCATAGAAGTCACCAATAGTGATGATGGAATCTACTTCTTCATGAAGGTCTTCTTTCTCGAGTTTAAACATATCTACGGCAAGTTTACAGGCGTAAATCATTCCACCTCCTGCAGTGATCATTTCCAGGAATTCATCAACCGGTGGCATATCAAGCTCCTCCATCTGACTTCTCATCATTTTTGAAACTCCTGCTTCAACTCCTGGTAAACCTCCCAGCATGGTTGGAAAAGGCAGACCACCTGGCATGCGCATGGCTGGATTTCCTGTTGTGGCAGTATGAAGAGCATTCATTCTGTCCTTAGTAATACCATCAAGGCCAAAGAACGTAAAAAACACGTTGGTTTCAATACCTTCCATTACAGCACCATTGGCCATCACTAAAGTGGCATAGACATCTTCCAAAGATCCTTTGGCACAGATGATACACACTTTTTCTAAAGGTTTTTTTTCTTCTGAACTCATATCGTTATATTTTTAAGATCATTTAATTTATCGATTATACACAACTTGCTGGTTTCGGTATACCTGCAATTCTTGCTGAGTACTTCAATGGACCTTTAGGAAATAATTTATACAATCCTTTGATATCAGTGATTCCAGATTTCCCCACTTTTCTGATCGTAAGTGACTCACCAGCTTCTGTTTTTTCACGTAAATAATTCAATACTTCAAAGTGTTTATCGGTCAGTTCAATACCTATCTCACCAGCGATTTCCTTGGCGATGTTTTCATTCCATTCATCCATGTTTTCAAGATACCCTTCTTCTGATACATTCACTTGAGCTCCTGCGATTGTTTGTAAAGCCATAATATTATTATTTTAAGTTATTATTTAATTGTTTTTTAATTTAATTATTTATTCCTGAATGCTTACATCTTTAGAAACATTTTTCATAAAGGTGATACCGTAACCCAGTGCCTTTTTCATTTCAGGACTATTCATTTCGCGCATCAACTTCCAAACTGAGTAAGAAGGTACACTTTCGGTTTCCATACTGTTAAACGCTTTAATTGCGTTTTGCATGATACCCAAAACTTCTGGCTGTGTCATCTCTTTAATGATTGACAAAATTGAAACGATACTATTTGCCAGTTCTTTAAGATCTTTGGGACTAAAGCCCTGAACGACATTATCGATAACAGGTCCGATTTCTCTTATAAATTCAAAGTATCCTTTTTGTTCAAGCGTATTCATTTGCTTGGTAAAGTCAATGATCACCTCATTAGCAATAGGGCCAACTTCTTTGCCAAGATCGACTGCCATTTCAAGACTGTCCATCACAGTTTTGATGTTTCCTATGTTTCTTAAAAATGACACTGCCAATCCGGTCAATTCAGAAGGGTCAAGTTCTACCTGCCTCTTGTCAAGCTCCATGACCGTTGAATCATAAGCGTCTTTCCCTATGATGCTGAGGTCTCCAACCAGGTCTTCTACCATGTTGGATTGTAATTTTTGTTGATGTACATAACCCAGGATCAGATCCAGCTTTTTGTCCAGTGCATCAATTTGCATTTGTATATTCTTATCTTCCATCACTAGTATCTATTGAGGTTACATTCTCTTTTTTCCTGCCATGGTCATATCTGCCTCAATGGGTAATTCTCTACCTTTGAGCAGAATATGCCAATAGATCCATCTGAAAAGAATTTTTCCATAATGGTTCATTTTTGTGTTTTTTAAGAGACCGAAAGGTCCTATTCCCGGTAAAGGGAAAGTTCCTGGTAAAGGCTCTGTTTCATAATTAAAATCAATCAAGGCTCCTTTCCCGTAACCAGTTTCAATATAACAGTTGGCATGACCGTCAAACTTTGCAGGTAAGGCTCTGCCTTCCATGGCAGCAAGAAGGTTTTCCATTAAAATCTCAGCAGCAAAATGCGCTACAGAACCTGCTTTTGAGGTCGGAATATTGGCCGCATCACCTATTACAAAGACATTTTCAAATTGTTTTGACTGTAAGGTGTGCTTGTCTGTGGGCACGTAATTCATATCATCGCCCATCCCACTGCGTTCGATCATATCAGACCCCATATTCACGGGTACGATGGTTAATATATCAAAGTCAATTTCACGATCGTCATAGGAAACAATTTTCTTATTTTCATTATCAACATGACTCAAATAAAAGTCAGCCTCAACCTTGATGTTTTTTTCTTCCAATAAATCACCTAATACTTTTGAAGCCACAGGCTTTGTAAAGGCGCCTGACATTAAGGTAACATAAGAAATGTCAACCTTGTCTCTCATCCCGCGTTCAGCGAAGTAAGCTTCAGCAAGACAAACAAACTCTATCGGTGCCACTGGACATTTATAAGGCAATTCAGGAATACACATCACCAATTTACCGCCTTCCCAATCTTTAAAACGTTTATGAAGCGCTACGGCTCCTTCTACTGTATAAAAGTCAAAAATATCCTTATACCATAATTTATCTGTAAGTCCTTCAGTTTCTGATGGTCTTGTTTCTGTTCCTGTGGCAATGATAAGAAAATCGTAGTTCAACACCTTACCACCTTCAAGAAGTACTTTATTCTCCTCACCAACGATTTTATCAATGGGGCTAAAAATTACATTTACTCCAGGAGGGAAGAAGTCATATTTTGGTTTGACAACATCTTTTTTACTGTAAATTCCAAAAGGAATAAACAAAAATCCAGGTTGGTAATAATGCGTTTTATATTGATCAACGATGGTGATTTCCCATTCGTCTTTTTCAAGTTCATGGTGTAATTTATTTAACATCATTGTTCCGGCAGTTCCAGCACCTAAAATTACTAGTTTCTTCATGATATTCTGTTTTATTAATTGTTGTAAATAGAGTTTAATTATAAGGCAAAGATAACCCTAGGTATAATTTTAAGATGTGACTTTAATCATATTTTAGTGTGTAAAGTCACTATTTTCAGTAACTTATGTAACATAAGGTTATAAAATAGCAAACTATATCAATATACAAAATAACGTTGATAATGAAAAAAATGTTATTTTTAATTTTCCAAAACTAAAAGCTTAATGATCGAAGTTGAAAAGAGGATTAAAGCCTTGAGTGATGAACTCAGACAGCATAATTATAGCTACTATGTTCTTGATGAGCCTAGTATATCAGATTTTGAATTTGACATTAAGTTAAAGGAACTGCAGGAGCTCGAACTGAAGCATCCTGAATTTGCCGATGCAAATTCTCCAACACAGAGGGTAGGGGGACAAATCACCAAAAATTTTAATACAATCACTCATCAGAACAGGATGTACTCCTTGGATAATTCTTATTCAAAAGAGGATATTTTGGATTGGGAAAAAAGGATTCAAAAAATTCTTGGTGATGTCAGACTCGAATTTACCTGTGAATTGAAGTATGATGGTGCCTCGATCAATCTTACTTATGAAAATGGAAGCTTACTTAAAGCTGTGACCAGAGGAGATGGCTTTATGGGAGATGATGTTACGGCCAATGTGAAGACCATTAGGTCAATTCCACTGGTTTTGAAAGGAGATCAAATGAATTCGTTTGATATACGGGGAGAGATCATCTTACCCTTAGATGGTTTTGAAAAGATGAATAAAGATAAAATTGAGGCAGGGGAAGATCCTTACAGAAACCCAAGGAATACGGCCAGTGGTAGTTTAAAACTTCAAGATAGTGCAGAGGTAGCCAACCGTCCTCTTGATTGTTTATTGTATCAGGTGGTGGCAAATAAAAACCCGTTTTTAACTCATTATGACACCTTAAACTATGCCGCTTCAATTGGTTTTAAAGTGCCTAAAACCATAAAATTATGTAAAGATGTTAGCGAGATTATTGATTTTCTAGAGTATTGGGAGCATAAGAGACATGAGCTTCCTTATGAAACAGATGGAGTCGTGATCAAGGTCAATTCTTTGCATTATCAAGAAGAGTTGGGTTATACAGCGAAGGCTCCTCGATGGGCGCTCGCTTATAAATTCAAAGCTGAACAAGCCAGTACTATACTCAATGAAGTGACTTATCAGGTTGGCCGAACAGGTGCTATTACGCCAGTTGCAAATCTGGAACCTGTTGATCTTGCAGGAACCATTGTAAAAAGGGCCTCCTTGCACAATGCAGATCAAATAGAAAAATTGGACCTGCGATTAAAAGACTTGGTATATGTAGAAAAAGGAGGGGAGATCATTCCAAAAATAGTTGGTGTTGATCTGTCGCATCGCGCTGCTACTGCTGAACCCATACAATATATAACACATTGTCCTGATTGTGGTACGGAGCTACAGCGGCAAGTAGGAGATGCCAAACATTATTGCCCCAATGAATTTGGCTGTCCTACACAGATTACAGGAAGAATTCAACATTTTATAAGTCGCAAAGCGATGAATATTGACGGGCTTGGGGCAGAATCTGTTGAACTACTTTTTAAAAACGGTTTGATTAATAATTTTGCGGATCTCTATGAACTTACGCCAGAACAAATCGTTCCGTTGGAGCGAATGGCCGAAAAGTCAGCTTCAAATATGATTAAGGGAATCGAGGAATCCAAGAATATCCCCTTTGAAAAGGTCTTATTCGCACTGGGCATTCGATTTGTAGGGGAAACTGTTGCCAAGAAACTGGCACGTCATTATAAGAATATAGATGCGCTGATGACATCTAGTTATGAAGAACTGATCCTGGTTGACGAAATAGGTGAAAAGATCGCACAAAGTATTGTAACCTATTTTAGCGATGAAGGAAACCTGTTATTGATAGATCGTATCAAGACATATGGTTTAAAAGTTTCAGTAGATGAATCCTTATTCGCCAATCAGACTGAACTTTTAAAAGGGAAGGTCTTTGTGATCTCAGGTGTTTTTCAAGTTATGTCAAGAAACGAATTGAAAAAATCTATTGAAGACAATGGCGGTAAAGTAACAGGATCGATCTCTAAAAAGACCAGTTTTATCATAGCTGGAGATAATATGGGGCCAAGTAAAAAGGAAAAAGCTGAAAGCCTGGGAATCCCATTGATTTCAGAACAAGACTATTTGTCTATGATTTAAGAACCTGTTTATAATTCTAATACTTGTACCCTGTTTCGTGTTGAAAATACTTTTCCATCTTTGTGAAGTTGTTTCAATAGCCTCGTAACCACTACTCTGGAGGTATTTAAATCATTGGCAATTTCCTGATGGGTGATCTCAAGATTGACGTCCTGATTGATCTTTGCCTTATCTGACAAATATTTTAGTAGGCGCTGGTTCATATTCATAAAGGCCAGTCCATCAATAGATTCGACCATCTCAATAAGCCGGAAATGATAACTGTCAATAATAAAATGTCTCCAGGTTTTAAACTTTGCCAACCAGTCATCAATATATTCGACAGGCAAAAATATCGCTTCGGTATCATTTTCCACAACGGCCTTAAAAATACTCTCTTTTCTATTGATACAATTGATAAAAGACACAGCGCAAGTATCTCCTTTTTCAAGGAAATACAACACAAGCTCATCACCTTCCTTTTCTTTACGAATAATCTTAACCGCTCCATTGAGTAGGAGAGGGATATGCGTCATGTTTTCGCCAATATCAATAAGTACTTCACCTTGTTTGTATTTATCAATAAACCCGACTTTAACGATTTCTTCAATTAATTCCTTTTCAAAAATTGAACTGTAGTATTCTCCAATTTTTTTGCGTAAGATAACTTCCTGTGTATTCATTTATGCTTGAATGATCATGAATAATCGGGCAAAGTTAGTTTAAAATAACATAGGTAGCAAACGCTTCTTTTTTCGAGTATCATTTATTACGCAGAAAAAAACTCCTCAACAGCTGTTAAGGAGTTTTCCACCAAAATCGATTCTGGCTACATTCAAGCTAAACAAATAAATAATTAAAACATTACTTGAATCTGTGCCAAGAATTTATCGTTATCTTGATTGATTACCGTTTCAATATTAGCCTGATAGTTTAACTGCACTCTTACATTTTTACTGAAAAAGTAGTTGATTCCAAGCGTCATCCTTTCGCTATAGGCATTGGGTATGTCTTTAATATCTAAGTCCTGGTCAAAATACTCATATTTGAAAACTGGCTGAAAATTCCACTTGGTATCATACCAAACCATACCATAAGCTCCTGCGCGTCGCTCTCCTAATTCGAGTGGCTCGGCTCCACAACCAGCATCGGCTGCTCTGTTATAGGCGCCTTCATCCTGGATGTATTCACCCTGTATGTGTAGGTTGTTGAAGTCGAAACGGACTTCACCACCCCAGGTCGTACGATCAGAATCATCGTCATTGGGTACCGGATATCCATACCTGAAACTACCTCCGATGCGCATGAAATCAAATAATCTATAAGTTGCGCGGCCCACAATATCTTTCTTGTTATTCTCATCTTTGACCAATAAGCCACTTCCATTCATCAGAGCCACGGCATATGAGAATCCGGTATTCGGATCACCACCAAGTAACATGATTCCATAATCTCGCTGTGGAACCACAAGCTGATCTGAAACAATGGCGCGGTCAATAGTGACCAGTTTACTACAGGCGGTTTCATATACTTCGAGCCCAAATGGTTGTTTATAAGAACCCATTGAAATCTTAGCCCAATCATACTTGTGCCAGGTAACAAAGGCATCCATGAGGTAGGCACCAGGTGTTTGTCCTCCTATAAAGGGACTGGCCTCTAACATAAAGTAATAAGAGAAATCATCAAGAATTGTTCCTCTGACTCCGATTCTTGCCCTCCTAAAGGAAAAAGTACTTTCTGCAGGATCAGAGAAGGTGTATTGGTATTCCGGTTGTATATAACCGAAAATCTTGATTTTTGCAGGAGCAATACTATCATTGGGATCGTCTGCGTCACAACCCTGTGCGAACATAGAGTTTGTGAAAATTAGCGTTGCTACGATGAGCAATATCCATTCATTTTTTTTCATAATGTCTGATTTGAGTTCATTTATTTGACCAGCGGAAGATTTTTTGGAACAGAGGATCCCACACCCCATTGATTTGTGCTCCATGCTGGATTCGAATGGTATACGCCATTCATACCAAAAGTCATACTATAAGCATCATAGCCAAGAACACGCAGCCAGGCTGTCATAACGGCTGAAGTTTGCCCTGTATAGCAATAAGTGACGAGATTGGCATTATCATCAGGATTAAGCTCTTTGTATCCGTCTCCGTCTAGTTTGAGCTCTTCCTTGATTCTGAACGCGTCTTTCATATGACCGAACCCGTCATAATCAGTAGCAGAGAAATAATTGTTGATAAAATAATTGGCTGGATTTGATAATACATCAGCACCCTTGACGGTTTTGAATCCTCCGGCGACAACATCTTCCACGCGTTGACGAAGGATATCTGCACCATCTTGAGAAAGGCTTGACAATTCAGGATCGTCAAATACGGTAATGCTAGGCGCATCTGCATATGACCAGTTTGCATTTCCCATCGCGGCATCACCTGTATTATTGTTCCAGGAGCCTGCAGTTTCAGCATTCCAGCCCGACATCCCCCATTTGAGCGACTGGGTATTGGGATATCCATAAAGTCTGAGAAGAGATGTTGCATAACATGCAGTTTGTCCGGTATAGCAGACCACAAGAATCTGCTTGGATGCATTTGCTGCTTCATCTAAAATGTTGGAAAAAGGTACATTTTTAGCACCTTGAATATGTCCTGATGCGAAATCATTAGCTCCCCTGATGTCAAAGATGGTGTATTTGTTAAGGAAAGCATCCAAATCAGCCTCAGCAGGTGCTCCTGCAACAAATTTCGTCGCACCGTCAGGCCCTGAAAGAATATAGTTGATGTCTAAGTTGTTTGCCAACATATGCTCTTTGAGTGTTTCAAAAGGGGGCTTAAATATTGGGTTTTCAGCTAATATGTCGTCTCCTCTGTCGCATGAGCTGAGTAGTAACACAGGTATACATAATAATGCTAGGACGAATAAATTTAATTTTTTCATAATCATTTGTTTATTGGATAATATTTTGAGTTGTCATTATTCTATAACTGGAAACATGTTGACCTCTTTTTTTGAAAAGGCTTCCCAATTATTGTCTTTTAAAGTTTTGTGCATAAAACTGTTGCCACCATAGGCGAGATTACCGGCATCATAACCAAGAATGTTGAGGTAAGCTACCACATAGGCTGTTTCCTGACCAGTTGGTCCATAAACCAATACTCTTTTATCAGTAGGAATTGTAAGCAAATCGGTGGTAGAACTAAGTGAACCATTTGGGTCGTATTGTACCGCTTGTGGAATATGACCTATGGCATATCTGTCAGCACCATTGTAATCTATGATATAATAATCATTAGGTTGTTCAAATACGGCTGACGCTTTTACAATAGATTCTTTATAAGGAGTAGCGAATGCTTTTTCCAATCTGGCCGTCAATATTGCTTCGCCTTCATTTTTCCCGGTGCTAATAGCAGGAGCGGCGCCTTTAGCAGCTTTTTCATTTGAAGAAGTTTCTAATTTTTCGTTAAAATCATCGGATGTATTCTTGAGCCATGAATTTTCGGCAAAATCAACCCTCCAGGAACTCATACCCCAATTCATACTATGTACATTGTCATAGCCTGCTATGCGCAAAAGGCTTGTATAATATGCTGCAGACTGCCCTGAATAACAGATCAAAACGATCTTATCATACTCGGAGGGAGTAATACTGTTTTGGAAATGATTAAGAAGATCAGCTGGTTGAACATTCGCAGCATTTTTTACGTGACCATATTCAAACCAAGTTGCCGTCCTGATATCGATGATATGATATTTAGGATTCTTAGAATTTTTCTTAACCTCATCAGCGGGAACCAAGGCAGGTGCAGCATCTGTATTTATGAAATCCCGACCGGTTTCCAGGAAACTCAGTAAGGTTTCAAATTCATTCGGGGGGCTTAGCTTGTTATAAATTGTACTTGGCTCCTTGAAACTACTGATAAGTAACGTAGCTGGCAAGAGCATAATGACGAGAATGATAGATAGTTTTCTCATGATGTAAAAATTTAAAATTCAATTGTTTATCTGTTTATACTTAGGTTAAAAATAATTTTGAAGAGACCAAAATTTCATGATATTTCTCAGGAAATGTTAATACATAATCAATATAATCAGTATCATATGTTACATAAGAGCGCAACAATTATTACACAAAGAATGAATGAATATTTTTGTAAAATACAGTAGATCAGTGATATATATAAAACCGATCATAAAAAAAAAGTTAATCAGAATTTTTCTGTGAAGTACTTTTAAAATGTTCTTTTAAATCGACAAATAGTAGAGCATTTTTTTAAATTTCAATGGCGAATGTCAATCCTGAAAGCGACATTTTTTTTAGTTAGGATCAGTTTTTAATCAAAAAAATGCCCCCGTTTTTAGCGGGGGCCTTTATCAAAACAATCAACAAATTCGAAGGAGATTCTAAAGAAATCAACAACCTCCTTCAGGCATTTTCTTTTTCTTTTTAGGTTGTGTGATGACTTTTTTCTTTGGTGCCGGAGCAGGTTTGGCTTCAACTTTTTTAATTTTTTGGACGCTTGCTTTTTTCATTTTTTCAGCAAAATCATATGCAGGCTTTCCGACTTCTACATTTTGAACATGGAACTGTCTGTTTTCATAATAAGTTCGGATAGTCAGTATTTTGATCTGCTCATAACCCATTTGAAACAAAAGCATCCATGCGGCATCCGCATCCTGTGGATGTTCACCGTAAAGGATCACTGTATTTTCAGTTGATTCCGCATCACTAAAAGTACCATTATTCACTGCTTGGAGAATTTGACTTATAGGAATGTTAATAGCATTGTCGAGGTGACCTTTTGAAAAATCAAAATTCGTTCTGATATCGATAAGCGTATAGCTTGACGGATCTGAATTCTTAAATTCATCCAATGAAATTACATGACTACTAGTTGTCACAACTTCTAACGTATTCACCGAACTGTTTGAAAAACTGAATTGAGGTTTTCTAAATGTGAGTACACCGATCACAATAACTAACAGAAAGAGTATGGCCGATATGGATATTCTTTTTGTTTTTTCTAGTTCTTTCATCTTTTGTGGGATATATATTATTTACAATAATGCTTTTTTTAGCAGCCTCCTTCCGGCATTTTTTTCTTTTTTTTGGGCTTAGTGATCACTTTTTTTGGCGCTTTCTTTTTGATCACTTTGGTTGCGATTTCAACCGTATCATTGGCCACGCCAAAGTATTTTCCTGCAGCCTTTCTAAATGCATATAGTTCAAATGCTTCTTTAGACATTGTTTCTTTAGGATATGGGGGTTCGATAATGGTCTCAAACCAGGCGCTTAGACCGCCATCCAGCACATAAAGTCTTTGATAACCTAATCTGTTGCCAATCATCCATGCTTCATTGGCCAGAAAATTGTCGTTGGCAAAAAGTACAATATCATAAATCTCCTGATTGAGATAGCCATTCAGGTTTTTATCAAACATTTGAGCAAGAGGAATATTAATTGCGTTGGGTAGGCTGAATTTCTCAAATTCCTCTGTAGTTCTCGTATCGATTAGCAGTAAAACAGGGTCCTGATTGACCATTCTGTCTGCAAGGAGATCGGTTGAAATATACCTTTCAGTACTCAATAGATTTTTTACGAATTGTTCTGGTGGGATACCATCGTGTTTTTGATGTTTAGGAATCAAAAATAACCCACCTGCCAATAAGATCAGGATCAAGGCCAAAAACTGATAACTTCTTTTTACCAGGATTTTTTTAGTTGTATACGTTGCTGACATAAGAAGCTATTTTTAGTAAAAAACTTTCTTGACTCGTTTCCTGACGACATCCGAAATAAAGAAAGCCAGGATTGCGATCAGGGTGAAAATAAAAATGATCAAATAAGGCGATATGCCTAAGGTTTTATCAAGGGTAACATGTCCCAGATACGATTTTTCATAAAGTGGTTGCAACCAGGTAAAGGATTCAGAAAAAATCAGGATACCTATAAACAGACCGATCGTGAAAACGATTCCATCTATTTTCCCGATACCTACAGCACATAAACTTGTTCCAGGGCAAAACCCGCCTGCTAAAAATCCTATTCCCATAATAAAACCACCCACTATAGCGGCCCAAAGATAGGTAGGTTGAACAAAGAGTTGAGCCATATCGATCCAGTTGAGGTAATCCATATAGTTTAATCCGATAAGGGCAACAATACATGCGGTAAAGAAAACCTTGAGCACGGCAAAATCATAGCCATAAAATACACCAACTAGTTTGCGTGAGGAGGAAAATCCCGAAGCCTCAAGGATATACCCAAAGGCCATCCCGATAAGAATGGCTAACACGAAGTTCCATTCGACTGGTATTAATTCATTTGGAATAAGAGGTCCCATATTTTGATATTTTAGTTGTTAAATCCAGTTTTTTCTAAAGAAATACGCTACGAGATATCCAGTTCCAAAGATGGACATCATGCTGATAAATCCTGCTGTGGCCATTACTGAGACACCACTTAAGGCGGCACCGCTTGTACAGCCTCTGGCGATTTGAGCTCCAAAACCAAATAGGAGGCCTCCAATAAGCGCAAAAACCAATCTTCGGTTTACCGAAATTTTAGGAGAATGCTGGGTTTTTAATTTGATACGGCCCGTGACTGCTCCAGAAAGAAAGGCTCCCAATATGACGCCCAATGCTTCAAAAACCAACCAATTATTCATTGGGGATGTTTCATCGTTTAAAAATTTCTTATAGTAAGCATTGTTTTCAGTATGCTCGGGAGATACTTTATTAATAACAGTAACGACTCCGCTTTTTACTGCTCCGCTGGCTCCCAGTCCACGACCGGTGATGTAGAAAGTAAATATGATCAATAAGCCAAGAAGAAAACCTCCAAAATATGGGTTCCAGTAAACATGTCTTTTATTTTGTTTTTCTTTTTTCATGGTATCAGTATAAATATCGGGTTAGTTGTCCGGCTTCAATCATGACCATTCTAAAAACAAGGCCCCCTATTAAAATAAGTATGGCTGGGATGGCCACAGGTACTTTGTAGCCAAAAAGCTCTATTCCCTCTAAAATTGCAGGAAAAATGAGTCCGAGAATAATCACAAATACAAAGAACATAACGGTATATTCTCCGCCAATCAGAATATCAAGGGCTTCCAGTTGTACGGCAGACCCGGCGTACATTCCCATGATCATATGCACGATAAGGGCAAGTTCTATAAAGATCAGGGCGAGATCTATTTTGCTAAATAATTTTCGTTCATAATGATCTTTAGAAAATAAAATAATACAGGCTGCACCTGTTGAAAGTCCAGACACAAGGAACAAAGGCCCTAAGATGGCATTATTCCAGAGTGGCCTTGCATTAAAGGCAGAAAGCAGTATCCCAGTATATATTCCCAGGATCAATGACAGAGGCAAAAGGATAATTGCCAGGTTTCTTCGATTCTTGATCAGATACTGTTCAAGTTGTTTTAACCATTTGATTTTTAGATTCCATTTGGGGAAGAGCTCGGAAAAATAACTAAAGACCCAAAGGAATGATCCAATGGTGATGAACAACAGTACCCAGGCTCCCCATGACATGGGTGATTCTATCCTTACCGTAGTGTATAATCTCCACACATATAGTTTATGGGTAAGGTCATAAAATAAGGCCAGGAGACCAATACTCAATGCAAATAATACAATGATCATGGCTGGTTTAATGGCTGTTTGTACGTACTTTTCACGTTTTAGAATAGTAAAGAGGGAGGCAAAAAATATGATCCCTGCAGCCATACCCCCTAAAAAAAGGTATAGTGAAATGGGAAAATGCCATATTTCCAGATACGGATCAATTTTAGGAATATTTCTACCGCTGATAAATATTTCTTCTTGCATGATTTTTTGGTATCAGATTAAATAATAAACATTTGGTTTTGTTCCTGCTTCTGGGGCGAGTACTTTGAATTTTCTTGACTGAAGAAGATGTGAAACCTTACTTGTTGGATCGTCAAGATCTCCAAAATACATGCATTTGGTTGGACAGACTGACACACAGGCAGGAAGTTGTCCTTCTTTTAATCTGTGCGCGCAGAATGTACATTTATCCACATAACCATCAGGATGCTGGAACCTGGCATCGTAAGGACATGATTCTATACACGCCCCACATCCTATACATTCGTCTGCTGTGACAAGAACAATTCCTCCTTCTGCTATATGGCTGGCTCCTGTAGGGCAGCATCTTACGCAAGGGGCGTTTTCGCAATGGTTACAGCGCTCAGATTTGAGTTCCAGTTCAACATGAGGGTAAGATCCATTGACAGATTCGGTTATCCAATCTCTGCAATATCCTATGGGTACGTTATTTTCAGTTTGGCAAGCGACAACACAATCGCTGCAACCGACGCATTTCAGCGTATCTATGACCATGGCATATTTCATAGTATTGTCTCTTTAATTGGGTTATCAAGTAAAATTTTCACAAAGTTGCCTCTCATTCCTGTACCGCCCATAAGTGGGTCGATCGTTATTTTTGAAATCAATTCAGTGTCACTGGCTCCTTTTCCATGCGCTCTGGATAATTTTTTGTTGGCATGTCCGAAACCGTGGTACATGTAAACTGAGTCCCAGCGAATCCTTTCAGTTACCCTGACCTTAATGGGGAAAGTTGAATTTACTCCATCCTGATTTTGAAGCCAGACTTCTTGGTTATTTTTTAAACCTTCGATTCTGGCAACTTTTGGGTTTACCCACAACATGTTTTCGTTTGTAAGATCGCTTAGATTTGGATTATTGATCGTTCTGCTGAAGGTATGCATGGGCGATCGTCCGTAATTGAGTCTGTAGAAACCTTGTTGAGGGCTGTCATGAGATGTGTATACCGGAATTGGATCCAATCCATGACTGGCCAGTTCTTCAGAATAGAATTCAATCTTTCCGCTAGGAGTAGGGAATTCATGAGTTTTATCTTTCTGCATATACAAGGCACCTGATTTTCGTTTAAAGTTTTTTACACCGATCTTTTTCATCTCTTCCAGTGAACTGCCCATCTCTTTCAACTGCCAGTCGATCACCTCTTCATAGTCATTATAATTAAAGTATTCGGACAAGCCCAACCGATTTCCAATCTCTTTGGCCATCCACCAGGCTGGCTTAGAATTGTATTTTGGAGGAACGGCTGGAGATCTTAAAGCGATTGAAGGCTCTCTGTTGGTTGCGGATCTAATTCCATCGTAACGTTCCAAATAAGTGCATTCAGGAAGAATAACATCTGCATATCCGGTGATTTCCATCGGCATGGTGTCCATGACGACCATAAAGTCAAGAGATTGAATGGCTTCTTCTATAACCTCCCGTTTGGGTACCGAGGTGACCAGATTGGTACCAGCGACAAACCAGCCTTTGATCGGGTATTTTTGATCAGCATCAGGTAAGGAGGCTTTGATAACTTCCATGGTGCTTCCCATTTCTGCAAATGGATATTTTTCGACAAGTTCTTTCCAACCCCATTTTGGATGTGGATATGGCGGATGTGGGAATTTGGGAACTGAAATTTTTTCTTTAAAGTAAAAACCGCCTCTGTTTCCCCATGAGCCTAACAGTCCATTGAGAATGGCTATGGCCCGCTCTCTTTGAGAATCATCTCCATACCAGGTAACGTGTCGGCCAGGATGAACGATGGTTGATGGAGCTGCAGCTGCCATAATTCTTGCCGTCTTGCGGATGTCTTCTGGTTTAATGGTTGTAATACCATAGGCCCATTCCGGGCTAAAGGGTTTTACATGTTCTTTTAAGGCTTCAAAACCAGAGCCATATTTTTCTACATATTCTTTATTGTAAATGTCTTCATAGATCAATACGTGCATCCAGGATAACAATAAGGCGATATCCGTAGCAGGTTTAATGGCAAGCCAATGTTGAGATTTACTGGCGGCGGTTGAACATCTTGGATCTACAGTAATAATGTTGGCACCATTATCAATAGCATCAGACATTTCCTGAACCTGACTGTTGTGCATATTTTCGCCTATATGCGACCCAATAAGTACAAGACACTTGGTATCTCTTATATCAGTAGGTTCAGGTGATCCTACCCAGGAGCCAAAAGTGAGGCCAAATCCCGTTTCTCTGGGTCCGCGACATTGGGCATAGGCTGGTTCGGCAACAGTGTCTGAACCATATGCTTTAAAAAGATGTTCCAAATGACTTCCTGGTGAACCGTGTTTGATAAGTGCCATTGATTCAGGGCCGTATTCGGTTTTGATCTTCTCCATGTTTTTGGCTACCAAATCAAGTGCTTCTTCCCAACTGGCTTCTCTGAAGCTGTCTTTTCCGTCAATCTTGGTTCTTATTAATGGCGTTTTTAGACGATCCTCATCAGTGTACATACCAACTCCTCCTGTTCCTCTCGGGCAAAGACGTCCGTAGCAATGAGGATCATTATCATTACCAATGATTTTTTGGATGTTACCTTTTTCATCTGAATAAACCCAGGCGGCACATTTCCAAAAACAAACCTCACAATAGGTAGCAGACCTGCTTAGTATTGAACCGATCTTTTTATCCTTCGCTCCATTGGAAGTAATATCTGAAGGTATGGCACTTAGGGCAGTGGTTGTAAATGCGATGCCGCTGGCACCTAGTGCTGATATCTTAATAAATGACCTTCTTGAATTATCCATGATCTAATAATTTTATTTTTATGATACTGCATCATCAGTCTTGCAGTTCATATTTTGTGTAAAATTAGAGGGGAATGGGAGTTGTTTTGATGATAAATGTCATATCGAAATGTGACCCGGGTCACAAAGGGACCTGTAAAAACTGTCATTGCTCATGGTTTGGCATAAGGTTGCATCGTAGCTTTGCTAAAAAAGCAGGTATGGATTCTTCTAAGTCCAAATTTATCAATAGGATGTTGCCAATTTTATTCTTTTCGATGCCCTTGTTGGTTTGGGTGGGAATGAAATATGATTACTTTGATCAGAAACAAATCAAAGCTTCAAACGATTATATCACATTGAACGTATCCGAGGAATCCTGTGTGCAGTGTCATGGTCACATTCAAGGGTTTTCAAAATTCCACGATCCTAAACTGATAGGATGTGTAGCCTGTCATTCGGGCAATGCTGCAGCGGATGATAAATTGAAAGCGCATCAAGACATGTTTGTTATTCCCGGAAATTTAAGTAATGCAGCCACTACCTGTGGTACCTGTCATCAAGATGAATTATACAAAATTGAACATTCATTGATGACGACAAATAGCGGTCTGGTTGCTGTGGATAAATATATTTTTGGAGAAACGGATTCTCCCGATCATCATTTTGATATCCGCGAGTTAGGACATAGTCAGGCAGACGATCATCTGAGAGATCTTTGTGCCAATTGTCATCTAGGGGCAGAAAAGACAAGCCTGGGGCCTATTACCCAGCTCAGCAGAGGTGGAGGTTGTAACGCTTGTCATCTCAATTATTCAGACGAGGCGAAGACCCAGCTTGAGGATTATATGGCTTCCACCAAAGAGCATCTGCCCCAAATGCATCCTTCAACAGATATTATGGTCAGTGATGAACATTGTTTTGGTTGTCATAGTCGTTCCAGCCGGATCTCAACCAACTATATGGGCTGGCATGAAACCTTATTAGACCAAAACGAGGTTACAGATACATCTTCCTATAAAGTGTTTGAAGACAAAAGGGTGTATCAATATAAAGGGGATGACGTACATCATACAAAGGGCCTTTTATGCATAGATTGTCACAGTTCTCACGAAGTCATGGGAGATGGCAAAACATATTCACATGAAGAGGATGCAGTTTCATTGAGTTGCACTGATTGTCATTACAAAGACGAACCCCTTACCATGCCTTATGACAGTCTTGATAAGGAATCCCTGTTGGTTTTTATGCATAGAAATTATAAGCACAGTGATAAAGAAATGCTCATGGTAAGTGAAGATCAGCATCCTTTGGTCAATACTTTTGTTGAGCAAGGACAAGTCTATCTTTTGGGTAAGAAAGATGGTAAAAAACACTTGATCAATAAACAGAGTGAAACGTGCAGCAGGGATGAAGCGCATCAATCACTTAGTTGTGCTTCTTGTCATTCCCAATGGGCACCCAGATGCATAGGATGTCATAATAGTTATGATGATATGAAGCAGGGTTATGACCTGTTGGAAAAAAGAATGACCAAGGGAACCTGGATAGAACATGTCTATGAATTTGATGCAGGGCTACCGGCAATGGGAGTGAGAATGGAACCTGAAGGAAAAAAAATAGAACCTGCTATTCCCGGAATGATCCTTACCATAGATCACAGCAAGCATAAAGATTCATCGCTGGAGGGTACCAAATTTACGCGTCTGTATGCTCCTAATGCACCGCATACAACTTCCGGTCAGGCCCGTGATTGTGCTTCTTGTCATACTGACCCTGCCGCTATTGGCTATGGAAAAGGCAAGCTAAACTATGTTATCGGAGAAACCTCCGGAGCATGGTTTTTTGAACCTGAATATAGCCTGAACTCTTATGATGGTTTACCTGAAGACGCCTGGATTCCGTTTTTAAAAGATTTTGATTTGAACAAGGTGTCTACTCGTAGTGATTTTAGACCCTTAAATCTTGAGGAACAACGTCAAATCCTTAGGGTAGGAGCTTGTTTGCAATGTCATAAAGGAGATTCGAAAGTAATGAATGAATCGTTAAAGACTGGTTTAAATCCCTTACTTTTGAAGCTTTCTGATAAATGTTTATTACCCGAATTTTGATCTATGACAGATAAAAAATACTTACCCAAAACATTCCTATTCGTTTTTCTGTTGGTCTCACTAATAGATATCATTGCTATTCTAAATAGTAATTCGTTGTGGCAAGCAATTGCTAAGCCCTTGATCATTCCGGCTTTGCTTGCCTATTATTTATCTAGTTCAAAAACAAGCAATAAATTTTATATACTTGCTTTAGTTTTTTCTTTTGTAGGGGATGTATTATTGCTTGATAAGAGCAATATGTTTCTTTTCGGGATTGGCGCCTTTTTAATCACGCAAGTATTGTATATATACATTTTTTCGAAAGGACTCAAAGCGAGTCCCAAGCGTAAAATTATCTTGGCATTTCTTCCTTTTCTTATTTTCTTCTTGGTGTTGATTGGCATTTTAAAACCAGGGCTGAAAGACTTTTTTGTTCCCGTCGTGATCTATGGTGCAGCCATATCTGTATTCGGCTCCATAAGTCTATTGAAGTACCTTGTAAAAAAGGATGGCGTCAACCTGAAATTATTTATTGGTGCTACCATATTTATTCTTTCCGATAGCCTCATCGCGCTGCATAAATTCCATGAACCCCGCTCGGTTTATCCAGTGGCCATTATGTTCACCTATATCATCGCCCAATACCTCATCGCAGTTTTTATGCTGGAATCAGAAAAGATCTCACTAAATAAAGGTGATTAGCAGCTCTTATTTGAACATATCCATACCAGGAATATCCGGAAGCCCTCCTTTTGCCGCTGCCGCCATTTCGGTTTCGTTGACCTGGTTTGCTTTATCGATCGCCTTGTTTAGTGCGAGAATCAGGTAATCCTCCAAAGCCTCTTTATCTTCTAGGAGTTCATTATCAATGGCTATATTTTTTACTTCTCTATTTCCCGTAACAGTAACCACGACCATTCCATTGCCGGCATCACCATCCACCATAACTGTATTCAAACGATTTTTCGTTTCCTCTATTTTGGCCTGAGCTTCTTTTAATTTAGCCATCATTCCTTCCATATCTCCAAACATAACTTGATAATTTTCATTGTTAAAACTCCAACTGTTGATCCGTAAGATCAATTGTAAAAATACTAATTTAACTGATATCCTTGTTTTTGAGGAGAAAATTAAATGTAATTGTCATATAATTATCTATTACTTTTGCAATTTCCTGTGAAAAAGAGAAATCAGAACATTTTAAAGAAACAAATATGTCGAAAAAGGAGATAAACCCTCCAATTGCTGAAAGAATTCCTAAGAAAATGGAAATTCATGGAGATGTGCGTATTGATGATTATTATTGGTTGAATGAAAGGGAAAACCCTAAGGTAATCGATTATTTGAATGCTGAGAATGCCTATTACGATTCCATGACTTCGCATACAAAACAATTTCAGGAAGATCTTTTTGAGGAAATGAAGTCGAGGATCAAAGAAGATGATGAATCAGTGCCCTATAAAAAAAATGGCTACTACTATATCACCAAATATGAAACCGGTAAACAGTATCCTGTTTATACAAGAAAAAAAGAGCACCTTGAAGCAGAGGAGGAAGTTATTGCTGATGTAAATGAATTGGCTAAAGGGCATGATTATTATGCGCTTACAGGTCTTAATGTAAATAGAATCAATACTGTAGCAGCATTTGGGATCGATACTGTGAGTAGGAGGCAATATGACATTCGTTTCAAAAACCTTAAAAATCATGAATTGTTTCCTGAAGTGATTAAGAACACCACAGGAAGTACGGCCTGGGCAAATGACCACAAGACCGTTTTTTATGCGCGAAAGGATCCTGTTACTCTCAGAAGTGATAAGATCTATAAGCATGTTCTGGGAACTGATGTTGTAGAAGATGTATTGATTTTTGAAGAAAAAGATGAGACATTCTGGACTTTCGTTTATAAATCAAAATCAAATAAGTATATCATCATAGGATCTTATAGCACCTTATCAACCGAATATAGTTATCTGGAGGCAGACAATCCGGAAGGGGCATTTAAAATTATTCAGGCCCGAGAGAAAGATCTGGAATATAGCATTGCCCATTACGGAGATGATTTTTATATCCTTACCAATTATCAAAAGGCACTTAATTTTAAATTAATGAAAACGCCTATTCATACTACTGAAAAGGAAAATTGGACTGATGTTATCCCACATAGGGAAGATACACTTTTAGAGGATATTTCAATATTCAAAGACTTTTTGGTTTTAGAAGAAAGGCATAATGGTTTAAACAAGATCCGGATAAAACGATGGGATGGCAGTGATGATTATTATCTTCCATTCAGCGAGGAGACCTACTCGGCGGCAGTTTATAATAATCCTGAGTTTGACACAAATGTGATCAGGTATAGTTATAATTCCCTGACGACCCCTAATTCTGTCATTGATTTTAATGTGGATGACCATTCCAAAGATATTAAAAAGGAACAGGAAGTTTTAGGAGGAACCTTTGATAAGTTAAATTACAAGAGTGAAAGAATATGGGCAAAGACCAGAGATGGAAAACGAGTGGCCATTTCATTGGTCTATAATAAATCAACAAAAATCAACGAGGATACCCCCTTATTGTTATATGCCTATGGCTCTTATGGCAGTATCGTTAGCGACAGGTTTAGTTCTGTGCGTCTGAGTTTGCTGGACAGAGGTTTTGTATATGCGATTGCCCATGTCAGAGGAGGTGAATATTTGGGCCGAATTTGGTATGATGAAGGTAAGATGTTTACAAAAAAGAACACTTTTTATGATTTTATTGATGCAGGAAAACATCTCATTGCTCAAAATTATACTTCTTCCTCACATTTGTATGCAGAAGGAGGTTCAGCGGGAGGACTTTTGGTTGGTGCCGTCATTAACATGAATCCTGAAATTTTTAATGGAATTATTGCCGCCGTGCCCTTCGTGGATATTGTCACTACAATGCTCGATGAAAGTATTCCTTTGACGACAGGAGAATTTGATGAATGGGGAAATCCTAAGCAAAAAGATTGTTATGACTATATGCTGTCTTATTCACCGTATGACAATGTAAAGCAGCATGATTATCCTCATATGTTGGTGACAACAGGTTTGCATGATTCGCAGGTACAGTATTTTGAGCCCGCTAAATGGGTGGCAAAATTGAGGGTAAATAAAACAGACCAAAATCAATTATTACTGTATACGAATATGGAAACTGGACATGGTGGAGCATCCGGAAGATTTGATGCCTTAAAGGAAGTGGCAAGAGATTATTGCTTTCTATTTGACTTAGAGGGAATTAACAAATAACAATATGCTTGTCTTATTGAAACAGCTGGAAATCGTAGGCTAATCTTCTATTGATTGTCACGAGATGTTTTAAAAAAAATCTTAAATTTGCCCGGTTTTTATAATCAAAGCATTATATTTTTATGAAAAAACATAACGGTATAACTAATAGTATATTAGATTTAGTTGGAGACACACCACTTGTTCGACTGAATAAAATTACAAAAGAGTTAGACGGTCAGTTCTTAGCAAAATATGAGGCCTTTAATCCGGGTCACTCTATGAAAGACCGGATTGCCACGCATATTGTTGAGCAAGCTGAGAAAAGAGGGATTCTTAAAAAAGGAAGTAAGGTTATAGAAACAACTTCTGGAAATACTGGATTTAGCATTGCACTAGTTTGTATCATCAAAGGGTATGAGTGTATTCTGGCTGTAAATTCAAAGGCATCAAAGGGTAAGATAAATATGCTAAGAGCCATGGGTGCTAAAGTATATGTTTGCCCTGCCAATGTAAGTGCAGACGATCCGAGATCATATTATCAAGTAGCTAAAAGGTTGCATAAGGAAACTGCGGATTCGGTTTACATCAATCAATACTTTAATGATCTGAACTCTGAAGCACATTATTTTTCTACGGGCCCAGAAATATGGGAACAAACAGAAGGTAAGGTGACGCATGTCGTTGCAGCCAGTGGAACGGGTGGAACGATTTCAGGGGTCGGGAAGTATTTAAAAGAACAAAATCCAAACGTACAAATTCTTGGAGTAGATGCTTTCGGTTCGATCTTAAAGAAGTTTCATGAAACTTCTGAGTTTGATACCAAGGAGATTTATCCATATAGAATAGAAGGTCTTGGAAAGAATCTTATTCCATCGGCGACAAATTTTGAAGTAATTGATGTGTTTGAAAAGGTTACAGATGAAGAAGCAGCCCATAAGGCAAGAGAACTTGCATTGGTAGAAGGACTATTTACGGGATATACAAGTGGTGCTGTTTTACAAGCAACTACTCAATATGCTGAAAAAGGTTACTTTGATGGCAATAGTGTTGTTGTAATGATATTGCCAGATCATGGTTCAAGATATATGGAAAAGATTTATAGTGATGATTGGATGAGAGCACAAGGTTTCTTCGATTCTAAGCGACATGAGCAAAGCTCGTTGGAGATTATCAAATAGGTCAACGATACCATATTTACTTAAAAAGGCTGTTTGAATTTCGAACAGCCTTTTTTCTTTTTTGTTAAAAACTATAAACATCGAAATCGTTGCTTAACTATTTTTTCTATTTTTGCACATAATTTAATTATGGCGATCGAAGCTTCGTCAGTTGAAACGGAATAGATACATGAAAGATTTATTTGAAAGAATAATAAAAGACAAAGGACCTTTAGGGAAATGGGCAAAACAAGCCGAAGGCTATTATGTCTTTCCTAAATTGGAAGGGAACATATCAAACCGAATGAAGTTTAATGGTAAAGAAGTAATTACCTGGAGTATAAATGATTATTTGGGTTTGGCAAATCATCCAGAGGTGATTAAGGCTGATGCAGCAGCAGCAGCAGAGCATGGAATGGCATATCCTATGGGAGCCAGAATGATGAGTGGACATACTGATTATCATGAACAGTTGGAACGTGAATGTGCTGAATTTGTGGGTAAAGAAGCTGCTTATCTTGTTAATTTTGGATATCAGGGTATGGTATCTGCCATAGACGCACTGGTTACAAAGAATGACGTGGTCGTTTATGATATGGATTCACATGCTTGTATTATTGATGGTGCGAGATTACATCAGGGAAAACGGTTCACGTTTCGCCATAATGATATGGAAAGTTTTGAAAAGAACTTGATGAGAGCTGCCAAAAAAGCAGAGGAATCTAATGGAGGTATCCTTGTGATCAGTGAAGGTGTATTTGGTATGCGAGGAGAGCAAGGAAAGTTAAAAGAAATTGTTGCCTTAAAGAAGAAGTATAATTTCAGATTATTGGTAGATGATGCTCATGGATTTGGTACTTTAGGAAAAACAGGAGCGGGTGCCGGAGAAGAGCAGGGAGTTCAGGAGGAGATAGATGTATATTTCGCCACTTTTGCGAAATCTATGGCTGGGTTTGGTGCATTTTTTGCTGGTAACAAGGATGTTGTGAAGTACTTGCAGTACAATATGCGATCTCAAATGTTCGCTAAGTCTTTGCCTATGGCTATGGTCAAAGGAGCTTTGAAACGATTGGATATGATCAGGACAATGCCTGAATTGAGAACCAAATTATGGGAAAATGTTGACGCCTTACAAAGTGGTTTGGTAGAAAAAGGATTTAATATTGGAAAAACAAATACTTGTGTAACACCGGTTTTTCTTGAAGGTGATATTCCCGAGGCTATGGCTATGGTGAATGACCTAAGAGAGAACTATCGTATTTTTTGTTCCATAGTTGTGTACCCGGTGATTCCAAAAGGTATGATTTTATTGAGATTGATTCCAACATCGGCTCATAACCTTGAAGATGTAGCAGAGACCATCGAAGCTTTTTCATCGATGAGAGAGAAACTTAATAAAGGATTCTATAAGCGTATAGCCGCTGCCTTAATGGCTTAGAAAGGTAAAACGTATAAAATTAAAAAGGTCCAAAGATTTTATCTTTGGACCTTTTTAATATGATTCAATAAAGTACTTTTAATTGTATCATTGTATCATTGTACATTTTCATCATTGTATCATTTCATCATTGCAACATCAGCCATTAATATCCAACCTGGATGTTGCCGTTGTATCTTCTTTTCCAAATTCACCGTTCAGGTATTTGTAATAGCCAACAATTCCAATCATGGCCGCATTATCTGTGGTATATTCAAACTTTGGGATATAAGTGGTCCAACCCAATTCATTTTCCATGCTCTTCAGCGTAGATCTGATTTCTGAATTAGCTGAAACTCCGCCCGCTATGGCAACATGGTTGATTCCTGTTAGTTGCACTGCCTTTTTCATTCTGTTCATCAAGATAGTCACAATACTGTGTTGTACCGAGGCGCATATATCGTTTAGATTGTTTTTGATAAAGTCTCTGTCTTTCTTTTGTTCTTTTTGTAAAAAATAAAGTATGGCAGTTTTAAATCCACTAAAACTGAAATCCAAAGGGTGGGGCGTTTTAGGTTCTGAAAAGGTAAAGGCTTTAGGATTTCCTTCTTTAGCATATTTGTCGATCAAAGGACCTCCTGGATAAGGTAAGCCAAGTAATTTAGCAGTTTTGTCAAATGCTTCACCCACAGCATCGTCAATCGTTTCACCTAGAATTTCAAATTGGTCATAGCCACTGACTTTAAGTATCTGGGTATGCCCTCCGCTTATGGTCATACAAAGAAACGGGAATGGCGGTTCGTTTTGAGACGCTTCGTCAATAAAATGGGCCAATACGTGTGCCTGCATATGATTTACAGGAATCAAGGGGATTTCTAGTGCAATAGACAATGATTTGGCAAAGGAAGTACCTACCAATAAAGAACCCATTAAACCGGGACCTTGTGTAAATGCAATGGCATTTAGCTGTTTTTTATCAATTCCAGCTTTTTTTAAGGCCTGATCCACGACTGGAACAATATTTTGTTGATGGGCCCTGGAGGCCAACTCCGGAACCACACCGCCATAGGCAGCATGTATTTTTTGTCCCGCTATGACATTGGATAGAACCCTATTATTTTCTAGTACTGCAGCACCCGTATCATCGCAGGATGACTCTATTGATAGTATGTGAATAGTTTTTTTTTTCATAAGAAAAATTTAGGCACAAATATTGTACTTTTAAAAACGCAAATTTAGAAATAAATAATTATCAAGCGATTTAAAAGAATAGCAATTCGTGTTTTTTTGCTAGGCAGTTTTCTATTGGTTATGTTGAGTGTTATTCTCTCCTTTTCCACTGTTCAAACTTACCTTGCAAGATGGGTGACCAATAAGGTGAACGCGAATTATGGCACTTCAATTGAGATTAAGAAACTAGACCTTTCCTCGATTAGAAATGTGGCCTTAAAAAACGTATTGATTAGAGACCACCATAACGACACACTCATTTCAGTCGAGAGCCTAGAGACCTCGATTTTAAATTACCGTAATTTCTTTAGTACTCAACTTAATTTTGGAGAGATTTATCTTGGCAACGGCGTTTTTATTTTAAGAACGTATAAAGATGAAGAGCTAAATAACCTTTCGGTATTTGTAAATAAATTCAAACGTGAAAAAGCTAAGGAAAGTGCTACGTTTAAAATGTTCTCTTCCTCAATTGTTGTGGAAAAGATAAATTTCACTTTGTATAACGAGAACAGAAAAGATGAAGCAATTGTTTATTATAAACAGATTTATGGCAATTTTGACAATTTTACAATTATAGGATCAAACGTCAGTGCCAATATCCATGACCTGAGGGTGGTAGAGAACCACGATTTGGCCATCGTTAATTTTAAAACAAATTTCAGTTATACAAATACCAAAATGGAGTTTTTGGATACCCGATTGGCGACAAAAGGTTCAGAGCTTCTTGCAGATGTTGTGTTCAATTATGAACAAGGAGATTTATCAGATTTTACGAATAAGGTACAGATAGAAGCCGATTTTAAAAAGAGTGATATTGTGCTATCTGATCTTAAGAAATTATATGGACAATTTGGCCGACATGATATGATTCATTTTTCAGGTCAGGCGAAAGGAACTATCAATGATTTTGTATTGGAGAATATTGACCTGGAATCAGATCGGAATTCTTCATTGAGAGGTGATGTGTATGTAGAGAATGTATTGTACACAGACAAATTCAAATTAACAGGAGATATTAAAGAAATCAGTTCTAATTATGATCATTTAGTGAATTTGTTACCTGACCTTTTAGGTGATAAAATACCCAAAGAATTGGAAAAGATAGGATACTTTTCGAGCCGAGGGAAAGTGGCTATTACGAAATCTTCTGTTGATATTCAATTAAGAACGATAGCTCAAATGGGGATGTCTGATGTAGATTTGAAATTATTGAACATTGATAAGGGTGATCTGGTTTCCTATAAAGGTAAAGTTGAGCTTGTAGATTTTAAACTAGGTGAATTTGTCAAAGATACTTTGATTGGAGAATTTTCCATGGTGGGTGAAGTTGAAGGTCAAGGGCTTTCCATTGATAAGATCAATATAAAAGTTAAGGGACATATTTCAAAGCATCAATACAAAGGTTATACCTATTCAAATATTGATATCAACGGAGTATTGAGTGATAATGAATTTGATGGTTACTTAAGTGTAAATGATCCTAATTTAAAGATAGAATTCAGAGGTCTTGCAGAATTATCAGAAATCAAAAAATTTAATTTTATTGCTGACGTGACTTATGCGGATTTTTTTAAATTAAACTTATTCACCAGGGATGAAAAGTCAATTTTGAAAGGAAAAATTGAGATGGATCTAACAGGAAGCAATCTTGATAATATAGAGGGGCTACTTAGTTTTAAAAATGCATCTTATTCGAATCAGAATGATGATTATTACTTTAAGGATTTTACAATCACCTCTGAAAACAAGGATTCAATAAGAGAGCTTAAAGTAAATTCAACAGACATTGTTGAAGGTTTTGTCAGAGGAAACTTTAAGTATGGTCAATTGAAAAGTCTGGGGATGAATTCTTTGGGTAGCCTTTTTGTAAATTATGAAAAGGAACCTGTTACACCGGGTCAGTTTCTGGATTTTCGCTTTAATATTTACAGCAAGATTATCGATGTGTTTTTTCCTAACCTTCAATTGGGACCAAATTCGATTGTAAGAGGAACAGTGAATTCTGATGAGGATGTATTCAAACTTACCGTGAAGTCACCTAAAATTGAAGCTTTTGATTATTCGATCGATGAGATCAATTTGAAGGTGGACAATAAAAACCCCTTGTATAATACGCTTTTAAGCATAGACGAAATAGATTCAAAATATTATAATCTTTCTGAACTTAATTTAGTCAATGTCATGCTAAATGACACATTGTTTGTGAGAGCTGATATGATCGGGGGTAAGGAAAAACAGGAAAAGTACACATTTAGTTTTTACCATACCTTCAATGAAAAAAATCAATCGGTAGTAGGAGTTAAGCACTCTGAATTGACGTTTAAGCAAAATACCTGGCATATTAATCCTGAGGATAATGATCAAAACAAGGTTGTTTACGATAAGGATATCAAAACCTACGCGATTGATAATTTCAATATGATCAACGGAAACCAGGAGATTCATTTGGCTGGATTGATCACCTCAGACCAACAAAAAAATATTGACCTAAAGTTCAGTAATGTCAACCTAGCTGATATTACTCCTTCGATAGACAGCGTTGCTGTTGATGGAAAGATAAATGGTTCAATCAATCTAAGAACTATCAATAAGAAGACATTACCTATAGCTGATTTGACGATCAATTATTTTAGCATTAATGATGATTATTATGGCGATTTGAATTTTCAAGCTGCCTCAGATGACAATATAAGAAACTACACCTTCGATCTTTTACTTGAGAATAGCGGTCTTAAAACATTTACGGCACAAGGGGCTATCGATTTGACATCTGAGGAGCCGAGTATTTTGGCCTCGGCCAAACTTGATAAATTTAGAATAAATGCATTTAGCCCATTAGGAAAGAATGTTTTGTCAAAGATTAGAGGATTTGCCAGTGGAGAAGCCATGATTACTGGAAATCTGGCCAATCCCGATATTGGAGGAGAAATTACCTTGGTTGAATCAGGTCTCGAGTTACCGTATTTAAATGTGAATTATGATTTTGAAGGTGAATCAGTGGTGAAGTTATACGATCATACATTTGATTTTCAAAATTTCAAAGTTCGTGATAGAGCGAAACAAACCCAGGGTATCATTGATGGAACGATCACCCATGAGAGATTTAAAAAGTGGATACTTGATCTTTCACTGACTACGGATAATCTTTTGGTGCTCAATACTGAAGACAATGATGGAGCCCTGTATTATGGCACAGGATTACTGGCGGGAGAAACTACATTAAAGGGATTCACAGATGATTTGGTAATCAATGTGAATGGAACGACAAACCCTGGCACTGAGTTTTTTGTTCCTTTAGGGAATGTAAGCACCGTCAATAGTTCTAAATTGATACGTTTTGAGAGTATTGATAAAGACGCAGAAGAGCAAGGAGTAGAAAAGAAAGAGGAGATCGTATTTGAAAAACTAAAGGGGCTTCGGCTTAATTTTAGATTAAATGTCACCAAAGATGCTATCGCCCAGATCGTTCTAGATAAGGCAACGGGTAGTGTTTTAAGAGGTTCTGGAGATGGTGACCTGACCTTAAATATTGATACAAACGGAAGATTCGAAATGTTCGGTAATCTTGTGGTTGATAATGGCGAGTATCAGTTTAAAAATATTATCAACAAAGATTTTATAGTTCAAAAGGGAGGAACTATTGTTTGGAACGGAAATCCATATGATGCTCAGGTAGATATCACTGCTATTAATTATACCAGAGCAAACCCTTCTGTGCTCCTCGATGAAGTTTCGGGTTCGCGAAAGATAGATGTCGAATTATACACAATGATCTCAGGTAATTTGTCAGCGCCTAATCTTGATTTTGATGTCAAAATACCGAATGCCAGTTCAACGGTTGCAGGCGAACTCGATTTTAAATTAAGAAATGAGGATGATAAATTGACTCAGTTCTTTTCACTTTTGGCTACAGGTGCCTTTGCGAGAACAAACAACAGTAGAACCAATTTTGATGGAAATGCAGCTATCGCTGGAACAATAGCACAGAAAGCCTCTCAATTATTGTCAAATATGCTTGAGAGTCAGAATGAAAATTTCCAAGTAGGGGTTAGTTATGATATTGGCACACAGAATAATGCACAGGATGTGATCACTGATGATCAGCTGGGGGTAGAAGTCTCAACTAGAATTGCCGATAAAGTAACTGTAAGCGGTAAGGTGGGTGTTCCGGTAGGGTCTAATACGAATTCAAGCGTGATCGGTGAGGTTGAAGTAATGATGCCTTTAAACAGGTCAGAAACGTTGCAAGCAAAGGTGTATAACAGACAAAATGAAATTCAGTTTACGGCAGCTGATGGGGAGGGATATACCCAGGGAGTGGGGATTTCTTATAGATTTGATTTCTCAAACGGACGAGAATTTCTAGAAAAGCTGGGTCTGAAAAAAACGGCTGAGGAAAAAGAGATGACAAAAGGTCAAATAGATAGCGTTCGCGCAGAAAAAAAATTGATCAAACAAGAATTAAAGGAAGAAAAATCAACACTGGATAAAATTAAGTAGGTCTCTGAGGTTCTGTCAATTTTCCGCTTTCTGCACTAAATATGGTCATCTATCTAAAGATTTTTGTTTTTTGTAGAAAAATCAATCTCAACATGGTAATAAATGCTATTTTTATTTCCGAGTTTATCAATGACTGATCAAATTATTAAATATAATCCGCTAAAACCCAGGATATGACTAAATCATCTTCTTTTGTGCCCTTAATGATCATTGCAGCCCTATTTTTTATATTTGGTTTTGTAACCTGGATCAATGGTGCATTGATTCCTTTTATGAAAACCATTAATGAACTGACAGCTGCTCAATCTTATTTAGTGGCTTCTGCATCTTATATCTCCTTTGTAGTGATGGCATTGCCAGCCTCGGCTATTTTAGCCAAGATAGGATATAGAAAAGGGATGTCTATTGGTTTGTTTGTGATGGCATTAGGTGCCTTGGTCTTTATTCCAGCGGCAAATGCCAGAACCTATTGGATGTTTCTACTCGGAATTTTTATTCAGGGAGCAGGAATGACTTTATTGCAAACAGCGGCAAATCCCTATGTAACTATTCTGGGACCAATTGAGAGTGCTGCAAAAAGAATTTCTGTAATGGGAATTGCTAATAAAGTGGCAGGCGCACTGGGTTCTTTGATTTTTGGAGCACTTTTGCTGTCAGGGATTGATGAGGTGAATGAAAAATTACAAACGGTAAGTGGGGAAGAAAAAAATCAATTACTCGATACGATGGCTGATAGTGTTTTTATGCCTTATCTGGTTATGGCAATTGTATTGACCGTACTTGGATTTTTGATCCGTAAGGCACCTCTGCCTCATGTTGAGGCTGCCCCTTTAGAAGAAGCTAATGACGGTAAAACAGCAAAGACAAATATTTTTCAGTTTCCTCAACTCATATTTGGGGTTATTGCTTTATTTATGTATGTAGGGGTTGAAGTGATTGCAGGAGATTCAATTATTGCCTACGGCCTTTCTCTCGGCCTTCCTGTATCACAGGCCAAATGGTTTACAACATTTACTTTATTTGCGATGGTGGGAACTTACACATTGGGGGTGATTTTAATTCCGAAATACTTAAGTCAAACTACAGCTTTGAGAATAAGCGGGGTATTAGGGATCATATTGAGTTTGGTCATTGTCAATACTTCCGGATTTACCTCGGTGTTACTTGTCGCTTCTTTGGGTATTGCTAATGCGCTTGTTTGGCCTGCAATTTGGCCTTTGGCTATTGATGGTCTGGGCAAGTTTACAAAAACAGGAGCCGCATTTTTGATCATGGCAATTTCGGGTGGTGCAATTCTGACACCCTTATATGGTAAGCTTGTTGATTACTTGAAAGAAGTTTATCTGGCAGAAGGAATGGAAGAGATCGTAGCAACGTCACATTCGGCCAATCAGGGTTATTGGATACTTTTACCGGCTTATATCGTCATATTTCTATATGCCTTAAAAGGTCATAAGATCAAATCCTGGAGTTAAAAAATGAAACGCCTAAAGCGTTCGCTGTTGAAATCTACACAAGTTTCAATTTATTATTTGAGTAAGTATGGCAAAATGGAGTAGCCTGAGAAACTACTCCATGCTATATATGATGAAATAATTAGCCATTTAATTTTTATTTCGCCAAAGGCAAGCTATTTTTGGCCTTAAACAACAAGATCTAGTTTGAGTACTTTTCTAATTTTCAGCATTATTGTCATATACTTTGGGCTTATTATGACCATATCTTATGTTACTTCGAGAAACAGGAGTGATGAATCTTTTTTCACAGGTGATCGCCAATCGCCATGGTTTCTTGTGGCTTTCGGCATGGTTGGAGCTGCTCTCTCAGGAGTAACCTTTGTTTCGGTTCCCGGGATGGTTGGAAATAACAGCTTTTACTTTTTTCAGTTTATTTTGGGAAATGTTGTTGGCTACCTTTTTATCACTTTTGTACTTATTCCCTTGTACTATCGATTAAAATTAGTCTCTATTTATGGCTATTTAAATGACAGATTTGGTAAAAGAACCTATAAAACAGGTTCTTTGTTTTTTCTTGTTTCTCAATCATTTGGTGCTGCCCTTAGATTATTGCTGGCGGCTAAAATATTGCAATTTGCTTTTTTTGATAAATTGCAGATTCCTTTTTTTCTTACGGTCATCATCATTTTGATGTTGGTATGGCTTTACACTAACAAATCTGGGATCAAAACAATAGTATGGACCGATACCATGCAGACTTTTTTTCTGATACTTGCTGCAGTTGTGACGATCTATTCAATAACAACAGCGATGGATCTTACTTTGGGAGAGTCTGTCAATAAGGTGGTTCAACATGAGTATTTTAAAGTGTTTAACTGGGATAGCAAATCGGGCAACAACTTTTTCAAACAATTTATTGCAGGGATTTTTATCGCTATAGCGATGATGGGTCTTGATCAAAACATGATGCAAAAGACACTGACTTGTAAAAATCAATGGGATGCTCAAAAAAACACCTTGACCTTTAGTTTGATACTGGCTATGACCCAATTCCTGTTCTTAGGATTGGGTATTTTACTATATGTTTATGCAGAAAGCATTCAGGTTTCGTTACCATTGGGCGAACAAGGACAGTTTCTCGATACAGACACCTTATTTCCTGATCTCGCTATAAATCATTTAGGCTTAATTGCCGGTATAAGTTTTTTGTTGGGAATCATTGCAGCCTCATTTTCAAGTGTTGATTCGGCATTGACAGCTCTTACCACGTCTTTTACTTATGATTTTATGGATATTTCGGAAAAATCAAGTGTAGATAAGAAGCGGTTAAAAAACCGCGTGCTTTTTGGATTTTCCTTGATAGTCTTTATCATTATTATGGTTTTTTCGGGGAGTAGAGGGGATGTGATCTCTTTGATATTCTCGGTAGCAGGTTATACTTATGGCCCCTTGCTAGGTTTGTTTTTATTCGGGATGTTTTCTTCGGCCAAAGTCAAGGACAAGTGGGTTCCTTTGATTTGTATCGCAGCACCTGTTTCCACTTATGCACTTAGCATTTATTTAAAAAACAGTTTTAATTTTGATTTTGGATTTATCAGTATAGCTGTAAACGGTCTGCTTACAATTGTAGGTTTGTTCATTATTAAAGAAAAAAAAATATTATGATATCTGGATCAACAACTGAACAGTCTTCCTATTATGACAATCTTGAGGAGATGAGTGTTAAGGATTTGCTTGTCAATATGAATAATGAAGATAAGAAAGTAGCCATAGCAGTCGAAAAATCTATTCCGCAAATAGCGCCTTTGGTAGAAGAGATTGTTAAACGTTTTAAATTAGGGGGGCGCCTTTTCTATATTGGTGCAGGAACAAGCGGGAGATTAGGTGTGCTCGATGCTTCAGAATGCCCACCAACATATGGGGTTCCCGACAATTGGGTCATCGGTCTAATTGCAGGAGGCGATGGTGCCCTTCGTAAGGCGGTAGAAAATGCCGAGGATGATTTTCAACAGGCCTGGATTGATTTAAAAGCCTATGATATTAATTCAAAAGATATACTGATTGGAATTGCTGCCTCTGGCAGGACCCCCTACGTGATAGGAGGATTAAAAGAAGCCAACCTCAATGGGGTACTCACGGGTTGCATTACTTGCAATGAAGGTTCCGGGGTTGCCAAAGAAGCCAGGTTTCCGATAGAAGTAGTGGTCGGATCAGAGTTTGTGACCGGAAGCACCAGGATGAAGTCAGGAACAGCACAGAAATTGGTTTTGAATATGATTTCCACTTCAGTAATGGTTAAACTTGGGAGAATCAGGGGGAATAAAATGGTCGATATGCAGTTGACCAACGATAAACTTGTCAAAAGAGGAACACAAATGGTAGCCAATGAGCTTGACATTGACCATGAATTAGCAGAACAGTTACTTTTAAAATATCAGAGTGTTCGATCTGCAATAGATAACTATCGTAAGCATAATAAATAGAAACCTGAATAGTTACCATGTCGAAAATAGAGAAAAGATTCGGTTTGCTGGGTAAAAACATATCCTATTCCTTTTCGAAAAAATATTTTACAGAGAAGTTTGGCACTTTAGGCCTTACTCACTATGAATATGTCAATTATGACCTGGATAAAATCGAGGATTTCAATAAAAAGGTCTTAAAAGATCTGGGTTTTTTAGGAGGTCTTAACGTCACTATTCCCTATAAGCAAAGTGTTATGGCATATCTGGATGATATTGATGAGGAGGCAAGGAGTATTGGCGCTGTGAATACCATAAAGATACTAGATAATAATAGGCTCAAAGGATATAATACAGATGCTTATGGTTTTGAGACTTCTCTTAAATCCTGTTGGAGGGGTAATGAACGAGGTGCGCTGATTCTTGGAACAGGAGGCGCTTCAAAAGCGATTGCTCATGTATGTAAGAAATTGGGAATTTCCTTTCTTTTCGTTTCCAGAAGTAAAACTTCGGCTAATATGATCAATTACCAAGACCTTGGCAAAGACATACTTTGTGAGTATGAAATGATCATCAATTGCAGCCCATTGGGTACTTTTCCTGAGGTAGAAGCAAAGCCTGACATACCCTATGAGTTTTTGACAGACAAACACTTGCTCTTTGACTTGATTTACAATCCTAAGCGTACAGCTTTTCTTAAAATGGGAGAAAATGCAGGGGCGATTGTTTCAAATGGTGAGTCAATGCTCAAGCATCAAGCTGACAGATCTTGGGAAATTTGGAATTCTTAGTATAGCGATTGAGCAAACTATTTAAATTTCCGCATGTTATTTTTAACATAGTTTTGCGCTTTGCTAGGCTATTAGTATCTTTCAACACTTTTTAAAGTAAAATATAGGAACCTTAAACATGAAACAATGTTAGACGAAAATAATGATCAGTTATCATCTGAATTAACAGGAGACGATGCAAGTAAGAAAAATGAAAAAACTCCCGACAAAGCTGTTGAAAAAGGAAGTATAGTAGATGATAATCAGAAGGAAGATACTGTTGTGGAGAACGCAGAGACATTGGAAGATAAGACTGAGGCCAAAGATAAGACTGAGGCCAAAGATATGCCGGATGATGAAATTACCGAGATAGAAAAAACGAAAAATGAAGAAGAGACTCAGGTTAAAAAAGATGAGGTGAAAATGGAAACCCCTGAAGTCCTTGAAGAATCTGAAGAACCGAGGGAGCCTATAAAGACTGAATCTGCGGCAGAAGAAAAGGATACTGAGAATAATGAAACTGCTGTTTCCGAGAAAGAAATCAAAGTTAAAAAAAAGGTGCCAGAGTTTGATTTGGCGGCTTTATCACTAGAGGGTATTGTTGAAATGACGAAAACCCTTTTGGATGATTTCGAGATTCAGGAAGTAAAGAATCAGATTGAAAGTTTAAAAACAGAATTTCAAAAGAAGTTTAAATCTTTTTTGACAGAGCAAAAGGAAGCCTTTGTAAAAGCGGGTGGTGAAGAGAGCGATTTCTTCTATTCTGAACCCCTAAAACATAAATTTGACGAACTTATTAGTGACTATAAAAGAAAACGGCAACAATTTTATAGAGAAATAGAAAGGGTTCAGAAGGAGAATCTGGATTTGAGATTAAAACTTATCGATGAACTGAAGAGTTTGATCGATAATGCTGAGGCCTCTACCATGTATAAGAATTTTAGAAATCTACAGGATCAATGGAGAGAAGTCGGTCAGATTCCACATGCTAAATACAATGATGTTTGGCGCACTTATCATCACCATGTTGAAAGATTCTATGACCTGCTCCATTTGAACAATGATTTTAGAGATCTTGATTTTAAACATAATTTAGAAGAAAAATCAAAACTAATTGAAAAGGCTGAAGCTCTTGCTGCTGAGGAAGATGTGAATCATTCATTTAAGGAATTGCAGATTTTACACAAGATGTGGAAGGAAGATATTGGTCCCGTTGCTCGTGAATTAAGAGAAGAGGTTTGGCATAGATTTAGTGAAGCCACCAAAAAGATTCATAAGAAAAGGCACGAGTTTCAGGAAAAACTGGATGAAAAATTTAAGGCAAACGTAGGTCTTAAGCTTGCCGTTATAAACAAGATCAAGGAGATTGATCCTGCGAAGAATCAGAATCATAAAGACTGGCAGGAGAGCATTAAAAAATTAGAGGCACTCAGGGATGAGTTTTTTGCTATTGGTAAGGTACCAAAATCGAAGAATGAAGAGGTTTGGCAACTTTTTAGAGAAGCTACCCGTAGTTTTAACGCTGAAAAAAATAATTTTTATAAAGGTATAAAAAAGGATCAGTCAGAAAACCTAAAGAAGAAAATGGCTTTAGTGGAGCAGGCAGAGTCTTTAAAGGATAGTGAAGATTATGACGCTGCGACCGAGGTGTTTAAGAAGATACAGTCAGAATGGAAAACAATTGGTCATGTGCCCAGGAGAGATTCTGACAAAATATGGAAGCGATTTAAAGATGCCTGTAATTATTATTTTGACAGATTACACAACAAGCAAAATGATTTAGATAAAGACCAATCTGCCGTTATTGAAAAGAAAAAGGAATTTATGGATTCCTTAAAGGAAGAGATCGAAAAAGGTAAGGAGCTGACACTTGAATTTGTGCAAAAAGGAATGGAAGAATGGCGAGCTCTTGGGGTTTTACCTCATAAAGTGAAGCATTTGGACATTAAATTTAATAAACTGCTTGATACTGCGTATAAAAAGCTTGATATTGATAAAGATGAGGCCTCTTTTCTAAGATTTAAAAGTAATGTTGATGGCTTATTGGATCAAAAGAACACTAGAAAACTTGATAGCGAGCAATTGTTTATTAGAAGAAAGATTGATGAGATCACAAAAGAAATCAAACAGTTGGAGAATAATATAAGTTTTATATCTAACGCCAGTGCGGATAACCCACTCGTAAAGAATGTATATAAGAACATTGAAACATATAAAGAATCTCTTGAAATATGGAAAAGGAAGATTGATTATATGAAAAAAATGGAGTACTAAATAAAAATCCCGCTTGAGAGCGGGATTTTTTTTTGGAATATAAGTGTATGTCCATACTACAAGCTGCTACTTTGATGATTCATATATAATTACAGGATAGAATAAACCAAAGCTATTGTTATATTTGTATTCGAAAAAAATGAGTTTTAAATAATTCTTCAATGATAATAAAATAAAAAAGCAAATTATGTCAGATGATAAAAAAGTGATATTCTCCATGTCTGGAGTAAGTAAATCTTATCAGGGAACCAATAAGCAAGTGCTTAAGAATATCTATTTGAGTTTTTTCTATGGAGCCAAGATCGGGATTCTGGGTTTGAATGGATCAGGTAAATCAACTTTGTTAAAGATCATCGCTGGTTTGGAAAAAAATTATCAGGGAGATGTCGTATTTGCTCCAAATTATACTGTTGGCTATCTGGCTCAAGAGCCCATTTTGGATGACAGCAAGACTGTTATGGATATCGTAAAAGAAGGTGTGGCTGAAACAGTAGCTATCTTGGATGAGTATCATAAGATCAATGATATGTTTGGTTTGGAAGAGGTGTATTCTGATGCTGATAAAATGGAAAAATTAATGGCTCAGCAGGCTGAACTTCAAGACAAAATTGATGCTCAAAACGCATGGGAGCTTGATACCAAACTGGAGATTGCCATGGATGCTTTAAGAACACCTGACGGAGATGCACTTATTAAGAATCTTTCTGGCGGGGAACGAAGAAGGGTGGCACTGTGCAGATTATTATTGCAACAGCCAGATGTGTTATTACTGGATGAGCCTACCAACCATTTGGATGCTGAATCAGTGCACTGGCTTGAGCATCATCTTGCCCAGTATCAGGGAACTGTGATAGCTGTTACGCATGACCGTTATTTTCTTGATAATGTGGCTGGCTGGATACTTGAACTGGATAGAGGAGAAGGTATTCCCTGGAAAGGAAACTACTCTTCATGGTTGGAACAAAAATCAGACCGTTTGGCAAAAGAAGAGAAAACGGCGTCTAAAAGACAAAAAACATTGCAACGAGAGCTGGAATGGGTGAAAATGGCGCCGAAAGGAAGACATGCCAAATCCAAAGCAAGATTGTCGAGTTATGACAAGTTGATGAGTCAGGATCAAAAGCAGAAGGAGGAAAAACTTGAAATTTATATTCCTAATGGCCCTAGATTGGGAAACAATGTGATCGATGCCGTAGGGAGTTTCAAAGGCATTTGGAGATAAATTGCTCTATGATAACCTTAATTTTAAGCTGCCTCCTAATGGTATTGTTGGTATTATTGGTCCTAACGGAGCGGGTAAGACGACTATTTTTAAAATGATCATGGGAGAAGAGAAACCTGATAAAGGTGAATTTTTGGTAGGAGATACGGCTAAGGTGGCTTATGTGGACCAAAGCCATTCGAATATAGATCCTGAAAAATCAATTTGGCAGAATTTTTCGGATGAGCAGGAGCTTATTATGATGGGTGGTAAAATGGTAAATTCAAGAGCATACCTAGGACGTTTTAATTACAGTGGTTCGGAACAAAATAAAAAAGTTTCGACCCTGTCAGGAGGTGAGAGAAACCGATTGCACCTGGCCATGACCTTACGCGAAGAAGGCAATGTATTACTTCTGGATGAGCCAACCAACGATCTTAGACGTCAACACCTTAAGGGCTCTTGAAGAAGGTCTTGAGAATTTTGCAGGTTGCGCCGTAATTATCTCACATGATCGATGGTTTTTAGATAGGGTGTGTACACACATTTTGGCATTTGAAGGAGATTCTGAGGTATACTATTTTGAAGGAAGCTTTTCTGAATATGAAGAGAATAAGAAAAAGCGCTTAGGAGGAGACATGATCCCTAAAAGAATCAAGTATAAAAAACTGATTCGTTGATAGCAGATGAATTCAAAAGTAAAGAATATAAAAAAAATAGTACTGTCTGATAACTGGTACACGCTAAATAAGATTGTATTTGATTATAAAATGCCGAATGGGCAGTGGGTTGAGCAGGCGCGGGAATCCTATGACAGAGGAAACGGTGCAGCAGTTTTATTGTACAATAAAAAGAAACAAACAGTTATTCTTATATCGCAGTTCAGGATGCCAACTTATATGAATGGCAATGAAACAGGATTCATGATTGAAGTTACTGCCGGTCTTTTGGATGGAGATGATCCGCAGACATGCGTCATTAAGGAAGCAGAAGAAGAATCAGGATTTCGGGTAAAAAAAGTTGAAAAAGTTTTTGAAGCTTATATGTCTCCAGGAGCTGTCACAGAAATTGTACATTTCTATATTGCAGCATATGATGATTCGGATAAAGTGAGTGAAGGAGGAGGAGTGGCAGCCGAGCAGGAAGATATTACGGTCTTGGAATTGGGTTTTAAAAAAGCATTGGATATGATCTCAAATGGTGAGATCAAGGATGCCAAAACCATTATGCTTTTACAGTATTTGATGATGAATAAAATAATGAAATAGAATAATATAAATCATTCTATTTCATTATTTTTTATTGAATACTTCTTACGATATTTGAGTAAGTTTTTTGATTTTAGTCTCAAGATAATCAAGATACATCATATGACTTTGTAAATCGTTCATGATACTTGACTTTGAGGTGTCAAACTTATCTTTCATCTTTGAGAATAGTTGTTGATAATAATCAACTCCTTCTTTCATGTTTTCAGCAAATGATAAAAGGTATTTTTCCTGTCTTTTATTCAGTTCCCCGTGGGCTTCTTCAATTTTACTTTTAAGATGATCAGCGTATAATTTCAGCTCTTTTAAAAACATATGAGGTCTGGATGTATGAGACATCACATCTATCCTTCCATAAATATGGTCTGTAATTTCCTTTAGACTCATGGTTTTGGAAAAATAAGCCATATTTGGTCCAGGGCATACAGCAACTCCTTTTGCTGGTCTTTCTGTCTGCATGCCATGAATTTGCTCAGTAGCTGCTCCTAAGCCCATACACAGGCAAGATTTCTCAACAATTTTTTGGAACCTGCTTTTGTATACATCAGGCGATAGAATTTCTTGGTCAAGTTCCTTTATTTTATTTCTTTGATATTGACGTGAAGCGGTACACATCGTCTTATCAGAGTATTCGTTATTAAGTGCAAGAAATTCTTTCGGACAAGGGCTGCCTGGCCTTCCTGATTCGATCTTTTTGTCTTTTTCCAAATCTTTTGAGTTTCCTTTGAGGTTGTTAAAAGGAACCCCTAGAGGGGAAATATTGCTCAGGTAGAGGTCTTTTTCGGTAGCCTGAACTAATTTGCTCATGGTGACCTCATCTACCGTTGTAGCCTCTGGAACTAAAAGAAACGGGCTTCCCCAACCTATTGAATCCAAGCCGTAATGTTCTATCAAAAATTGATGCTCATCCCGGGTACCAACACCTCCCTGAGCGGTAATTTTCAGTTCTAGTTTTGTCTTGGGTTGAATTTTGTCTCTATCAGCCAAGGCGGAATGCAGTATATCGTAAACTGTTTCGATGAGGTCTTCTTTATTGTCTTTGAATTCCTGAAGAATGGGCCCCATTAGATATCCCTCAGTAGCAAAGGCATGACCACCGCAATTTAGACCTGACTCTATCCTGTATTCTGACACCCAAAGTCCTTTTTTTGCCAAAAATTTGCCTTGGATCAATGCAGATCTGTAATCGCTTACCTTGATCACAATTTTCTTTTTGATATACCCTTTTTCATTAGGATAAAAATCATCAAAATTTTCCATGTAGCTATACAATCTAGGGTTCATACCCGCTGACAAAATTACAGAAGATTCCAGATTACTTCGTGCAAAACCTCTCAATGCCGCATGGGCATCATTATATTCATTGGGCAATTGTTCGCCTTCTCTATAATTGACCTTATCTAACTTTGTCATGATGTTTACATCGATGCTTCCCATTGTCAGATGCTGGTCTGCCCAATTTCGGATTTCGTTCCATGAGGTATGCTGAGAAGTCAGTTCTGCAAACTTTTCTTTTAATGCCGAAGTGTCTGGTAACATGTTGAGGTAGGTTTTGATTTCCTGACCGGTTTCCATGGTAGAATTCTTGATCTGCTTGAATTTTTTTTCAGCCAGTTCTTGCAACAAGTTTAAGTATGAAGTGATCCGTTTCGCTCTAAAATCTTCTATTTTGTTTGTGATGGCCTGATAGGGTAGTTCAAATTTTTCACAATAGGTTTTCCTTAGGTTTTCAATAAGAACGTCATCTACAATGGATACCACAGAGTCCATTCCATAAGGTGAAACTTTTAAAGGAGTGTCCAGGGTAAATCCTGTGCCCATTACTGGGATATGAAAAGTGTGCTTTGTATACATTTTTGATTTTTTAGTTTGTGCTATTAGATGTCATTATCAAACCGCTATGCTGCTGTAACATATCGCTTCCTCAGCAATCTACAAAAGTAAAAATCGAATGCTCACTTTTGTTGATATAAGTCATGTTTGCCTTATAAATATCAACATATCAGAAATGGACAAAAAAAAACCTATCTGGAGGGATAGGTTTTGACACGTTAAAAAAATTAAAGCTACCTATTAAATGGTCTTCACATTTACTGCGTTTAATCCTTTTTTACCTTCTTTTAGATCGAATTCAACCGCATCTCCTTCTTTCACTTTGTCAATTAAACCAGAAATGTGAACGAAATGCTCGCTGTTTGAGCCATCTTCAGTAATGAATCCATAACCTTTAGACTCATTGAAGAATTTTACTGTTCCTTGTAACATTGTAATAAATTATAGTTAAAAATCAAAGATAATATTATTTTGTAAATTTTCTAAATAGATTTATAGTTAAATGATTTAGAAGCTACTAAGAAACCAAAAGCTAAATAAAACAAGAAATATAATTCCTAAATAACTTAGAAAACTTACATATTTTGAAGGCCGTGCATGGACAGGCATATGCTTCCCTTTTACCAATACGAAATTGGCAATGGCATAAAAGGGACCCGTTAAAAAAGAAAGTATCGTGGCGATCTTTACAAAAGTGATCATACTCGTTTTAAAATAACTTAGAATGATCATAGTGCCCAGACTGAGAAGAAGGATCCAAATAAGGTAAAAGTGCTTGCCTTTTTTACCCAGGAGCAGATCACTGGTTTTTGCCATAGCTCTGGGAGAGGCATCTAAGGTCGTTAGGGTCGTGCTAAACATGGTTGTAAAAGCTGCTACACCTATAAAAACAGCCGCTCCCTTTCCAAGATTGTTGGTATATAAGCCAATGAGCTGCTGGGCAAAAGCACTGGCACCGGTGCTTATTTCTTCAGGAGAGTGATACATTACCAGAGCTCCAAGCGTCATAAAACATATGCCCAGAAAAACAGTAGTGACATAACCAACATTAAAATCGGTCATGGCCTTTTTCATACTAAATTCATTTTTGGATGTTTTGTTTTTTTCCAGGGTCCAAAGAGAGTGCCAGGTTGAAACGTCCAGTGGAGCAGGCATCCAACCCAGAAAAGCGATAAGAAATGCGATTTCAACTGTTCCTTTAGGAATTTGCGGCAGTAGTGAAAAGGAGTGTTCTGTTTTAAAAATGGCTATGAGTACTGCGATCACGGTACTAAGGGCCAAGACAGAAATAATTACTTTCATCCCTTGGTCAAGAATTTTGTATTTACCTAAGAGCAAAATCAAAAGGCAAATTACTGTGATCACAAGACTCCAAATACTGAGGTTAGGTGTAAGTCCAAAAAGATTATGCGCCAATCCAGCCGTTACAATGGTCACAGCAGCTTGGATGGTAAACATGGTTAAAAAAGTAAGTATAAAATACAGGATCAATACCCAATTACCAAGTTTTTTATAGCCATCGATCAAGCTTTCACCAGTTGCAGTTGCATATCTCGGCCCATATTGGAAGAAGGGGTATTTGAAAATGTTTACTAAAAGAAGGGCCCAGAGCAGTCCAAAGCCAAAATCAGCTCCGGCTCTGGTTGACTGTACCAAGTGAGAAACGCCTATGGCGGCACCGGCAAAAAGTAATCCTGGACCAAGGTTTTTGAAAGCTATAGATACCTTTTGCTTCATACATTAAGAAATTTATTTACTCGTAATAATTTCTGCAAGTAATTTTTTAGCTCTCAATAGTTTAACCTTAATATTGTTCATGGGCTCATTTAGTTGAGCAGCCATTTCCTTATAACTTAATTCCTGAAAATACCTTAGATTGATCACTTCTTGGTAGTGAGGCTTCAATTGAAGAATATAGGCTTTTAATTGTGCAAGATTTTGTTCCTGAATAAGTTTGTCTGAGGGTGTTGGTTCTTCGTCAACGATACGATGGAGTTCGGCATGGTTCTTATTGATCGAAATGGTCTCTGTTTTCTTCTTTCTTAAATGATCAATATACAGATTACCAGCAATGGTGAAAAGCCAGGTGTTAAATTGAAAATTCTCATCAAAGCTGTCAATTTTGTCAAATGCTTTTGCAAATGCTTTAATGGTAATATCCTCGGCTTCATCTTCATTCTGACATTTGTTGAATTGAAAATGATATACATCCTTCCAGTATAAATTTAAGAGATCATTAAAGGCTTTTTGGTCCCCTTTTTTTGCCTGAACAATTAATAATTTGATATCTTTTGTGTCGCTCATGTACTGATTACCAATATTTAGGGGGAGAAATAATATTTTTTAAAAATATATATAACTGTATAAATATAATTGAAATTTCATACAAAGGGCCAAAAGCGATTAAATCTTTTTCTTTAAGCCTGACGGCGGCTTTATACATAGTGATATACCAAAAAACCAGCCTGATCAAAAACAAGGGTACAATTATAAAACGAAATGATTCTGTTTTTAGTGAAATCAGCAGCAATGCATAAAGAGAGCATTGAGAAATAAAGAATAGACTCAGTAGAATTTTTGTTTCCGGTTTATATTGAGTTGCCGTTGTAATATGCCTTCTTTTCTGCCTGATCCAATTTCTCAAATGTATATGGGGTTTGGATTCAGTGAAGGATTCCTGATGATCGCAAATTGCCGTATTATTTTGATTTGCGATTTGTGATACAAATAAATCATCATCTCCAGATCTGATATGGGAATGCTGCTTAAAACCTCCAGCTTTAAGAAAGGCCTCTTTCTTATAGGCCAGATTTCTACCCACCCCCATATAGGGTTTTCCGGCAAGGGCATAAGAAAAATATTGTAGGGCCGTTAACAGGGTTTCAAATCTGATCAGTTTGTTTAAAAATGAATTATTTATTTTTTGATACGCTCCATAACCCAGTACGATAGCCGTTTTTTGTGAAAAATGAGCCGTCATATGAGCCATCCATTTTTCGCTCGTAGGTTGACAGTCTGCATCTGTAAGCAGGATATATTCGTTTTGTGCTGTTTGGATTCCTTTTGCCAAAGCTTCTTTTTTGCCCCGCGAATCTCCTTGTACAATGTGGACGATAATAACCTTAAAAGCTGCATTGATATGTGCTTTCTCAAAGGACAGCATTTCATTTAAAGTGCCATCTGTTGACGCATCGTCAACTAAAACAATTTCGAATGATGGATATTTTTGTCGCGCTAAACTGGGAAGTAATCTTTTTAAATTCTCGGCTTCATTTTTTGCACAGACGACGATGCTTATCGGCGAGCTCTTATTTTCGATTACAGCATGTTGAAATGATGTATATTTTCTGAAAAGGAAAAGGTAGAAATAAGATTGAATTAAAAAAACGACACAGAATGTGATCAGCAGTAACATCGAGTCTTAAGAAATGCTCTTTGCTGTTAAGTTCTCTTCTTTATTGTCAAGGTTTGTATCGCAACTTCCTTCTTTGCCGCATCCACAAGTAATTCCTTCGGCTTTTAGCCTTACATTACTTCCGGCACAGGTCCCGTCAAATTCACCGTCTTTTTTTGCCCAGATTTTTATGGCAATACCGGCAAAACCAATACCTAATAAAATAATACTTAACAATAGCAGTTTCATATCCAAAAAATTATGCTGCAAAATTAATCATTTATTACAGGAACGAAAAACAAAAGCCAACTTTTGTGCGATATGATGGATAGGAGAGGAGGTCTATTTTTGCAATCTTTGAAGAAAAAGCTCAGTATCTTGTTTAAACTCATCTGTTGTAAACTCCTGATCAGATTTACACTTGCTTTTTAGGGTTTTGATATCCGTATCCCACTGGTTCCCATTAAAATAGGAGAGGCCTTTAAAATCTCTTACCTTGTATAGCGATTTTTCACCATAACAGGTGCCCAGATATACATAAGACATTTTTTGTTCAAAAGCCCATTTGATCACACTAAACATCATCCATTTTCCCAGAGCAAAGGTTTGATAATCCAAGTCAAAAAAAGCAAACCAGTAATGCAGCGTTCCATTTTCTATGATGCTGATCACATAGCCAGCAGTTTTTTCGGCTATTTTAAAATGAAAAATATGGCTAATGCTCTTTGCAGCGAGTATATAGTTCAAACGTTCTGTACTGATGGCCTCGCTAAATCTTTTTTCAGCAAAATCAAGGCAGTAAGATTTGAAATTGGGATCATTTAAATTGAAGTCTTTTACCGGAACAACTTCAAAAGAAGGCTTTAAAGCCTCCATTTTTCTCTCAACTCTTCTGTTTTCTGAAGATTCTTTAAAAAGAGATAGATCAATCCTTAAACTTCGAGCTAAATAATAGGTTTCTTCCTCGAGTTTAACGTTGTTCGAATAAGGTAAAAATCCTTGCGCATATATATCAGGAAGCTCCCTTTGGTCTTCCTTAATGCAATAGGTAGCGTAATTAAAAGTATACGTCTTATAATCAACGAAACTTTCTGATCTGAATATCTTCATAGGCAGCTTTGGTGAATAAAAAAACCCATCAAAAATAGTTTTTTGATGGGTAAAAATAACATTTATTCTCTAAGATTCCTGGATCAGCTCACTTTGTACGTTGGAAGGTACAGGTTCAAAGGAAGCAAACTTGGTACTAAAATTTGCACGCCCCTGAGTCTGTGAGCGAAGACTGGTAGAGTATTGATACATTTCCGCCTCGGGAACCTTGGCTTTTATGATCTGATGTTTACCATCACTGTCCATACCCATAATAATAGCGCGTCTTGACTGTAAATCGGTCATCACATTACCCAGTAATTCTTCCGGAACTTTTACTTCAAGATCAAGGATGGGTTCGAGAAGTTTAGGTTTGGCATCAAGAAATGCAGCCTTAAAAGCATGAGCTCCTGCAATCTTAAAGGAGATGTCATTAGAATCTACTGAGTGCATTTTTCCATCAAAAACCATTACTCTGATATCTCGAGCGTAAGAACCTGTCAAAGGACCTTCTTCCATGACTTCGAGAATTCCTTTCATAATGGCAGGTAAATAACGTGTATCAATAACACCACCGGTGATACAATTGTAATAAACGAGTTTACCTCCCCATTTCAAATCGATTTCTTCCTTGCCTCTAATATTGAACCCTTCGGGTTCTTCCATACCTTCAGACCAAGGCTCGATTTTTAAATGAACTTCTCCAAATTGTCCTGAACCACCAGATTGTTTTTTGTGCTTATAGCTCTGCGTGGCGGCCCGTTGAATGGTTTCTCTATAAGCAACACGTGGTTGGTTAAAAACAGCTTTTATGCCATAAATATGCTGTAGGGTCCAGTCAATAGTCGCCAAATGCAATTCTCCTTGACAGGACAAGATCTGTTGTTTTAATTCATTACTGAATTTAACGGTAACAGTTGGGTCCTGGCTATGGATTTTTTTAAGCACCTCATTCAACTTTTCCTCATCTTTTTTATTTTCTGCTTCAATCGCTTTTCTGATTCTGGGTTGTGGAAAAATAATAGGTTTTATGGTAATTTCATCTTTAGCCGATCGCAAGGTGTCATTGGTTTCTGTATTTTTAAGCTTTAAAGTAGCTCCAATATCGCCGGCAGTGAGTTTGTCAACAGGATGTCTTTTTTTACCATCCATGATAAAGAGTTGATTCAAACTTTCCAATTCTCCATTTCTCGAATTCTTTAACCTGTCATTTTGTTTTACTTCTCCGGATTTTACCTTAAAAAAAGTAATCTGTCCCAAATTAGGTTCATGAAAGGTTTTAAATATAAAAAGAGCAGTGGGTTGATCTGCTTTGCAAAAAACCTCATTGCCCTCTAGGCTTTGTTCCGGTTTAAGATCGGCAGCAGCAGGAGCCACGTTATCAATAAAGCCCATTAAACGTCCTGTCCCCATATCGTTCAAAGCAGATACACAAAATACCGGAAACAGTTCATGATGTAGCATACCTTTTTGTATACCTTTTCTCATTTCATCTTCATTCAATGTCCCTTTATCAAAATAGAGTTCCATCAGTTCTTCGTCGTTCTCTGCAGCTTTTTCCACTAACTCGTTATGAAGAAAATCAGCGGTTTCTTTTTCATTTTCTGGGATGTCTAATTTTTCAGGTTTACCACCTTCCGGTTTAAATTTATACATTTTCATTTTTAAGACATCAATAATGCATTGAGCCCCATCCATCATAATTGGGTATTGAATCTTAACAGCATTATTTCCTACCAGGTTGACAATGCTCTGATAGCTCGAGTCAAAATTAGCTTGAGGATGATCTATTTGATTGATGACAAATAAGGTAGGTCGGCTAAATTTATTGATGTACTGCCAAATGATTTCTGTTCCAATTTCAACCCCTTGCTGGGCGTTGATCACTGTTACAAGCGAATCAGCAACTCTCATAGTTGACGCAATTTCTCCAATAAAATCATCTAAGCCAGGAGTGTCAATAATGTTGATTTTGTAATTTCTCCATTCTGTATGAAGGGGGGTGGCGAATATGGAAGTTTCTCTTTCGTGTTCAATTTCGTGATAATCAGCCACTGTATTTTTGTCCTCCACGGCACCTCGGCGATTGATCAGTCCGGCTTCAAATAACATGGTTTCGGCAAGCGTGGTCTTGCCGCTGTTATGGGCGCCAACAAATGCAACATTTTTGATGTGTTTTTCGTCATATATTTTCATGAAATTAGTCTTTAGAAGTTCTCTCGTATAAAGTTAATAAAATATATGACAAGTATTTTATGACTTATGTTAGGTCTTCAGAGGAATTTTAAAAAATAGTTGTCAAAACCAAAATTTTATGACAGGAAGCCTTGTTTTGGATCAAGCAGTAAACTATCCAACTAGGTTTTTAAACAATGTTAACTTCCATTTCAAGATCAATTTCAAATTCTTCAGAAACCGTTTTTTGAATGGTTTTTGCCAAAGACAAGATATCATTACCCTTAGCATTGTTGTAATTCACAAGAACAAGAGCCTGTTTTTCATGAACACCCGCATCACCAAACCGTTTTCCTTTAAATCCGGATTTTTCCACTAGCCATCCAGCGGGAACTTTGATCTGCTTTTCAGGTAATTTATAATGTGGAATCTCGGGATACTGTGTTTGCAAATTTAGAAAATGAGCTGCTGAGATGACAGGATTTTTAAAAAAACTACCACTGTTACCTATTTCCTTAGGATCAGGCAATTTGGATTTTCGAATGGCAATGACAGCATTAGAAATATCGTGGATCCCAGGGTCAACGACATTGGCAATTTTTAACTGTTCCTTAATGGCCCCATAATTATCATTGATCAAATGATCTTTGACCGTAAGTTTAAAGGTGACATTAAGAATAATAAACTGACCTTTTAAGACATTTTTAAACACGGATTCACGGTAGCCAAAAGCGCAGTCATTCACATCAAAAGTTTGAATTTTTCCGCTGCTGATCTCCAAAGCTTCAAGAGATTCAAAAGAATCTTTTATTTCTACCCCGTAGGCACCAATATTTTGCATGGGAGAGGTACCCACATTTCCGGGTATAAGAGACAGGTTCTCCAAACCACCGAAGTTGTTGTCAAGGCACCAGCATACAAACTCATGCCAATTCTCTCCAGCCTGAGCCTTTACCCAAACTGATTCCGGATTTTTATCGACGATCTCGATTCCTTTTGTATTGAGATAAACCACGGGTTTTTCAATGTCTTTTGTAAGTAAAATATTACTCCCGCCGCTCAAAATAAACAGGTCTTTGTAATTCGACACAATCTCTTTTAACATGTCTAAGGAAGTAACTTCCGAGAATTGTTTAGCAGTTGCCTCAATACCGAAGGTATTTAAGGATCGAAGAGGTATATTCTTTTGAAACATTAATTAGGGTATTGTTCTAAAGCCAGTTTCAGTAATTCAACAGATCGAAGTAAACTCTCCTTTTTCAACACATATGCAATTCTGATCTGATTCTTTCCCGATCCGGCAGTTGAATAGAAACCGCTTGCAGGTGCTACCATAACCGTCTCACCTTTATCGTTAAATTCTTCTAGCATCCATTGTGCGAAATCATCGGCATCTTTAACAGGTAATTCTGCAATGCAATAAAAGGCCCCTTTTGGTCTTGATACTTTTAAACCCGGGATTTCACTTAAGGCGTTCACCAGTACCATCCTCCTTTCATCGTATTCCTCGATCACTTTTTGAAAATATTCTGGTGGAGTCTCCAGGGCAGCCTCACTCGCGAGAAGGGCATAGGTAGGTGAGCTAAGTCTGGCTTGAGCGTATTTCAAAGCTGTCTGAATAAGTGCCTTGTTTTTGGAAACGATACAGCCAATTCGCGCCCCGCACATGCTATAGCGTTTTGAGACAGAATCGATAATAATAGCATGTTCATCCAAACCATCCAGACTCATGATCGAGTGATGCTCAATACCTTCATAGACAAATTCTCGATATACTTCGTCAGCAATTAAAAAAAGATCGTGTTTCAGTGCAAGATCCTTTAGTTTCTCGAGTTCTTCTTTAGCATAAAGGTAGCCTGTAGGGTTTCCCGGGTTACAAATCAAGATGGCTTTGGTTTTTTTGCTGATCAGCTTTTCAAATTCCTCAATGGGAGGGAGTGCAAAATCATCATCTATACTGGAAACTATAGGTACAACTTTGATTCCGTTGGCAACCGAAAAACCATTGTAGTTTGCGTAAAAAGGTTCAGGAATAATAATCTCGTCCCCAAAATCTGTAATGCTGCCCAAGGTGAACAGCAAGGCCTCTGACCCACCAGTGGTTACAATGATGTCCTTTTCTGTTACCTCAATATTGTTTTGTTTGTAATATTGGCTTAGTTTTTTTCGATAGGCTTCAGAGCCTTCACTTCGAGCATATGATAAAACCTTAATATCGTTTTCCTTTACAGCTTTAAGCGCTGCTTGAGGGGTTTCAATATCAGGTTGACCAATGTTTAAATGATATACATTAATGCCTCTTTTTTTGGCATCTTCAGCAAAAGGCACAAGTTTTCTTATAGGTGACTCGGGCATTTGTTGCCCTTTTAACGATATTCCTGGCATATTTCAAGTGTTGAATGTATCTGCAAAATTGCGAAATATTATTTACTTTTTCCTGTTAAAGGTCGCTTTTTTGATGGATATTTAGTATCTTTAATAAGTATAATTTTAATCTTAAATAACACTATTATGTCAAGTGATTCTAAATTGTTGTTAGGGCTGATCTTAGGTGCAGCAACGGGTGCGGTAGCAGGATTACTTCTTGCTCCGGCTTCCGGAAAAGAAACTCGAGAAAATATTTCAGAAAAAGCTGGAGAATTGAAGAGTGATCTGGATAAAAAATTTAATGAACTATCTAAAAAAATTAAGGATTTGGATAAGGAATCGTTAAATGATTTCAAAGAAAAATTTGGTGATGTCAAGGCTTCTGTAAAAGAAAAGTATGACAAGGTATATGCCAAGGTGAAAGATCTTGAAAAGGAACTATCTGAAAAAATGGAATCAATTAGAAAGGAAACTACTACTGTGGAATCCAATTCTAATTCAATATAAATTAATATTGAAATAGGCTAATGATCGATTTGGTTAAGAAGTATATTGAGAACAGGATTGAACTTGTTAAATTTAATTTTATTGGAGCAATTGCTAATGTTTCAGCTTCATTGGTGAGTTCATTTTTGTTATTGGTCTTGGGTATATTTATTATACTTATGTTCAGTATTTCCTTGGCCTTTTGGCTCTCTACTTTTTTTGAAAGTGAGATTGTTGGATTTGCCCTGGTAGGTCTTATTTATGTTATTCTACTCGTTGTTTATACGATGGTTGCAAAGGATCGTATTGAGTTGAAGATCAAAGATAAGATTGTGGAGAGGGCTCTTTCGGATGACGATGATTTTAATGAATCTATTGATTATGAAGAGTAGGTCAGCAGCCAGAATCACCACGTTCGAAGAATTGAATCTGGCGAAACAAAAATTGGCAAGAACCATAGGGCAGCAAGAGGATGAATTTTTGAATAGTCCTTTGATATCTATTGTATCTGGAATTTTCCAGGGCGGATCAGTTAGAAATTCGTTGAAGCAATCAATGGAGTCGATTTCTTTTGAACATTATAAAAAGGTGGCTCTGAATTTGTTAGGTACAGTTTTGATGGCTAACAAAAGAACACGTAAGTTTTTTGTTGGCTTTATCATTGCCAAAGAGATGGTCCCTTTCATCCTTGAAAAGGTGAATGAATATGTAAAAAAATAGCGAGAGATGACGGTAATTTTGAAAAGCTAAATATTTCTTAAAATTATTGTCATCTCTTAATTTTATAGTACTTTCCATAAGCTATTTCATATTCAAAGATGTTTAAAAAGATTATTCTGCCCCTGTTATTTTTTAGTATTACACTGTCTTTTCAGGCGCAGGGTAGGTTCAGAATATTAGATAACAACAGTAAGAGTCAAAATGCAACTTTTTCTCTGGTCAACAATTTGATTGTTATTCAGGCGGAGGTGAATGGAAAGAAACTCAATCTTTTGTTGGATACCGGAATAAAAAAAACGATTCTATTTAACCTAAAGTTTGAAGATTCTCTACAGCTCCGTAATGTTGAAAAAATACAGCTTCGCGGACTTGGCGAAGGTGAGCCCATTAACGCTTTGACTTCCGAGGGAAATTACTTCAAGTTTAAAGGCATTGTTAACCCAAAGCTTTCTTTATATGCCATTACAGATGATTTGTTCGATCTATCTGCAAAAATGGGCATGGATATTCATGGAATTATAGGAGGAGACCTATTTGGCGATTTTATTGTTAAAATCAATTATGGATCAGAAAAGCTTACTTTTTATAACCCTGAATTTTATGAACCGCCTGATTGCAGGGGGTGCGAGACATTCCCTTTAGATTTCTATAATGCTAAACCATTTATTGATGTTATCGTTGAGAATCATTTAGGAAAGGAGGTTTCGGTTAAATTGTTAATTGATTCGGGAGGGGGTGATTCCCTATGGTTGTTTCCCCATTCAAATCCTGATATTTTGATAGGGGACAAATATTTTGAGGATTACCTTGGAAAAGGCTTGAACGGTAATATTCTAGGAAAAAGAAGTAAAATCAAAAAGTTAAAAATTGGAAGTTTTGAGTTTGAAGACGCTTCTGTTTCTTATCCTGATTCTACCTCAATAGTAAAAGTACATGCGAATAAGGATAGAAACGGAACCTTAGGAGCAGGAATTTTAAAGCGGTTTCAGGTGATTATGGATTACCCAAACAGTCGGGTAACATTTAAGAAGAATGGTCGATTTTATCGGGCACCGTTTCTTTATAACAAAAGCGGTATGGAGGTGATACACGGAGGTGAAATGCTTGTAAAGGAGAACCGTTACCAAACTCCGATTCCGAAAGATAACCAAGGTGTATCCATTGCAACAATTTTTTACACTTTTGGACTTACCTACAAACCCAGCTATAAAATTTCCCTGATTAGAAAAGGATCACCTGCTCATTATGCAGGTTTGATAGAAGGAGATATCCTTTTAGAGATCAACGGAAAGGAAGCTTATAACATGAAAATGCAAGAAATTGTATACATGTTGTCTCAAAAAGAAGATAAAAAGATCAAAGTCCTTGTCGATAGGAACGGTGAACATTTAAGGTATGAGTTTTATTTAAAAAGTATGTTGTAGAAAAAAAGCCCTTGAAGGGCTTTTTTTTAGTTTGTGTCAGAAACGATACTTTTCTTTTTTTGCAGTTCCTCGGTTTGTTGCTCGAGAACCCGACCTTTTACCTTTAAAACCAAAGTTGGTTCGTAGGCATTAGAAGTTATGGTAACCGTTTTTGAGAATGGTCCAATTCTGTTGGTTGCGTATTTGACTTTAATCTCGCCACTTTCACCAGGCATGATAGGCTCTTCAGGTTTCGTTGGAACTGTACATCCGCAACTACCCTTTACATTTGTTATAATCAATGGAGATTTACCGACATTTGTAAACTTAAAAACTCTGTTACCATCCGAATTTACCGCAATTTCTCCATAATCAATAACATCGCTTTCAAATTCAAAAACAGGTCCTGTATAATCTTTTTTAATCTCTTCTATGGTTTGTCCATTCATTGAGAATGACACGACTCCGATAAATAATAAAACCAGTATTTTTTTCATGATAAATATTTTGTGGCAAAATTAATACATTTTGAATAAATGTAACTTTAATTGGACGAATTTATTGCGTAAAATTGTAATTTTGCACACTATTTGACAAAAATTTAACATATGAATATTCCAGCAAAATATAATTCCCATACGGTAGAGGCTAAGTGGTATAAGTACTGGATGGAAAATAACTATTTCCATTCAGAACCAGATGAACGAGAGGCCTATACCATAGTGATTCCACCTCCAAATGTAACAGGAGTATTGCATATGGGGCATATGTTGAACAATACCATACAGGATGTGTTGATTCGACGTAAGAGGATGCAGGGCTATAATGCCTGTTGGGTTCCAGGTACCGATCATGCTTCTATAGCTACCGAGGCTAAAGTGGTGGCTAAGCTAAAGGAGGAAGGTATCCAAAAATCTGACCTAAGTCGAGAAGAGTTTATTGCACATGCCTGGGAATGGACGCACAAACATGGAGGTTTAATTTTGGAACAGTTGAAAAAACTAGGTGCTTCATGTGATTGGGATAGAACAAAATTCACCATGGATGAAGATCTTAACCGATCCGTAAATAAGATTTTTAGAGATTTACATAACAAGGATTTGATCTATAAAGGGTATCGAATGGTGAATTGGGATCCTGAGGCTAAAACAACGCTGAGTGATGAGGAGGTGATCTATATTGAGAAACCAGGTAAGTTATATTATGTCAATTATGCAATTGAAGGAAGTGATGAGTTCGTTCAAATAGCAACAACCCGACCAGAGACTATTTTAGGCGATACGGCTATATGTGTTCATCCTGATGATAAAAGATTTTCTCATTTAAAAGGAAAGAAGGCCATTGTGCCAATTGTAGAACGAGCCATACCCATCATTGAAGATCCTTATGTTGATGTTGAATTTGGAACGGGAAGTTTAAAGATCACTCCGGCACATGATCCAAATGATAAGCTGATAGGTGAAAAGCATGGATTAGAAGTGATCGATATATTTAATGATGATGCGAGTTTAAATTCAAATGGATTGCATTATGAGGGTAAAGACCGTTTTGTAGTGCGCAAAGAGATTGTTAAAGAATTAGAGGAAAAGGGTTTTCTAGTTAAAACGGAAGATTATATGCATAAGGTAGGGACCTCTGAGAGGACCAAAGCAGTGATCGAGCCAAAAATTTCGGAGCAATGGTTTTTAAAAATGGAGGATTTGGTTAAACCGGCCATTGATGCGGTTTTGAATAGTGGTGATGTTCAGTTGGTTCCTCATAAATTTGTCAATACTTACAGGCATTGGATGGAGAATATTCGCGACTGGAATATTTCAAGACAACTCTATTGGGGCCACAGAATTCCGGCTTATTATTACGGGCAAGGAACAAATGATTATGTGGTAGCAGACTCCTCAGAGGAAGCTTTAAATTTGGCTAAAGTAAAAACCGGAAATGAATTTTTGGGCCTAAATGACATAAGACAGGATGAAGATTCCTTAGATACCTGGTTTTCTTCATGGCTATGGCCGATCAGTGTTTTTAATGGAATTAATGAGCCTGAGAATGAAGATTTTAAATATTACTATCCTACAAATGATCTGGTGACAGGCCCTGATATACTTTTTTTCTGGGTAGCCAGAATGATTATTGCAGGGTATGAATTTGCAGGTGAAAAACCTTTTCAACACGTATACTTGACGGGTCTTGTAAGGGATAAGCAAAGAAGAAAGATGTCTAAGTCTTTGGGAAATTCACCTGACCCAATAGACTTGATGGATAACTACGGCGCAGATGGAGTAAGAGCAGGGATTTTAATGAGTTCAGCGGCTGGAAATGACTTATTGTTTGATGAAAGCCTGATGTTGCAGGGAAGAAATTTTGCAAATAAAATATGGAATGGATTTAGGCTGGTTAAAGGATGGGAAGTTTCTGAAACTGCGGTCCAACCGGAATCTTCAAAAATAGCCATAGCCTGGTACAAAGCTAAGTTTCAAAAAACGCTGGTTTTTATTGATGAGCAGTTTGACCAATATCGATTATCAGATGCCTTGACCGCGATCTATAAGTTGGTTTGGGAAGATTTTTCTTCCTGGTATTTAGAAATGGTAAAACCTGAGTATGGGGAGCCCATTGACCCAATTACTTTAAAGGCTACAGTTGATTTGTTTGAAGATAATGTCAAGATTTTACATCCATTTATGCCTTTTATTACTGAAGAAATTTGGCAATATTTTAAAGAAAGAACTGAGAAAGAAGCATTGATCATATCTTCATATCCTTTACAAGAGGATTTTGACGGAAGTATTTTGGAAGAGTTTGAAACAATCAAAGAAATTATCTCAGCTGTTAGAAATATACGCAAACAAAAAAATATCTCGTTTAAAGAATCCCTGGAACTTTTTCTTCTTAAAAAGGAGGAAATTAATAGTGATTTATATTCACTGATAAGAAAGATGTGCAATATTTCGAAAGTAGAAGAGACTAAGGAAAAAATAGAAAATGCTTTGACTTTTAGGGTGGGACCCAATGAGTTCTTTATTCCCTTTGCCTTAAAGATTGATGTTGAGGCTGAAACAAAGAAACTTGAAGAAGAGCTTGCTTATCACAAAGGCTTTCTTGCATCGGTTCAAAAAAAGTTGAGCAATGAAAGGTTTGTGAACAACGCTCCTGATCAGGTCATTTCGAATGAAAGAAAAAAGGAAGCAGATGCTTTGGCTAAAATAGCCATGGTGGAAAAAAGTCTTGCTTCCTTGTAAGAAAGCACATTTTATTTAGTTGTTTTGCCCTTGAGGCTGTCTGTAAAAACTTGATCAATGGGTTCCCAAAGTTCAATTTTATTTCCATCAGGATCCATGATGTGTACAAATTTGCCATAATCATAGGTCTCGATATTGTCGCATATCGTGACACCTTCTTTTTGAAGCTCGTTTACAAGAGCTTCAAGATCGGCCACCCTATAGTTGATCATGAACTCCTTTTTTGATGGCTCAAAATATTTGGTATCATCTTTAAACGGACTCCATTGTAAATAATTGAGCTGATCAGGATCATTGGCATTTCTGAATTCAAACGGAGAACCATAGGCGTCAACAACTAATCCGAGATTTTTATGATACCAATCCTTTATTTTGGCTGGGTCTGAGGTTTTGAAAAAGATGCCACCAATTCCCGTTACTTTTTTCATTCGCTAGTTTTGACAGTGAGTATTTTTGCACTGATACCAACTTCATCCCAAGTTTTGCTCACCCCGTCGGCACCGGTATGCAATTCTAAGCAGGCTTGATGAATTGAAGCAAGGGCATTTTGAGTTTCCCAGATATTGAGATCCATCGTGGCATTAATCAAGATGGTATCTTTACTCATGTCATAAGTAAAAGGGAGCTCTTTTGTCAAACCGTTCATAGAAAGAGCAATGTTTCCATTACTAGCGTCTTTAACAGAGAATTTTCCTTTAAGGCTAAGGGTATTCTCCATAACCCCAAAAAAGAGCCTCTTTAACTTTCCATCTCTAATAGTGTCATTTGAATAAATGCTAGAAACCGGGATTTCAAATTCAAGTCCTTCTAGTGAAGCAGCAGCAGTAATTCCACTATTCATTTCAGTAATGTTAATTTCTTTAAATGTACCCTTCACAGCAATCTTGTCTGTGGTTTTATATCCAATCCATTGAACCGTGGAGTTTTCACCATCAACGCTGTAAGATACTGCGCTTTTTAAAGTATCAACAGGTTTTTTTTCCTTGGCACAGGAAAATAAAACCAAGGTAAAAATGGTAGCCAGGCATAAGTTTAAAATCTTCTTCATGTTATTTTTATTAGTAGTTAATAGTAGTTTTAGTTAAAGGACTTTTTTGCCGGTATATTTTTCGACAAGTCTGATATATTCTATTTTAGCTTCATCTTCAGATATATTGGCCATCTGAAAATAAGCGTTTAATTTGAAAGCATTTCTTACCATATCATCACCCGATGGGATTACAACAGAATCTTTTGTGGTGGCATGTTTGTAATAGGAATAAAATTGAAGCATGATATCAGGCGGCAGCTTTTTCGTCATGGCCGATGCCATTTCAAATGCTTTGCGAAATCTTCTTTCTAAATCATCCATTTTTAGAAGCTAAGATGGTTTCTCCACCTCTGGTTTTTTGGTTTAGGTTCACTTCAATCTTCATATCCAAAGGTACAAAAATATCTATTCGGGAGCCAAATTTGATAAAACCTGCATCTTCGCCCTGAATCACTTGTTGGTTTGTATTGGCATAATTGACAATCCTTCTTGCAACTGCTCCCGCAATTTGACGATAAAGTATTTCTCCGCAGCTGCTATTTTTAACAACTATTGTTGTACGCTCATTTTCTTCGGAAGACTTAGGGTGCCAGGCTACGAGATATTTGCCAGGATGATACTTACTATATGTAACCATTCCCGAAACGGGATATCGAGTAACATGCACGTTAAGGGGAGACATAAAAATCGAGATCTGCCTTCTTTTATCCTTAAAATATTCCTTTTCTACCACTTCTTCAATCACCACCACTTTCCCATCTGCGGGTGCTATGATCTGCCCATCATCAAGAAGCGTATGTCTTTTAGGGTCTCTAAAAAATTGAAGGATCAAAATAAAGCCAATCAGGAGAAGAATCATCAAAGATTTCTGTAACCAAAAATTAGTCACAAACTTGTCGATCAACAACAGACCGCTAACCATTATAAGGGCCGCGACTAAAATAATCTTAAAACCTTCTTTGTGAAACATTATGTCGTAAGGAATAAGTAAATAAATATAAATGGTGTGGCAAAGATAATACTATCTAATCTATCTAAAAAACCTCCATGCCCCGGAAGCAGATTACTACTGTCTTTAATTTTTGCCTGGCGCTTAAACATAGATTCAATCAAATCACCTAAAACACCAAAAATACTGACAATTATAGCAATTGTAAACCATTGGATCGGTTGAATACTCGAACAATAAGTTGCTACAAAGTATCCTGCAATAAAAGTAAAAATAAACCCGCCTAAAAAGCCTTCTACAGTTTTGTTGGGTGAAACCCTTTCGATCAGTTTATGCTTACCAAAGTTCTTACCAATTAAAAAAGCAAAAACGTCATTACTCCAGATCAAAATAAATATTCCAATAATGATCGAGGTATCGAAGTGGCCTTCAAAATTTAGATAAGGAATTTTGATTAATAAAGAAAATGGAATGGCGATATAGATCAATGATAAAAAATTCTTACCCAGGTATTGCCTTCCGATCTTTCTCGAAGATACCAGTGCAAGAATAAAAGCAAAATAAATGGCAGTAAGAAATATGGACAAAATGATCTTTTCAGAAAAATCATCTTCAAATACGACAAGGTTATTATTAGAGATCACAGCGGTGAAAAAACACGTGAGACCCAATAGGTAGGGAAAAATACTTTTTAACTCAATAATTTTTATGAATTCATAAATACAGACCATCATAAAAACAAGGAATAAACTGTAAAAGAATAATGCGCCCAGGAGTGATGAAGAAATAACCAGGCCCACGTATAATAGGCCAAAAACAATTCGTTTGGTAAAGTTGTTCATGAATTTATAAATCTTCTAGTAGGAGCAAATATAGCGTTTTGGAATTAGTGTTTCCATAACTCATGAAATCAGTTTCTGCCTTATTTATAATAAAATCCTTTATTGAACTGATAATTGTGGGAGAGTTTTTTTCAGATCGGTTCCTTATTCCTGAAATTCCGTCTCTTGAATCATTTACAATTTGACTTGTCTTGGCATAAACAATAAAGTTGTTGGGGAGTTCTTTTAATTTCTTGTCTTTTAACTGCTTTGATGAAAACATAATACTGCCATCATGCGCGATCAGGCACTCACAATGGGTCATAAAAGGCAAAGATGAAATGATTTTACTCGTTTTGGCACTTTTTATACTCGTCAATAACTCTCTCAATTCTTCATTAAAAGTCACAACGTTATTCCATTGATTTTCCTGAAGTACCTGCACCAAATTCTTTTCTACTTCTTCAAGATCTGCACAGTATAAAAATTTACCACCTTTATGTATGAATTTCTTAACAAAAAGCTCGTCAATAGAAAGGTCATCTTCTTGACCTATTTCTTCTTCACTTTCTTCTTTTTGAGAAGTTTTAATGATATTTTTAAAAAATTTATTAAAAAAACTCATAACCAAATCGTATAATTCAAATGTACAAAAACACTTTGATTATTTTTAGTTTTCCTCAGCAATTTCCTCTTTAGAACTATCCTTACCTTCGTCTTTTGGATGAGCCTTAACTTCCTCTTTCGGACTGGTCTTTTCTTCTTCTTTTGGACTGGTCTTCTTATCTTTAGCTTTAGGAGATACTTTTTTACTTTCAGCTATTTCTTTGCTAAATGGCCTTTCACCAAAAATTTTCATAAGGTCACCTTCAAAGATTACTTCCTTTTCAGTCAGAATTTCTGCCAGTTGAATCAGTTTATCTTTATGCAGCTCTAAGATCTTAATAGCTCTTTCGTACTGCTTCTCAATGATCTTTGAGATCTCTTCATCAATAGTCTGCGCTGTTAATTCACTGTAAGGCTTTGTGAAACCATATTCATTCTGACCACTTGAATCATAATAAGTGATATTGCCAATTTTGTCATTCAGGCCATATATACTTACAATAGCTCTTGCTTGACGGGTTACTTTTTCAAGGTCGTTTAGAGCCCCGGTTGAAATCTTGTCAAACATGACTTTTTCAGCCGCTCTACCACCAAGCGTAGCACACATTTCATCCAGCATCTGGTCCGTTTCCACTATTTGTCTTTCCTCAGGAAGATACCAGGCTGCTCCAAGTGATTTTCCTCTAGGAACAATGGTCACTTTTACCAGAGGTGCTGCATGTTCGAGCATCCAGCTAACAGTGGCATGTCCTGCTTCATGATAAGCAATGGTCTTTTTTTCTTTTGTTGTAATGATTTTATTCTTTTTCTCTAAACCACCTACAATCCGATCAACTGCATCCAGAAAGTCCTGGTGATGCACACTTTTCTTGCTTTTTCTAGCAGCAATAAGCGCAGATTCATTACAAACATTTGCAATGTCAGCTCCAGAAAAGCCAGGTGTTTGTTTTGACAGGAATTCCAAGTCTACATCTTTAGCCAGTTTCAAAGGCTTCACGTGAACATCAAAAATTTGTTTTCTTTCATTCTTGTCAGGAAGATCAACATAAATCTGTCTATCAAATCGCCCTGCCCTCATCAATGCCTTATCCAAAACGTCAGCCCTGTTGGTAGCTGCAACGACAATAACATTTACATCAGTGCCAAATCCATCCATTTCAGTAAGTAACTGATTCAGTGTATTTTCTCTTTCGTCATTCCCTCCAGTAATACTGTTTTTGCCACGAGCTCTACCGATGGCATCAATCTCATCGATAAAAATAATGGAAGGAGATTTTGCCGCGGCTTGTTTAAAAAGGTCTCTCACTCTTGAGGCACCAACCCCTACAAACATTTCAACAAAATCTGACCCGGATAGAGAGAAGAAAGGAACTCCTGCTTCACCGGCAACTGCCTTAGCCAATAAGGTTTTACCTGTTCCGGGAGGTCCCACCAGTAAGGCTCCCTTTGGAATCTTTCCACCAAGATTTGTGTATTTATCAGGATTCTTAAGGAAATCTACGATCTCCTGAACTTCTTCTTTTGCCCCTTCTAATCCAGCAACATCTTTAAATGAAGTTCTTACCTTTGTGTTTTCATCAAAAACCTTGGCTTTTGATTTTCCAATATTAAAGATCTGGCCTCCTGCGCCGCCACCGCCACCGCCAGACATTCTTCGCATAAAGAAAATCCATAGCCCAATAATAAAGATAAAAGGCAACCAAACAAGGAAAGAATCAAAGAAACTCGTTCTTGTTGTATTGTCTTTGTCAAAGTCTAAACCAAATTCAGATTTTGAACTTTCAAGATTCTTTTCAAAATTTTGAAGATCTCCGAAGTCATAAATATAGACGGGAGTCGTTTGTCCAAAAACCGAAGGGTTTTTATATTTATTATACTTATCCTTCGTGTTTAAGGCTTCACTTTTGATGGTCAATTGAGCAATATCTCCATTGACGATTAGGATTTTATCAATATCATTATCATTGAGAATCTCTTTAAACTCATTCTGGGTTAACTTATTGCTTGCCAGATCAGCGCTATTGAGCAACTGGTACCCTATGAGTAATGCAAAAATAATTCCATAGATCCAATAAAAATTGAATTTGAAATTAAATTGCTTAAAAGGTGAATTATTGTCTTTATTTGAATTTTCTTTTTTCATAAAATAAGTTTAACGATTGCTGCTTTTAATAAGCACTTTCGATGTTTGTGATTTTTCCGTCTCCCCAAAGCTCTTCCAAGTTGTAAAACTCTCGCACATGCTTTTGGAAAACGTGAACTACAATGTTCACATAATCAATTAAAATCCACTCTGCATTACTTTCCCCTTCTACATGCCATGGCTTGTCCTTCAGACTTTTACTAACATGTTTTTGTATGGAGCCTGCAATGGCACTTACCTGGGTATTGGAAGTCCCGTCACACAGAATAAAGTAATCACAAACAGTATTTTCAATTTCTCTTAAATCAATTATTGAAATATTTTCACCTTTAACATCTTCAATTCCCTTTATAACTTCAGCGATCAAAAGATCTAAATTAACTATTTTTTTTGCCATTAAATTGTTTCAAAATTTCTTGCAAATGTATTACATTTTTATCACTTTAGATGTTCCGTAATTGCAATATTATACATGTATCTATTCAAACTTGATGCCACAGATTCAACAAATTCTTATTTGCGACAATTGTCAAAAAATAAGGAATTAGAAAAATGGACGGTAGCCACAGCTGACTACCAGACTAAAGGGAGAGGGCAGAAGGGGGCAGTTTGGCATTCAGATAAAGGTAAGAATTTGATATGTAGCATTTTGCTGAAGCTTGAAGACTTTAATGCAGCGGATCAATTCATGTTAAATTGTGCCGTTTCTGTGGGGATTCATCATTACTTAAAGCGATATAATCTACCAATATTAAGGATTAAATGGCCTAACGACATTATGTCAGTTTCCAAGAAGTTAGGTGGGATTTTAATTGAAAATACACTTATTTCCAACAAGATCAACCAGTGTATCATAGGGATAGGAATCAATATTAATCAGGAAAAATTTCCGGATGACCTTCCTATGGCCGTTTCGATCAAACAGCTAACGAAAAATGATACCCAACGAGATATTTTTCTGCAAGATCTTTTAAATTCCATTCAGAATAAATTCGAACTGATCTTTGAAAAAAAATATGAAGAATTATGGTTTCAATATGAGTCATCACTTTACAGGAAGGACAAGGCACACATGTTTGAAAACAACAAAGGCGAACAATTTATGGGGGTGATTCGAGGTGTTACCAAAGAAGGATCGCTTCTGATTGAGAGAGAAGATGCTTCAATTGATGCCTTCAATTTTAAAGAAGTAAGTTATTTGTAAGCCAGAAGAAAAACCTTCTTATTGTTGCTCTATATTACCAATAAGTGTGTCAATGAATTTTTGAAGTGGTTTTTTCACCATCATCGCCACCATTGGGTTAAATTTTCCGTCAAACAGTAATTGAACGTTGCTAGAAGACCCCGAATTATCTTCAATGTCAGCCGTGAGACTAAATGGAAATTTTTCATTGGCTGAGCCAAGAACTATTTTTTTAGGAGCCTCAACTTCCTGAAGTTTCAATTCGATCTCAGGCATTCCTTTCAAAGCAAATAAAAATGATTCTTCACCAGCTTCAAATTTATCAATATTTTCAGGCATAAGCTGCTCGAAATTGCTAACATTCGACAAATAGTCAAAAATATCCTGACTTGATTTTTGTACAGTAACTTTTGGGCTTTCTAAATTCATAATTTTAATTGGCGTTCCATTCTCCTGGATCTTCCCTCCAGGATTTAAGGGTTGTAACTTGTTTTGAGTTGATAAAATTTGTATCGAGTGCCTGTTCAATCAGATGATCATAATCGCTTAGTGTAGTCAATTCAAGGTGAAGATCTTTAAAGCTTTTTTCAGCAACTGGAAAACCATAACTAAAAATAGCCACCATTCCAATGACTCTTGCTCCGGCTTCTTTCAATGCAGCTACTGCATTTAGGCTACTTTTTCCTGTACTGATCAAATCTTCAACGACAACAATATTTTGTCCGCTATCTAAAAAACCTTCAATTTGGTTTTTTCTACCATGCTTTTTCGGTTCAGGTCTTACGTAAATAAAGGGTACACCTAATTCCTGTGCAACCAGCACACCAATGGCTATAGCACCTGTAGCTACTCCGGCAATGACATCGGGTTGTCCATGCTTATCTAAAATGATTTTTGCTAAGTTTTCGCGAATGTAATTCCTGATCATTACATATGACAAAGTAATTCGATTGTCACAATAGATAGGAGATTTCCATCCGGAAGCCCATGTAAATGGCTCATCAGGTTGCAATTTTATTGCTTTTATCTGTAAAAGCAATTCAGCTGTCTTTTTTGCTGTATTTTTGTCAAAAATCATGCTACAAATGTATACAATTTTTAAGAATGATTCTTCAATTATTTTAACGGATAATGGAAATATGCCGTTGAAGAAGCATCATTTTTTATGGAAGGATATACGTCATGAGAAAGGTGTAGAAAAGATACTCTCACTGACAAATGCTCAGGTTTATCTGATTGATGATGACCTAGAAGGCATGTGGAAAGAATTCAAGCAAAATTTCAAGATCATAGAAGCTTCAGGAGGTATCGTTAGCAATGATGATGGCCAAATTCTTTTTATTTTTAGAAACGGTATTTGGGACTTGCCAAAGGGTAAAATAGAGTTTGGTGAGAGCAGGGAAGAGGCCGGCTTGAGGGAGGTAGAAGAGGAATGTGGGCTTAGATCAATCAGGCTTGGAAATTTTATGGGAACGACTTACCATTTGTATAAAGAAAAAGAAGCTGAGGTATTAAAGATTTCTTATTGGTATCAGATGTTTTCAAACCAGAAAGACCTGACTCCTCAACTGGAAGAGGGGATCACAGATTTAAAATGGGTGGGGCAATCTGATCTGAATCTGGTACTGAACAATACTTACCCAAACATTTACGCGCTTCTTGACATGTATCAATCTGGTTCTCAGTAAAAAGGATCCTAGTTGCTCCATCCAAGGAGAATATAGTATATTTGCCGCTTTTTAAAATCATACAGATGACCGAATTTATCAGCAAAAGATTACCAAATGTAAAGAATGATGTTTTGTCAGGTATTACCGTAGCCCTGGCTCTGGTGCCAGAAGCAGTAGCATTTGCCTTTGTTGCCGGCGTAGATCCTCTTGTTGGATTATACGCTGCCTTTATGGTGGGTCTGATTACTTCAATTTTTGGTGGAAGACCAGGTATGATTTCAGGAGCCACTGGTGCCCTGGCTGTTGTCATGGTGAGTTTGGTGGCACGTGGCAATGATATGGGTGCCCCGGGGGAAAACCTTGGATTATACTATTTGTTTGCTACGGTGATATTGATGGGATTTATTCAGATTATGGCAGGAGTGCTAAAACTTGGAAAATTTGTTAGGCTCATACCGCATCCGGTGATGATGGGATTTGTGAATGGTTTGGCCATCGTGATTTTTTTATCACAGCTTGGCATGTTTAAAAAAAGTATTGGAGGAGAAAAGGTATGGCTACAAGGAATGGAACTGTATCTAATGATGGGTTTGGTAGGCCTTACCATGCTGATGATGTGGGTATTGCCCAAGTTTAAGCTCACTTCCAAGTTACCAGAGGCACTTTTGGCAATTTTGACTATTTCTGCAATTGTCATATTTTTCAATTTCGATGTAGCAACCGTTGGTTCTTTCATTAGAGATGGAGGAGGTGAAGGACTAAAAGGAGGACTTCCTATGTTTCAATTAGAGATGTTTTCAAAGGTCCCTTTTAACTGGACTACTATAAAATTCATATTTCCATATGCCCTAATTTTGGCAGCTATTGGTTTGATAGAGTCTTTAATGACCTTAAATCTTATTGATGAGCTCACCGATACACGTGGAAATGGTAATAAGGAATGTGTGGCTCAGGGAAGTGCAAATATCATTACTGGTTTATTCGGTGGTATGGGTGGTTGTGCCATGATCGGTCAGTCTATTATCAATATTAAATCGGGTGGTAGAGGCAGATTATCAGGCATTGTTGCTGCTTTAACATTACTTGCATTTATTTTGTTTGCTTCATCTTATATAGAACAGGTACCCATTGCAGCATTGGTTGGAGTCATGTTTATGGTTGTTGTAGGCACTTTTGCCTGGAGTAGTTTTAGAATCTTGAATAAAGTACCCAGATCAGATGTGTTTGTCATTATTTTGGTGTCTGCATTAACGGTTATTTTTGATCTTGCCATTGCGGTATTCGCCGGTGTGATCGTCAGTGCTTTAGTATTCTCCTGGGAAAATGCCAAGAGAATTAGGGCAAGGAAAAGGGTGAGAGAGGATGGAACCAAGGTGTATGAAATTTGGGGCCCCTTGTTCTTCGGTTCTATCTCTGCTTTTAATGAGAAATTTGACGCTAAAAATGATCCCGATCATATAGAAATTGATTTTGTTGAATCAAGGATAAGTGATCATTCAGCGCTTGAAGCCATATTGAATCTGGTCAAGAAATATGAATCGGAAAATAAAACCATTCATTTAAAGCATTTAAGTGAAGAATGTAAGGCTTTATTATATAAATCTGACCCCAGATTTCATGAGATCATCATCAATGATATTGACGATCCTCGGTATCATTTGGCAGCTAATCCTGAAGAGTTTCCTAAAAGTCTTTCTGAATATCACCTTTAGGCCTTTTGATTTAAGGTTTTACGTCTTTGGGAACGAACATGGATACGTCTCCTTTGTTCCCCAAGATATCTCGGACGATACTTGAACTGATGTAAGAAGTATCTGCACTGGTCAATAAAAAAACCGTTTCGATCTCAGACATTTTTCTGTTGGTTTGAGCAATGGCTTTTTCAAATTCAAAATCAGCAGGATTCCGAAGGCCTCTTAAGATAAATTGACTCCCCACTTTGTTACAATAATCAATGGTTAATCCCTGATAGGTGTCTACTTTTACTTTGGGTTGATGCGCATAGGTTTTTTCAATAAACTTTTTGCGTTCTTCAAGACTAAACATATAGTTCTTTGAGGAGTTGGTTCCAATGGCAATAATGATCTCATCAAAAAGTGGAATGCCTCTGTCAATAATATCAGTATGCCCAAGGGTTAATGGATCGAAGGATCCTGGGAAAATAGCTGTTTTTTTCATGTTGTTCGGTGTTGATGGGGCTTAACTTAAATTAGGGTGCTTTCAAAAAGGGCGGCTAATGAAATGCCTGCTTCCTTGGCTTGCTTTGGTAAAATACTTTCTGTGGATAGACCGGGAACCATGTTGAGTTCGATAAAATAGGGTTCATCGCCAACAAAGATAAAATCAGCCCTGGACAATCCTTTAAGTCCCATGCTCTTATATATTTTTCGGGCCATTAGACTAACTTTTTCCTTTTGTGCCTCAGAAATCCTTGCGGGTGTGATTTCTCTGGATTCTCCTAAATATTTAGCTTGATAATCGAAAAAATCATTGTCAGAATCGATCTCAGTGATCGGCAATACCAAGATACCGTCTTGCCATTTGATGACCCCTACAGAGACCTCAATACCATCCAGAAACTGCTCAATCAGAATCTCATGATCCTCCAGAAATGCTTTTTCCAAGGCAGGAACCAATTCATTTTCCTTATAGACCTTGCTGATACCAAAGCTGGATCCAGCTCTATTGGGTTTGACAAAACAAGGCAAGCCAACAGTTTTAACGATGGAAGAAAAGGATATCTCGTCTCCTTTATTCAAATATACAGACTTGGCGGTATTAATCCCGTAAGGCTTCAACAGACTGAGGCAATCTCTTTTGTTAAAAGCAACGGCCATTTGGTAAAAGGGAGCCGATGAATGTGGTATCCCCAAGAGGTCAAAATAGGCCAAAATTGTTCCGTCTTCACCCGGATGTCCGTGAATGGCATTAAAAACTACATCAAATTTTATTTTGTATCCGTTGACTGTCGTGGTAAAATCAGCCATATTAATGGGATGCTCCCGATCATTTTCGTCGATATAGGCCCATTTTTCTCTTGAAATAAGGACGCGATACACATCAAATTTATCTTTATCAAGATGCTCAAAAACCACATTTCCACTTTTAAGTGATATGTCGGCTTCAGAGGAATAGCCTCCCATAATGATGGCAATATTTTTTTTCATGAATGTATTTTGAAAGGCCTAGCCAATTGTGAAAACAAACTTACAAAAAAGACTTTAAATGACTGATTCTCCATCTGGGAGTTATCAATTTTTAAAGTATATTTGAAAAATTTAATTTTAGAGATGAATTTATTGCAATACCTTAAAAGTAAAGAGTTTTTAAGAACCGTTATATTGGTCGTTGCCATTTCGCTGCTTTTTTTATTTGCGTTGGGAAAATGGCTGTCTTATCATACCAAACACGATGAAAAAATTGCAGTTCCAAATTTAGAAAAGTTAAGTTTATCGGAAACTGAAAAAATACTCACAGGCTACAAATTGAATTATGTGGTGATAGATTCTGCCAGTTTCAATCCGAAATTCCCTCCTAAATCGGTCATAGAACAGAATCCTGTGCCGGGTGATTTTGTAAAAGAAAACAGAAAGATTTACCTTACTTTAAATCCATCTGACTATAGAAAAGTAACCATTCCCAATGTGCTTGATCAAACGAAAAGGCAGGTTGTGATCCAGTTAAAATCGCTTGGATTCAGGATAGGGAAGGAGCGTTATATTAAAGATCTCGGAAGAGATGTGGTAAGAAGCCTTGAGATCAATAAAAAGAAAATAAAGCCAGGTGACAGACTGCCAAAGAATACGGTAATAGATCTGGTTTTGGGCGATGGACTGATAAACAAAGACACTATTTATTAGTCTACTATTCTAAACAACAGCATGGTAATGAAAGATAATGAAGAGCATATCACCACAGATGATGAGCTGTATGAGCATTTCAAGTTTACTGCAAGTGAGGGTCAGGAGCCTTTGCGGGTGGATAAGTTTCTGATGAATTTCATAGAAAATGCGACAAGAAATAAGATTCAACAGGCTGTAAAAGCAGGTAATGTATTGGTAAATGGTACAGTCGTAAAATCCAATTACAAAGTTAAAGCCCAGGATGTGGTAAGGGTGGTATTGGCGCATCCGCCTCATGAAAATTTGTTGGTTGCGGAAAATATACCTTTGGATATTACTTATGAGGACAATGAGGTGATTGTTGTGAATAAACCGGCTGGAATGGTGGTTCATCCTGGACATGGTAACTATAGCGGAACGCTGGTGAACGGGCTGATTTACCATTTTCAAAACTTACCTAAAAATAGCAACGAAAGACCTGGCCTGGTTCATAGAATTGATAAAGATACCAGTGGATTACTGGTAGTTGCCAAAACGGAGTATGCCATGGCAAATCTGGCAAGTCAATTTTTTAATCGCACCACTGAAAGATTGTATCTGGCTTTGGTTTGGGGTAGTTTGGCAGAAGATGAAGGAACCATTACCGGTCATGTGGGCAGAAGTCTTAAGAACAGACTTCAAATGGACGTATTTCCTGATGGTGAGTTTGGAAAACATGCCGTTACGCATTATAGGGTTGTCGAGCGTTTTAGTTATGTAACCCTTGTTGAATGTAAACTTGAAACCGGAAGAACACATCAAATAAGAGCACATTTTAAATACCTGGGGCACCCGTTATTTAATGATGAAAGGTATGGAGGTGATAGAATTCTAAAAGGTACCACGTATACAAAATATAAGCAGTTTGTAGACAATTGCTTTAAAATTTTACCAAGACAGGCCTTACATGCCAAAACTCTTGGGTTTGAGCATCCTGAAACCAAGGAGAAATTATCTTTTAATTCAGAAATCCCCGAGGATATGGAAAAATGTCTTGAAAAATGGAGAAATTATACTGTAAATCAAAGCGAAATTGGATCGTAATAAAATATTGTATTAAATGAAAATAGTTATTTCACCCGCAAAATCGCTAAATTTTGAGTCAAAGGCACCTACTCAGGAATTTAGCCAACCTATTTTTTTAAAGGAAGCAGATAGATTAAACAACATCTTAAAAAAGAAATCAGCGAGATCACTTTCGAAGCTAATGTCAATTTCTCCTGCACTTGGTCAATTGAATTATGAAAGAAACCAAAGCTGGGAAATTCCTTTTGATCTTGACAATGCGAAGCAAGCGGTATTCGCTTTTTCCGGTGAAGTATATCGCGGTTTAGACGCAGATAGCATTCCGTTGGAAGACTTGAATTTTTTGCAGGAACATCTCAGGATTCTGTCTGGTCAGTACGGAATTTTAAAACCACTTGATCTGATGCAACCCTATCGTCTTGAAATGGGGACCAAGCTAAAAGTTGGCGTTAAACCAAATCTGTATAAATTTTGGGGCGATCAGATTACCAAAACATTGAATTCGGAATTAAAGGAAGGAGAGCTGTTTGTGAATCTGGCCAGTAATGAATATTTTAAGGTACTGCAGGCCAAGGACCTCAAAGTTCCGGTAATTACTCCCGTTTTCAAGGATTATAAAAATGGTGAATACAAGATCATCATGACTTTTGCCAAACTGGCAAGAGGATTAATGGTGCGTTACCTTGTTGATCATAAAGTGACCACCCTTGACGGGATAAAGGGATTTAATTATAGTGGTTATGGTTTTGATGAGAACTTGTCAACTGAAACAGAACTTGTTTTTACCAGATAATCTTATAGTTTTATACTGACTGGGTTGCTCAAATTATTGTTCTTGCTGACCCCAATGATGATCAAATTACTCCCTGATTGCAATAATTTTTTTGGAACCTCTAGGCGCCTTTCTCCTGTTAAACTTAAAATATTCGAAGTTTTGTTGATATTATGAGTCTCACCTGAGGCAAAATGATAGACAAGAAATTTGACAGCCTGAAATGATGTGTTTTCGGGTGTCACGTCCCATTCAAGCAGGTATTGCTTATTTTTCAATTTAGTGAACCGGGCGTTAGTGACAGGCTGCGGCGTAAATTTCTCATTTTTATTTACAATGGGTTGTAAGATAGGGTTTTGATAAAAACTATTTTTTAAGATCTTGTTGATTTCATAAGGATTTTGCACCAATGATTTCGCGCTGAAAAAAACACTTCCCTCAATGGCTGGAATTTGTTTATTTAAGTTGATCTGACGTTCAATTTGTGTCGGTTTTTGATTGTTCCAAGCCTCAAATTCACTTTTATTTCCGAGTTTGTACAGACCATGTCCAATGTAAAGATTTGTGCCAAACGAATTCTTGGCCCACCATTCAACAATTTCTTTATAATCAACTTTCTCATGACCAATGTGCCAGTAGGCCTGCGGTAAAATATAATCGACCCATCCGCTTTTCATCCAAAGCATGATGTCAGCATAAAGGTCGTCATAATTGGTTTGACCTGCTTGAGTGATCGAGCCTCTGAGGTCATCTGATTTATTGCGCCACACCCCGAAAGGACTTATTCCAAACTGAACCCATGGTTTCATGGTTTTGATGGTATGGTACAATTCCTGTATAATTCTATTGACATTTTGCCTCCTCCAATCGTCTGGTTGATCAGGATAAAAGTCACCTCCATGCGCTTTAAAACTTCTTTGATCATCAAATACCTGATCTTTGATCTTATAGGGATAAAAGTAGTCATCAAAATGTATGGCGTCTATATCGTAATGTTGCACAATATCTGTTACTACTTTAGTGGTGTAGGCCCTAACTTCAGGCAGACCCGGATCAAAATATTTATTTTTGCCATGATTGATAAACCATTCGGGTTTTTCATAGGTCAACGGAAAGGGGTTTGACCTGTATTCCTGGTAATTGACAACTGCCCGATACGGATTGAGCCAGGCGTGAAACTCCATCCCTCTTTTATGGGTTTCTTCAATAATAAAGGCCAAAGGATCATAATAAGGAAAAGGAGCTTTGTTGTTCTCTCCATTGAGATAGAATGACCATGGTTCATATTTTGAATTGTAGAAAGCGTCTGCAGATGGTCTGATCTGAAAAACAATGGCATTAAAGTTCATACTTTTAAAAAGGTCGAGCAGGTCGAGTATTTCCTTTTTTTGTTGATCTGAACTCAAGTTTTTATCGCTAGGCCAGTCAATATTTCCGACAGTGGCTACCCAGACCCCTCTAAATTCTCTGGGAACAGTTTCCTGGCCATGGACTGCCATGAAATTGATCATCAAAATTAGTAACAGATATATTGTTCTCAAAATATGTTAGGTATAAATGAATCAGCCAAAAATAAGTTCTTCAACTCAGATGACAAGTACTTAACGTAATTATTCAATTTTAATTTTAAGCCAATTACGGATCATTTCAAGATTTTTTATGTCAGTATGTCATTAATTTATGTCAGAAGGTGACATAATTCAAAAAAAACAGCAATGGCATAATGATTGACTATACAGCAACAGTAATTAAAAGAAAAAACAGATAAAAATTAAAATATAATATTATGAGTAAGATAATTGGAATAGATTTAGGTACTACGAACTCTTGCGTTTCTGTAATGGAAGGAAGTGAGCCAGTTGTAATTCCTAATGCTGAAGGAAAAAGGACGACGCCTTCTATAGTTGCTTTTGTTGAAGGTGGTGAAAGAAAGGTTGGAGATCCTGCAAAACGTCAGGCAGTGACTAACCCGACAAAAACCATATATTCTATCAAACGATTTATGGGAAATAAGTTTTCTGAATCCAAAATGGAGGCAGAAAGGGTTCCTTATAAGGTAGTAAAAGGTGATAATGATACACCAAGAGTTGATGTCGATGGAAGATTGTATACGCCTCAGGAAATATCAGCGATAATTCTTCAAAAAATGAAAAAGACGGCTGAAGATTATTTAGGTACGGAAGTTAAAGAAGCTGTTGTTACAGTTCCGGCTTATTTTAATGATGCACAAAGACAAGCTACAAAGGAAGCCGGGGAAATTGCCGGATTAAAAGTGAGCAGAATTATTAATGAACCAACAGCTGCGGCTTTGGCTTATGGATTAGATAAATCAGGGCAAGATAAAAAAATAGCTGTGTATGATTTAGGTGGAGGTACTTTTGATATCTCGATTCTTGAAATTGGAGATGGTGTTTTTGAAGTTCTTTCGACAAACGGTGATACACATTTAGGTGGAGATGATTTCGACCAGGTGATCATTGACTGGCTTGCAGTTGAATTTGAAAAGGAAGAGAATATCGACCTTAGAAAAGATCCTATGGCTTTGCAAAGATTGAGGGAAGCCGCTGAAAAGGCAAAAATCGAGTTGTCTTCAAGCTCTCAAACAGAAATCAATTTACCATATGTAACTGCTACAGCCTCTGGGCCAAAGCACCTTGTTAAAACTTTGACAAGAGCACAGTTTGAAAAACTATCTGATTCTTTGGTGAAAAGATCAATGAGTCCTGTAAGTGAGGCGCTTAAAGATGCTGACCTTAAGACTTCTGATATTGACGAGGTGATTTTGGTAGGTGGTTCAACCAGAATGCCTAGAATTCAGGAAGAAGTTGAGAAGTTCTTTGGGAAGAAACCTTCTAAAGGTGTTAATCCTGATGAAGTTGTTGCTATTGGAGCCGCCATTCAGGGTGGAGTTCTTACAGGAGACGTGAAAGATGTATTGCTTCTTGATGTGACACCTCTTTCATTGGGAATTGAAACTATGGGTAATGTATCTACGAAGTTGATAGAAGCCAATACTACGATCCCAACAAAAAAATCACAGGTGTTTTCAACTGCGGCTGATAATCAACCTTCAGTGGAAATTCATGTATTGCAAGGAGAAAGAGCTATGGCCGCTGATAACAATACTATTGGTAGATTTCATTTAGATGGAATTCCACCAGCGCCAAGAGGTGTGCCGCAAATTGAGGTAACCTTTGATATTGATGCGAATGGGATTATCAATGTATCGGCTAAAGACAAGGGTACTGGAAAAGAGCACAATATTAGAATTGAGGCTTCATCCGGATTGTCAGAGGATGATATTAAAAAGATGAAAGCTGATGCTGAAGCCAATGCTGATGCTGATAAAAAAGCAAAAGAAACCGCTGAAAAGATCAACGGTGCTGATGCCATGATATTTCAAACTGAAAGTCAGTTAAAAGAGTTTGGAGAGAAACTCTCTGCAGACAAGAAAGCCCCAATTGAATCTTCTTTGGAGGAATTGAAGAAAGCACATGAATCAAAAGACATAGCTTTGATCGATGCAGCCATGGAGAAAATCAATGAGGCCTGGAAAGCTGCTTCAGAAGAAATCTATAAAGCACAGCAAGAATCACAGGCAGGAGGCCCTCAACCAGGAGCTGATGCAGGTGCAGGAGCTACCGGAGATGGTGAGCCAGCACAGGATGATGTTGAGGATGTTGATTTTGAAGAAGTAAAAGAAGACTAATTTATTAATTAGTAATCATAAAGAAAAAACCGTCACGCTTCATGCGTGACGGTTTTTTTATTACATCCTTGTAAGTCAATTTTGGTTTCTATCAAGATTTTAATTTTTTAAAGATAAATCGGGTGATAAAGATTCCCTGGCCATCACCTTTTCCGGCATCACTTTCAACACCACTTGTTACGAAAGCCAACTCCCATCCTTCATCGATCATGGTATTCACTTTCGATGAAATTACAGCATCGTTCGATGCTATGTTTTGAAAATTGATACCTGCGGCACTAAAAAAGTTCAATATTTTGGTCTCGTCAAAGTTATCGACTTTAGCATCGCCTCTTTTGGATTTGTTTTGTTTGTTGTTCTCTTCAGTTCTGGACGAAGTGTAATCCTTATAGTCTTTATCCTCCTCAGCAGATATAATTCTGGATCTTCCCAGTCCCATAGGAACAACTGATTCGATAGTGGTTACGATCTTGTACTCATAAGCTTGGGCCTCAGCGCTAAGAATTGAAGCAAATAGAAAGGCAGCAAGCAACATTTTTTTTAACATAATTTTCATTTTATTTCTAGGTTAAATTGGTTTTGAACTAATGTTAACCATAATAGTTATAAAATATTGCTTAGAGAGATGAATTAAAAATGATTGTCAACGAAGATTTTAACAATAAAATTGTTCAATCTGAACGATAGAACGAACCTTTTTTTTAAATTTGACTAAGTTGAATAGTAAATTAACAAAGATTATGAAAAATGTTGCTTTAAAGAGTCTGATACTTTTATCAATTGTTGTGCTAAGTGGTTTTACAATAGTGGATAGTTTTATGGGAGTTAAGAAAATTTTAGGAGAATGGGATTATAGTATTCCTGATGCACCATATGAATATCAAAAAGGAGTTCTTGTTTTAAAGAAAATTGACGGTGTATTGTCTGGTGAAATGATCATGGGAGGACAGGGGTCACCAATGGAAGAAATTGTTTATGAAAAAAACAATCTAAAGGCTGTTATGAATGTACAGGGTGAAATTGTAAATTTTGATTTAAACTTTACCAAAAAAACCTTGGAAGGAACTGTTTCTTATTCCCAAGGTACTTTGGAAATGAAAGGAACTAAAAAGTAGTTGTAGTTTAAGTAAATACAAGGCCATCAGGATGAGAACTGTTGGCTTTTTTTTTATGTTCTTTTTTTAGACATGTTTAATCTTTTTTGAGTTTGATTAGACATTCTTTTTTTGTATTTTTGCCAGCTTATAAAAAACGGCAAATAAATGAGAAAAATTTTACTTTTAAGCACCCCCATCTTAATTGTTTTTTTAATCACTGGTTTTACCAATATCAAGAATAATGATGTCCCTTCAGAATTGTTGGGTTCATGGGAATATATTGCTCCTACAATGGGTTTTATCTACCAAAAAGGAGCGTTGAAATTTAATTATGAAAAAGAAGTTCTAACAGGCACTGTCATTTTACAGGACAGGATCATTCCTATGAGAAACCTGATCTATGAAGATGACAAGGTAAGAGCCCATATTCTATTCGAAGGACAGCAGATAGATATTTTTCTTAGATTTCAGATGGAATCTTTTAAAGGAACCGTATCGCATCCACAGGGTTATATACGTATATCAGGCAGTAAAATACTCAATTAAAAGGCTTTTGCGATCCCGATGCCATAGGTCAAACTTTTATAGGCGTCAATATTGATATCGTAAGTTAAAACACCAAACAATTCCCAATTATGGGATAGGTGCAAAGGAACTTCTGCGCCAAACCGGATCACAGTAAAATCTTCATGGCTGGAAAACTCTCTCCCCGCTCCAGCCATTAGGCCTAAATAAGGCAAAGGTTTATAAATAACCATAAGCGCAGCAGAAATAGGCCTTCCTCTTTCAATTGTGGCAGTATTGTTGTTCTCAGACCCAGACCTTTCAGAACCTGAATCATCTCCTTTTACTACAAAATCCTCAATGATCATATCACTGTGTAGTCCAATACCCCATTTGTGGTTAAACGCATAGGTATAATTGACCCCAAAGGAGGGTAAGATAAGATTGGTTTTGGTTTCAGCATCTTTAATAGCCGAAAAAATGACAGTATGATTGATTGAAGCACTTATAAGATGTTTTTTGTGCGCTTGATGATGAGTCTCGGAGTCTTGTAAACTATCCTTTTTCACTCCATGTTCTTGCCCAAATAAATGAACGGTAGAAACAAAATTTATAAAAAAAAAGCTAAAAAACAGGTATTTATTCATGTACATTGATAAAGTTTCTGATGACCTCAATGTAAGAATTAAAATTCATTGATAAAAAAGCGTATCTCAAATGTCTTTTTTCTGAATTAAATTTTATTTTTGCGGATGCAAAACAAGGTTCTAATTCTAGATTTTGGGTCACAGGTCACACAACTTATCGCCAGAAGGGTAAGGGAACTGAATATATACTGTGAAATTCACCCATATAACAGCAATAAATTTGATAGTAATGATTTTCAGGCAGTCATTCTGTCTGGAAGCCCTCATTCAGTAAGAAATGATGATGCCCCCCATCCGGATCTCTCCGAAATCAAAGGGAAAAAGCCCCTGTTAGGGATTTGTTATGGAGCACAATATCTGGTGCATTTTTTTGGAGGTAAAGTAGGTCAATCCAGTTCACGCGAATACGGAAGGGCTAATTTGTCTTATATAGATCACAGCAACGAACTCTTTGATAACATTGAGGAAGGTTCTCAGGTTTGGATGAGTCACAGTGATACGATTATTGATTTACCAGAGAATTATAAGGTGATAGCCAGTACTCACGACATTGACAATGCCGCTTTTAAAATATCGGGTGAGCAGACCTACGCGATTCAGTTTCATCCCGAAGTTTACCACACCTCGGATGGTAAACAGCTACTGGAAAATTTTCTGGTCCATATTGCCAACTTGGTTCAAGATTGGACCCCGACCTCGTTTGTTGAAACAACAGTTGCTGAGCTTCAGGACAAAATTGGAGATGAAAAGGTGGTGCTTGGCTTGTCAGGCGGTGTTGATTCTACAGTTGCAGCGGTCCTTTTGGATAAGGCTATTGGAAAGAATCTGTATTGTATTTTTGTAAACAATGGTTTGTTGAGAAAGAATGAATTTGAAAGCGTTCTCGATCAGTATGAGCACATGGGACTCAATGTGAAAGGTGTAGATGCATCTGAAAAGTTCCTCGATAAACTAAAAGGGATAGAAGACCCTGAGTTAAAAAGAAAAGCCATTGGGAATGCTTTTATAGAAGTATTTGATGATGAGGCACATTTGATTGAAGATGTAACCTGGTTGGCCCAAGGCACTATATATCCGGATGTAATTGAATCGGTATCAGCTACAGGAGGCCCGTCAGCGACGATCAAATCTCATCATAATGTTGGTGGACTACCTGATTTTATGAAGTTAAAGATCGTTGAACCGCTTCGAACCATATTTAAGGACGAGGTAAGAAGGGTTGGAAGAAGTTTGGGAATTGATGATGAACTTCTGGGAAGGCATCCTTTTCCGGGACCAGGTCTTGGAATTCGAATTTTAGGAGATATCACTGCAGAAAAGGTGACCATGTTACAAGAGGTGGATCATATCTTTCTGGAAGGATTAAAACGATGGAAGTTATATGACTCAGTGTGGCAGGCGGGAGCTATGTTGTTGCCTGTGCAGTCTGTTGGCGTGATGGGAGATGAAAGAACTTATGAAAAAGCTGTTGTTTTAAGAGCTGTATCATCTACTGATGGCATGACTGCTGACTGGGTGGACCTTCCTTATAAATTCCTGCAAGAAACTTCGAACAAGATTATCAATGGAGTCAAGGGTGTAAACAGGGTTGTTTATGATATTAGTTCAAAGCCACCGGCAACAATAGAATGGGAGTAGCAGGTCTTTAAGTATTGTCTTTTTAAGGCGATTTTTGGTCTTGTTGAGGTGGTTTTTTCACTTTGTTAACAAAAAATGGAAAAAACCATATCTTTGATAAAATATAGCGATTGAATTTAAGTTTAGAATTATTAGATCTCATTAGTAAATGAAACATATAAAGCTTGTAGTTTTTTTATTCCTTTTTGGATGGGTAAGTGTTTTGGCACAAGACAAGAAATTTATCACTTATAAAGTGAAAGAGGGAGAAACCGTCCAAAGTATCAGTAAAACCCTCTCTATAACTCCATACGATCTGTTAAAACTAAATCCTGATATCAAGGATAATGTAACAAAAGATGACCTGCTCATTATTCCAAATAAGCAATACGATCCTTTGGTTGACCTGAGTATTGCCGATCTTAGTGGAGTAGGTGAGAAGGATATTATTGTAGATAAATTCATTTATCATGAAGTGGTACCAAAAGAAACCCTTTACAGTATCGTCAAAAGTTTTAATGTTACTTCGGAGGACCTCAATAAAAATAACCCTTTTCTAATAGAAAATGGTTTGAGAATTGGTCAGGTGATCAAAATTCCATTATCGATAAACGATACAGAACTTATGGCCAAGGAGGCCAATACTCAGCCTTACTTGGTCAAAGCTAAGGAGACAAAATACAGTATTTCAAGGAAATTCGGGATATCCATTGACTATCTGGAAGAATTAAATCCTAAGATAGCTGAAAATGGATTGCAAATAGATGATGTGATCATAGTGCCTATTGAGACCATGGAACCTGTAGACGATGAGTTTCTGATTTATGAGGTACAAAAATTGGAAACGATGTATAGCATTACCAGAAAATTTGGTATCACTGAAGAAGAAATGCTTGCGTTAAATCCAGAAGTGTCCGGTGGTATCAAAGAAGGTATGCTGATCAAAGTGCCAAATCTTTTGATTTCCGAGAAGCCTTTGTTTATAGATAATATTCCTGTGGATACCGAACTTAAAGTTGCCATGATGCTTCCCTTTAAAAGCAAAAGGGATAGTTTAAATTTTGAAGGGGACAGGTTATTGAATATTACAACCGATTTCTATTTTGGAGCCTTGATCGCTTTAGACTCTTTAAAGAAACAAGGATTGTCTGTTCGGATGAAAGTTTTCGATACAGAAAATAGCAAACAGGTTTCCAGCAAGATTAGTGATCAGGTGGAACTCCAGGAATTCGATGCAGTTATTGGACCGTTGTTCCTTGCAAATGTAAAGTCGGTATCCGACAATCTTAAATATGGAAAACCACTGATTATATCGCCCATATCGACTAAAAATCATTCTGATATTGACAATAAAAAGCTAGTACAGGAAAGAGCTTCATTTGAGAATCAAACAGAAGAGATGATGGATTTCATAAAAGCGAATTATGAAAATCAGGACCTGATTGTGATCAAGAATGAGAGTGAAAGGTCGCAGGAACAATACAATCGAATCATTGCTGATCTTCAGGCCTTGAATCCAGAGAAAGAAGTGAAGACGCTTGAACCAAAGGAAGGTTATATCAATCCGGATGAATTCAGAGTATTCCGAGATACACTTGAGCGCAATATCGTAAATTGGTTTTTTATTACAGATAATGATCCTGCATACCTGGGGGACGTTTTTAATAACTTAGGCGTTTTTCCTGAAGCGGACAGCCTGGTTGTTTTTGGGTTTGAAAAAGACAGGAACTTCGATAAAATTGATAATAATTTTTTAGCTCGTGTTCATTTCCATTACCCCAGTAATACATTTATAGATCATCATTCACTTGCCTATAAGAATTTTGAATCAAACTATAGGAAGAAATATTACGCCAGGCCATCGTCTTTTGCTGTTGAGGGTTTTGACGTAACATTTGATCTTTTGCAGCGTTTGGCGAACGACCCTGATATTATTCATCAAGGGGTTTCCGAAAGAATAGGAACGAAATATGATTTTATTGAAAATACTTCTGGAGGTATTATCAATAAAGGAATTTACATCGTAAAATACGAAGGTCTCTCGGAAAAAGTATTGAATTCAAAAAAACCCTAAAACCTTACTCATGCTTTACCATAGATTTGGTTATAAGTATGATTGGCAAGACCAAACCCCGCCTCTACATAAAGGTTGAACACGACGTCAACACCGGCATCAGTTAACTCCTTCATTTCGTCCTCGTACCTCGAAATGGCAGATACTTTTATATCACAATGGATCAGTTTCAATTGATTGATCACGCTCATATGTGTAGCATGACTGGGAGTAACTAAAACAATTAAAGGCAGATCAGCCGACATATTGATTCTTTGCCAAAAATTCAAATCGGTGACATCACCTTGAATCACATGATAGCCCAATGCTTTTTTCTTTTCGATAACGTCAAGATTAATATCTATGCCCAACACGCTTTTATGGTGTTTTTCTGTCATCACCCTATATACTTCAGACCCGGTTCTTCCCATGCCAAATACAATAACTTCTTCTTTTCCAAAAACGATGGGCTCATCTTCAGGCAAACGCGTTGCTGTCTCAAAGCGAAGAAAATACGTTTGTAATCTGGCATAGATAGGTTGAGCTCTCATATTCAATGGAGAAGCCATGATCATCGTTATTGAAAGGGAAACGGCAAAAATGACCAACCATTCAGTAGTGATCAGTCCATTGGTAACTCCAGCTGCGCCAACTATAAGCCCAAATTCACTATAGTTTGCCAGGTTAAAAGAGCTTAGGACCGAAGTTCTTGCTCTTAATTTAAAACGGGTTAAAATGGCAAAAAGAAATATCATTTTAAGAGGCATTAGAAGGGCGAAAAAAATGGCAATTCCAAAAGCTTCAACAGTTGGTATACCCGATAAGCCTATTGTTAAGAAAAACCCGACTAAAAAAAGATCCTTAAAACCCATCATCGCATTGGCAAGCTCCTCAGCCCGATGGTGATTTGCGAGTAACATACCAAAAACCAGGGCTCCCAGATCGGGTTTTAGACCAACTAAAGAGAATAAAGCAGCCCCGGATAAAGGTAATAAAACACCTAACAGGATCAGCAATTCTCCATGTCCGGTTTTATTCAATATAAACGAGAATTTTCTGTTTTTGATCAATTTTGGAACAAAGAGAAGTAGCAATAAGGCTAGAGACCATACAGAAGGTGTTTTCCCTGAGCTCAGTGTAAGAAATATGACCGCAAAAATATCTTGCATTACCAGAATACCAATGGCAACTCGTCCGTGGGTACTATTTATACTTCCGGTTTCCTCAAGGATTTTTACAGCAAAAATGGTGCTTGAAAAGCTAAGTGCAAAGGCAATCAAAAAAGAGGTTTGTAAACTCAGGTTTGTAAATTTAGAAAATCCGAAAAGGCCAAGGAACAGGATTAATAAACCAAAGACTAAAGTAGTAATGAGCATATGAACCGAAGAACCTGCCCAAATTTCAGGTTTCAGGAGGTTTTTAATTTTGAGTTTTAATCCGATAGTAAACAATAGAAGTAATACGCCAAAATCAGCAATGTGTTCAAGAACTTCACTATTTTGAACCCCTAGAATATTTAAGGCAAATCCCGCCATGAGAAAGCCAACTAAAGGTGGTAAACCTATCTGTTTCACCGTAAATCCAAAACCAAATGCAAAAATGATCCATAGAGGGTCCATAAAAAAAGTAGAGTTTAGTACGTGTTTATTTTTTTATTCCTGTTGCTTTTGTGATGTGGTAATGCTCAACCATAACATACCAATAATAGCTGAAATCAGAGACGCAGCCATGATACCTACTTTAGCAATTTGTTTGAATGACTCGTCTTTAAAGGCAAGATCGGAAATGAACATAGACATGGTAAAGCCAATTCCAGCCAAAAATCCAACCCCATATATTTGAGACCAGCTGATCCCTTCTGGAAGTGAGGCAATTTTAAATTTTACTGCAAGTCTTGACAATAGAGAAATCCCCATGAATTTGCCCAGGACAAGTCCACATATAATACCAATGGATATAGGATGGATCAACATATCCATTATTTTTCCTTCGATATGAACTCCCGCATTGCTCAGGGCAAAAACAGGCAGAATAAAGTAGGCAGTAAGTGGGTGTAAAGTATGTTCAAGTTTTTGCAATGGCGTGATCGCATTTTCGTTTAAAGCTTGAATTTCAGCGATAAGATGTGCTTGGTTTTTTGTGAGAAGGGTGCTTTTGGTATCCGTTTTTTCCTTTTTAAATTTGTTTAAATAGATTGACAGTTTATCAATATAGCTTTCTTCATCAATTTTAGTTCTGGCTGGAATTGTTAAGGCGATTAAGACTCCTGCGATTGTGGCATGAACACCGGAATATACAAAAGCGATCCAAACACCCGCAAAGCCGATGATCGCATAAAACAAAGTCCTTCTGATACCAGCAAAATTAGCAGCTATTAATATCACAAGGCAAATTCCAGCGTAGAGCAATTCATTATAATCTATAGCTTCAGTATAGAAAATAGCGATAACAATAACTGCACCTAAATCATCTGCAATGGCAAGTGCTGTTAGAAAAATTTTAAGATTCAAAGGAACTCTATTGCCCAACATGGCAAGCAGGCCCAAAGCAAAGGCAATGTCAGTTGCCATAGGAATACCCCAGCCGTTGATGTATTCGGGATAGTTGATCAGAGCGATGGCATAAAAAGATGCGGGCAGCAGCATCCCGCCAACTGCAGCTGCTATGGGTAAAGAAGCTTTTTTAACCGAAGATAATTCTCCTCCCATAACTTCTCTTTTTATCTCAAGACCTATTACGAAAAAGAATAAGGCCATTAAACCGTCATTGATCCAATGGTGCAAGGAAGCTACCATGTTGATCTTACCCCAAACAAAACCAACTTTATAGTCATGCCAGACATGATGATAGGATTCAAAAAATGAAGAGTTGGCCCAAAACAGTGCCGTAATAGTCGCTATGATCAGTATGATACCTCCATAGGCTTCTTCATTGATAAATCGAGAGATCTTAAAAGAACTTAAAGGTTTATTCTCCATAATAGGGAAAAAGTTAGGATGTTGACCACAAAACCAAATCTCGATTTACCGATCATCAGCCTTTTTATTTTGATGTATTTTCAAATATACAAATAATGAAATCACTTGTTGATAATCATAAAAAAAAAGCCTGTGAAACACAGGCTTTTTATCATATAAAATACGTTTCTTAGACAAGCATCGTAACCGGATTCTCAATAAATCCTTTCAAAGTTTGAAGGAATAAAGCACCGGTCGCTCCATCAACTGTTCTGTGATCACAGGCAAGTGTCAGTTTCATGGTGTTGCCCACTACAATGTTACCCTCTTTGACGACAGGTTTTTGAACGATGGCTCCAACTGAAAGTATTGCAGAATTAGGTTGATTGATAATACTGGTAAAATCAGTTATACCGAACATACCTAAATTTGAAATTGTAAATGTACTTCCATCCATTTCTTCAGGTGTCAACTTTTTATTTCTTGCTCTTCCGGCAAAATCCTTGACCTGACTTCCTATTTGTGTAAGACTTTGCTCATTAGCAAATTTGAGTACAGGAACCAATAATCCATCTTCAACAGCAACGGCTACTCCTATATGTACATGGTGATTCTTTCTAATTTTATCATCAAACCATTGAGAGTTCACTTGTGGATGTTGTTTCAATGCTAAAGCAGTTGCTTTTACCACGATGTCATTAAAAGAAATCTTGGTATCGGGAATTGAATTGTATTGTTCCCTGAACGCAATTGCGTTATCCATGTCAAACTCCACATTTAAATAATAATGAGGAGCTGTAAATTTTGATTCGCCCAATCTTCTGGCGATTACTTTTCGCATTTGCGAATTGGGTACTTCTTCAAAACTTTCCTGCCCAGAAGGAACAAATGGCATCTGAGAAGCTGTGCCTGCTCCGGGAGTATAATTTTCGATATCACGTTTAATGATTCGTCCGCCTTCACCAGTTCCTTGAATATGAGAAAGATTGATATTCTTTTCAGCCGCGAGTTTTTTGGCTAATGGCGAAGCAACTATTCTCCCACCAGTTTGAGTCGTAACCGGAACAACAGGCGCCTGACTTGATTGCTGAACGGGTGCAGGCTTTGCGGCCGCACTGGTTGCAGGAGCTTCTTTTGCTTTAGTTTCAGCTGCTTTAGGAGCAGGAGCCTGAGTTTTTAAACTTTCAGCAAAACCTGAAACATCTGTTCCTTTTTCTCCAATAATAGCCAGAATAGCATCTACACTTGCAGAATTTCCTTCTTCAACTCCAACATAGAGCAGGGTGCCCTGATGGAAAGATTCAAATTCCATGGTTGCTTTGTCTGTCTCTATTTCAGCGAGAATATCTCCTTCATCAACTGTCTCTCCAACTTTTTTTAACCATTTAGCAACAGTACCCTCTGTCATGGTATCACTCAATCTCGGCATGGTGATCACTTCCACACCAGCAGGAGCATCGACCTGATCAGAAGAAACGGCCTCAGCTACAACTTCAGCAGCCTCCTCCTTGGCAGGGGTTTCAGCTGAACCATTTGACTGATTTAACAGTGTTTTATAGTCTTCACCTTTATCACCAATAATTGCCAATAAGGCATCAACACTAGCTGTTTCTCCTTCATGAACTCCAATATGAAGTAAAGTTCCTTCATGAAATGATTCAAATTCCATAGTGGCTTTGTCTGTTTCAATTTCAGCAAGAATATCTCCTTCTTCAATCTTGTCGCCAACATTTTTAAGCCATTTAGCCACAACGCCTTCTGTCATGGTATCACTCAATCTTGGCATGGTTATAATTTCAGCCATATATTTATTTCTTTATTGGTAATTAACTTTTTATTCTACTTCTGTAATTTATAATCTATGGTTGATAAAAGGATATCCTTTTTCTTCATAGACCATATCGTATAATTGTTGTTTCTCAGGATATGGAGATTCATCAGCGAATTTCTCACATTCGGCCACTTGACTTTTTACATCATCGTTGATATCCTGAATTTGCTGATCCGTTAAATATTTTTTCTCCTTGATCACCTCAAGCACTTGTGAAATAGGGTCAACTTTTTTGTAATCAGCTACTTCCGCCTTCGTTCTGTACTTTTGGGCATCACTCATAGAATGACCTCTGTATCGGTAAGTTTTCATTTCAAGAAAATACGGTCCGTTACCGCTTCGGGCATGCTTTATGGCTTTGTCCATCGCTTCAGCAACAGCAACAGGATTCATTCCATCAACAGGTTCTGAAGGCATTTCATAAGCAAGGCCTAATTTCCAAATATCAGTATGGTTAGCAGTTCTTGCAACTGAAGTACCCATGGCATATCCATTGTTCTCAACAATAAATACAACAGGTAGTTTCCAGGCCATAGCCATGTTAAAAGTTTCGTGCAAGGAACCTTGTCTGGCAGCTCCATCACCAAAATAAGTAATGGTCACCCCTTTTCGGCCGAAGTATTTATCTGCAAAAGCAATTCCTGCTCCAAGTGGAATTTGTCCTCCCACGATACCGTGACCTCCGTAAAAACCTTTTTCTTTTGAGAAAATATGCATGGAACCACCCATACCTTGAGAAGTTCCTGTGACTTTTCCATATAATTCTGCCATCACCCTTTTTGGATCCACACCCATACCAATTGGCTGTACATGATTCCTATATGCGGTGATCATTTTATCCGTTGAAAGATCCATAGCGTGTAAAGCTCCTGCCAGAACAGCTTCTTGTCCATTGTATAAATGTAAAAAACCCCTTACTTTTTGTTGGATATATACAGCAGCTAGTTTGTCTTCAAACTTTCTCCAAAACAACATGTCTTTGTACCAGTTGATATAGGTTTGTTTTGTTATTTTCTTCATTTGTCATTAAAATTTTTACGGAATGGCAAAAATACAATTTTTTTAGATAATTAAATTCTAAAAAAAAGAACAAAGTTTTAGAATTCTTATGCTTTATGTAGCGAATTCATGCTTTTGTTAATTGCAACAATGATATTCCATATTTTTATTCATTATTCTATTGTTCGATATAATCTTCAATTGGATTACATGAGCAAACCAAATGCCTGTCTCCGTAAGCGTCGTTTACCCTTCTTACCGGAGGCCAATATTTGTGATCAGCAATATAATCAAGTGCAAAAGCAGCTTCTTTTCTGGTATAAGCATATTCCCAGTGATCAGCCGTAAGCATGGCTTGGGTGTGTGGAGCATTTTTAAGAACACTATCACCTCCGTCATAGTTGTCAATTTCGCTTTTGATCTGGATCAGTGCATCGGCAAATCGATCTATTTCTTGTTTGTTTTCACTTTCTGTCGGCTCAATCATTAAAGTCCCTGCCACCGGAAAAGAAAGGGTAGGGGCATGAAAACCAAAATCCATTAATCTTTTAGCGATATCAGTCACTTCTATTCCCTTGGCTTTAAATTCTCTGAAATCAACAATCATTTCATGAGCTGCAAATCCCTTTTCACCTGCGTAAAGGATCTTATAATATTTTTCCAATCGTGCCTTGAGGTAATTGGCATTTAAAATAGCTATTTCAGTAGACCTGGTTAAGCCGCTACTTCCTAGCATTTTAATATAACTATAAGAGATCAAATCAACCATAGCAGAGCCAAAAGGTGCTGCAGAAATTGCAGTGATCGCCTTGGTTCCTCCTGTTTTGATGATCGGATTTGAGGGTAAAAAGTCTACCAAATGGGCAGCCACACAAATAGGCCCAACTCCGGGGCCACCTCCTCCATGGGGGATCGCAAAAGTCTTATGAAGGTTCAAATGACAAACGTCTGCACCAATCTTGGCAGGATTGGTAAGACCTACCTGTGCATTCATATTTGCTCCATCCATATAAACCTGACCTCCGTTATCGTGAATGATCTTTGTGATTTCTCTGATCTCCGATTCAAAAACACCATGTGTAGACGGATAGGTAACCATCAGTGCAGCTAAGTTATCTTTGTGTAAAATGGCTTTTTCTCTCAGATCCTCCAGATCTATATTCCCTGTTTCAGAAGTTTTGGTTACCACCACTTTCATCCCGGCCATTACTGCTGAAGCAGGGTTGGTTCCATGTGCAGAAGCAGGTATCAAACAAATATTTCTATGGCTCTGATCATTGGAGTGGTGAAAAGCCCTGATCACCATTAGGCCGGCATATTCTCCCTGAGCTCCTGAATTGGGTTGTAGGGAAGTTCCGGCGAAGCCTGTGATTTCGTTAAGTTGAGACTCGAGTTCTTTGAGCATTTCATGATATCCCTGAGCCTGATTTACAGGAACATAAGGATGGATAGAATTCCAGTTACTCATGCTAAGCGGCAGCATTTCTGTTGCAGCATTTAGTTTCATAGTACATGAGCCTAATGATATCATTGAATCAGCCAAAGAAATATCTTTTCTTTCTAGCCTTTTGATGTATCGCATCATCTCCGTTTCAGAATGATACTTTTTAAACACATCATGGGTCAGAAATGCCGAAGTACGTTTCAAAGTCGAAGGAATTGTTAAAGATACCGGGCAGTCTGTAATTTTAAAAGAATACAAGTTCTCAGCTTGCGCTAAAATATCTATAATTTGTTCGACATCTGATTCTGTAGTCGTTTCATTAATGGCTACACTGATTGTGTTTTCGTCGATATAGTTAAAATTGACTTCTTGCTCTTCAGCAATGCGCTTTAATTTGTCGGCATTAGAGACTTTTATTTTTAATGTATCGAAAAAAGCACTATTTTCCTGCACCAACCCTAGTTTGAGCAATGCCTGGTCAAGAATATTGGTCAAAGAATGAATATGTCTTGCGATGTATTTGATTCCTTCTCCTCCATGATAAACAGCATACATGCCAGCCATGATCGCAAGAAGTGCCTGAGCCGTACAAATATTTGAAGTAGCCCTTTCTCTTTTGATATGTTGTTCTCTGGTCTGCAAGGCCATTCTCAGGGCCCTGTTGCCATCTGTGTCAATCGTAACGCCAATGATCCTTCCAGGGATCAAACGTTTGTATTCTTCATGAGTTGCAAAAAAAGCGGCATGAGGTCCTCCAAACCCAAGAGGTATGCCAAAACGTTGAGTGGTACCCACAGCAACATCAGCACCCATTTCGGCCGGAGATTTTAAGATAGCAAGACTCAGTATATCAGCTGCTACCACAACCTTTATCTCTTTTGTATGGGCTTCTGTGATAAAAGAAGTATAGTCAAAGATCATTCCATCCTTTGCCGGATATTGCAAAATACAACCAAAGAAGTCTTCATCAAGAGTTACCTCCCGATGATCGCCATGTACCAATTCTATTCCCAATGGTTCGGCTCTGGTGATCAAAATATCTCTGGTTTGAGGCAAAACATCGACAGAAACAAAAAATTTATTTGCGCCGTTTTTTTTCTGATTTCTGGTCCTTCCATTCCATAACATGATCATGGCCTCCGCAGCAGCTGTACCTTCATCAAGTAAAGAGGAGTTCGCTACCGGCAATCCTGTAAGGTCAGAAATTACGGTTTGAAAATTGAGCAAGGCTTCTAATCTACCCTGAGAAATTTCTGCCTGATAGGGGGTATAGGAGGTATACCAACTTGGATTCTCAAAAATATTTCTTTGGATCACCGCGGGGAGAATGGTGGGATGATAACCCAGACCGATGTATGATTTGTATTGTTTGTTTTTATTTCCTAATTTTTGAATATGAGAAGCAAATTCATTTTCACTCATGGCTTCAGGTAAATTCAAAACATTCTTTAATCGAATGTCATTAGGTATTGTGTTGTAAATCAATTCGTCAAGTGAGTTTACTCCAATGGTGTCTAACATTTCAGACACTTCATTCTGGCCTGGTCCAAGATGACGTAAAACAAAAGAATCTGTTCGCATAATATTTCTTTATTTAAAGGAACACAAAAGTACTTAATTTTGATGAAATCAATTCGCTTTTGAAAACGATATAATAGTGAAATATTTAATTATTTTTATAATTCAGAATTTAGACAATGCAGCTATTGAAACAGAGTTTCGCTTTTTATGTTTTTGGGAATATTCATGTGGCAGTTGCAGCCTATTGTTTGACAAAGATTTCATTCCTGCAATTCGATATCAATAACCAGTCACTGGCTAATTTTGTTTTCGTTTCTACTGTATTGTCCTATAATTTTATACGCTTGTTCCAGCTGGATAAGCTCAATAGCATGACCTCCATATGGATCAGAGCCAATAAAAGATCTCTTATCGTTTTGAATAGTTTGGCTTTGATTGGGAGTGTTTACTATCTTTTAAATTTTAGGATGGTTGATATTCTTGTGTTGGTTCCTTTTTTTCTGGCCACGCTGTTCTACGTTTTTCCATTTAAAAAAAAAATGACAGGGTTAAGGAATGTTCCGGGCTTAAAGCTTTTTTTGATTGCAATAACCTGGACCGGCCTGACTTTATACCTTCCATTATTCTCAGCTCGAATACACGATACGCCCGATGCCTATATCGCTATTGCTCAGCGATTTCTTTTTATTCTTGCTATCACCATTCCTTTTGATATACGTGATGCTCAGTTTGACCTCCCTGGATTGAACACCATACCACAGTTACTGGGTGTGAACCGATCAAAACTCATGGCAGTCATGATGCTTATGCTTGTTGTTCTGCTTGACTTAATGATTCCTTATAAAAATCCCAATGACTTCTGGATAAACCTTTTCATAATGGGCATGTCGATCATGTTCGTTGCTTTTTCCGGAATAAAACGAGGCCGATTTTACACGGCGTTTTGGATAGAAGCCCTGCCTATAGTATGGTATTTACTTTACCTGATCTTTATCAAATAGTGTATTTTCCAAGATCATGATATCCGCATTATTTTCTTTCCAGGCCGCAGTTATGGCGGCAGGCACTGGGGTAAAGACATAGGTAAAGGCACTTAGAATAATATCAGTATCCCCATCCAGATCAACATCTCCTATATCCAGCAATAACCACCTGCTTAAGTTTGCCTCGTCAAAGGAGTGGGTTTGAAACTCATAGGAAGCCGCATTCAAATTCTCCAGATAAACCATCGAATAGTCAGGATAGTTCTCATAATCGGGAAAAGTTGATATGATGGCAAAGTCAGTATCTCCATCCTGGTCAAAGTCGTTGGCGACAAATCTTGTGGCGCCGTTGAGCGGGTAAAAGTAGGTCTCAGTAAATTGATTGTTTCCGTCATTCAAATGAATCCTTAAACCGTGATATGGTTTTTGAACATAGGTTTTGTCAGCATTGTCACCATTGACGGTGATGATATCCTCATCTCCATCTCCATCATAATCAAGCAATTCAAACCAACTACTGCCATAAATAGGACTGAATCTGATCGCTTTATCACTTCGGAACTGTAAATCGTCTTTCTGGTATAAAATGGTAATGCTTTCATCGCCCTGAGAGGTAATCGCAACAATATCTAATTTACCATCATGATCCATGTCTTTAACAACTGACCGAATGGTCCCTGGTTGGTATAACAAGGTTTTTTTGGTATAAGCTCCTGTCTCATTTTTAAAAAGAAGGGATAATTGCCCGGTAAGATGACCAAATTCACTTATGACCATTTCTTCAATTCCGTCATTGTTTAGATCGATCACAACGTTATTTACAGGTCTGTGCAAAGTGTCGGGAATATGAACATAGTCATCCTTATAAGCTGCAACGATCTTACCAGTTGATAATTCTGAAGGATCCAAAATGCCCACATCTGTTATATAGGAAACAGTATCCTTTTCTATATAATCTGTAACTGCATTTTCAACCGTATGAAGTGTTGAGGTATTGCCTGAACCGAACTGATGTTCCATCACTTTACCTGAAATATCACCCATCCACATCTTGTTTCCGTCAGCTACATATTTAAGAAATGTAATATAAGATCCTGGGGTTTCATCAATCGCTAAGGTTCTGGGTTTAAACAATGTTTGTTCTTTAAAACTTCCTTTATGAACTATGGGCTGAAGACTGTCCGGCGCGATATTTAAAATATACTCCTTTAAAATGTTCCAATCACGATCATTTAAAATGGGCATATATGGATAGATACCTGAGTTATGGATAATTTCCATTTCTTTAAATTTCAAACGGTCATAAGGTTTGAAGTTTCCATCTTTTATACCCATTCTGGCCGCCATTTCGGGTAAGATATACTTGACCCAATATTCCTTGGGCAGGTCGTTAATATCTGGAGCAATATGGCACCTGGCACAATGCATATTGTAGATTTCTTCTCCTTTTGCAACCTTATCATTGTTCTCAACTTTACCACATGAGCTGAGTGATAAAAACGTTAAAGCGATAATGATTAAAAATTTTAATTTCATTATCGCTTTATTTATATGTTGAAAATTCATTGTTTCCTTAAAAATCCATGATTAAACTGACGGAGTTTAAGAAAAGTATTTAGACATTTTTTCTTTCTCTTCATCAGCAAGCTGGGAATCAATCAAGATTCTTCCACTATGCTCATCAGTGATGATTTTTTTTCTGGTAGCAATTTCTACCTGACGTTGTGGTGGAATTGTAAAAAACGATCCACCTGAAGCACCTCTTTCAATAGTTACCACGGCTAAACCATTTCTAACATTCGATCTGATTTTATGATAAGCCTTTAAAAGTCTTTCGTCAATCAGTTTACCGTATTCTTCAGATTTTTTATGAAGTAGATTTTCTTCTTTTTCAGTTTCTTCCAGGATAGAATTTAGCTCATCTTGTTTGTGTTTCAAATGGGTAGCCTTTTCTTCCATTTTTTCTTTGGCAGCAGAAATGATTTCATTTTTTGCAGCAATTTTTGCTTCGAACTCACGAATGTGTTTCTCTGCTAATTGGATCTCAAGGTCCTGATATTCAATCTCTTTTGAAATAGAATCAAATTCCCTGTTGTTTCTTACGTTCTTTTGTTGTTCCTGGTATTTTTTAGATAATGATTTAGCTTCCTCAATATTATTCTTCTTATTGGCAATGCCAGTTTCAAGGTTTTCAATATCAGTACTGAAATTGTTCAATCTGGTCTGCAAACCTTCTATCTCATCTTCAAGGTCTTTCACTTCCAGAGGTAATTCTCCTCTGGTATTTTTGATCTCATCAATTCTAGAATCAATAAGCTGTAAATCATACAACGCTCTTAATTTTTCTTCAACGGTAACCTCTTTCTTTTTTGTCATCTCTAAAAATAGTTGATCGGATTTGTATTGTTTTTCGCTAAAATTATCCTGCTTTTCGGCAAGGCAGGTGCAAAATTAGTGATTTTTTTTGTAAGATACTCGACTAAAAGATTTTTTGTAAACTGTTCACTTTCATAATGTCCAATGTCGGCAAGAATTAATTTTCCTTCTGCCTTGTAAAAATCGTGATATTTTAGATCAGCAGTAATAAAAATGTCAGCTCCCGATTTGATGGCCTGCTCAATCGCAAAGCTTCCTGATCCTCCTAAAACTGCAATTTTTTTGATGTCACCTTCAATAATTTCAGAATGTCTTATGATCTGAAGACCGAAGGTACGTTTGAGGTTTTCAAATAAGTTATGCGGACTCAGTGCTTGCTTCAATTCACCTACCATACCCATTCCAATCCTGTCATGCACATTTTCAAGACTTACAATGTCATAGGCAATTTCTTCATAGGGATGCGTATCGTCAAGGGCTTGTAGAATTTTTGACTCCTGATGTTTTTCAAAAATGACGCTAATAAAATGCTCACCTACGGTTTCAAGTTTACCTTTATGACCGATTGTCGGATCTGAATGCTCATTACCTAGATAGGTGCCTTCTCCTTGCAGGTTAAAACTACAATGGCTGTAATTACCAATATGACCTGCACCTGCTTGAAAAAGCGCTTCCCTAATTTCTTCAACGGAATTTTCAGGTACATAGGTAGTCAATTTTCTCAAGTGCCCTTTTTGTGGCATCAAAACCTTGGTATTTTCCAGTTCAAGCATTGCTGCCATTTTTGCAGATACACCTTTGAATGAATTATCAAGGGCAGTATGCATCGCATAAATGGCAATATCATTTTTTATGGCTTTGATCACCGTTCTTTCCACATAACTTTTTCCATTGAGCTTTTTTAATCCTTTAAAAATAATAGGATGAAATGAGACGATCAGATTACATTTATTCTCTATAGCCTCATCAATGGTGGTTTCAAGGCAGTCGAGGCTAACCAATATTCCTTTGACTTCCTGTTCACTGTCTCCTACTAAAAGGCCTACATTGTCAAAGTCTTCGGCATAGGTCAAAGGGCATAATTGTTCAATTTGTGCTGTAATGTGTTTTACTTTGGTCATGATCTTGTTTAACTAATTGGATGATAAGAATGATGTTTTATGTGTTTCTTTAAATGATAAATTAGTCTCAAAGTGTCTTTAAAAATTTGCTAACAGCTGCCCAGTACGCTTGGTGGCTTGGATTGTTGTCCCATAAAGCTTTGGACCCGTGTTTTCCTTCCGTCTCAGGCAAAAAATATGATTTTTCTGATTTGACCTGGTCATACATACCCTTCCAGTTTTGGTATTCATTTTTTGCTGAAGTCACAAAAACAGGACAGGTTATTCTGGCCGCAAAGGTTTTAAGTTCCTTATGATTGATTTTAAAGTAGTCTCCGGGAGCAAAACACAGGATGCCGCTCAGATTCTTATGGTGGACACTTCCCATATAAAACAATATGGCAGCAGAGTAGGAGCTACCCCATAAGATAATTTTATCCGGTTTAATGCTGTATTTTACATACAAATAAGCGGCTTCCATATCTGGAATGGCATCAAGATATTCAGTTGGAAGATTTGCAGCAACCGCTCCTTTGTGAGTTTCATTAATAACACCATTCACTTTGTCTCCAGATCGTTGGTCTACTGCCATACAATTAAACCCCATCGCATTCAATTGAGGTGCAATGCTTCTGTATTCCCCTCTGCTGTAACCTGCCTGATGGTAGAGTAGGATAAACGGTGCAGTGGCTTCATGGGCCATATAGAGGTCTGCGGTTACAGCAACCCCGTCACTCGCCTTAAAGGTGATGGTTTCTCCTGAAAAACCGATATCACTAAGGGCAAAAGAGTTGGACACGCTACATAAACAGAGCAGGATGCTTAAATAAATTTTCATCGACAATTGTAATGGTTAACAAAGATTAAAGTTAAGGATATTTATTGATCCTCTCCAAAGGAAAAAAGCAGGCATCACAAGTCCATGCTAAAAATAGGAAAGCTTTGCTTCAAAAGTTTTGAAACCAGTATAGTAAAAGAGAATGATTTACTTAAAATGATCCTTAGACCGATTCCAATACACATCCATCTGCTCTAAAGTCATGTCTTTTAGAGATTCCCCGTTTTTTTTTGCTTCCGTTTCCAGGTATTGAAAACGTTTGATGAATTTTTTATTGGTTCTTTCAAGGGCACTTTCAGGATCTACATCAATAAAGCGGGCGTAGTTGATCAGTGAAAACAGTACATCACCAAATTCAGCTTCAATTCTTGTCTGATCGGATAATTTGACTTCTTGATGCAGTTCTTCTATTTCTTCCTGAACCTTTTCGAATACTTGCTCAGAACGATCCCAGTCAAATCCGGCGCTGGCAGCTTTATCCTGAATTCTACTGGCCTTGACAAGGGCAGGTAATGATTTTGGAACACCTTCCAAAATCGATTTTTTACCTTCCTTCAATTTTAACTGCTCCCAGTTTTTGGCGACCTGTTCTTCAGTATCTGCCACTACATCTCCAAAAACATGAGGATGTCTGCTGATCAGTTTTTTATTAATTCCGTTGATCACATCCTGAATGTCAAAGTCATTTGTTTCTGATCCGATCTTGGCATAAAATACAATGTGCAACAAGAGGTCACCTAATTCTTTTTGAATCTCAGGAAGGTCATGATCAAGAATGGCATCTCCGAGCTCATAAGTTTCCTCAATGGTAAGATGACGCAGAGAATTCATGGTTTGCTTTTTGTCCCAGGGGCATTTCTCTCTTAGCTCGTCCATAATGTCTAAAAGCTCACCGAAGGCCTGTAGCTGAGATTCTCTTTTGCTCATAAAATAATTTTAATAAGATTTTACTCTTCTGAAGCTTCTTCTTCTAATTCAGCTTTGATCGCTGCAAAATCAAAATCAGCCTGTACAAGTGCATTATACCAGGACAGCAGTTTCTTAATATTCGAGGCATAGACTCTTTCTTCGTCATAGCCAGGAAGTACTTCACCAAAATAGCTGAGTAATTCATTTTTTGATGACTTTGGGTCAATGGATTCTTTACCGTCCTCTTTTTCAAAAATACTCAAGAAAACAGCTTTTAAAGGTACTTCTGTTTCATAAGTATAGATCGCAATATCATTTAAAGTGCTGACATTATGTAGTGAATTTACGGGAAATCGTTTTTTATCTGCCAAAGATTCAACAATGACTCCCGATTTCGATTGAGAGATGATCTGGAAGAGTCCGGGTTTACCTGTAATGGCAATTACTTTTTCTAGTTTCATGTGTTTTGTATTTTCTATTTTTTCAGTTTGGGAAATTTCATTCTATAACCAACGTCAACAATTCCCTTTGAGATATTATCAAGTTTCTTTTTTAACAAGCGTTTTTTAAGACTTGACAACTTGTCTGTAAACAAGATGCCCTCAATATGGTCGTATTCATGTTGAAAAATTCTTGCAGCAAGCCCTGAGAGAGTATCTGTTTTCTTTTCAAAATGTTCATCCAGGTATTCTATGCGAATGGTTTCATTCCTGGAAACATCTTCATTGATATTTGGAATACTCAAACAACCTTCATTAAAAACCCATTCGTCACCTTCTTCTTCAATGATCTGTGCATTGATAAAGATCCTGTTAAAATCTTGTAAAAAGGTTTTTTCGTCCTCTTCCAATTCATCGCTTTCAGCAAAAGGAGACGCATCAATTAAAAATAACCTGATGTCCTTTCCTATCTGTGGTGCAGCCAAACCAACACCCTGAGCGTTTTTCATGGTCTCTTTCATGTTCTCAATCAACTCTTCCAGCTTTGGATAATCTTTGGTGATATCCTTTGCTACTTTCCTTAATACGGGATCGCCATAAGCTACAATGGGTAAAATCATGGGTTTCTTTTTATTTGTTATACAGATAACTCTGTAGTATAATTGTCGCGCTGATCTCATCGATAAGCGCCTTATTTTGTCTTTGTTTTTTTTTCAATCCACTATCGATCATGGTTTGAAATGCCATTTTTGAGGTAAATCTTTCATCAATCCTTTTGATGGGAATATCGCTAAACATTTTCGCTAATTTACTTAGAAAAGGGGTAATGTACTTTTCACTTTCAGAAGCAGTATTATTCATCTGTTTAGGTTCACCCACTAAAAAGAGTTCTACCTTTTCCTTCTTTACATATTGTTTTAAGAATTCAAAAATATCCTCCGTAGGAACCGTTGCCAAACCCGAAGCGATGATTTGCATTTCATCAGTTACCGCAATTCCGATTCTTTTTTCACCATAGTCCAGGGCAAGAATTCTTGACATTCCTTATAATTTTTGCAAATTTACCTCTTTTTTGATTTAAAAGAATATAAAAAAAACGGATTTTTTATTTCTTGCTTTTTTATATTTGCGACTTAATTTAGCCTTATGAACGATTTACGTCAAATTATTGAAAATGCCTGGGATAATAGAGATCAATTATCCGAACCTAAAGTGCAAGATGCCATTAGAAGGGTTATTGATCTGTTAGACGTAGGTGAATTAAGAGTTGCCGAACCTGTAAATGACGGATGGCAGGTAAATGAATGGGTAAAAAAAGCAGTTGTATTGTATTTCCCTATCCAGAAAATGGAAACGATGGAAGTCGGTATTTTTGAATATCACGATAAAATTCCGTTGAAGAGAGGGTATAAGGAAAAAGGGATCAGGGTAGTGCCGCATGCAGTTGCCAGGCATGGTGCCTATATTTCAAAAGGAACCATTCTAATGCCGAGCTATGTGAATATTGGCGCTTATGTTGATGAAGGCACTATGGTGGATACCTGGGCCACGGTGGGAAGTTGCGCTCAAATTGGTAAGAACGTTCATTTAAGTGGAGGAGTAGGTATTGGTGGCGTATTGGAACCCTTACAAGCCGCACCAGTAGTTATTGAAGATGGTGTTTTTGTAGGATCACGTTGCATTGTTGTTGAAGGAGTAAGGGTAGAAAAAGAAGCTGTTTTAGGTGCGAATGTCGTACTGACCATGAGTACTAAAATTATAGATGTAACAGGAGATAAACCTGTTGAAATGAAAGGTAGAGTTCCTGCCCGTTCTGTAGTAATTCCTGGCAGTTATGCCAAAACATTTAAAGCAGGTGAGTACAATGTTCCTTGTGCATTAATTATTGGGAAAAGAAAAGAGTCAACCAACAAGAAGACCTCTTTGAATGATGCGCTTCGTGAGTATGATGTAGCCGTATAAAATCTGAATCATATCAGTCTTTCTCAATTCCAAATGGGGTGAATGTGAGGTTGTTTTTTTTTACATTAGCTCGGATAGCCAGATTTTTTGAAATTGATTCTTGATTTTTATAACCTCTTTTATGATCAAGATGCAAACAAATGGCACTGTACCTAAATTGCTTTCCTTTTATACCCATGTTCATAAGACGCTCTCCGAGTTCCCTGTCCTGACCTCCGTATTGCATTCTTTCGTCAAAACCATTCACTTTTAAGATGTCTTTCTTCCATCCGGAGGAATTATGACCATTCCAGGTCGAATTAGTTGTTGTAATACTATTTAGAAATTTCGCCTTAGCGGATCGACGGGTCAATTTGTTATTTTTAAATGATGAAGTCAAGCCTCGTTCTTTCAGCCACGCTTTTTCGAAACAAACTTCAGATAAAATATCCTCTTTGGTGATCGCCTTTGAAATGTCCATGGGGAGCATAAAATATCCTCCCGAAATAAAACAACCCAATTCTTTATTGTCCTCATGCACTTGAAGAAAATCTTTTCTTGGAATACAGTCTCCGTCACTCATGACAATATAATCAGCATTACAAGCCAAAACTGCTTTATTCAAAATTCTTGATTTCTGAAATCCGTCATCTTCCTGCCATATGTGAATGATAGGATAAAAAACTTCCTTCACCATTCTATCTATCAAATCTTTAGTTTCTGGTCCTGAGCCATCATCGGCAATGACCATCTCGAAATTCTTAAATTCTTGATTTTGATAGCCCCAAAGAACCTTCTCCAGCCATTCGACAGCATTATAAGTACTGATGATCACTGACATATGTATATTTTCCATAGATTATTATTTTGGAAGCGCTATTTTAGTTCTAATTTAGCGGCAAAGTTACTACTATGAATTTTATAAAGAAAATTCTTTACGGTTTAATCAAGAAAAACAGGCACCTCCCACAGGAGTTTTATGCCAAAGTTTATTATGAGTATTATCATGGTAAAAAACTTGATCTAAATGATCCTATTGAATTTAATCAGAAAATTCAATGGTTAAAGGTGTATTATCATTTACCAATTTTGCATCAGCTGGTCGATAAATACGCTGTAAGATCCTATGTCAAAGAGAAAATTGGAGACCAGTATTTAAACGAGTTATATGCTGTTTATGATCATCCAAATCAAGTTGATTATGATAAGCTTCCTGAACAATTTGTTTTGAAAGGCACTCACGGTTGTAATATGTATATTATTGTGGAGTCTAAAAAAGGTTTAAGGAAAAACAGAAATAAGGTACTTATGTTTAAATGGATGTCTAAAAACCTCTATTATACAGGTGGGCAAGAATGGGCATATAAAGAGGTAAAACATCGAATTATTTCAGAAAAACATTTGAGCCCAAAGGCAGGAGAACTCCTTGATTATAAATTTCACTGTTTCTCCGGAACAGCAAAGTTTATACAGGTGGACAGTGTCTCTGAAAAGGTCAAAACCAGTACCTATTATGATTTGGATTGGAATAAAATGGAATTGAAACAAAAGGGAAGAAATGTTTATCCCGGGATTATGGAACGACCCGATAAACTTGAAAAAATGATCGAAATAGCCAACAAACTTGCAGATTGCCATCCATTCGTAAGGGTGGATCTGTACAATTTGGATGGAAAAGTGTTATTTGGTGAATTAACTTTTTATCCAGGAGATGCGAGAATTAAATACGAACCTGAAGCGTATGATAAAATTATAGGATCTTACATAAATTTACCTAAAATCCCTGCAGGTAAAAATGAAATTACAAGTATATCATGACAAAAGAAATCAAAGAAGCTTTAAAAGTTTTAAAATCAGGAGGAACCTTGATTTACCCGACAGATACCATCTGGGGTTTAGGTTGTGATGCAACAGATCAAACGGCTGTTAAAAAGATATATAAGATCAAAAACAGGTCTGAAAGTAAGAGTTTGATCATTCTTGTGGACGGAATGGATATGCTCAAGAAATATGTGAGTGCTATTCCAAAAGTGATCGAGGAATTCTTAAAAACGAGTACAAATCCTACCTCAGTAATCTACAGTCATCCCAAAGGATTGGCTCAAAATGTCGTCGCTTCTGATGACACAGTAGCCATTAGAATCGTTCAAAACGATTTTTGTAAAGCTTTGATCAAGGAATTTGGCAAACCCATTGTATCTACTTCTGCTAATTTTAGCCAGGCACCTTCTCCCGTAAGTTTCAACGAAATTGATCCTTTACTTTTGAAACAAGCAGATTATATAGTAAATTTGCCGGCAGCTGAAACGAAAAATTCAGCTTCCCAAATCATTAAAGTAAATGATCTCGGAGAGATCGAGTTCCTGAGAAAATAGCATGCTACAATTAAATACTGATTTTAAAAAGGCAATTTCACTACCTGCTTTCGATTATATTACCCAAGCTGCAGATGACCTGAAGATGGATACCTATGTGATTGGCGGATACGTTAGAGATTTTTTATTGGAAAGGGAGGAGCCGAAAGATATTGATGTTGTGGCTGTAGGAAGTGGTATCGATCTGGCCAATAAAGTAGCTGAATTAATGCCTTTTAACCCTAAAATTCAGGTGTTTAAGACTTATGGAACAGCCATGCTGAGATTCAAGGACCTTGAAATTGAGTTTGTGGGAGCAAGAAAAGAATCTTATGTAGCGCATAGTAGGAACCCCATGGTTGATAGAGGTTCATTACAGGATGATCAGAATCGCAGAGATTTCACCATCAATGCCATGGCAATTAGTTTGAATGCTTCCGATTATGGTGCCTTACTCGATCCGTTTGACGGCATAAACGATCTTAAGAACAAGGTGATCAGAACACCACTTGATCCGGATGTTACCTTTAGTGATGACCCTTTAAGGATGATGAGGGCTATTCGTTTTTCAAGCCAATTAGGTTTTGAAATTGAGACGAAGTCATTGGAATCTATTACGAGAAATGCCAAAAGAATCCAGATCATTAGTCAGGAAAGGGTAGTGGATGAGTTGCATAAGATCATGTTGAGCAAGAAACCTTCTATTGGTCTTAAACTCTTGTTCCAAACAGGATTATTGCCTTATATTCTTCCAGAGTTGGCCGATTTACAAGGCGTTGAGCAAATCAAAGGGCAGAAACATAAAGATAATTTTTACCACACCCTTCAGGTGGTTGATAACATCGCTGAAAAAACGGACAAACTTTGGTTGAGATGGGCAGCGTTATTGCATGATATTGGCAAGGCACCAACTAAAAAATTTGACAAGAAAATTGGCTGGACCTTCCACGGACATGAATTCGTAGGTTCAAAAATGGTTAAAAAGATTTTTAAGAGGCTCAAAATGCCTCTTAATGAGAAAATGAAGTATGTGCAAAAGATCGTGATGATGAGCTCAAGACCTGTGATATTGGCTGAGAATGTGACTGATTCTGCCGTAAGAAGATTGATCTTTGATGCAGGTGATGACCTTGATGATCTAATGACACATTGTGAGGCAGATATCACGACCAAAAATAAATCCAAGGAAAAACAATACCTGAAAAATTTTGCACTGGTCAGGCAAAAGATCAAAGAAGTAGAGGAGAGGGACCATGTGAGAAATTTTCAGCCACCTATTTCCGGGGAGCTGATTATGGAAACCTTTAATTTAAAGCCGTGCCGGGAAATTGGGATCATCAAAGACGCCATCAAGGAAGCTATTCTTGAAGGTGAGATCACTAATGATTACGATGAAGCCTATAACTTTATGCTAAAAAAGGCTGAGGCCATCGGATTAAAAAAATAAAACACTAGCTTAAAATATTTCTGGAAATCACCAATTTCTGAATTTCAGAAGTGCCTTCACCAATAGTACATAGCTTGGCATCTCGGTAAAATTTCTCTACCGGAAAATCTTTTGTATAGCCATATCCACCGTGAATTTGAAGGGCTTCATTAGCGACTTTTACGCATACTTCAGAAGCATACATTTTGGCCATAGCACCAATTTTGGTCATTTTTTTACCCTGGATCTTATCATGAGCGGCTTTGTGCAACAACAATTCAGAAGCTTCAATTTCTGTGGCCATATCGGCTAGTTTAAACCCGATTGCCTGAAATTTACTTATTGATTGACCAAATTGTTCTCTTTCTTTAGCATATTTGAGTGCTGCCTCATAGGCTCCTTTGGCGATACCGAGAGAGAGTGCACCGATAGAGATTCTTCCGCCATCCAATACCTTCATTGACTGAATAAACCCTTCACCAACTTTTCCGAGAATATTATCTTTGTGAACACGACAATTCACAAAGATGAGTTCTGCAGTTTCTGAAGCTCGCATCCCCATTTTGTTTTCTTTTTTACCCGATGAAAATCCAGGTGTTCCTTTTTCAATGACAAAAGCTGTCATTCCTTTTGAATCTCCTTTCTCACCGGTTCTAACAATGACAACAGCTACATCCCCGCTAATACCATGTGTAATAAAATTTTTAGCACCGTTGATCACATAATGATCTCCATCTAAAACAGCCGTAGTACTCATGCCACCAGCATCGCTTCCCGTATTATGTTCAGTAAGGCCCCAGGCTCCAATCCATTCACCATGTGCTAATTTTGGAAGCCATTTCTGTTTTTGCGTCTCATTGCCAAATTCAAGGATATGATTCGTGCAAAGCGAATTGTGAGCGGCTAATGACAATCCAACTGAAGAATCAACTTTTGAGATTTCTTCAATTACGGTAATATACTCATGATAATCCATACCGCTTCCTCCATATTCTTCAGGAACTAAAACACCCATGTAACCCATGGCGCCTAGTTGATGAAAAAGTTCTTCCGGAAAGGTTTGGTGTTCATCCCAATCCATCATAAACGGCTTAATATGTTTCTTCGCAAAATCTCTGATAAAGTGCGCTATTGTATTCCTTGTTTCGGACATTTCAAAATTCATAGTCGGGGCTTTTATTCCGCCGACAAATATAAGGCTATTCTATCAAATTTTTCTATAGGGAAAGAGTCAATTTTTTTTAATTCATCCAGACTTTCGAAGAAGTCATTTTGATCTCGGTACCTGCAAATTTTTTTAGTGAGATGATAATCTAAATAAGGGGTTTGAAGCAATTCTTTAAAGCTTGCAGTGTTAACGTTTATCTTTGTTAACTCCGGCATCTCTTTAACTTCAAAGTATTGTAAGAGTCTCAGTGCTTTTTCCTTACTGAGATAATAGACCTCGAACAATTGTTCATTTGTTGAATAGCCTTTCAGCATCTTTCGATAAGCAATAATTCGTTTTGCCAATTTCAGATCAATACCAGGAATGGTTAAAAGTTCGTCAAGAGTTGCTTTATTGAGATCCTTAACTACTGCAGGAAGAACTTCCTTTTTAGGAATTTCCTTACCTGATGCTTTGTGTTTTACCCAGTTGGGGAATTTAAAATAAGGCGAAATAAGCGCTAATAAGCTGTCATTTACACCTGTTATCTGTTTAAATTCTTCCGCAGAATTGACAAATTTTCCCCGTTCTCGAAATGCAAACAAACGATCAGTCTGTTCTGTATTTAGCCCTAGCTGATAAGCTTTAAAATCTGTGATAAAATTAGGATTGAATGGGTAGATTTGCTGCTTGGGACTTAATTTTTTGACATTTTTTAAGGAATCAATTTTATCTTGAATCAAAGCAAATTCCTCGTCATTAAAGTCATCCTGAGATGAAAAATCAAAGAAGTATAGTACAAGTTGACTAGAGAACAAGATCAACAACAAAAATAAAATCCCATTCCTTTGGCTTTTTGTATACCAGAAATGGGATTCTAAAAAATTCATTAAAAAAGTTCTTTAGTATTTAGCTTTTATAGTTTTGATTGCATCTGTATACCTTTTCATTTCTTCTTTCACCTTTGGGAACAACAAGACGAGCCCAATCATATTTGGGAAAACCAATGCCAGAATCATGGCATCGGAGAACTTGATTACAGCATCTAAAGTGGCAGAGGCTCCAACTACAACAAAAATCAGAAACATAATTTTGTAGATTATATCAGCAGTTTTTCCTCTACCGAATAAGAACTTCCATGATTGAAGGCCATAGTATGACCATGAGATCATGGTTGAAAAGGCAAACAAGATAATGGCAATAGTAAGTATATAACTAAACCCAGGTAATACAGAGTCAAAGGCCATTGATGTAAGATCTACACCTCCTATGTATTGTCCGGAATCATTCAGCAGTACGGCACTGTTTTGCGAATTTCCATAATCAAATGCACCTGCATCCATATTGAAGAAAATAATAACTAGAGCAGTCATGGTGCAGATAACAACTGTATCAATAAAAGGTTCCAATAAGGCAACGACTCCCTCACTTGCAGGATATTTCGTTTTTACCGCTGAGTGCGCTATGGCTGCTGATCCGGCACCCGCCTCATTCGAAAAAGCAGCTCTTTGAAACCCTACAATAATCACACCTAAAACTCCTCCCAGGCCTGCCATAGGGTCAAAAGCACCCGCAAAGATTAAAGAAAAAGCATCTCCTATATGTTTGATATTAGAAAAGATAATGATCAATGAAGCAACTACATAAATAATCGCCATTAAAGGAACAATTTTTTCTGTGATCTTTGCAATTCTCTTGATACCTCCTATAATTACAATTCCAACAAGAATAGCCATGATAACTCCTATGACAAAGCCCGATGCGCCTCCAGATAATCCCAGCATACTCACAATTTGCACAGCAGCTTGATTTGATTGAAAGGCATTTCCTCCTCCAAAAGAAGCACCCACGCATAAAATCGCAAAAAGTACGGCAAGTATTTTTCCCAGAATGGCTTTGTTCTGACTTTCCAAGCCTCTTTTTAAATAGTACATCGGACCTCCATATACGGTTCCATCTTCCCCCACATCACGATATTTTACACCTAGGGTACATTCTACGAATTTTGAGGACATACCAATTAAACCACATATGATCATCCAGAAGGTGGCGCCTGGTCCTCCCACTGCAATGGCAACAGCAACACCAGCAATATTTCCTAGCCCAACAGTACCTGAAACCGCTGTTGCCAATGCTTGAAAATGACTTACTTCTCCATCCTTACTTTCATCCTTTATGGTGTCAACTAAATCACCGTCAATGATATTTAGGTCTGATTTTTCAACACTGTGATGGTCAATTTCATCATACTTACCTCTCACCGTGTTGATGGCCAATTTAAACTTTGAAATGGCCGGAAAACCGAAATAAATTGTGAATAATGTAGCTCCGAAAACAAGCAGTAACAAAACAAATGGGATATCGTTTCCGGCAATGTGAACTGGTGTGAGAACCGTATTTTCCCACCAAGTGGCAATAGGCATAAATTCTTCATTTATTTTTTCATCAAGCCCTTTTTTTTCCTGAGCAAGGCTCAACAAAGGGGTGAAAATCACTAAAAATGGAAGTATTTTTTTTAACATGGGTGCTGGATATATTTTGAATTAAGATTGCAATATCCAAAAAATAAAACCTTAAGGCAAAAAAAAATCCCTAAAATGTTAGAATTCCTTACCAAGCTTAGTGTTTCGCCTTACCTCCTTTAGGTATTAGGTATTTTTAAATATAACATATAAGGTTCACGTTTATAGCTAATTTTTTAATTATTCTTGTAAACTCTTACTTGTTTTTGGTCAGTTTTTTTGACTTACTTTTGCGAATTATTATTAGGTGGATTAAAATCTTACAGATCGAATTAAAAAATTAAAATTGATGAAAAATGTTTTGGTCTTAGGGGCCTCGCTAAACGCTGATCGTTATTCCAACATGGCCATGATAAAATTAAAATCGAAAGGATTTTCAGTTTTTAGTTTGGGAAAAAGAAAGGGAAGTGTTGCATCTATGGAAATACAAACTGAACAATTTTTAATAGAGAATCTGTATGCCATCAGTCTTTATCTGAATGCAGCAAATCAAGTCGACTATTACCAATATATGGTGCAGTTAAAACCAGAGAAAGTTATCTTTAATCCCGGAACTGAGAACGGAGCGCTTGAAGCCATTTTGGATAAACATAAAATTCCATTTGAAAGGGCATGCACACTGGTTCTGCTAAGTCTTGATCAGCTATAAGTGTCGATATAAATTTGTTTACCAGCTTCGGCAAGCTCCGTATTTGTGAAAACCTCATTGGCTTCCTTCAGAAAAACCTCCAGATTTTTATAACGACTCGAATAATGCCCGAGTAACAATCTTTTTACTTCGGCTTTTGCCGCAATACTTCCTGCCTGTAAGGCTGTGCTGTGTTTGGTCCTTTGCGCCAATTCCAGATGTTCTTCCAAAAAAGTAGATTCATGATAGAGTAAATCAACTTGATGTATCAAGGGAACAATGCTTTCATCGTATACTGTATCGCTGCAGTAAGCATATGAAATTGGCCTCGGCGGATCAAGCGTAAGTTCTTTGTTTTGAATGACGCTGCCATCCTCTTTTTTAAAATCTTTACCGTTTTTGAGATTTTGGTAATCACAGATCTCTATTTCGGGAAAGTGATGAATGACCGACATATTGAGTTTTCTCTCTTGTTCTTTTTCCCTGAACAAGAATCCATTGGTATAGATTCTGTGCTTGAGCGGAATGGTATACACCTCTACCTTATCATTGTCTAGTATCAACTGGCTTTCGGTTGCACTAAGCTCATGAAAATGCAAAGGGTAATCTACCCATGATTTTGATAATTTTAACTGAAGGAGGATGATCTCTTTTATTCCCTTTGGCCCATAAACATGCAGTTCCTTATCTCTGTTAAGAAGATTGAAAGTAGAGATGAGACCGATAAGACCAAAGAAATGATCCCCATGTAAATGAGAGATACAGACATATTTGATCTTCGAAAATTTGATCTTGTATTTTCGTAATTGTCTTTGGGTACCTTCGCCACAGTCGATAAGGAAACAATCATTGTTCAGTTCCAGAAATTGCGATGAGGTATACGCAAGACTTCTGGGCGTAGCAGAATGACAGCCTAATATGGTGAGCCTTAAACTCATTTGATCACGATCCGCTTGGAAACAACCTTGGTTTTGGTCTTTAATGAATAGATATAAATACCAGATTCAAGTTCATCTCTAAAGAAAGTGATGGAGTTGTGCCCTTTTTCAGCTTTCCGCTTTTCAGCATAGACAGTGTTTCCTAATAAGTCTTTGACAAGAAAATCGATTTCAAATTCTTCATCCGCCTCGAATCTGATCCTAGTGGCAACACTAAACGGATTAGGAGAGGCCACAACCTGATGAATCCCGATCAGTGCGTTTTCCAGAATCTCAAGATCCTTAGCATCATCATCTTGTGCAAGAAGAGCTGTAGAAAAGGTTAATAAAAAAATAATAGAGAGTAGTTTTTTTACCATAGATTGTATTTATATTCCTAAATCGCGTTCAATATCTTCAATTTCAATAATGTCTTCTGCCTCTTTAAAGGTTGGAACTGCCACTATTTCATCTGGTATCTTATCAAACTCTATTCCGTTACACACAATGACAAAAGACTTATGATTATTTCTATGCGTTTCACTTAACTGCGAAAATACCAAGATTTTATTTAAATCAATGTTAATTATCTCAGAAAAATCCAAGATCAGATTTACGTTCTTAAAGTTAGTATTATTTTCCAAAAAAGCATTATAAAAAATCTGAAAACCATCATCCTCAGTAAGCACCTCGTTTTTAGAAGGTGATATACTGTAGTAGGTAGCTGTTTTATCGATTTCCATAATTCTTAATTTGTTAATCTCTTTTGATTTGTTGGGCCAGTAGATATATAACCGCCATTCTAATGGCAACACCGTTTTCTACTTGGTTTAGAATGATGGATTGTTTTGAGTCGGCAACATCACTGGTCAATTCAACTCCCCTGTTGATTGGGCCTGGATGCATGATGACTATATCCTTATCAATACTGTCCAACAACTCTTTATTGATGCCGAACAATTGGGTATATTCTCTGATAGAAGGAAAGTATTTGATATCCATTCTTTCGTGTTGTACCCTGAGCACATTGGCCACATCACACCATTCCAATGCTTTTCTTAAATTTTTTTCATAAGTCACTCCGAGTTTAGTAATGTGCTTTGGGATAAGCGTTGTAGGACCGCAAAGCATGACTTCAGCTCCTTGCAGAAGTAAGGCGTAGATGTTTGATAAAGCTACTCTTGAATGCAATATATCGCCAATAATCACTACTTTTTTACCTTTTACACTTCCTAGTTTTTCCCTGATTGAAAATGAATCGAGTAAAGCCTGTGTAGGATGCTCATGCGCACCGTCACCGGCATTGACGATCTTGGCATTGACATGTTTTGCTAAAAAATCACCAGCTCCTTCATTGGGATGTCTCATCACGATGATGTCAACTTTCATCGATAAGATATTGTTTGCTGTATCAATCAGTGATTCTCCTTTTTTTACTGAAGACTGGGCCGCAGAAAAATTAATAATGTCGGCTGATAATCTTTTTTCAGCAAGCTCGAAAGATAGTTTGGTACGGGTACTGTTCTCAAAAAATAAATTGGCTATGGTAATATCTCTAAGTGAAGGAACTTTTTTGATGGGCCGGTTGATAACCTCTTTAAAATGATCGGCCGTATCGAAAATCAAATTGATGTCATCAAGATTCAGATGTTTTATCCCAAGCAGGTGGGATACACTTAATTTAGCCATTTCTTTTATTACAATTGAATTTAATAATCCCGTTTTTATATGTTTTCGTATCGATCTCCAAACCTATACCGGGTCTGGTCGCACGATGCAAACTTTGTCTTTTGGTTCGTTTTCCTTCCACTCAACTTTTACTTGCTCATTTTTAATCACATCTACCTGGCGCCCCTTATAATCAGGTTGGATAGGCAAGTGTCTGCTAAATCTTCGGTCAATAAGCACCAATAATTCGATGTTTTTGGGTCTTCCAAAGGCCTGTATCGCTGTCAAGGCTGCTCTTATACTTCTTCCTGAGAACAACACATCATCAATAAAAACAACATTCTTATTGTCAACAATAAAATTGATATCTGTGCTACTAGCGCTTAAGGGATCATCGCGTCTTCTAAAATCATCTCTGTAGAATGTAATATCAAGTTTGCCAAGTTTGATGTCTTTCACATGATAATCTTCGCTCAATATTTTTACCAAACGATTGGCAAGGTGAATACCTCTCGGTTGGATCCCGATCAATATGGTATTACTAAAGTCATGATGATTTTCGATGAGTTGGCAAGCCAAACGATTAAGAATAATAAATATTTCTTTTTCGTTAAGTAAGGTCTTTTTGGCCATAATAGCATTAAAGGCATTAAATATGAAACAAAGTTACAGTTTTTTTTGTGACGAAAAATAAAATTTAAGGTGTTAATTAAATTGTTAAGAAAAATTAAAGCAACATTGTTCGCGGGGTCTAATTGATGCTATTTTAGTAACAACAAAAAAGCACCTATATGCAGCATTTTTCAAATAATAACGATAATCAGCCTTTATCCAAATTTGAATTGATGCTAAAAACAAATAGTGTATATTTTTTTGATTCCAATGAATTTGAAGAGATCATTTTGTACTATGTAGATAGTGGAAAATTCTCGTTAGCTAAAAAAGCACTTCATTTAGGCCTTTCTCAACATCCATCTTCAGTCGCTTTAAAATTAATTCACGTTGAATTACTGATTTTGGATGAAAAACTGGAGAATGCTGAAAAAATCCTGGACCAGTTAAAAGAGATTGAACCGTCTAATGAAGATATCTATATTCAGAAGGCTGCTATTTTTTCAAAAAAAGGAAAGCACCAACTCGCTGTGGATAACCTCAAGATGGCATTGTTGTATGCTGATGAAGAAGCTGAGATACTTTCGATGATCGGAATGGAGTATCTCTTTCTGGAAGATTTTGATACTGCACGTTTTAATTTTGCGAAAAGTCTTGACGTTGAATACGAAAATTATTCTTCTCTGTATAATGTGATCTATTGCTTTGATATGGTTAAAAAGCATGATGAAGCCATAGAATACCTCATTAAATATATAGAGAAGGACCCCTATAGCGAGATTGCATGGCATCAATTGGGAAGACAATATTATATTGTATATGAATACCAAAAGGCATTAGAGGCCTTTGAATATTCTATTTTGATTGATGAAGAATTTATTGGTGCTCATTTAGAGAAGGCGAAAACATTAGAGGAACTAGGACACTATAAAGAGGCTATTGCATTTTATCATAAAACCATGGAATTGGATACACCCACTTCCTTTGCTTACCTGAGAATTGGAAAGTGCTATGAAAAATTGAAGTCCATAAAAGATGCCATTGATTTTTACAATAAAACAGTTAGTGAGGACCCTTTATTGGATAAAGGATGGTTGGCATTAACTGATATTTATATCAGTCGTAAGAATTACCATAAGGCTTTGTTCTACATCAATAAAGCGCTTAGCATAGACGAAGAAAACAATTTGTATTGGCATAAATTTGCTGAGATCAACTTAAAACTCAATTTGTTCGAGGAAGCAGCCCGCGCATACTATAAATGTATAGGCTTAGAGGATGATAGGTTAGAGGTGTACCTTGCTTTGGCGGATGTTCTTCATTTTCTGGGTGAGTTTCATGAGGCTATCGTCGTCTTGTTGGATGCCAGAGAAACGTATAAAGACCAAGCCGAGATTACTTTCCGATTAGCCGGTTTACATTTTCTGGTTCAAAAGGAAAAGGAAGGATTGTTTTTCTTTGAAAAAGCATTAAAATCAGATCCTGATTATCTGGATGTAGCTAAGGAGTTGTTTCCTACAGTTGTTGATCTTGATGATGTTCAATTGTTGATTCATAAATTTAAAGGTTTGGGAGATTCCTAGGCCATCTTTTCCGATTTCTTTCCCGACCTTAAATCAGCTTACACTAAGCATTTTTCGTTATATTTGGCTCTTAAATTTTTAGCTAGCTATTTTGGGAGTAAGAACAGTTCGAGATCATTTTGTTATTGCCCTTAAAGGGGTCGCTATGGGTGCAGCTGATGTTGTTCCTGGTGTGTCAGGAGGTACAATTGCTTTTATTTCAGGGATATATGAAGAGCTCATCGATTCGATCAGTAAGGTGAACCTCGCCACTTTGAAACTGTGGAAACAAAAAGGTTTCTCTTCGATGTGGAAGGAACTTAACGGCAATTTTTTAATATCTCTGTTGATAGGTATAGGCTTAAGCATTATCACCTTGGCAAAGCTGATCCGACATCTTCTTGAGACACAGCCAATTTTGATATGGTCCTTTTTTTTCGGACTGGTGCTGGCCAGTATTATTTATGTAGCCAGGCAGATCACCAGATGGAACCTGGGAGTCATTATTTTATTGATCGCAGGAGCCTTAACAGCTTATTTTATTACAACCTTGACGCCTCAAACGACCAATGTTTCATATCCTTATGTGTTTCTTTCAGGAGCTTTGGCCATCTGCGCAATGATTCTTCCTGGTATATCAGGGAGTTTTATCCTATTGTTACTGGGAATGTATAAACCTGTACTGGACGCAATTCATGATAAGAACATAGGTTTATTAGCAACATTGATGTTGGGAGCCGTTGTGGGCTTGTTGTCATTTTCACGCTTGTTGAAATGGTTATTCGATCATTATGAAAATTTGACTTTGGCTGTATTGACTGGATTTATTATCGGTTCTTTAAATAAGATCTGGCCATGGAAGGAAGTTCTGGAAGCAGAGATGATCAACGGGAAGCTAAAGATTTTAAAAGAAAAGAGCGTTTTACCCGGGTCATACGATGGAGATCCTCAACTGACTTATGCACTTTTGCTGGCAGGAGCAGGGTTTTTATTTATTATTTTATTGGAAAGATTAGCTTTGAAAAAGAACAATTAAATGGCAGAAAACACAAGAACTTTATGGGATAAAACACTTCTCTTTATCAAGGGTGTTGCCATGGGTGCAGCCAATAAGGTGCCAGGTGTTTCGGGTGGTCTGGTTGCTTTTGTTACTGGTTTTTATGAAGAGTTGATCTATTCGCTTCAGAAGATCAATAGTAAAGCCTTGAAGCTTCTTATTGATGGAAGATTTAGAAGTTTTTATCAATATGTGAACGGAAGATTTTTACTGCTGGTTTTTGCAGGAAGTACGTTTAGTTATTTCTCAGTATCAAGAGTGTTGGATTTTTTAATTCAAAATTTCGAACTGTATGTATGGGCTACTTTTTTTGGGATGATTTTAGGTTCAATTTATTATGTAGCAAAAGATTTTAATGATTTTTCGCGTATCAACCTTATCACAATGGGGCTTGGTGTTGCCATAGGTGTTTCGATAAGTTTTATGAGTCCGGCCAAGGAGAATGACAATTTATGGTTCGTATTTTTTTGTGGGATAGTTGGTGTGTCAGGAATGACATTACCTGGCCTTTCAGGATCTTTTATCCTAATTTTAATGGGTAATTATGTATTGTTGTTGGTTGACGCTGTCAATGAATTATATAAAACTATCCAGGATATTTTTACTTTAAATTTTGATTTTATACACGATGAGGTAAGGATGCGCTATTTAATGATTATTGGAAGTTTTAGCTTGGGCTCTCTCTTTGGATTGGTGATTACATCACATATTTTAGGCTTTCTTTTGAAAAGATGGCATCAGGTCATTACTGCCTTGATCATTGGGTTTATAGGAGGGTCACTTGGCAACGTTTGGCCCTGGAAAAGAGAAATCTACAAAATGGATGGAGATACTTATCTATTTGATAGTCTCGGCAATAAAATTGTAGAAAATTATGTCAGGTATTTTCCAGATTTTAATGATATCACTACTTGGTATGCGATATTTTATATCTTTCTAGGATTGACAATACTGCTCATTATAGATTGGTTTGGTCCTAAAAAAGCAGTTAGATCGTAACCCGATACGATCACTTTTTGATATCAAGTGCTATAAATTGCATTCATAATCAGAACCATAATGATGATCACAATTGGGGCTATGATACCGGCAAACAATCCACCTGCACGAAAATCTTTCTGCTCCAGTTTACCCGTACTAAAGGCAATTGCATTCGGAGGAGTTGAGATAGGTAAAAACAGAGCAGCAGAAGCACTCAAGCCAATCACCAAAGGAAGTATCACCTTATTTGAAGACACCAGAATAATGGCTATTGGGATCAAAATAGTAGTGGTTGCGGTGTTACTCATAAAGTTCGAAAGGATCACAGTGAGCAGGGAAAATACAATCATCAAGGCATAGATGTTCAGGTCATAGTTACTCAGCATTTTAACATAGTACTCAGCCAATCCTGTTTCCTGAATAGCCAAACCCAAAGACAAACCACCAGCCACAAGCATTAAGGTATCCCAGGGTAATTTTCTTATATCATTTCCCGATACAATTCCCAAGAGGGTGAGTAGCATAATAGGCAACAAGGATACTGCAGAAGCAGGTATGCCATGTATATTACCTGTTAACCACAAAGTCAAAGTCAGCAAAAGCACACCCGATACTATTTTTCTTTTGATATTGAATATTCTGGAATTGCTGGGACTCTCATCTTCGAGGTCATTTAGAAAGCTTAAATCAATTGTCGAGACCTTAGGAACAAATTTGTTGATCAGAAATAGCCAAAACAAAAATACCAGAATCACGGCTACAGGAAAACCAATGATCATCCATTCCAAAAAGCCGAATTGAACCCCATGATTGCTCATGGCATCAACGGCAATGGCGTTTGGTGGTGACCCAATAATGGTGCCCATCCCACCAAGTGAGGCTGCTGCAGGAATCCCTATCAGCAAGGCTTTGGCAAAGGGTGCATTTTTATCAAGTGTATTGATAAAAGGAATTACGGCCGCAATCATCATGGCAGTGGTGGCAGTATTCGACATGATCATAGAGAATACGGCTGTTACCAGCATGATTCCCAACAGTACATTTCTCGGCTTTGAACCAAATTTGGAAATAGTCATTTTGAAGAGGGTCTTATCCAATCCTACTTTTTGCATAGCCTCAGCGATCACAAATCCACCTAACATCAACCAGATCACACTATTTGACCAGGTTTGTACATATTTTGCTACGTATTTTGAAGCATTTTCGGGATCAATTTCGGCATAATAGCCTCCTAGTGCAAAAACAAGAAATCCAAAGATCAATAAACCAACAGCAAAAGGAGGAACTGCCTCTGTAACCCATAAACCTATTGATAAAAAGAGCAGGAATAAAACATATACCTGGGCTTGATCCAGCTCTGGAGAATTGATCCAATAGGTGACGACAAAAGCAAAAATGATACTTAATAAAAAATAAATGATTTTCTGCTGTATGTCAACAACGTGTTGAAATTTCTTTAAATACCGCATCGAAGCGGTCCTCGAATCAGCCATAGATTGAATCCTTAATTAGTAGTTTGCAAAGTTACATCTTATAAATGTTTATCCTCAGTTTGCCGAAAATTTTTACGAAAACGTTATATACAAAAAAAGCCTAAGAAGATCTTAGGCATTTTTTTTATGGACATTTGAGTTGACCTTATTCAAGCGCTCCCAGATATCTTTCTGAATCAAGTGCAGCCATACAGCCCGTTCCTGCTGCAGTAATAGCCTGTCTGTATTCTTTGTCCTGCACATCTCCTGCCGCAAATACACCTGGCAGATTAGTTTTTGTTGTTTTTCCTTTTGTCTTAAGATAACCCACGTCATCCATATCAAGAATTCCCTTAAAAATATCTGTATTAGGTTTATGACCTATGGCTATGAATACGCCTGTAACGTCCAACTGGGTTTTTTCTTTACTGATGTTGTTAATCGCTATTACGCCTTCAACGACTTGATCACCAAGTACTTCATCCAATTCTGTATTGTACATAACTTCGATGTTCTCAGTTTTATTCACCCGATGCTGCATCGCTTTCGAGGCTCTCATATAGTCTTTCCTTACAAGGATGGTTACTTTACTACAGATGTTAGCCAGGTAAGTGGCTTCCTCTGCAGCCGTATCTCCCGCGCCAATCACAACAACATCCTGACCCTTATAAAAGAATCCATCACAAGTTGCACATGCAGAAACACCTCCGCCTATCAATCTTTGCTCACTTTCAATACCCAGATATTTGGCTGTCGCTCCTGTAGATATGATCACCGTATCGGCCTCAATCACTTTAGATTCATCAATGGTTACTTTATGAATTCCTCCAACTTCTTTACTGAACTCAACTTTGGTAGCCATTCCGAACCTAACATCGGTTCCAAATCTTTCTGCCTGGTTTTTAAAGTCTTCCATCATGGCTGTTCCGTCAGTTCCATTGGGGTATCCCGGATAGTTATCCACTTCTGTAGTAGTGGTTAGTTGCCCACCCATTTGCATCCCAGTATAAACTACTGGTTTCAAATCAGCTCTGGCGGCATAAATGGCAGCGGAATAGCCAGCAGGTCCAGATCCAATAATTAAACATTTAATTCTTTCTATATCGCCATTCATTGGTATAAGTTTTTAAATTTTGGATAACAAAAATATATAAATTCAAGCGTTTAAAATACGATTCCATATCTTTTTTTTCGTAACAATTATAACCGTTTTAATTCTTAAATTTGAATTCGATTTATTGACGAAAGAGTGAATCAATACTTACAAATTCAAGACATAGTCTCATGAAAATAATACAGTCAGAAGTTGATTTTAAGGAGCTTATTAGAACTCATAAAGGAGTGCTTTTCTATTTTGCTACAATAAGCTGCTCAGTAGGAGAAGCATTGGAACCTAAGGTGCAGAAATTACTAAAGGAGAAATATCCAAAACTTGTTTATTGTAGTATTGATATGAATATGGCAGCAGAACTCTCAGCCACCCATCAGGTTTTTGTTGAACCCACAATCTTATTATTTGTTGAAGGAAAGGAATATCTAAGGAAAAGCCGACATATTGGTTTGGGAGAGTTGGATATGGCCATTAGCAGGATATATGATTTGGCTTTTGAATAATTATAAATTATTTTACTTGAATATGTGGGATTAAGTATTATCTTTGCCACCTGAAAAATCGATGATCATTCGGGGTGTAGCGTAGCCCGGTTATCGCGCCACGTTTGGGACGTGGAGGCCGCAGGTTCGAATCCTGCCACCCCGACAAAGTAAAATCCTTTTAAACTGAAAGTTTAAAGGGATTTTTTGTTTTCACCCCGTTGAAAACTTGTTTTCATAAAGGGGAGAAAACAAAAAATCCACAATTGTGAAACAATTGAAAAGGATTTTGCTTTGGCATCGTTCCCAAAATCAGGATCACTGACTGAAAGGAGGTAATCCTTTTCCAAGTTTTAAGTGTTAAGGCTTAAGTATTAAGTTTTATGTCAAGCAACACCCCTTGAGGATCACCGACCGAAGGGAGGTAATCCTTTTCCAAGTTTTAAGGCTTAAGGCTTAAGTATTAAGTTTTAAGTTGTGTTGAAATACCAAATAAAATCTAACTTCTAGCTTGATCAGCTTTTTTAGTCAAGACACCTTCTTGAGGATCGCTGACAGGAAGGAACTCATCACCTCACCTCCGATCACCTCGCAAGAGATAAACCAAATTTCAAAAATTTTGATAATCATAGCATGATTTTTATCATAAGCAATATGGACATGTATTCATATATTTATACGAGGGCAAATAAGCGGGACTGCCAGCTACTGTTTAATGAAACTATCATGACCCTATTATGTACTCAAAACGTTACTTATGCGAATTCAAGTAAAAGATTTTATGTCGGCACCGGTCACAACTGCGATGGCGGATCAAAGCGTTCTGGATATTAGAATGCTGATGAAGGAAAAAGGAATTCATGCTATTCCAATTGTTTCATGTTCCAATGATACACTGAAGGTTGAAATGACTATTCAAGGGATCATCACAGCTACAGATATCAATAAGGAAGTGAGAGAAGATACAACAGTTGGAGACATTATGACTTCTTCCAACATTCACCTTGTTCATCCGGATTCAAGCGCTAAGGCAGCTGCCAAAATGATGCTAAAACATCATGTGCATCATATGATTGTGATGCAAGAAGGAGAAATAAGAGGTATGATTAGTTCTTTAGATTTCACGAAATTGGTTGCTGAACATTCGCTGGGGTAAATGCAATTTTCGAACATTGTATTGTTCGAAGCTCAAGCAGTATAAACTGAGTTATATGCTGCACATTTCTTAAGGCTTAGTTTTATTTTAAAAGTACACTAAGTAAATGATTAATGGATATGGATGGCTTAATCTTATCGTCCAACCTATATGTTGTTATGACAATAATCATATTTATTATAATAAAATAAGCTTAATTTTATGAATAATATAATTTGCACAATAAAGTTGTCTCTAAAATTAGGAATATGGCAAAAGTTAAGGGAGCAATAGTAGTGGATACAGAGACCTGTAAAGGTTGTGAAGTCTGTATACCGGTTTGCGAAGAAAAAGTAATAAGCATGTCAACCAAGGTTAACCGAAAAGGATATCATTATGCCTATATGAGTAATCCTGAAGCATGCACTGGTTGTACCAATTGTGCCATAGTTTGCCCGGATCGGGCAATTTCAGTATATCGCATTATAGTTTAAATGTAATTTCATCAAAATAAGTATTTTATGTCTGAATTAAGATTAATGAAGGGTAATGAAGCCTTAGCCGAAGCCGCTATAAGAGCAGGTGCAGATGCATATTTTGGATATCCCATAACACCACAATCTGAGGTCATTGAATATTTAATGACACAACGCCCTGAAGAAGAGAACAGGTATGGTGGTTTTACAGGCCGAAAGCGAAATTGCTGCAATAAATATGGTGTACGGCGCAGCCAGTACTGGAAAACGTGCAATGACTTCATCCTCGAGTCCAGGGATCTCTCTTAAGCTTGAAGGAATATCTTATCTGGCTGGAGCAGAGCTTCCAGCTGTTATAGTTAATGTAGTAAGGGGTGGACCAGGTCTTGGAACCATCCAACCATCACAAGCCGATTATTTTCAATCAGTGAAAGGGGGTGGTCATGGTGATTATCGACTTTATGTATTAGCACCTGCCTCAGTTCAGGAAATGGCAGATTTTGTTGGCGATGCATTCGAAATTGCTTTTAAATACCGCGCTCCTGTTTTAATACTTTCTGATGGATTGATAGGTCAAATGATGGAGAAAGTTGTACTCAAAGACCAAAAAGACCGGATGCCAGATGAAGAGATTATTGAAAAATATGGTGATTGGGCCACAACGGGAAAAAAAGGAAGAGAAAGAAATATAGTGACATCACTCGATTTGCAACCTGAAAAAATGGAAGCAAGAGTTCATAGATTATTAAAAAAATATGAACAAATGGAAAAGGAGGATTTACGTTATGAAAAAATACATTGTGATGATGCCCAATATCTCATTGTAGCGTATGGTTCAAGTGCCAGAATCTCCCAAAAGGCAGTTGAATTGGGACGTAAAAAAGGAATAAAAGTTGGTTTGTTAAGACCAATTACCTTGTTTCCTTTTCCAAAACAACCACTTTTTGAATTGGTGAATCAGGTAAAAGGAATTTTAAGTGTTGAAATGAGTACCGGGCAAATGATCGAAGATGTAAAATTAGCTGTAGACTGTAAAGTTCCTGTTGCACATTTTGGAAGAACCGGAGGAATCATTCATACCCCTGAAGAAATCTTGGAAGCCTTAGAACAAAAAATCGTAAAAAATGGAAGTAACTGATATCATTAAACCCGAGAATCAAGTTTTTCGTAAAACTTGTTTAATGACCGATACAAACCTGTCTTACTGTCCAGGTTGTGGTCATGGAACAGCACATAATTTAGCAATGGAAGTAATTGACGAAATGGGTATTGTTGAAGATACTATTGGAGTGGCTCCTGTAGGTTGTTCGGTATTTGCTTATGATTTTATGAATATTGATATAACGCAAGCTGCTCATGGAAGAGCTCCAGCTCTGGCGACAGCTATTTCAAGAACTTGGCCTAATAAGTATGTATTCACCTATCAAGGTGATGGTGATTTAGCTGCAATAGGCACAGCTGAAACTATTCATGCCTGTAATAGGGGTGAAAATATCGTAATTATATTCGTTAATAATGGTATCTATGGTATGACAGGAGGTCAAATGGCGCCTACAACCTTGGCCAATATGCGCACTTCAACCTCTCCATATGGAAGGGAAATTGACACTATGGGGTCGCCTCTCAAAATAACAGAGTTAATTGCGAACTTACCAGGAACATATTATGTAACACGACAAGCTGTACATACTCATAAGCATGTCAGGAAAGCAAAAAAAGCAATTAAAACAGCATTTAAAAACACACGGTTGAAGAAAGGTCTGTCTTTTGTGGAAATCGTATCTAACTGTAATTCGGGATGGAAAATGGATCCAAATGAATCAAATATTTGGATGGAAGAAAATATGTTTCCATATTTTCCTTTGGGAGATATTAAAGTGAAAGGCAAATTAAAATAAATGTCATGACAGAAGAAATTATCATAGCAGGATTTGGTGGTCAAGGTGTACTATCTATGGGGAAAATATTGGCTTATTCCGGCATTATGCAAGACGAAGAGGTGAGTTGGATGCCATCATATGGTCCAGAAATGAGAGGAGGAACTGCAAATGTAACCGTTATATTAAGTGATGAAAGGATAAGTTCACCATATTTAAAGGTCTATGATACGGCTATTATATTAAACCAGCAATCCATGGATAAGTTCGAAAAATCAGTGAAACCGGGTGGCGTTTTAATATATGACCCTAATGGTATCATCATTCATCCAACTAGAACTGATATCGATATATATCAGGTCGAAGGGAATCGATTGGCAACTGAAATGGGTAATAAAAAAGTTTTCAATATGATCATTTTGGGAGGATTTCTCAAGATTAAACCCATAGTGAAATTAGATAATGTGATTGAGGGCTTAAAGAAATCGTTACCTGAACGCTATCACAATTTAATTCCTTTGAATAAAGAAGCCATCACTAAGGGCATGCAAAACATATTTTTATTTCAGGTAGAAAATCAGTTAACTAATCATTAATGAATTTATTTAATCCCGTAGTGAGGTAATTCTTGTTTGACTTAGGAATAATGGATATGATTATCAAAGGTTTATTTCAATGATATTTTCCCCGCTGGTCAACGCATGGGATTTGCCTTTCCAGATAAAACTCCCGCTAATACCAGAGGGGAGGTTGATCACGGCCTTTTGACTTTTCTCTAGGTCATAGCTAACTGATAGCTTTCCATCGGGATGTGGTATTTCCCCGCTTATTGTTTTGATATCTCCCAAATGCGGTTCTATTTTTACAGTTTTGAAATTTGGAGAAGCACTATCAATGCCTAAAACAGTTCTAAAAAATTCTATATTAGGACTAGAACCCCAGGCATGGCAATCAGATCGTGTGGTATCTGTATTCGTGTCTTCCGCCCAAGTAGTGAGTCCTGCGTTCATATGGTTACGCCATATATCCAACCATTTCAAATAATCGTTACCAAGTCCCGCTTTGACCAAAGCCTGATGCACATAATATCTGAAATAGATGGAAGCTTGGGTCAATTGCTTTTCACCGATTATTTGTTTTGCAATTGCTATAGCTTTTCCATCATTGACCAACCCGGTTAAAATGGCCAAGGCATTTGTATGCTGAGAGAAACTATTTTTGTTTGAAGTATCGGCAAAAAGCTGTCTTTTTTCATCCCAGTATTTTGCTTTAATAGTTTTAGAAAGTTGTCTTATTTTTATGTTATAACTATCTGAAAAAGTCGTTAATCCTAGCTCTTTTTCAAGACCATCGGCATGTTGATAGGCCATGAGGAGTTGAAGGTCTAATAAGGCAGATGAACCATCTTTACCAATAGGAGGCATTCCTCGTTCCCATTCATTAACCCAATCTGTAAAGGCCCATGAAGGGAGACTTTTTAGGGAACCATCTGAGGTTTGAAATTGTTCAAAATATTCCAATATCTGTCTTGTTCCTGATAGCTTTCCTTTGATGAAATCACGATCCTGCCCATACATCATATAGTCGTTTAACATGCCAATATACCATAGTGAAAATGGGGTAATGATCTGCGCATTGATAGTTGGATAGCGGCTCAACGTGATGCCATTCGGTTGTCTTGAGTAGTCTATTAAATTTAAAGCATGTTTTACCAATCGATCATCGCCACTATTGTATAAAGAAACCATGGCTTGTATTCTTGTGTCACCAATATATTGCAATTGTTCCCAATAGGGGCAATCCATATAGGTATCCATGGCGCAGAGTTTGGCGGTGCGCCAACCGATGTCGATCATTTTGCCCATTTCCAAAATTGAGGTTTCGAGCTTCGCATGCATCTTAAAGGGATAAGCTACCGCCACTGACGATATATCGTCAATGATCAAAGAGGCGTCTTTGGTTTCGATCTTTATTTCCACGTATCTAAAAGTTCGGTACGTAAGTGGGGTAAATTGTTGGTTATTGGCGCCACTTGATAGAATACTATCTATCCTACCGATGATCATTTTGCCATCAATATCATTTCTGTTACCTTTATTTTTTCTGTCCTTATATAAAGCTTCGGCATAGGTAAGTGTTACAATACTTTTTTCTCCACCGCTAAAATCGAGGGTAGGGTAGGCATTGGTCAGATAGGTTTGGTCGAGTATAAAGGAAGCCGTGGTGTTAGCGGGAATTTCTATCGGGTCTGACTCTTCAGGAAAGTTGGCAGGTATTTGAATACTATCGGCCCTTCTCAATTTTTTAAAACGCTGGGGAGTATGTTCCATTTGTGGCAAGCCTGAAGGCAATAAACGCCAGGAATTTCCAGCATCGAGACCGACCGTATTCTGGGGTATTCCCGGAGATATGAGTTGCGCGAACTCCCATTTCTGATCATCGAAAAAAGTATTTTTCCATCCCACTTGTTTTTTAGCCATCTCCACTTTTTCACCAGGCCCGGCAACGTAATATCCTGGCAACGATAATTGTCCTGGTCTGGGCCCATAATGGCTAATTAAAATTGGACTGTAGCTATGATCCTGATTGCATTTCCAACTTTTGTTGGTGTTTATAAGAGAAGCCTCTTTTGTGACTCCTTGAATTATGAATGCCGTACGATTGGAGCGTTGAGCCTCACGCCTAAATTCCCCCTCGTTCCACACTTTTGACGTAATGGAATTTTTACCAGGTTGTAAAAACGGAGCCAAATCCAACTGCTCATAATACCAATGCGTCTCATCTCCCTTTGACGGCCCTCTTGAAACCAATTTTTCGTTGACAAAGAGCTCATATTGATTGTCGGCCGAAATATAAACAGGAAAAACATCAGGTTGCTTCTCTAACTCGATCTGCTTGCGAAATAAATATACGCCGTAGGCCTTGCCATCTGTATTTGGTACAGAGATCCATTGGGCCTGCCATATTTTCTGAGTAAATTCGGATGGAATTTCTTGGGAATGCCCCACAAAAAAACCGAGTAGCATGAAGAAGGCTAAGCGTAATCTCATTTGGAAAAACTTAAAAACAATAGTTAATTTCATCATACAGTCTAATTCAACCTTTGGTATAAGATATATTTACGATCATATAAGTGTCAGTAATTTACTCAATCATGATCAGTTTTCGAAGTCTGATATCAGTCGAAGAGCTGCCAATCATGATTTCAAATTCTCCTGGCTCCACAATATAATTCATGTCTTTGTCCCACAAACCCAATTCTTTGATTGGGATAGAAAAATGTATCGTCATGAGTTCAGATGGTTTGATTTCAACTTTCTTAAATGCTTTTAAAACTTTTACCGGTGTGGTCACAGAGCTAATTTTGTCCTGTATATATACTTGAACAACTTCTTTTCCAGTTAATTTTCCCGAATTTTTCACTTTAATGGATAGTTTTATTGCTCCCATCATGTCCAGTTTTGCATTTTGTACCTGTAAATCTGAATAGTCGAATTGGGTATAACTTAAGCCATGTCCGAAAGGAAATAATGGATCCGGTGAAGAAAAAACATAATCTCTTCCTGGTTTTTCCGGGTTTCCTGGTTTTTTGTAGAAACCTCTTCCAGAGGGTTTATGGTTGTAGAACACAGGAATATGACCAGCACTTTTAGGAACACTCACTGTAAGTTTCCCCGAGGGATTTACATCACCAAATAAAACCCTGGCCACTGCATTACCACCTTGCTCACCCGGATACCACGCCTCAACGATTGCAGGGATGTTTTCTTTTTCCCATGCGATTGAATACGCCCTGCCATGCACCATGACCAGGACTATTGGTTTACCTGTTTTGTAGATGGCTTCGATTAATTCGGATTGAACACCCGGTGGATTGAGCGATGTTCTGTCAAAACCTTCACCACTCGTTGGATAGTCTCCAGGAATGTCCTTTCCCCAGCCGATACCAGATAGCACACTACTTGTGCCTCCGATAACCAAAACAACCACCTCACTTTTTTCAGCCGCTGCTACGGCTGCAGGAATACCACTCTTGTCATCTCCAGTAATACTGCTTCCTTTCGCATAATTCACTGTAAACTTATCCTTGGCATATTGCTTTATTCCGTCTAATATGGTAATTCCAGATGCGTTGTCTTTTGTATAGCTATAATCGCCATATTGCACCTGGTCTGCATTGGGCCCAATAACGGCAATAGATTTTAGTGTCGAAACATCCAGTGGAAGCTGGTTGTTTTCGTTTTTAAGCAAAATAATTGATTCTTCAGCTATTTCCCGAGCCAGCTCTATGGAGGTGTCAGTGTGAATAAGGCTAGAAACTTTTTTTGGAGCTTTATAGGGCTTGTCAAATAACCCAGCTTTAAACTTTGCAGTGAGTATATTGTGCACCGCCTGGTCAATTAATTCAATTTCTACCCTTCCTGTTGCTACCAAATCAGCCAATTCGGAATAAGCGAAGCTATTAGGAGCTTCGAGATCTATACCTGCTTCTATGGCACTAATAGCTGTACTTGCCTTATCTTCGGTTACTTTATGAAAATAGTTAAGCATAGCAACAGCTTCGTAATCTGAGAAAACATAGCCTGAAAAACCAAGTTCCTTTCTTAGGATGTCTTTTAACAAGTATGTATTAGAATGCATCGGAATTCCATTCACCTCATTATAAGCCGGCATGACTGAATAAATATTGGCTTCTTGAATTACTTTTTTAAATGGATACAAGTGTAAATCTCTTAAATCTCTTGGGCCCAGATTATTTGGTCCTAGATTAATACCTGCAATTGGTGTGCTGTAAGCCACAAAATGTTTTGCAGTACACATTAGTTTCCCTTCTGGTATATTTTTCTTTGTAATCAAAGGATCACCTTGCATTCCGATAACAAAGGCTTTTCCCATTTCAGCAACTAGAAAAGGATCTTCACCAAAAGATTCTTCTGCTCTACCAAATCTCGGGTCTCTTGCCAAATCAAATATGGGTGACAATGCCTGATCGACTCCAGAGAGGCTCGCTTCTTGGGCTATGGTTGCTCCCATTTTTTTGATCAATTCAGGATTCCATGTACTGCCTTGTCCAATAGTTTGAGGAAAAATTGTAGCACCAAAAGCCAATTGTCCGTGCAAGCATTCTGCGATTTGTATGGCAGGAATTCCCAGTCTGGTGTGATTGCGTAAATAGTGATCAGCGGCTTCCGAAAGTTGTGAGATTTCGTCCACCCCAATAAAAGGACTTTCTAAGGTTCCAATGCTTGCTCCATTGAATAAGGAATCTAATGATTCTTGACTTACTTTGCCGTTTTTATCAAGCTTTAGTCGGTTAAGACTGAGCATATTCATTTGAGAAATCTTTTCGTCTAAAGTCATTCTTTCCAGCAAATCATTGACACGAACTTCAACTGACAAACTATTGTCTTTATAGGGGAGTTCCTGCTTGTTGCTTTTTTGGGCAAGACAAGAGGTGATCATCAAAAAATATAAAAAAAATGTTAAGCTTGGTTTCATAATTGATATGGGTTTTATATATTTTCTGAGCACACTTAATGGGTAAAACTGTATCATCAAGAATAAAATTACTTCATATGTTGCTCCCGTTTTCTACCCTTTAAGTGTTAATTTAACAATTATTCTTTAAACATTAAACATGTTTACGGCAGTTCAAGGGTTAATTGCATGGTTGTCAGCTACGAAATTAGGATATAAATATAGAATAAGAGTGGTCAAACTTTCATTATTTTGACTAAATTTACGCAATTCGGCTATTAAATATTTTTAATTCTTTGTAATGATTTTAAAAACCCGAAGTAGGAAATGGCCTAAAATTATGAGGAATATATACAAAACCCTGAGTTTTCAAATTTGCTTTTATCTGATAAGTACTATAGCTTTTGCTCAATTGCAAAATGATTGGGAGAATCCTGAAATATTTCAGCGAAATCAGGTGAGGCCCCATACCAATTTAATGCCTTTTAATACCTTAGAAGAAGCTTTAAGTATGGACAAAAAGTCTTCTCCTCATATGATGAGTCTTAACGGTGTTTGGAGATTTAATTTTTCTCAGAACCTAGAAAATGCCCCGGAAGATTTTTATAAAGATAGTTTTAATCGTAAAAAATGGGATACTATTCAAGTGCCTTCTAACTGGGAAATGGAAGGGTTCGGATATGCGAAGTTTAGAAACATAGGTCAACCATACAGCTCAATACCCCCGTTTGTTCCCAAAGAATTTAACCCAATAGGTTCTTATTACAGGGTTTTTACCTTAGACAAAAACTGGAAAGAAGAACAACATTTTTTGCACTTTGAAGGTGTTCAATCTGCCTCTTATGTTTGGATCAATGGAAAAGAAGTGGGGTATAATCAAGGAGCAATGGAGCCGGCGGAATATGATATTACACCTTATTTAAAAACAGGAGAAAACAGCATAGCAGTAAAAGTGATGCATTATAGTGATGGTTCGTATTTAGAAGATCAGGATACTTGGAGACTTGCGGGTATTTACCGGGATGTTTATATCATGTCAACACCTAAAACACATCTTCATGACTTTTATGTATCTACAGATTTAGATCATAATTATAGGGATGCAACATTGCATGTTGATGCCTTTGTAACCAGTTTTGATAAAGAAAATTTAAAAGATTATTCAGTACGAATGAGCTTATTTGACGAGAAAAAGAATCAAATTTTAGCTAAAACCCTAAGTAAGGCTGGAGAGGAGAGCCTTGCGAAAGAATTTCAAAAAATTTCAGGCTCTTTTTTAGTCGAAAACCCTAAAAAATGGTCAGCTGAATACCCAAATTTATACACGCTCACATTAGAATTGCTCGATAGTCATCATAAAGTCATCGAAGTTTATAGTCATAAAGCGGGATTTAGAGAAGTAGAAGTAAAAAACAAGGCCATTTATGTCAATGGAATGCCTGTAAAATTAAATGCGGTCAACAGCCATATGATGCATCCAAAAACAGGGCATGCAATGGATGTGGCCACCATGAGAAAGGATTTGATGCTCATGAAGCAATTCAACATAAATTGCGTGCGGACAAGTCACTATCCGCCAAATGTTGAATATTTAGATATCGCAGATGAACTCGGAATCTATATCATTGATGAAACTGGTGATGAGGCACATAGTAATATTCAGTTATCTAGCCAACCTGAATGGCAAGAACAGTATATGGACCGAATGCGAAAAATGGTGTATAGAGATAGAAACCATGCGTCTATAATCATATGGAGTGCTGGTAATGAAAGTGGGCCAGGCAATAATATTTGTGCATTAATTGCAGCAGGAAAGCTTATAGATCCGAGTCGTCCGGCATGGATGTATGGCGGGAATCAAGATGAAAATCCGGAAACAAATCCAATTAAATGTGAAGATATTGTTGGACCTCGCTATGTTACCCCATTTATGTTAAAAAAACGGTTTGCACTGGGCGATGATCCCAGACCATCTTTTATGGATGAGTATTTGTCTGTAGCAGGAAATGCGCTTGGTGGATTGGACGAGTATTGGGATCTTATTTACAAATACCCGCGACTTACCGGTGGCGCTATTTGGGACTGGGTTAGTCCTGGTATTGATGCCAGATGGAGAACTACTCCTGATGCTTCACCAAATAAAGTCATGACTTCTTTAATGAACAAAGCACTTTTGAAGGAGGGTAAATTTGGTCAGGCCCTTTATTTAAGTGGTCATGATGATTGGTTAGAAGTATACAGGGATAAGGCCTTAGATATCTCTGATGACCAACTGACACTTTCTTTTTGGGTAAAACCCGAAAAATTCAACGGTGACGCCTATTTTATCACCAAAGGAAACTATCAATATGGTATTTGGCAACCTGATGAGACAAAGATTCAATTCTATGTACATACAGGCAGGAAAGTAGCTGTAGAAGCAGATCTTCCAAACAATTGGGATGGGAATTGGCATCAAGTAATGGGTACTTATGATGGAGAAAAGCTAAGACTTTTTATCAATGGTAAAGAAGTGGCTTCAGCACCTTGTAAAGGTCATATCATCAATGGTCCGTACCCTGTAAATATTGGTAAATCTGCAGAAATTATTGACAATCATTTGGGATACCTTACGCATACTACTATTGATAATGTCAGAATTTTCAATAAAGTTGTTTCGTTTGAAGCCTTGCAAAACAGTGATGAAGAATTAAAGAAAAATGCATCACTTTGGCTCGATTTTGAAACTGTCAGGGATGAATCACATTACTATACCATTGGCTTGCCCGGAAGAACATACGGATTGGTTTGGCCAGATAGAAGCATTCAACCAGAATTATGGCAATTAAAAAAATCGCCACAACCTGTGGAGATTAAGGAACTGCGCCTGGAAGCTGGCGAAGTGGAGGTTTTCAACCGGTTTTCATTTACCAACTTAAACAGTTTCAATATAACTTGGTCATTATCAGCTCATGGAGAAACAATAGAATCGGGTTCGCTAAAATTTAGTTTAGCGCCTTTAAAAAAAGCGGATTTAAAGATTCCATTTCAAACCAAGAACTTAAAAGATGGCAATCATTATGTATTGGAATTAAGTTTTACGCTTAGAGAGGATACAAATTGGGCAAAAAAAGGACATGAAATAGCATGGGAGCAATTTGAATTTCCATATATCCAAAGTGAAAAGGAAACAACAGGTATTGCGACAATATCGATCGATGACAGGGCAGAAAACATTGTTTTTAAAGGAACAGATTTTACCTATACTTTTGATAAAAACAGTGGCTTGCTTTCTTCGCTTATTTTTAAAGGAAAAGAATATTTACAGCAAGGGCCGAAATTTAATATTTGGAGAGCACCACTTGCCAATGAGCTAGATGCCTGGGGTACCTTTTTTACGTCAATTGGACATCAATCGGAAGGAATGGCAAAAAATATGTCTAATGGCTGGTATACTTTAGGTTTAAATAATTTACAACATGAAGTAGCTTCTATTGAAATTATCAAAAATAAAAATAATGCAGGGTTAAAAATTATGAGCCTTGCCACAAGTAACAACGATGCAACCGGTTTTTTAAATGAATTCAATTATACGATTACAAACGATGGGGAAATAACTGTACATACAAAATCTTCTCCTGCTGGAGAATTCACGCATTGGATTCCTAAAATAGGACTCCAGCTTCAATTACCGATAACTTTTCAGCAGATAAAATGGTACGGAAGAGGTCCTTACGAGACTTATCCGGACAGAAAAACAGGTGCTAAATTTGGGAGGTATGAAACTACTGCAAAAGCGGATTATGTGCCCTATATCATCCCGCAAGATTATGGAAATAAAACAGATGTGTATTGGACTTCTATTAGTGATCATAAGGGTAATGGCTTGCTTATAAAGGGGGATCAGACTTTTAATACCAGCGCACAGGTTTACGATACGGATAATTTAACGCGGTCATATTACACAGGTCAATTAAAAGAGGTTGATTATATAACTTTAAACTTGGACCATAAAATGTCGGGAGTGGGAGGTACGGCCATATCCATTTTAAATAAATATAGGGTATTGCCAAAAGAATATGAATTTACATTTTATATCAAGCCTTTTTAATGAAGTAACCCGGGGCTTTAATGGTCAGCTCATTTTTGTGAATTAATCAGTCGTTTTTTATATGTTAAACAGCTACAATAAAGAGGATAAAGTATTATTAGCAGTAGATTGTATTATTTTTGGTTTTGATGGCGAAGACCTCAAAATATTATTGATTAAAAGAGATTTTGAGCCTGAAAAAGGAAAATGGTCACTGATTGGAGGATTTTTAAAGAAGGAGCAGGATTTAGACCAGGCAGCGTCACGTATTTTATATTATCTTACGGGGTTAGACAACATTTATTTGGAGCAATTTTATGCCTTTAGCAAGGTAGATCGGGATCCTGGGGAACGCACGATTTCAGTGGCTTATTATGCATTAATTGACATGGCGTCTCATAGCGAAGAAATTATTCAATTGGATGCTGCAAAGTGGTTTAGTCTAAAGCATGCCCCAGAACTTATTTTTGATCATGATACAATGGTAGAACTGGCAGTTAGCAGATTACAATACAGAGCCAAAACGCAGCCTATTGGTTTTGAGTTATTGCCAGATAAATTTACAATGCTACAACTGCAAAACTTATATGAATCGGTGTTGAACGAAAAACTGGATAAACGAAATTTCACGAGTAAAATTAGCGCTTTAGGGATTCTAGTAAAACTGGATGAAAAAGATAAGGGGTCTTCAAAAAAAGGCTCTTATTTATACCGGTTTGATATCGATAAGTATCGCGAAAAGCTCAAAGAAGGATTTGTTTTTAAGATGTAAGACATATGGTAAATGTTGTTCCAAGGACCGACATTTCAAAGTAGAATGAGTAGCGTATTTTTAAAGTGTATAATACACACTTCATAGAAATAAAATGCTATATTGTATGTGTAAAATAGGTAAGCAATGAAAAACTATGTCATTGGTTTGGATTATGGTTCTGATTCAGTTCGTGCCTTGTTGTTGGACGCAGCAACGGGACAAGAAATAGCCTCTAAAGTTCATTGGTATAAGCGATGGAAAGAAAACAAATATTGCGATGCTACAATCAATCAATTCAGACAGCACCCTTTAGACCATATTGAAGGATTGGAAGCGGTTATAAAATCAGTAGTGACAACAAGTAATATTGATTCAAAATTGATAAAAGGTATCTGTATTGATACTACAGGCTCTTCGCCAATACCAATTGATCAGGAAGGAACACCACTGGCATTAACTCCGGGTTTTGAAGAAAATCCTAATGCGATGATGGTGCTTTGGAAAGACCATACTGCCATTAAAGAGGCGAATGAAATTAATGAATTGGCTATAAATTGGGGCGGAAAGAACTTCACTATATATGAAGGCGGCATTTACTCATCAGAATGGTTTTGGGCAAAAATATTACATATTATTCGTCAAGATAGTGCCGTAAAAAAGGCAGCATATTCCTGGATGGAGCACTGCGATTTAATGACCTATTTACTTGTTGAAAACAAAGACCTCAAATCATTCAAACGCAGTCGTTGCGCAGCAGGACATAAAGCAATGTGGCACGAATCATGGAATGGTTTACCTTCTAAAAGTTTTTTGGAACAGCTGGATCCTTATCTCGGCAGTATTCAGGATAGATTATTTGAGAACACTTTTACTTCCGACCAAGTCGCAGGTACTTTAAGTACCGAATGGTCAAAAAAATTAGGGCTTGGTACCGATACCGTCATAGCAGTGGGTACATTTGATGCGCATGCAGGGGCAGTTGGGGCCAAAATTGAAGAACATACTTTGGTCAGGGTGATGGGTACATCAACTTGCGATATAATGGTTTCTTCCAGGGAGCTCCTGGGTGATAAACCTGTCAGGGGTATTTGTGGCCAAGTCAATGGTTCTGTGATTCCGGGTTTAGAAGGTTTGGAAGCTGGACAATCTGCTTTTGGTGACTTATTGGCCTGGTTTATAGATATATTATCATGGCCTATTGATCATTTAGTATTAACTTCTGACCTACTGGATGAGGCTCAGAAAACCAGATTAAAACAAGAAATAGATGCTAATTTTATACAAATACTAAGCGAACAAGCGGAAAATATTCCCTTGTCTGAAAGTATTCCAACGGCCTTAGATTGGATTAACGGAAGAAGAACGCCTGATGCCAATCAAGAGTTAAAAGCGGCCATGTGCCATATGTCACTAGGTACAAAGGCACCACATGTTTTTAAGGCATTGGTACATGCAATTTGCTTTGGTTCTAAAAAAATAGTCGAAAGATTTGAAGAGGAAGGCCTTGCTGTAAAAAGCGTCATTGGGATTGGCGGAGTGGCAAGAAAATCTCCTTTTATTATGCAAACCCTTGCCAATGTATTGGATAAACCCATAAAAATTGCGAGTTCTGACCAAGCACCCGCTTTAGGTGCCGCCATCTATGCTGCAGTTGCTGCAGGGATTTATCCAAATGTTATTGAAGCGAGCAGGAAGATGGGAAGTGATTTTGAAGCTAGTTATTATCCTGAAAAAGAAAAAGTAGAGATTTATAAAAAACAGATGCAATCCTATAACGAGCTAAGCTCTTTTATCGAAAGCATCACAAAAAACAAATAAATGAGTTCTGTTTATACTACGTTAAAACAAGCGTGTTACGAAGCGAATATGGAGCTAAATGCTTTAGGGTTGGTAGTCTATACTTTTGGAAATGTAAGTGCAGTAGACCGAAATAAAGGTGTTTTTGCTATTAAACCGAGCGGTGTTCCTTACGAAAAGCTACAAGCTGAAGATATGGTTATTTTAGATTTTGACAATACCATTATTGAAGGAAAGTTAAAACCGTCTTCAGATACCAAAACTCATGCATATCTGTATAAAAACTGGGATGATATTGGTGGGATTGCACATACCCATGCTTTGTATTCAGTAGCTTGGGCCCAAGCTCAAAAAGATATCCCCATTTTTGGCACCACGCATGCGGATCATTTAACATTTGATATTCCATGTGCTGCACCTATGGACGATGAGCTCATCGAGGGAAACTACGAACATAATACTGGGATTCAAATATTAGATTGTTTTCAAGAAAAGGGACTTTCGCACAAAGAAGTTGAAATGATATTGATTGGCAATCACGGGCCTTTTACCTGGGGAAAGGATGCCGCAAAGGCCGTTTATAATAGTAAGGTATTAGAAACCATTGCTAAAATGGCGACGCTGACTTTACAGATAAATTCTGATGCACCTAGGTTAAAGGATGCATTGATTAAAAAACACTACGCGCGTAAGCATGGGAAAGATGCATATTACGGACAATGAAACAGATGAATTACTATGATAGATATATCTCAAAAAGAAATTTGGTTTGTTACCGGAAGCCAGCATTTATACGGTGAAGAGACTTTGATGCAAGTTGCAGAAAATTCGAAAGAAATCGTCAGAGGTTTTAATGATTCATCTCATTTACCGATTGCGCTTGTTTGGAAACCAACTGTAAAAACGCCAGATGAAATCACTAGTGTATGTCAAGAAGCCAATGTGGAAAAAAAATGCATTGGCATCATTACTTGGATGCACACTTTTTCGCCTGCCAAAATGTGGATTAAAGGTTTAACCATACTCAACAAACCTTTATGTCATTTACATACTCAGTTTAATGCTGAAATCCCTTGGCAAACCATCAATATGGATTTTATGAATCTCAATCAATCCGCTCACGGCGATCGGGAGTTTGGCTTTATGATGAGTAGAATGCGTAAAAAACGTAAAGTAGTAGTGGGTCATTGGCAGGATGAAGGGGTGCATCAAAAAATAGGTATTTGGTCACGAGTTGTTTTGGGTTGGGATGAATTACAGCATTTAAAAGTTGCCAGAATTGGCGATAATATGCGCGAAGTTGCGGTAACAGAAGGTGATAAAGTAGCTGCACAAATGCGGTTTGGCTTTGCTGTAAATGGCTTTGATTCCTCGGATATTGTAAAGCACATCAACAAAGTAAGCGATGCTGATTTGAATAAATTATTAACGGTTTATGAGGAGAGTTACAATTTGACATCATCTATTCAAAAAGGAGGCAAGCAAAGATATTCTTTGGTTGAAGCTGCGAAAATAGAATTAGGCTTACGTGCTTTTTTAGAGGAAGGTGGCTTTCATGCATTTACAGATACTTTTGAAAACTTAGGCGAATTAAAACAACTGCCAGGTATTGCTGTACAACGATTAATGGCAGACGGTTATGGTTTTGGTGCCGAAGGAGATTGGAAGACAGCGGCTATGGTAAGGGCAATGAAAGTAATGAATGTAGGGTTACAAGGTGGCGTTTCCTTTATGGAAGATTACACCTATCACTTTACACCACGGAAATCGTATGTACTGGGCTCTCACATGTTAGAGATTTGCCCTTCAATTGCTGATGGCATACCCTCATGCGAAGTTCATCCCTTAGGTATTGGTGGCAAAGCAGACCCCGCGAGATTAGTATTTGATGCTACTTCAGGAAAGGCGATCAATGTATCTTTGGTGGATATAGGGAATCGATTTAGACTTATTGTAAATGAAGTGGAAGCCATAAAACCTATGGCCGATATGCCAAACCTGCCAGTCGCAAGAGTACTTTGGGATGCAAAACCAAATTTAGAAATTGCCGCAACCGCATGGATTTTGGCAGGCGGGGCACATCATACAGTTTATAGTCAGGCCATTAACACCGAATATATGGAAGATTTAGCTGATATGGCTGGTATAGAATTATTGGTTATTGACAAGAACACAACTGTGAGAGACTTTAAAGATAAAATGAATGCAAATGAAGCCTATTATCATATGTTTCAGCATAATTTATAAAGTAATTGTTGCTTTGTTTATGTTACAATCTTTCTTGTACTTCTTGGATATAGTGATTTATTCCTAGCTTATAATTCTTGATCTCATCTTAACTTAGACCTGCTGTTTAATGCAACAATTCAGGATTGTCGAGGATCAATTCTATCTTTTTTATAATGACTGTAATCTGATTCATTTGTGCTTCTATATTTCTAAAATAGAGGCTAATGTCTCTATTCACCCAACTTTCAGAAATAACCCTTGCACCCAAACTAATTCTTAAAACGGCACTTTGAACATCATTACCATATTTTACATTCACTGCTTGACCAATATGACATTTTTGGGCAGCGAGCCTTATGATTTCTAAAGGAGATGCTTGAAACCGATCTGATAGGTCAGAATTCAGCAATTTATAAAGCTTTTTCACTTGATCAATAGTTAATACTTGATTATTTCTAAGGATAAAGAAAGGGAATATTGTGCGAATATTTCGAAGCCCGAATTTTTCGCTGTTATAGGTATTAATTTTTATTTCATCTCCAAAAAGCGGTTCTAAAAAAGAGGCCTCTTTAATAGATTCTTCAACAAAATTACAAAACATCTCAATGCCCAAATTTCTATATAAAATTGGTGTTTTGAAATACCTGTCCATTTCAACTATGGCAGCATTCCAGCGCATATAAGAGCCATAATTGAATCCATCCGGTAAATCTTTTGAACAGAACCAAGATGTTGGCCAATCAGAATGATTGTAATAATTGGTCAGTCCTTCTGGTAAGGTGTTTTTTACAGAATTAATGGATGTACTCACACTTTTAGGCACAATTAAAGCACCGGCATATGGAGGGCCGGTAAAATATTTACTTCCTGTTATGGTAACAATATATCCTTTGTTTAAATAATTGCGTAGGTCAATTGGGTCCAATCTCAGTTGTGAGCCATCTACAATAATCTGGATAGATAAATTGTCAAGCTTTTTCAAATTACCAATCATTTCTTGGCTAGGAGATTGATAGCCTAATTTGGATTGATCCATGGTATGTAAGACAATATGTCGCCCTAATTCATTCGTTTTTGAAATAGCAGCAAAAATTTCTGTATCTAATTGAGTCGATGATTTTAATTGACCGTTTTCATTTTTTAAAGGAATTTTAATCAAATCAATATCTCTAAACCCTTCGATATGGTCTCCTTGTTTCACTGGGTAATTCAGCGCTGTTGTATTTTCAAAATGACAACCTTTTAAGGCTGTAGCCACACCGCTGCCGGTTTCATCAGATGCCACCAAAACATGGGTAATTTCCTTGTCGGAAATAATTTGAGTAATGGCTGCTATTTGAAGAGACGAATCAGTGCCCGAGGGTGAAAATATGATTTGGCAATCATCTTTTATCTTTAAGGCTCTTCGCAGGTTGTTTTTTAGCAATTCAGAAAACTCAATAGTCGCTTTTTTTAAACCTTTTTTTAAGCTGTTTTGAATTAAAATAGTTCTCACCTTGTCTGTTTTATCAAAAGCATAATTTGATACACTTGTGGCTGTTGATGAGGCAAAAGTAAAGGCTTCGGGTCTTGGAAATGGGCGACATCCGTATTTATTTAACAATTCAAATTCGTCAATATTTAATCTAAGATCACCTCCGGTCATTAGCAAATATTCGGTAGGTTTTGCCAGGTTTTCAAGAATTGGTTTCCAAACTTCTTCACTTTCTTTATTAGAATTGTTCAGTCCGTGAAAACCACGTAGTTCTTTATGTTTTGATAAAGATGCAGCATCTATAGCTTCATTTTTTTTGATCAAATTCACTAAAAAATAATCAATATTTTCTAATTTCTCTTTATCCTCTTTTGGTAATAATTCATAAAAAATCCGAGTCACTTTAAGAGCGGCCAGATCACATAAAATAATATCAGATTTGTCTTCGCCCAAAGCTTTATACCAAAGCTGCCATTCAATACCGTATCTTAAATAAATTAAAGCCAAAACAGGTTTATCTAAAAATGCTGAACCAATTTTAATGGATTTATTCGGAACAATTTTAAAAAGTTCAGGCTCACTGTTAGAAGTAATAATGTTGATGCTGTTAATTTTGGGTACAGTATTAAATCTTTTTAAAACTCTAACCAAATAGTTCACATTTTCTTTTTCAAATAAACTAGTTCTTTTATATTGATCTTCAATTAGTTTATGATTTGCCATAGTTGTTTTCATTTAAAACTATAAAATTGCTAAAATAAATTGCAAAGTACTAATTTTTAAAGCGTTTATCAGAACGAAGATTTTTAATCGGAATGTTTTGCCGATTTTCTAACCATCCTGATTTGGTGTTTGTTCTATTGTCGAATTTTGAGAAGAACGGTTTTATATCAATTAGTGGAGTTCCATTGAGCATATCAACCATTTCAATATGAATAATATTATTTGTAATTCCTAAAAGTTTTACCGTTGAGAACCCCATTCTATTGGGACGTTTAGGTGATTTGGTAGCAAATATTCCGTGTTCTATATGATCCATAAAAGGTTTTACCATTAATTGGTAGTCATGTATTTGGTGAAAATAATACAAAAGTGTAATGTGTGAAAACCCCTCTAAATCAGTTAAGCCTTCTACATATTCAGGAAACAGCTCAATATGACCTCTAATACCTTTTGCCGCCAGCGGTTGAATAGGCATGCCATTAATATCATCAAAAGGGGTATAAATTATACCAATAGGATCTATGGTTATTTGTTTAGGGAGCATTTTTTGAAATTATCAGTTGATCAAATTATTTTAATACACCACCCCTGCTAAAATTGATTTTAAGTGCGCTCTCAACAAAATCAGGCACGGTCTTGGGCAAGCGCGAATGAATATCTACAAAAACAATAGTGGATTTTGCTTTGGTCAAAATGCTGTTTTGCTCGTTTGTTATTTCAAATTCAAAATTAAAACGGGTTTTGGGAAATTCTTTAATGGTTGTTTTTATCGTGATAAGTTCATCATAATAAGCAGGTTTTATATAGTTGATCTCAAAAGAAATTACCGGCAGCATGACTTGGTTCTTTTCAAATTCGCTGTCATTGATTCCTAATTTACGCAATAATTCAGTTCGGGCCTGATGGCAATATGAAACGTAATTGGCATGATACACATATCCCATTTGGTCTACTTCTCCATATCTGGGTCTTAATTTATATTGATCAGTTATCATGGCATTGAGTTTCTAATTTCTCCTCACTTAGTTGGTGTCCCATACGGATTTCTTTTGTGTTTAAATAGCTCTTATTATACGGGTTTGATGGTATGATCAGTGGAATTTTTGTGACGACCTGAATACCGTTTTGTTCCAATCCAATAATTTTATCAGGATTATTGGTTAATAGTTTCACTTTTTTTATACCGAGAGAAAAAAGAATTTTAGCGCCGACGTGATAATTTCTTTCATCAGAAGAAAAACCCAATTGCAAATTGGCATCCAACGTATCCGCACCTTGCTCTTGCAGTTTATAGGCCTTGATTTTATTCATGAGCCCAATACCTCTGCCTTCTTGTTGCAAATACACGATTAGTCCATTTCCATTGCTCTCAATCATTTTCATAGCTTGAATTAATTGTTCCCCACAATCGCATTTTAATGAACCAAATAAATCTCCGGTGGCACAGGCAGAGTGCATTCGTAATAGTACAGCGTCCTTTGATGTGAAATCTCCTTTGATGAGTGCCATATGCTCCAGTCGGCTTATTTTTTCTTGAAATGGAATAAGTTCAAAATGACCATATTTGGTGGGAAGTTTGACTCTTTCCCCCTGTAAGATAATTGTATCGTTTTCATTCATTGTTGATCGCTTATGAATCCAGGCTAATGATGACAAGAATGCTGATGACCGTGACTATGATGATGTTCATGTTGCGAACAGCTTTTTCCACTAGCCGTAAGTTGATCATTAAAATATTGTTCGAGAATGTCTTCCACTTTGCCTGAGCACCCATTGATAACTTCAATGCCTGAATTTTCTAAGACATTAATTGCACCTGACCCTATACCTCCTGCTAGCATCAATTTCACACCTATGGTGGCTAAATCATTCGCAATAGTAGATTTACAACCGCATCCTTGTTCAGATTTTATTGATTGAACCTCTAATATTTCGTTTTTATCTGAAATAGTATAAACTCCGTAAAATGCGCATTGACCAAAATGGTCTTCAATTAAATTGTCTTCAGTAACTGGGATCGCTATTTTTTTCATTGTTAGGATATTAAAAAATTAATCTTTTTTATGATGTGGTAAGTCTTTACCATTAACGTTTATGATTTGTCCTTATTTAAATTTATTAAATCGTTTTCAGCATGGTCATTACAGGATTTACATTTTATTTCATTTACAGGGTTTTCAATTAAATTATGACATTTTCCACAACGGTACCAATCCTGATCCAGTTGATAATTACCACCTTCAAATTCTAAAGCTTTTCCTTCAATAAAGGCTTTAGCAATACTTTTAAGTGCTTTGTTATAAATGCGTGTTAAAGTTGGTCTGGATATATTCATTTGTTCCGCCGCCATTTCTTGAGGAAGTTTGTTATAGGTAACTAGCCTAATACTTTCATACTCTTCAAATGTTAATTTTATCTTTTCAATTTTACACAACGGGATACCAAAAGGCTTAAAACCTTTCATGAGTGGAGGCCGGCAAATCTTTCTATTTTTTTCTGGTCTTGCCATTCTAAATGATATATTATTTTGTAATAATGAACAAATATAGTGAACCTGCGTTCATAATAAAAAATAATATGCGTATATTTACAGAACATTTGATCAAGGTTATTTTTAAAAGGAACATCTATAATTTATGCTGAGAAAGAAGGCTGGATAATCAATAGAAGAAAAGAAGATGATGCTGATAAGTCCTGGTAGTTGCTAAAAATGGCCAAATCTCAAAAGGAACCATTAAAAAAAATACTGAACTTCAGATAACAATTTGGATTTTAGAATTCACAATGGTGTTGAAAATTTGAATCAATCATTAAATATTATCAATATGGAAAACAATAGTGAAATAAAAGAAGCTACATCAATGCCTAGAATTGGAGATTTTGCTCCTGATTTTGAAGCTGTAACCACCAAGGGACCCATTAAAATGTCTGATTTTGCCAAAGATAAATGGATTGTAATGTTTTCGCATCCTGCTGATTTTACGCCGGTTTGTACAACTGAAATGAGTGGATTTGCAATTAGAAAAGGAGAGTTTGAAGCGCTTAATACTGAATTATTAGGACTTAGTATAGACAGTATACATGCTCATTTGGGATGGGTAAATAATGTAAAAGAAAAAACAGGTGTTTATTTTGATTTTCCAATTATTGCAGACATTGATATGAAAGTATCGAAATTGTATGGAATGTTGCAGCCTAATGAAAGCGAAACAGCGGCGGTGAGAGCGGTGTTTTTTATTGACCCGATAAAAAAGATTCGTCTGATTATGTATTATCCTTTAAACGTGGGTAGAAATATGGATGAAATTTTAAGAGCTTTGTATGCTTTGCAAACATCTGATAAGTTTAAAGTGGCCATGCCATTAGATTGGAAAAAAGGTGATAAGGTTATCGTGCCACCGCCAAAAACATTAAGTGAAATGAATGACAGGATAAATGATGATTCTTTAGATAAAGTAGATTTTTATTTAGCGAAAAAACAATTGTAAATTTAAAAAGAGCTTCATGTGTGAAGCTCTTTTTTTTTCTCTTAGCAGTAACTCTAGAATAGTAGTCTGAGTATGAATTTGTACGTATTATAAAATGGACAATAAAGCGGCCTGCAAGACATGATCTTTTATCATACCAATAATTTGGATTTTCGGTCAATTTTTAAAAATCAGTAATCCACGAAAATTTTTCATTAATGATAAGTTCTTTTTCAGCGCTTAGGAAATCGAGATAGGCTAGTGCTACAGGTGATAGTTTTTTTGATTTCAGCCATATTAAGTTCCAAACGGTATTAATGGGCAGGCCTGTAATAGGAACAATCTGTAAATCTTTATTTTTCAGTTCATTCCGGATACCAATAAGCGGCATGATGGAAAATCCCAACCCTGAAAGAACTGCTTGTTTGACGGCTTCATTTGAAGTCAGTTCCATTTTTTTTCTCACTGAAAATTTATTCTTAGAAATATAGGTTTCCATGGAGTTTCTTGTTGCAGAGCCTTGCTCACGATAAATCAAAGGAAATTTCTCAAAAAGATCTTTTTTCGAAAGGCCTTTTTTTATCTCAAATCTACTGCTTGCGACAAAGAAAAGTTTATTCTCCATCAGTTCTACTTTATCGACCTTTAGTTTTTTTGGTAAAACCGATACCAAGGCAAAATCGACTTCATTCATTTCTAAACTTTCAACCACTCGGGATTTATTGGTCACATCCATGATCAGGTCAATACCTTCATGCAGTTTCATAAAATCTGACAAAAAATAGGGCATTACGTATTTTCCTGTGGAGACAATAGATATTTTCAAACGACCTGAAAGTTGGCCTTCGTAGGCCATAGTCTTATAATTAATGGCATGCACTTCGTTGAGAATTTTTTCAGCGGCAAGCGCTATTTCCATTCCGAAATCAGTGATGTAGAGTTGCCTCCCGACTACTTCCGTCAATGGGATTGGGAACTGATCTTGAAAATTTCTTAACTGGATTGATACCGCAGGTTGGGTGAGATGAAGTGCCTCAGAAGTTTTAGTAATACTCTTTAGTTCAGCTATTTTTAAAAAGATGTGAAGCTGATGAAGTGTGTAGTTCATAAATATAGTTTATATATAACATAACAAATATAAATAAAAATATATGAATATTATGTCTAACATTTGTCACAGTAAAAAATATACTAGATCTACATAATTTTTAAAATCAAATAATATGGAAACAAAAGAATTAACACAAATCGAAAAAACAACACAAAAAATTGAATTGGTTAAGGGTGAATTTACGCCTTCTGAAGCGTCTGATGTCATCATGAAATTGATTGACGTGAAAATTAATTTTCATAAAATTCAAAGACTTCAAATCTGGGAAGGAAACCATAAATGCAAAACAAACCAACTCGATGGTCGCATTCAGGAGCTTGAAAGAGAAAAAGAAATAGCTAGAGATTTTATTGATAGTAAAAGGGGACTCGGTCTGAATTTAATAATTAATGGCACCTTGGAACTTAGCGTTTCCGAATAATTTTTAATCTAAAATCAAAAGAACATATGAAATTTTCAAAATCAAAAATTCTACCAGTTATCGGTTTATTGGTCTTAGCCTTTTTTATCACAGTATCTTATTTCAATAATCATATTTTCCTAAATGAGATCATGATATGCAGCCTTATTTTAGGAATGGTTTTTTTCATCAAAATGAAAGGAGAATCAAGTCAATATGTGTCAAATGACAAGAATTCCAACAGATCCAATTTGATATGACTCGCATCTGATAGTTATATCATTCAGAAAAATTCACTGTACGATAATGACTATTGATATTTTAATACAGACATAAAAATCATTAAAAACTTAAAAATGACTCTTGAAAATAATGTTGATTTGAACACCTTTCGAAGTGAAAAGGTTGCAAAGAGTGCAACAAAGCAATCCATAGTGTCGACACTTGTCACTTCTTTGTTATGGCTCTTGTTTATCAGTAATTTGATATACCTCATATTTAATTTTATGAGCATGCCAGAATGGACTTTGGGAAGTTTGTTACGAATCAATGGCTTTACAATTTTGATTTGGACAATGGTTGCATTTTTTAGTGCCATCGTAAGTAGTTACGCTTCGAATTATCTTAAAGGATTTAGATTTCATTCCCGATTCATGATGCTATGTTTAGGCTTTACCTTATCCGTAATGCTATTGGTAATGTCAAATCATATCATGCTGTTCTTGTTCAGTTGGCTCATTATGGGTTTTATCATGTCCAGACTGATTGGTGTCGACAGAACTTGGGGAGAGGCACGGGAAGCCTCAAAATTTACCCAAAAGTACTTTCTCACAGGTGCATTATTTTTGAGCGCCGGCCTATTACTTTTGGTATGGACTAGTGGGGAATTTACAATAAGTGGATTGTCATCAGTTGTGGCTACAATGCAACCCATTATATTAATTCCATCAGCACTATTTATTATTGCGGCAGCCATTGTGCAATCGGCTATCTACCCCTTTCATCGATGGTTATTGTCTGCCATGACGGCACCGACACCTGCTTCTGCACTTATGCATGCAGGTTTTGTTAATGGAGCAGGAATTTTACTGGCGCTGTTTGCATCGCTTTTATTCGCTTCAGACACTTTGAATATTTTATTCATCATTGGCGGCTTCACAGCGATAGTGGCACAATTCACGAAACTTCTTCAGGTCAATGTGAAGCAAAAACTAGGCTGTTCTACCATTGCCCAAATGGGCTTTATGATCATGCAATGTGGTTTGGGATTTTTCAATGCTGCTGTTGTTCATATGATCTTACACGGTTTTTATAAAGCGTATTTATTCCTTTCTTCAGGAGAGGAAATAGCACAGACCAGGCCTGAAAAGCCACTACATTTAAAAATAAAACCGTTTCAAGCGGTCGTTGTCTTGCTTTTCGGAGGTTCAGGAGCTTATCTTTTTGCATACTTGACAGGAAAGGGAATGGATTGGGACAGTGGTGTATTCCTAACACTCATTGTAGCAATTACAGTAGGTCAGGCCACTTATAATATTGTGAAGGAGCAAAGTCTTTCTCTATGGCAAAAAATAGTCGTACCATTTGTACTTTTCATTTCAGGAATAAGTATCTATGCCCTTATGTATAATGGTGTTACGATTCTTATGTCTGATACGCCAATGAGTGCTCAGCCTATGCCCTTATCATGGGTACAGATTATTTTCGGCATCATATTTCTTATGGGATTTTTCATCATGAAACTAGGAGTTTATAAAAAAATCCCTTGGTTATATGTCAAGTTAATGAACCTATCCCAACCCTATAAAAAATCAGTGTTAATGTATAAAACTCAATCGATATGAACCAGCACATCGTAGAAAGTATTGAAGTAGCATCAAAAGTTATTGGAAAGACATGGCCTTTATACACCTTTGTGGCTTCAAATCCATTATCAGGTTACGAAAATGCATCATTTCAGGAAGCCATAGGTGCCGCAGAAAAGCATTTCAACGCCAATTCCTTCCCGGCAGCGAAACTGTATCGTCAAGCCTGGGAAAAGGGAGATATTAATTCAGATATATTGGCGGCTCTACTGATAGAAAACGGGTTTTTAGAAGCACCAGAACACTATTTGAAACAGATTGAATCCCATAAACGATTGGAGGTACTGAATAGGAACCACGATGTGGATCGTATCATGGCAAAATGGTTGTCCTCTTTTATGGATGAAGGACTTGCCGAATGGGATATGCCATATAAGAGTGAGGGGTTTTATGTGGCATGGCGACTTTTAGCCATCTACGATCCTGAAATAGGGGATACTTCTTTAAAAAATATTCCCAAAACAAGTCTCGAAGCTTTGGAGGAAATTTTGAAGGATCATCCACAAAATGATTATGTCGATATCTTTACATATCATTTGGCAGCTTTACCGGGGTGGACAGGCTACATTAATCACCGTACGGAATCTAATTCGAATTGGCAACAAGATTATCCAATAAGTTTGATGGATTATTTGGCTGCTCGTCTTTGGACGACTCAAAAATTGAATCTTCCACTATTGCCGGAAAATAACCGAGAAACTTCAAATACCATCATACCAAAATTGCAATATATATGGTTGAAAGCATGGGAGCAGAGTTGGCAGAGTCAATTGGTCAATACGCTGGAGAAAGAATCCATTATAAGCAAACTTGCTGTCAACCAAGAAGTTCCAGATGCACAAATGGTATTTTGTATCGATACCCGATCTGAATTGATTCGAAGACATATAGAATCAAAAGGCAATTACGAAACTTATGGCTACGCTGGATTTTTTGGTATTGCCATGGATTATGAAAATCTAAACGATGGTATTATTCGTAAATCCTGTCCTCCGATTGTATCTTCTGCTTATAAAGTTTCAGAAATTACACAAGAAAATAAAGGAGATAAGTTACTCGCTTACAAAAAGAATAATGAGATCCTCAAATTCGCTGACTATTTTCTTAAAAGGATGAAAAACATGTTGCCATCTGCTTTTGGTTATGTGGAAGGATCAGGCCTTTATTATGGACTCTCATTGTTCGCCAGAACTTTGATGCCAGGTAAGATCTATAGGATGAAACAACGAAATACTTCCGATAAGGAAATGATCTGTCAGCCACAAATCAACAAAACGATACATGAAGACGTTGTTTATGGCATTCCCATAGAAGAAAAAGTAAGTATTGTGAAATCGGCATTCGACCTGATGGGTTGGAAACAATTTGCGCCTTTGGTGCTTTTTGTGGGTCATGGAAGTCATTCTGCTAATAACCCATTTGGTTCCAGTTTAGATTGTGGTGCTTGTGCGGCAAGTCCTGGACGGCATAATGCAAGAATGATCGCGAAACTGGCTAATTTAGCAGAAGTTAGACAAGCCTTGGCGGAGACCCACCGTGTGCTAATTCCAGAGAACACAATCTTTTTAGGTGCAGAACACAATACAACTACCGATGACATCGTACTATTTGATTCGGAAGTTCCTCATTCGCATAAACAACTTGTTCAAAACCTCAAAACGAATTTAGAACAAGCGCAGCAAACAGCTACTCAAGATAGACTTGGAGTTCAGGATCACAGTGTTTCCTCCGCGCAGAAAAAAGCCAATGATTGGGGTGAAACAAGGCCAGAGTGGGGGCTTGCAAAAAATGCAGGTTTTATCGTTGGTCCTCGAAATTTGACCAAAAATACCAATTTAGATGGTCGTTGCTTCCTTCATTCTTATGACTGGGAGTTGGATACGACTGGTAAGGCCCTAGAAGGCATCATGCAAGGTCCAATGGTCGTGACACAATGGATCAACAACCACTATTACTTTTCAACTGTAGACAACAACACTTATGGTGGTGGGACTAAAATTACCCATAACATAACGGGCAAATTTGGAGTTGTTCAAGGGAATGGAGGGGACCTTAAAATGGGGCTGCCACTGCAATCCTTATTCAGTTCGGATGATGCCATGTACCATCAACCTTTGAGATTGTCAGTGATGATTCAAGCACCTTTAGTCCGAGTATCAGAAATTCTTCTATCGAATAAAAACTTAAAGACATTACTCGATAATGAATGGATTTACTTGATGGTGATGGATCCTAAACAGAATAATGAGATATTCCGGTATAAGAAATCAATAAAATGGACAACAGTATCCAACAAGAAGGAAAGTGAAACTGTTCAGGAAAAAGAAGTTAAAGAATTAGTCTTAACTGAATTTGCGCTGTAAACACCTCAAGAAGGCATAGTGTAACGGTCATCATAAATTTGATGGCCGTTCTTATTGCAAATACATTTATGCTATACTCAAGACCATCCAAATATGCCTTGTACATACTCTTTGCTCTTTTTCCAATCTTCTGTTAAAGTAAATTCTGGAATAAAATCATTTGGAAATGCCAATTCAATAGCTACCTGTCCTTGAAAATTTTGCTTTCTTAAGGCAGTTGAAATTGCTGAAAAATTAGTCACACCCTGACCTACATACTCTGTCCAGTCTCCATTAGCGTATTGATCACGAATGTGCAAGTAAACAATTTGTTGTCCATAGGTTTCAATAAATGACACGGGATCTACACCTGCTCGAATCAACCAATTCAAATCGGGGCCAAGTTTAAAATCGGGTATTCGTTTTAAGGTTCCTCTTAAATCATGCATGTCATTTTCGACTTCATAGGTGTGGTTATGAAGATTGGCCAAAATATCGTTTTCTTCACAGATCGATCTTATTTTTAAAAGGATCTCAGCTTGCGCGTCTAATTCTTTTTCCGTTTTCTGGTGATCTGCCCCACCCACCGAAATGCCAAATGTTTTTCCATCAACGGCCTTTAGTCTGGGGATGATGGTTTCGATATCTTTTAGAATACGTTTATGTTGCTCTGTATCCCACATCGAAAATCCAACTCCATATGAAGATCCTGACACAGGAAGGTTATATTTTTGTATCAAGTTATTTAGGTTTTTAACTGAGTTGTCATGACGAAGATTCGCCTCCATCAATTCTACACCATGAATTCCAGCATCGTTCAAATCAGAAAAAACGGTATCCAGTACGGGAGAGCAATCCCAATTTGGAGGAAACTTACTTGCATAAACCCATAAATGAGCATTTATAGGAACTTTTTTTAGATCGTCAAACCCTGCAGAAGTTCCAAATATATGAGCTGGAACCATAGAAGTTGCTGCCAGGATCAATCCAGTTTTTTTGATAAAACTTCTTCTGTTGTTTGGCTTCATATGATGATTCATCTGGTTTCACTTTTAAAAAGGCCATAAGAAAAAGGCACAGTATCAATCTTTTGACTTCTTCTTTTTCTTATCATTGGTAATCATTTTCCCTATATTTTTACCCGGAACAATTCGAGCAGCCCCCTGCACAAGTCCATGAATCATATAATTTACAGGTGATCTGTATATATTTCGTTCAGATTGATAGGTGGCCATCAAGTAATTGTGTTGGTCAGGTAAATTATTATGCTTGATAACAGCATCTCCTATAAGGGTAATAATTGGGCGTTTTTTAAATTTATGATTTTCCTTTTCCTTGATTAGGGTGACATGAAAATCACTATAATCAAAAATCAATTTGTTCTTAGATTGATGCATCCCTGCTTCCATTTGGTATTTCAATCTTTTTAATTCCCCTGATTTTACTTCTACTCCAGCCAGAGGGATAAGCATCGGATTAAATTTCTCCAATTCCATTTGCCCCATGACAAGAGATAATTGAAAAGCTTCCTTATCATAGGGCACAAGTAAGTCAATATCCATAGACGCAAAACCATTAAGGTTAGCCGTAAGAAGCGCTTCTAATTGACCTACGCTCTTTTGCTTTTTTGGGATATTTGTAAACCCCTTAAGTATGCCATTAATATTTTTTAGACTGATAGATCCGGATTCGTCTTTATTGACCCCAAGTTCACTATAGGTAAGTGTTGAATTGAGAATTTGTATTGAATCTAATTCAACAGCAATAGGAATGGCCGAGATCATACCATTAAACATGGGTTTAACTGCATCAGGAGGCCGTTCTAAATTTTTATTTCTTTGTAATTTGATGTCCAAGGAATCAATCAGAAGTTTTTGAGCCTGAATGTCTAAATGTGAATAGAACCTGCTCGAAGGTTCCAATTCAGAAATACTTATTTCTTTCACACTGAGTTCGATCACGTCATTTTGAATGCCAATCTTCTCACTAACAGCCACCCAGTCTATAGAATAGCCCATGGAAAGATTCTTTAAACTAATTTCTTTTTTTCTGAGGTCATAATTGATCTGACTCAAACTCAAATGGGTGTATTCATTCAGATCAAATTTAATATTGTCGATTTCGACCACTAAATTTCCTAGCTTAAAGGGAATAAAATGCTTTAGTTGCACAGAGTCTGTTTCCAACTCACTAGCCACTATATTTATCTTGCTTATTTGACCTTTTGTTTTTCCAGATTCAGGTTCTTTTAGGATCATAGAACCATTTTGAATGCTGAAACTACGAAGGTCAGCCCTAGACAATATATCTCCAAACATATCCTGAATGCCCGAACTACTATCCTTTTTAACAGAATCTGTCTTTAAGGTAATTTCAAAAACAGGTTGTTCAAAGGCTATTTCATCAATGTTTAAAGTTTTCCCAAATAAGAGGTCAGACCACACCAATCCACTTAGGGTGGCGTAATCTACATCTCCTATAATAAGGGTTCCGCCCTCAACTGGGTTAAGGGGCCTTATGCGAACTTTATCTAGTGTAATACCCTTTAGAAGGGTGTGTAAATCAAAATTATCATATTCAATATTGTAGGCCCGTTCGGGATCTGAATTGATTCTTTTATTAAAATTTGCTTCTAGTACCCATTCTATTATCTTTAATAAGAAGAATAGGATCCCCAGCACTAGTAATAATCGAGTAAAAATCTTCTTCATAAAGAGCTTGGTTTGAAGTAAACTAAAGTTATGAATAACACAAGATTATTGCCATCATATCATTTTAATTTTTAAACCTGCAAAAATAAAACTGATGTCATCACGTTTTAAGAAAGCAGCATGTTAATGATTGACAAAGAATTATTATTGAAACATTCGCTGATTATTGTATCACTAAAATCCTTTTGCTATTCATGTTGCCAAAGCTTTTTCGAAAGTCATTGAAAATCACTAATAGTTTTGACCTACAATGAAGTGTCTTTAAAAAGACTGTGGACCCTAAATGTAATAAATCATTCGCACTTAAAAAAAAAGTTATGAAAAAGCTGTTTATAGTTTCAATTTTATTAGTAATGATCTCTTGTGCTTCAGACAGTGATGATGGAATGAATGATCCACCCGCAAAGAATGTCACTTATACAGCTACTATAAAAGTAATTATTGATGATAAATGTCTCAATTGCCATGTGGATCCGCCTCTAAATGGTGCCTCTATGCCATTAATATCCTTAGGAAATGTTCGTGACGCAGTATTAAACAGAGGCTTAATTGACAGGGTGGAAAGTGGCTCTATGCCTCCTGTTGGTGACCTCTTAAACGCAATTGAGGTTCAAGCTTTAAAAGACTGGCAAACCGGAGGATTCCAAGAATAAGTGTATCCTGATTTTTAAAAGATTCACGATTCATTTGATAAACATATATTCATAAGAAATTGAATAGGCAGGTAATCACAGGACTCAAAATAAGCCTCAAAAAATAAGAGCTAGAGATCAATCTGTTTAAGAACATGGTTCAAGTTATAAGCATGTTGATATGAATTTGTTATCAAATCAAATTATACTAAATACCTTTATTTGACGTTTTTATAATGCATATAAACTCCCCAGTTTAACTAAACGCCTGATTTTGAAAGAAATAAACATGGGAGCAATACTTCGAAACTTACTTTTCAAAGGTTTTTTTTTGCTATTCATTTTAGTGTGTCACAATTCTTATAGTCAATTTCATCATGGTCTAGAGCTTGGTGCGAATATGACAAATGCTGATTTTATGATCGGTGAATCGGCTGAACCTAGTAATTCGTTTGGTTTTTTCATTGGCTATGTGGCAGAACGTGATTTTTCTGATAATTTGTACCTAAGATTCGGTGCGAATTATAATAGAAGAGAATTTAATGCTATCAGTAGAAGGGGAATCAATACATCAAATGAGACTTGGGGAATCGATGTAATTGAGGTACCCATAAATTTAGGATACTACTTGAATTGGAACAATAGAAACTATCAATTCTTTGTAGATGCCGGGATGAATTTAGGATATAACAGTCGGGCTTTTACAAAAACTGAGGAAGAAACCATACGACTGGATATCGGTGGAGATGCCGATATAGACAGAATAACCATAGGTGCCAACGCTGGTGCAGGGCTCTTGATAAAAAGAAGACTTAAGATTAGATTGAATTATTATACGAGCTTATCTGATATTGTCAATACCGAAGAAGATACTTGGAAAAATAAAACATTTGGACTTTCAATAAACTATTTTTTTAAAGAAAAACTCGATTACTAGTGCTTAGTTTCTTTTTAGGTTTAGGAAACATATTTGATTTAAATGATACAGAATGGTTTGTCCGTTATATAAATTAAAAAAGGTAAATAAATGATTATGAATAGCTTGTCGTGTAATACCTCCCCGCTAACAGTTTTTGCGCCCAGCTCAGCGAATCCTTGGGATGCGATAAAGGTAAGGCATCTGCACAACCGTTTAGGTTTTGGCATTGAAACTTCATTGATTGCCAATGCGCTGAGCAAAAGCCCGGACGCCTATGTTGATGAACTTATTGATGCCGCCATTAATTTGCCTCCTACTGCTGCTCCACCATGGGTCAATTTGGATCCGACGGATTATGCAGCCAATGGATTTACCTACAATGAAGATCAGAACGATTTGTATGTAGATGATACCCAATATGTCTTTATTAAAGAGTTGATGGATCATGGGGTACGAGGTAGAATGACACTTTTTTGGCACAATCTTTTGGTGACTAGAGCAGTTGAATATGGCTTTGCCGGTTATGCCTTTAGGTATTTCCAAGCGCTTGAAAAAAATAGCATCGGGAATTTTAAAACCTTTATTCATGAAATCGGATTGGATGAAGCCATGTTAAAGTTTTTAAACGGTTTTGATAATACAGCTGGAAGTCCGAATGAAAATTATGCCAGAGAATTGTATGAGCTTTTTACCTTGGGTGAAGGAAACGGATATACCGAAGATGATATCGTTGAAACTTCACGAGCCCTGACAGGATTTACCGCATATACAAATGGTGACGAATCCAGGATCATTTTTGATGAAGCAACTTTTGACTCCAACGAGAAAACCATTTTTGAACAAACAGGAAATTGGGGCTATAGTGATGTTATTAATATTCTATTTGAACAGAGGACATTATTGATTGCTCGTTATATCTCCAAAAAGATCTATATAAATTTTGTTAGCCCTGAAGTGGATGAGCAAATAGATCTTCTTGTGATCAATCCGCTTGCTGATATTTTTATTGCCAATAATTTCGAAATAGCACCTGTGCTCAAAACCTTATTCAAGAGCGCACATTTTTTTGATGAAAAAGCAAGAAATGTAATTATAAAAAGTCCACTTGATCTGATCATTCAATTTATGAACGCCACAGGTTTTGATTTTGGAGAATATGATTTAAACAAAGAATCTATTAAAAATATATCACGGCTTTTTGATCAGGATATTTTAAATCCTCCTACCGTTGCAGGTTGGAAAGGAGATAGGGACTGGATCAATTCGGGCACCATCACCTTTAGGGGAGCTTTTTTATGTAAAGATGTCTTGAGCTGGGCCTGGGATCAAAATCAAGAACAATTTCGTCAGTTCGCGATGAATATATCAGGAAACAGTAACGATGCTGAAATCGTTGCCAAAGATATATTTGAGGCTTTAATGGACGAAGTACCCTATACGCTTGACGATTTTGAAACTGGAGTCGATATTTTCAAAAGCAGGGTACCCTCAAATTACTTTGATACAAATACCTGGACGCTGAATTTTGAAGTAGCCCCGCTTCAAGTGCGAGATCTCATTGAATATATAGTCTCCCTGCCAGATTTTCAACTTAAATAGATTCCAAATGTGTACTGAAAAAAACTTATATGTAAACTGTAATAAGAATGATCATGAGAAATGGAATAGACGCTCCTTTTTACAGACCCTGGGTCTGGGTGGAGCAGGAGCCACATTAATGATGAATGGAATTCCAATGGCTTTTGGGCAACCTACACCATTATCTGCCGCGCTAGGTGAATCTAATTCAGAGAGGGTATTATTGATCGTGAGGTTACAAGGAGGTAATGATGGTCTAAATACCATTGTACCTATTTATGACTATGATAAGTATGCAAATGCAAGGCCAACTTTGAAACATGAAATGGTTGACATTCATAAACTGTCTCATGAATTTGGTGTGCCAAAATACCTGCAACCAAGCATAGAACCCATATGGGAAGGGGGTTGCATGAAAGTAGTGCATGGTACGGGATATGAAAATCAAAATTTATCTCATTTTACGGGTACGGATAATATTTCGAAAGGAACAGACGATGAATTTGTTGAAACGGGGGTTTATGGACGGTATTTTGAAAGTATTTACCCTGATTTTTTATTGAACTTACCCGAAGCTCCTCCAGCTGTTCAAATTGGTGGTGTTGGTGATATTATTTTCACAGGTAGCGAAAGCAATTTTGCCTTTACGATTGCCAATACAAGGCAACTGGAAAGAATTGCTTCAGATGGAACACTCTTCAATGTAGCTGATATACCAGATTGTACCAAAGGCTCACAACTAAAATTTGTACGGGGTGTTATGAATACAACCTTGAAATATTCAAAAGTAATCAAAGAGGCAGCTGCCACACAAACCAATACGATTGAGTTTCCCGACACGAATTTAGGTAGTGCATTGTCAATTATATCTAAAACTATAAAAGCAGGAATGGGCACTAGCGTCTATATGGTAAATCTTAATGGTTTTGATACGCATGCCAACCAGCCCCAAAAACATCAGGAACTACTGACCAATATCACAGAATCAATCATGGCATTCTACCAGGATTTGGAACCAAGTGGAAGAGATCGGGACGTATTGACCATGACTATATCAGAATTTGGACGAAGGGTCAATGAAAATGGATCAAATGGGACCGACCATGGCACTGCTGCGCCGATGCTTCTTTTTGGCCCAGCCTTAAATGGCAATGGATTTATAGGGGAGCATCCCAGTTTGTCAGATTTGAATAGAGGAAATCTTAAATACACTCAGGATTTTATCAATGTATATGGAACGATTATGCAGGAATGGTTATGTGTTGATGAAAGTATCATCAATCAGTCATTACCGAGACCATATACGGCCTTAGATCTGGGCTTTAATTGCTCAAGTTCTGTTAGGAACCACGATTATATCGTTAGAGAGAATTTTGAACATATTCCCATCTATGATCAGGGAAGGATTTCTATCAGGATCAGTAATAATTTTGAAGGGAGCTATAAAATATCTCTTTTTAATATTTTAGGACAGCAAGCGGGTGTTTTATATGATGATGTCCTGGAGCCTGGCCAACATGACATTAGTGTCTCTGATCAACTTCCTCAATTAAAACCTGGTGTTTATGTGTATAGCATCAATAAGGACAATAGAAACTACAGCAAAAAGATCATTATAGGAGGCTAGAACAGCGCATCATCATGGTTTTTGATAAAAAAAAGATTGCTTTTGCTTCTTTAAATAGATCAAATTATCTTTTGAGAAACTCAATAAATCCTTGACTTGACAGATACTAATTATAAAAGCAACTTATGTGCAACCGCGAACTAAGACGACTTTACTTTTGTGATTTTTTGTGTTTTATATTCTTATTTGTAGTCCAAACCCTTTGAAATAGGCAGGGTCCATTGGCTCAGAAAAATAGTCTACTTCATTTAAATTCTGTAATCTTTTAAATTTGATGTTTATTGGAGATAAAAAAGAAGCATCCAGTTCTGGAGACCTAACTTCATTTGTCGTTTTGTAGGCGTCAATCGAAGTATAATAAATGGTCGTTATACCGTATGTTTTCATGCCTTCATGAGTCAAAAAAAGCGTTACGCAATTTTTGTGTTTATCGCTTTTAGTGTTCATCGGAAATGAATAATCCATACATCTGAGTGATGGGTTCATACAAAAATCATTCTCTAAGGATATGTCATTTTGAATTAAGTTTCTTTGATGTGAGGCATCTGAATAAAAGTATGGGCTATCTATTTTATCCATTGAGTCAGGCCCGGTACTATTTGAAAAATCAATTGAATCTGCGAAACCGTTGCCATAAGCGAGGACAATAATGATCAATGTGTAGATATATTTTTTCATAATTATTAATTTTTGATTCTTATGCTTACCAATGTATTACTTTAAAGATACAAGGTATTAATCATATATTATTATTTATATTTTTAATAATAAGCATAAAAAATATTTATTAATAAAGTCTTCATTTATTGGCATATTGGGTGAATTGTGATGTCATGCATGTTGAAAGCTCAGATACTATAAGAAGCTAACTTTTGAGAGTTGCCGGAGATAGTTTTTTTAAACCTTCCTTAGAAAGAAATTTAGTGTAGATGCCTCCTTTAATATTGTTCACATCAAATTCAATGATAAAGGCATTTTCATCTATAGAGTCGATCAAATTGTATGTTCTTCTGATATCAATCCTATTGATGACAGTGTGTATAATATCTTTTTTGGATTGGGCCCCTCTTTTTCCATAACCACCTGACCCCTGATAGAGTGTAACGCCCGTTCCTACTACTCTAACGAGCTCTTTGTCAATGATATTTGTTTTCTCAGATACAATCATAAGACCCACATAGTCTTCAAAGCCCTCGATCATCAGATCAATCACCTTAGCGGTAATTATAAATGTCAGGATGGAATACATGGCCACTTCAATGGAGAGTAATATCGAAGTTAGCGCAAATAATATAGCATTAAAAACCATGATCACTTTTCCAATGCTAATCCCTAAGCGATCATTAATAAAAATCCCTAAAATTTCTGAGCCATCTAGAACGGCACCGTTTTTAATGGTCAACCCAATTCCGGAACCAAGAAAAAGCCCGCCAAATATTGCGATAAGGAGCTTGTCTGCAGTGATGGCTTCAAAATTTTCAAAATGGATCATCACTGCCAGTGAAATGATAGATATTACGGATTTGATAAAAATTCTTCTTGACAAACTGTACCATGCCAAAATGAGAAATGGGATGCTTACTATTAACAGGATGTAAGAAATGTCATAGTTGAATAGCTCACTGAGTAGAATAGCAATCCCAGTAGCGCCTCCATCCAAAAAGCCATTGGGTAGCAAAAACATTTTTAATCCCACACTTGCAAGAAGTATACCTATTGCTATTTGAAAAACCTCTGATAATAATTGTTTCATATTGTTAGTTTATTTTTTTGCTCAACAAAACTGATAGCATTATACATAGGAATAAACTTATTTTAGGGTTTGTAAAATTTGTATCAGATGCGGTATGATTAAAAGGTCAATTCACATAAAAAAAGATTGTTCTTTATGAGATGCTTTCCCGGTTCGTGCATATCCATAAAAAAGTGCAAGCTTCCTTTACTTGCACTAATTAATAATGATTGATAGGCTATGGAAATTAGGCTTTAATCTAACCAAGCCACTTTCCCATTGTCCATGTCATACACACCTCCAACTATTTTTATTTCACCCTTGTCTTCCATATCTTTCAGAATAGGGCTTTTTAATCTAATTTGAGCAATTGAGTTTCTTATGTTACTTTCACAAACCATATGAACAAAGTCTCTATTTTTAGCATTCCTTTCTCCATCATATACTACACTCTCCACAGCTGGTCTGATTTTTTGAAGCATTGTCGTAATATTACCTAATTTGACGTCATCCACAGCGGCTTTGACAGCGCCACAATGTTCATGCCCCAAGACTAAAATGAGTTTTGAACCTGATACTTTACAAGCAAATTCCATACTTCCTAGAATATCTTCATTGACAAAATTACCTGCTACCCTTGCCACAAATAAGTCACCAATACCCCGATCAAATACGTCTTCAACAGGCACTCTGCTATCAACACACGATAGCACGATAGCTTTTGGATATTGGGACAAAGTACTTTTTCTAACTTGTTTTGAGTGATCTCTTGCAGTGAGGTCGCTATTTACAAATCGTATATTGCCATCTTTCAGAAGTGTGATCACATCATCTGGTGATAAGGCCTCTTGCTGTTCTTTTGACAATACCTCTTCAATAAGTACTGCTGGTTTATCACTCACTTTGTCTCCTATTGTGGCTTTAGTTGATTGCTTTTCTTCTTGACAAGCAGGAAAAGCAAATAAGACCAATACTACTATTGCCGTGTTTATTATTTTTACCATTATTGTTTAAATTAAGTGTTATTATTGTTTGAATCCTGATTTGACATTGACACAAGCCATTTAGACTTTTATTAATGTTCCTTCCATAATTTTCCAAATATCACCATCTCCCTGGCAATAGCTATTTTTAACTTTTGCTGCGCTCTGTCTTTTTTAAAGCTGCTGCTACATAATTTTACTCCCATGACTTATTGTTTAATTATATGCCAAAATTAACGAAAACAATACATTTATTATTATATATATATTTTATCGTTTGCATAAATAAAATTAATGATATGGTTTATTTGATAAAGGGCAGAGCAGGCAGGTGCGAATTTTGAGTTTTCTTCTGTGATCTTGACTTTGTTTATATAAAATTTAAAATGATCAGGACTTGCAACCTGGAAGGAACCGTAACTGATTTAATTTAGGATCCTTATTGCCTCTTCAACAGTATCATGGAGACGATCAGAAAACCTATCACCCTGGAAACCCTTTCCTTAATGATCTGCACTTTTTCATGATTTAGGTATTTGATATGCCCCAAGGCTGCAGCGGATATTTTTTCTGGTTTAAGCCAGATCTAATGTCAAGATGTACCATCAACCTTTAAGAAAGCCGGTTATGATTCAATCACCTATAGCCTTGATATTCTTATGCAAAAAGAAAGTGCGTGAAACTGTAAAAAATAACGCTGTATAAGAGTTAGTCTTGACTTGTGCTACATTCAATTTCCTTTAAGATAATCAACAGGATGCCCAGAAGAATTATGAATTCTTTTGACGACCTTATTTATGGAAAGGTTAAATGCTCATTAACAACAAGTTAGGATCTGGATGAATAGGAATGCTTTTGATGATAAAGTTTGAAATGGGTTTCTATGTTCATCCAGGTAAGAATTTTGTGAATTTTATTGTGAGACTAAGAATACACAAGTATATTTGTCCTCCAATTTTAACCTTCAATGGAGAAGATTATATTTCGGGGTGTAGCGTAGCCCGGTTAGCGCGCCACGCTGGGGGCGTGGAGGTCGGAGGTTCAAATCCTCTCACCCCGACAAAGTAAAATCCTTCCAAACTGAAAGTTTGGAGGGATTTTTTGTTTTCGGCCCGCCGAAAGCTTGCTTTCAAAAGGGTTGAAAACAAAAAATACCCAAAACGCGCAGCGTTTTACAAGGATTTTACTTTAGCAACATTTCCTATGGAGGATCACCGACTAAAGGAAGGTAATCCGTCTTGCTAATGAGAGAATGATGTAATGATGTACTGATTTAATGAATGATGCGACAGCATTTTAAAAGGATTTTACTTTAGCAACATTTCTCTATGGAGGATCACCGACCGGAGGAAGGTAATCCGTCTTGCTAATGAGAGAATGATGTAATGAAGTATTGATTTAATGAATTGATTGATAGTAATTTTAACTATTTACTGCTCATCGATAACAACGATACTTCCAGGTTTATAATCCTTTATCAATGTTTCTTTACTTGATCCTGGCCAGGTAATTTTAATACTGTCGGCTTTTTCTTGGGGGCCGAGACCTACAATTACGGTATGTATATCTGATTGGGATAAATACGATGATCCCGTTCGCAGCATTCTATTTTGCTGCATGCCATCATTCCATACAGTAATTTTTGCACCAATGGCATTTTGATTGGGTTTTTTACCTTTGAGCTGAATCGAGACCTGGTGGTTTTTTGTTTCAGAATCATTTCTGAACAATTTTGGCTTTCCGCCATTTACAGTGAGCAGTATATCCAGGTCACCGTCCTTGTCAATGTCAGCAGTTGCAATTCCTCTTCCTACCAACGGATCTCTAAAAGATGCACCAACTTTATCACTTATATCAATAAATTTACCGCGATCATTATAAAATACTTGAGGCTGCTGCTCGAAAGTTATGTTTTGCTGTACTCCATTAATATCTGGCTCAATATGACCATTTGCGGTGATCAACTCAACAAATCCATCGTTGTCCAGATCAACAAAATGAACACCGAAGGTCAATTGAAGCAATGAGGCACGAGTCAATTGGGCAGTACCTGCCCGATCCTGAAATAATCCGCTTCCTGTTTGGGTATATAGAGATATAGGTTCTTGAGAGAAATTTCCGATGGCAATCGCCTGTTTGTTGTCATTTGCCACATCTGCAATATCAACGCCCATACCGGCTCGGGCACGACCATTTTCGTCATATCCAATACCAGAAACAAGGGCTTTATTCGTAAAACTCCCATCACCTTTGTTGATGTATAAAAAATTGGGTTGGGTATCATTTGAAACAACAATATCGGGCCAATTGTCATCATTAAAATCAGCAACGGCCACACCTAATGATTTACCTTCGTTATTCATCACTCCAGCTTTTTCAGTGATATCTTCAAAGTAACGGCCCTTTATATTTTTATAAAGCCTGCATGTTTCCCCTTTATAGATGTCTGGGGTCGCATAAGATTTGGACTTACCATCCCTTGTAGTATAAATATCTGTTTCAGGCGTCCACTTTACATAATTATCTACAAAAAGATCCAGCCACCCATCACCATCTACATCGACCCAGGTGGAACTTGTGGACCAGGCCTTAACACTCTTAGGATTCGGATCATTTCCCGATACACCCATTTGCAAAGTGACATCGTGAAAAATCCCATTTTTATTTTGCAGCAGGATATTGTTTCCAACCGCTGTGAGATAAATATCGATATCTCCGTCGGCATCAAAATCAGCGAAAGAACAACCCATTCCGTAAATTGAAATTTCCAGACCAGAGGCAACGCTTACATCTGTGAATGTACCATCTTTATTATTTCTGTATAATACAGGAGTCGGCTTAGATTCATTTGGGTTTTGATCAGGCCAATAGGTGCCGTTCACTAAAAAGATATCGGGCCATCCATCATTATTATAATCCAAAAAGCCACCTCCGCTACCGATAGTTTCAGGCATCCATTTTTCACCAAAAGCCCCGGTGACATGTTTAAAATCAATACCTGATATGTTGGTAATATCAGTCAGTTGAATGTGATTGACAGCTTTAGAGGATCTATCGGCAGTGAAATCATGTGCTTCTTCGGTAAACTCCAATTTTTCCTTTTGTGCTTCTTTTTTTTCACAACCAATCAATTGGAATAAGATAAACAGAATAAAGAATATTTTAAATTTCATATGATTTTTGTGCTTAATGATGATCACTGGAAAATCTTGTTTTTTAGAATTCCAAGTTGTGGATTCTTATATCTTGTGCCATTATATTGGCCCCAGGATTTTCCATTCTATATTTTTGAGCAGCTTCTGATGCCGACTCATCGATTTTATAGTAGTTAAATGCTTTGTCCATAATGGCAGCCTCAGCTATGTTTCCTGTTGCCCGATAATTCAGTGCTAAATGGTAATAAGCCTCCCGGTCTTCCGGATCAATATCCAAAACAGATTTATACATATCTATAGATGCTTCATATTGTTGATCCAGGTAATAGGTCCGACCCAGTTGTCGCCTTGCTGCACGGTCATCTGGGAATGCTTTTAAAACATATTTATATGCGGCTATCGCATCTTCATACAATCCATCTTCCTGACGCACACGAGCCCATACCCAAGCAACCTGCGGGTCACCTTTCTTAAGTTCTTCACATTTTCGTAGATACTTATAGGCCTCTTCAATATTACCCTCACGTAGCGCTGTTTTAGCCAAATTAAGTGGTCCATCCAGACCAGTTGGATTTAATTTTGCCACTTTTTCAAAGGCGCGAATAGCCCCACGGGAATCACCTTCCAGTAACAATCCAATTCCATAATCATTATATCTGATCCACTCATTTGCAGGTAGTTGATTTTTCTGATCGTCTACTTTTGAGAAAGTAGTTTTAGCATCAGAGACTAAAAAATCAATCTTATCTGTTGCAATCTCGGTAATGGGCAGTTTAGGGATTTCCTTAAATTGTTTAAATCCCTCAGGGTTCGCCTTGTAGGCAAATTCAAGGTATTTCTGATCAAACTTTCTATGCATTAACCTGGCTTCCATAGTAAGTTTTTTATTTTCGAATTCCTTGGGAATGGTGAAGGTATAATGTGCAATATCCGCAGTGCCAGGGCCAATAACATTGGCATAGACGGTTACATGAATATCTTGCCCATTTCGTTTGTGAATCGGATTTGAGTTTTTATCTACCATTACTGCTTTAAAGCTATGCGCATTTTGATCCAAATGCCCTTCCTTATCAATAAAGCCACTAATAATCAAGGTGTTGCCTCCATTATCTTTTATAGTAAATTCTAACCATCCTTCATTGGAATCATTTGTGCCACCGGGAAAAGTATGGCCAATCCCTTTGTTGCGGACCACGACATCAACCGTCACTTGTTCTCCGGATTTTAGCGAAAGACCTGAATGGTTCAAACCCATAACTGCTTCGGATTGGCTGGTTGATCTGACGGCAAAAATATCTACCCCTAGCTTGTTATTTTGCAGAAATGCAACAGTTTTATTTAGGGTAACAGTGTCATTTCTGATAAAAGGCAATGCAGTATTGGCAGCTATAAACCGATGTGATCGAACCATACCATTTGTTGCAGCCAAATCACCCAAAGGAGCTTTTTCAGGGGGCATATGACAATCCTGGCATTCTTTTTTAAATGGGGGGAGATAAAAAGTTCTGGCGGCATTCATGGAAACTCCGCTGTCATGCCAATTATCGTATTCATCCTGACCCCTCAGCCATCTATAGTTATTGACGGATTCAGACAAACTTACTTTATGACAGGTCATACAAAATTCGCTCTTGGCGAAGAAAGGTTGCATCATTTGTTGCATGTGTACCTCTGGCTTTGCTTTGATAGCCGCGTCGTGTAAAAAAGCACCTAAAGTTTCTTCCTTGCTGTTCGCAAATAAATAAGGATCCTCCTGTTCATCAGCGATATTATAGTTCCCGTTCCCGGTCTGGTTATGTATTTTGTCAATGGAATGACAGGCCAGGCAGGTCAGGCCCGCCTGAGCTTCAGGCGTATTACGGTCAATAATTCGATTCATTTTACCAGCCAGCATCAGGGAAGGATCATGACATCCACTACACCATTTACTCTTGGCCCTTCCAATTCCGTCTGATCCAAAATCTTTGTATTGTGCCACATGCTTATCTACCCATTGATTGGGTTCATTAGCGTTGTTGCGCATATCAGTGACAGTAGCTTCATAGAAAGGATTATTAAAAGAGGCAAATCGATGTGCGGATGATTCCCATTGAACAACAATATCCTGATGACACCTTGCACAGGTAGATGCTCCTATCGCCGTATTTTTTACAAAACCATATTGGTTAATGTCTTCATTAATTTCCTCAGAATTTCCCAATTCTCCTCTGGTAATGATACGGGATGGTAAATAGTCTCCTGAAGTAGTCGTTGCCGCAGATGGGAAAAAGGGACTTTCGGGAGGAACAAATCCTATGGGGAAGTACTCACCATCTGCATAATCTTCAACATTCCTATCTTTTGCCCCAGGGCCCTTGTTCATGCCTTTTTCTCTTGCGGCCCTTGCTTCCTCTGTAAGTACGACATTACTTTTAGTCAATAGATGACCAACTAGTAGAATGGCCAAAATTGATACCACAGCCGTTCCGAATCTTTTAAAAGAATTATTTACAGGTTTGTTACCCCGGCTACTCATTCGGTGCAAAACATATCCTGTTGGAGCCAGTACAGCACAGATCACATGGATCCACCAGGCCCAATTATTATCTCTGCTTGCGGCAGAAGTAAGAATAAACAACCCTGTAATTCCCAGCAGCAATCCCACAACCATGTACGCTATTCCGGACAAACCACTTTTATGACGATACATTTTCCAGACCCGAGGCAAGTGCATAATGCCAAATACCAACATCAATATGACCAGTAATAGACCAACTCCTGTATGAGAAAGAATCATGGTTTGTAATAAAATTGGAATAGAAGTTTTACCGGATGCAAAAAAACTAAGGTCAAAGTTGTCGGCCAGACGATTTATCAACAGATATAAGGTGTTGGCCAACATAAAAACCGACAAAATTATGGCAATCCAGAGTAAGATTTTAAGGTTTTTAGAAACTACCCAGCGCGTTCGTGGCATGTATTAAACTTTAAGCATTTAACAAATATGATACATCAAAAAAATGACCGTAAATATAAATGAAAATTATCTATTGACCACTGCGTCTTAATTTACATTATGCCATAAAAATAAAAATAACCGAGTTCTTAAAAATTTCATCAAAGTCCTTGATTTAAGAAAACAAGCAGCTTTAAATTAATTACTATCAAAATTGGGTATACGCCCCATAACATTAAATAATTTTGCCATGGCACTTAATCTTTTTACAGTAATTTCATTTTCTTTCAGTTGTGAAGTAATCAAACTTTGTTCTCTGGAATTGATCAGAAATAACGAACTTTCACCCAAGAAAAACTTCCTTTCTTCACCAGTAAGCATAACTTTATAATCCGCTACAATATTTTGAATAATTGCTTCCTGGTCATTTAAAGAGACAATTTCAGTTTTAACAGCTGTGATTTTGTTCTTCAGAGATAATGTTGAGGCGCTTATTTCATAATTGATATCCTGTAGTTTTAATTTTGACAACTTTAAATCACCTCGTTCTTTTCTTAAAAAAATGGGCATACTAAAATTAACCATAGCCTTGTAATTAGAGGTGTTAAACAGATATTGCTGCTCGACATCCGAAGCTAGAAAATTGTATTGAAAATCAAGTTTTGGTAATAATTTATTGGCCTTTAAACGACGGTCAACATCAAGTGACTCCATTTTGAAATCAAGAGATCTTAATTTTGGATGATCACTAAGTAATAGAGAATCAGCTGAAATTGCTTCCAAAGATAATGAGCTGCTGATGATGTCCTTAGATGGTAACTGAGGAATTACGGAATCTTCAAATTCTAAAGGAACATCATCCAACCATAAATAAGTACTTGCATATAATCCGGCTTTTTGACGCTTTAATTCAGCCGCTTTTTGCCCTAAAAGCCAATTTTGAACCGTAATTTTCGCCTCCAGTGTATCAATAGCTGCTTTGTCTCCTTGTTCAAAACTTCTCTTAACAGCGTTTAACCTTATACTTGCATTGCTTAAAAAATTAATATAGATCTGTTCTTCATTATAGGCCTGCAGCCATTTAAAATAGGCAATACTGGCTTCATATAATATTTCATTGACCAGCAAATCTCTGTCAGCTTTTGTTTGTTCCTTGAAAAACTTAGCCTTTTTTAAGGTGGCCATTCGATCATTCATAAAAAGTCCCTGACCTAAAGAAACCGACACTCCTGCACTGTATAGTCCATCCTCGGGTACGGTCATACTTGGATCCAAAAAGTCACCAGTATTGTTTTCAAAATTTCCTTTTAACTCAATGCCATACCAAACCGGAATTTTAAAAGTGGCGTTTAATTCATTATAATACTCAGTATTTTTAAACTCTTTTGTATTATAATCCACTTCTATTTTTGGATCAAAACCCCCTCGAGCGCTCAATAGGTTGGCTTCTCCCACATTCAAAGTTAAATTAGCCTGTTTCACCAGGGGATGATGCTTCTTTACATAACCCAAAAATTCTTCAAAGCTAAAAATGGTTTTGATAGGATTATTGCCTTGTACACTATAGGTTGCTGTAAAAAAAAGTATATAAATTATAAACTTTTTCATGACCTTATTCTTTAGATTTATTTTCAACCGACTTTGAACTCGGCGTATAGTAATTGGGAGGAAAACCATTTAGTTTTCTCCATATTTCATACCAAATAGGCACATCATCTAATAAGGCGATGGTATATGCTCCAGATCCGACACGCACATTTTTTGGCCATTCATTTTCTTCTTCATCAGGCGCGATGAGCACCCTGAATTTACCATTGGGACTTATAAATGTTTCAACGGCCACAACTTTTCCTGCAAAAGTTCCGAAAGCAGCATTTGGCCATCCGCTGAAAAAAATTGCGGGCCATCCATCGAATTGTATACGCACTTTTTCACCCTTATGAATTAACGGAAGGTCAAAGGGTTCAACAAATGTTTCTACTGCCAAATCGTAGTTAACCGGCATGATACCGACTAAAGATTCTCCATCTTTGAACGTTTCTCCTATACCTGCCCGGATTGCTTTATTAACATAGCCATCCAAGGGAGCGGTCACATAATACAAACTGTTTCGTATTTCATAATTAGAAGTTGTATTGTCTAATTTTGATGTTTCTACTTCAGCTTCAAATTGGCTGGACAGTGCCGTGAATTTATCGCTTTGAGCTTTTGACAGTTTATCTGCATATTCAGCCGAAATACGATTGATCTCTATTTCTGCATTGATGACTTCATTTCTACTCGCCAATAACTTATTCTCCTGAGAAATTAGTTTTGCTTGAGTTTCTTGTATTTTTATTTTCTTTTGCTCGACATCAGTCATTGGTTTTAAGCCTTCTTTTTGCAAGGTCAATGATCTTTGATATTGTATTTCTGCAATTTTGTAATTGGTCTCAGCAGCTCCTAAATCCATACTATCACTTTTAACTTTTAAGCGTGATTGCATTAATTTATTACGGGCCTGAGAAAGTTTTAATTGTCGTTCGTTGTTAATTGCAGAAGATTGGTTTTCAAGCGCAATAACTTTTTGTTTATAAGACATAACAGAATTATTCTTGGCATCTCGTTGCAATCTGCTTCTTTCTACAAGTCGAGGATCTTGGTATTCGGTTTTGATCTCAGAAATATGCAAAATCGTATCTCCTTTTTTTACAAAATCACCTTCTCTGACATGCCATTTTTCTATACGTCCAGGAATTTGCGACTGTATGGTTTGAGGCCTTTGATCTGGAGTTAATGTGGTCACATAACCATCGGCAGTAACATTTTGTGTCCATGGTAAAAACAATAGGATTATGCATATGATCGAAAAGGCACCAACAAACTTGTTAAAAAGCTTAAAATGAACCCTGTCAAACGCCCTTGCATACGAAGCGTAACCAGTCATGACTACCTTCTTATTTAGTTTACTATGAGATATATTAAGCATCTTAAAGGATATTTTTCATTATAATTCCATTATTCAGAACTAAGGTTTGGGTACAGCTTTTCTTCCACATTGGATTGTGACTAGCCACGATCAGCGCCCAGTTTCTTTCAGGTGAAACAAGATATTCTACAATTCGCTTAACTTCGTCAGCCTCAAAATATTCCAGAGGATCTTTTAGAATAAGTAATTTGGGATCATGCATAATTGCTCGAGCCAATAAAATTCGCTTTGAAATGGTAATAGGTATTTTTTGCCCTTCAGGATGAATTACTGTATGGATTCCATGGGCTTGTCTCTTAATAAAATCGATCAATCCCAATTCTCTCAAGACCTCACTTAAACGCTCATTGTTGAAATCTTTTTTGTCAAAAACTATATTTTCTAATATGGTTCCTTCGAATGGGGTTTGTCCGGGTAAAACCTGGCCTATATTTGACCTGTAGGCATTTGGCCATATGGCTTCATATGAGATATCATTGATATATAACGCTCCTGAAGATGATGTGATCAGACCAGAGATCATCTTTAACAAGGTGGTTTTTCCAGAACCTGAAATACCACTTAGGTGAATTCTATCTTTTGATGAAAATGAAAAGGTAACTCCTTTCAGGATTTCTTGTCCATCTGGCGAATTGTATTTTACATCATTTAATTCTACGCGTAAACCTTTTCTGCGATCAAACGGATCTTCTCCCTCTTGCTTTTCTAATTTTCTATCAACGACTTGTCCAATTTTTTCTAAAGATGTAAGTACATCATAGAATGATTCTAAGCCTGTAATTACTTTTTCAACCGAACTGATCAAAAGAAGTATGATGATTTCAGCTGCAACGAATTGTCCTATGTTCATCTGTTGGTTTATCACAAGCAGACCTCCAATAAGAAGCAAACCTACCGTGACAAGTACTTTGAATCCTATCATTTGGGTAAATTGATGCATCAAAACTTTGAAATGACTCTCTCTGGCATCCAGATAGGCAGCAGTTAATTCATCATTCTTTTTCATGGCTAGACTTGTTTTGCCAGAAAGCTTAAAACTGATCAGCGAACGTGCCACTTCTTGGATCCAATGTGCGACATTGTATTTTTTTTTAGATTCTAATAAGCTGGTGTTCAGTCCTTTTTTGGCAGTTGACTTGAATAGTAAAAAGACCAAAAGAATAAGTAAAATTCCATAAAGAATAAAGAATGGATGGTAAAATGACAACAGTAATAACCCTAATACGATTTGTAATAAAGCAGCCGGAAAATCAATTAAGATTTTCGATAAACCTTTTTGAACCGTGAGGGTATCAAAAAAACGATTCGCCAATTCAGGCGGATAGTCATGGCCTAATTCAGCCAATGTTATTTTAGGAAAACGATATACGAATTCGAAGGAGGAGCGTGTAAATATTTTTTGTTGAATATTTTCTAAAATCCGTATCTGCATTAATTGTAAAACACCTTGAAAAGCAACCCCTAGAGTAACTACCACAACCAACACAATCCAGGACGTTGATACTTGTGCTCCCTGAATTAAATTAATGATGGCTTGAATTCCTAAAGGAAGTGATAAAGCCACTAAACCTGCAAATATAGCATAGTAAAAAACTTGCCTAATATCTCTCTTGTCCAATTCAAGTAGGCTAATAAAACGCTGCCAAGGTGTTAATTTCTGATTTTCCATTTAGAACATATATATCGTGATAACCAATACCACAAGTTATTCATTTAATTCTCATTAGAGGTAAAAAATAATTTCTTTGCACCCACAATCAGCAAATATAATAGTAATACTATTAAAATACAATAGTATTACTATTATTTTTTTTAATAATGGTATAGATATTATCAATTCAAATAGTATAAGAAATGCTGTATACAGTCTAATATGAGACCACCATAATGGGTTCAAAGGATAGGGGGAAGTAGGGTAAAAGTTCTTTTATTTCCTTTTATATGGTCTGAGAATCAATCCTAATGGCCTGTCATAGGTGAAGTAATTAGCGATCCAATCAAAAACAGCTACAAATTTATTTCTAAATCCCACAAGAGAGGCTATATGGACAAACATCCATAAAAACCAAGCAAAAGCGCCTTGAAACTTCCAGTTTGGCAGATCAACAACTGCTTTTTTTCGACCTATTGTTGCCATAACGCCTTTGTTTTTGTATTCAAAATGGCGCATAGGTTTGTTCTCAATCAATTGAATGATGTTTTTAGCCAATAACCGTCCTTGCTGTTTGGCAACAGGAGCCAGCATGGGTAGGCCTTTCGGGTTTTCTTGCGTAACATGTGAAGCTACATCTCCAATAGCAAAAATGGCATCTGTATGCAGAACTTGGTTAAATGAATCAACTAAAATTCTGTTGCCGGTGACAATTGATTTTTCTGGCAATCCTTTAATGGGAGCTCCTTTTACTCCTGCCGCCCAAATGAGTGTATCTGTTTTAAAGGTGGTACCATCTGAAAGGGTGAGCTCATCACCATAATAACGAGTAACTCTGGAATTCAGAAAGACATTGATGCCAAGATTTTGCAGATATTCCAAACTTTTATCAGAAGCATCTTTAGACATTGTCTTTAATAATCTTGGTGCAGATTGATAAAGATTGATGCTTAACTTAGACGTATCCAGGTCGGGAAAATCCTTAGGAATTACATAACGTTTCATTTCGGCCAATGCCCCAGCCAATTCTATACCCGCAGGACCACCTCCGACTACGGCAATATTTAGAATTTCTTCTAAAGATTCATCATCCTGTTTTGTAAGAGACTTTTCCAAATTCTGGAAAATAAAACTTCTCATGTTTAAGGCGTCCGGAATAGATTTTAAAGGAAATAGTGTTTTTTTAATCGATTCAAAGTCAAAAAAGTTATTGGTACTACCAGTGGCGATAATCAAATAATCATAGCTAAACTTCCCAACTGAGGTCTTGATGTATTTTTTATTCACATGCACAGACTTGACCTTTGTCATTCTGAACCTGACATTTTTTCGATTCCTGAATATTCTTCTTACCGGGTAAGCAATACTGTAAGGCTCCAGGCCCCCGGTAGCAATTTGATACATTAAGGGTTGAAAATTATGGTAGTTATTTTGGTCGATTAAGACTATTTCAACATTTTTATTTTTTAGTGAGGAGGCAAGCGTAACACCCGCGAAGCCAGCACCTATAATTACTATTTTATGTTTTTTAGCCATGGGTCAAGAGTTTATAAAATAGTCTTCATTCAATTGTTTAAAAAAGTTTTAAGCTGGTATAGTCTGTAACTAACATTCTAATGTTGATCCGAAAATATTAAATATAAAGGAATTTCCACTTTTTTTAAGATTTAAATTAATTGACTAATTCAGTTGAAACGGACCTGAGGTTTCGTGTGAGCATGATCCTTACTTTTGAGACACTAAGTATATTATCAAAATAACCGTATCTTATAGCTTTAAAAATTGAGTGAAAAGAATGTCCTTAAAACATGTCATTGTTGTTGGTGGGGGTCTGGCCGGATTGACCAGTGCGCTTCATTTATCTCGCTTTGGAATACAAGTTACTCTCATAGAGAAAAACAATTATCCCAGGCATAAAGTATGTGGAGAATACTTGTCAAATGAAGTATTACCATATCTGAGATCATTAAATTTTGATCCTTTTGATTTTGGGGCCAAAAAAATTGAGCATTTTGAATTAAGTGCTGTCAAAGGAAAATCTATCAGCGTAAAGTTGCCGCTTGGAGGGTTTAGTTTGAGTCGTTATACCCTCGATCATGCACTATTGAAGCAAGCCATTTCTCAGGGAGTCAATTTTGTGAATGATTCTGTGCTGGATATCAAATTTAAGGATGATCGATTTCACCTGAGCTTAAAGGAAACTGGGAATCTTGAAGGAACTTTTGTAATAGGATCCTTTGGTAAGCGATCTAATTTGGACCAGAAACTCAAACGGGATTTTTTAAGTTCCAAGGCACCTTATTTGGCTGTAAAGGAACATTATTCGGTTGATTATGCTGAAGATTTGGTTGGCCTTTATCATTTTTATGGTGGGTATTGTGGGGTGTCAAAAGTTGAGAACAATCTCGTCAATATTTGCTTTATAGCCCAATATGATGAATTTAAAAAGTATAAAAACATCACTGACTTTAAGGAAAAAGTTATTTGTAAAAATAAAACTCTTGAGGCTATTTTTAAAAATGGAAAGAGCACATTTGACAAACCTTTAAGCATTAGTCAAATATCATTTGCTTCTAAGCCAGTTGTGGAACATCATATTTTGATGTGCGGAGATAGTGCGGGTATGATACACCCTTTATGCGGCAATGGTATGAGTATGGCAATTCAAGGAGCAAAAATGGCTTCAGAACTAATCATACAATATTTTGAACAAGGCTTGTCAAGAGCCCAAGTAGAAGAAATGTATAAGAAGCAATGGAATAAGGCCTTTAGGTTACGGATAGAAACCGGGAGGTTGTTGGCTGGTCTGTTTACCATGAAATCAATGGCTTTATACCTTATGAATAGTGTCAAAAACTTTCCCGGACTTCTGAGACGCATTATCAGTATGACCCATGGTAAATTAATTGAAAGTATATGATAGACACAACATTCAGGACCGATGAAAGAGAGATCATGGATGATTTTACTTTAGAAGGAAAAGCTTTAAGAGATAATCTGGACATACTGTCGGGTATCAATAAATGGTTGGGTGGTAATCAAGTTAGCCTGGACGGAATTGAAAAACTAGTCAAAAACCTGCCTAAAGAAAAAGAACTGGTTATTGTGGACCTGGGCTGCGGAAATGGAGATATGCTTAGAAGGGTTTCCAAATTGGGTAAGAAACTGGGCTACAATTTTAAATTAATAGGGATAGATGCCAATCAGGACAGTATTCAATATGCAACGCTATTGTCTTTAGGATTTCCAAATATTTCTTATGTTCAAATGAATATTTTTTCAGAAGAGTTTAAAGATTTAAAATATGATATCGCCCTTTCGACACTTTTTCTTCATCATTTGAATGATAAAGAAATACTGGATAAGCTGAGTCTGCTTAAAGACCAGGCGAGGCTAGGAATCGTGATCAACGATCTTCACCGGAACAAATTGGCTTATTTCCTATTTAATATAATTAGTTTCTTTATAAACAATAAGATCATTAGAAATGATGGCCTGGTTTCAATTCGAAGAGGTTTCAAAAAAGGTGAATTGGAATATTTTGCAAATCAATTACAAATAAAAAGTGATATTACTTGGAAGTGGGCATTTAGGTATCAATGGATTATGAAAACAAATATATGAGTGTGAAAATTATATCGGTAGCAAAGGCTTTACCAAAATATACAAGAAATACTTCGGAAATTATTCCTTTTCTGCATCTTTGGCTTGAAGGACAGGAGGAGCGTTTTAAAAGAAAGGTTATTAAATTATTTGAGAATGCAGGCGTTGACAGGAGGTATTCAATTATGGATGCAGACGAAGTATTTAATAAAACCTCCTTTGAGGAAAAAAATGACATCTACCAAAGAGAGTCTATTATTCTGGCTGAGTCCTGTCTTAATAAATCGCTGAAGAAGTCTTCACTGAAGCCGACTGACATTGATTTTTTGATTACTGTGAGTTGCACTGGAATAATGATACCTTCTTTGGATGCCTATTTGATCAATAGATTAGGGATGAAACAGGATGTGGTAAGACTTCCGGTTACAGAAATGGGATGCGCCGCGGGAGTATCTGGTATAATTTATGCTAAAAACTTTCTACAAGCCAATCCTGGTAAAAGAGCTGCAGTTGTGGCAGTGGAGTCTCCCACAGCAACTTTTCAAATAGAAGATTTTTCTATGGTCAATATCGTTAGTGCAGCTATTTTTGGTGATGGAGCAGCAAGTGTGATTTTATCATCTTGCCCTGAAGATAACGGGCCAGCTATTCTTGACGAAGCGATGTACCATTTTTATGATGCGGAACAAATGATGGGATTTAAATTGAGAAACACAGGATTGCAAATGGTGCTTGATAAGTCGGTTCCTGAAACCATATCAAATCATTTCCCTGCTATTGTGCATCCTTTTCTAGCAAGAAATGGCATCAATATTGAAGAAGTAGATCATTTGATTTTCCATCCGGGAGGAAAGAAAATCGTGCAAACTGTTGAGGAATTATTTGGCTCTTTGGGTAAAAATATTGATGATACTAAAGATGTGCTCAAAATGTATGGAAATATGTCGAGTGCAACCGTTTTATATGTGCTTGAGCGATTTATGGAAAGAGATATTAAAAAAGGAGAAAAAGGGCTTATGTTGAGTTTTGGGCCTGGATTTTCTGCACAAAGAGTATTATTGGAATGGTAAAGGAATTTGAAAATAACGATTGGGCCTTAATATTAGGAGGGTCCAGAGGTCTGGGTCTTGCTTCTGCGAAGAAACTGGCCAAGCACGGCATGAATATTTGCATTGTTCATCGCGACAGAAAATCTGATATGTTGGAGATAGAAAAGCATTTTTCTGAGATTAGAAATTATAAAGTGACATTGATAGCGTTTAATAGAGATCTTTTAAGGCCCGAGCATAAAAGAGAGATGTTGAATGAATTAAAAATCATCTTGGGAGACACCGGAAAAGTAAAGTGCCTGCTGCATAGTGTGGCAAAGGGAAATTTAAAGCCCATGGCAGCAGGAGAATCAGGCAGTTTGACCATGTTGGATTTTGATATCACCATTCAGGCTATGGCGCTGAGTTTATATGATTGGTTTAAGCCGCTTTTTGAGGAACAATTTCTGGCTCATGATTGCAGGGTCATTAGTTTTACCAGTGAAGGAGGGAGGCGACCGCTGAAAAATTATGCCGCAGTATCGGCTGCTAAGGCAAGTTTGGAAGCGATCACCAGAAATATCGCCCTGGAATTTGCTCCCTTTGGGGTAAGAGCAAATTGTATTCAAGCCGGAGTTACGGATACCTTGTCACTGAGAATGATACCAGGTAGTGATCAGATCAAAAAACATGCGGTAAACAGAAATCCATTTGCCAGATTGACCCAGAAAGAGGATGTTGCGAATGCTGTTTATTTATTATGTAAAAAGGAAGCTTCTTGGATCAATGGTTGTATAATTCCAGTGGATGGGGGTGAACATTTAAGCTAGTATGAAGTCAGATGAAATTATAAAATATTTGCCTTATCAAAGGCCTTTTTTATTCGTTGATGAATTAACGGAAATTTCGGAAAACGGAATTACCGGTAGTTATACCTTTCCAAGCGATAGCTTTTATTATAAAGGGCATTTTAAAGACCATCCCGTAACTCCGGGGGTTATATTGACGGAGGTCATGGCGCAAATAGGTGTGGTTTGTTTGGGAATTTTCTTGTATTCAGATGATCTTCAGCATCAGGCGCCAAAAATAGCTTTGACATCGCATAAAGTCGATTTTTTCCATCCGGTATATCCTAAAGAAAAAATAACAGTAATATCAGAAAAGCAGTATTTTAGATTCAATAAGTTAAAGTGTAAGGTACGCGCCGAAAATGAAAAGGGTCAATTGGTTTGCAGGGGTGAAATAGCAGGTATGTTAGCATAAAAATATGAAAAAAAGAGTGGTCATTACCGGACTTGGAGTAGTATCACCTAATGGGGTTGGTATTCCTGATTTTCTAAAATCCCTGCAAAAGGGAGTTTCTGGTATTCAGTATTACCAGCAACTCAAGGACCAGGGTTTTTCATGTTGTATTGGAGGAATTCCTGAAGTTTCCGATGAGCTAAAAGCTACCTATTTGACACCCTTACAACTGAGGAATTTTAATAGTTCCGGAATTTTGTATGGTTGTATGGCCGGAATGGATGCCTGGAAAGATGCGGGTCTTACAATTGACGATGAAGCGGCAGTAGATTATGATACGGGTATTATTTTTGGAGCTGGTCAATCAGGTGTTGATAAATTCAGAGAAGCCATTTATAAACTGGATGAGGGTCAGGTAAGGCGATTGGGGAGTAACACTGTTGCTCAAACCATGTCTAGCGGTATAAGCGCCTACTTGGGAGGAATTCTTGGATGTGGAAATCAGGTAACAACCAATTCATCGGCCTGTACAACAGGGACAGAAGCCATCTTGCTGGGAGCTGAACGCATTCAAAACGGTAAGGCCAAAAGGATGCTGGTAGGAAGCTGCAGTGATCACGGCACTTATATTTGGGGAGGATTTGATGCGATGAAGGTGATGACCTATAAGCATAACGATAGTCCTGAGAAAGGATCCAGACCTATGAGCGCATCGGCATCAGGGTTTGTTCCAGGTTCAGGGGCAGGAGCATTATTACTAGAGGATCTGGAAAGCGCCAAAGCAAGAGGGGCTGTTATCTATGCAGAAATCCTTGGTGGACATATAAATTCAGGGGGCCAACGAAATGGAGGAACCATGACGGCTCCGAACTCTATTGGTGTTCAAAAGTGTATTAAATCGGCTGTAGCGGATGCTGGTATAATGGCTAGTGAAATTGATACGATCAACGGACACCTTACAGCAACTTCAAAGGATGCACTGGAGATAAAAAATTGGAAAAATGCATTGGGTCTTTCAAATAATAGTTTCCCAGTGATCAACTCACTTAAATCTATGACAGGGCATTGTCTGGCCGCAGCCGGTAGTATAGAATGTGTGGCCTCAGTATTGCAAATTGAACATGATTTTATTTTCCCTTCGATCAATTGTGAGGATCTCCACCCTGAAATTGTAGAAGAAATAGGAACATTGTCAATTCCACATCAAGTGATAGATCAAAAAGTAACCACAGTGATCAAGGCCAGTTTCGGATTTGGAGACGTCAATGCTTGTGTCATTTTTAGAAAATTTAAAGATTAAAAAATGGAAAAAGAAATACTGATTGAAAAATTAAAAGAGATCGTAAAGCCCTATGTTCAGGATCAAATTGCCTTTGAGCAACTTACAGAGGATACTGATTTTATCAATGATCTAAAAGTGAATTCAGCGAATCTGATCGATATTGTACTCGATGTGGAGGATGTATTTGATATTGAAATAGACAATGAATCTATGGAGCAAATGTTGAATGTTAAAAAGGCCATTGAAATCATTCGCGCTAAAATGACATAATATTTTGGAACTATGATCGGTAACGATATTGTTGATTTAAAATTAGCTGAAAAACAGAGCAATTGGAGACGCAAGGGGTTTCTGGAAAAGGTATTTTCTGCCAATGAACGAGCCATGATTCTCGATGCAGCAAAGCCTGATTTGATGGTATGGAAATTCTGGTCGATGAAAGAAAGTGCTTATAAGGCCAGATTAAGAGTTCAGCAACGAATCCAAATCAACCCAAAAGATTTTGATTGCCAAATACTCAATGATCAGCATGGAGTAGTACATTGTGGCACAAAAACATATCATACCCGATCAGAGATGAATGATGACTTTGTACATACCCAAGCTTGTTCAAAAGAAATTGATCACAGACTTAATTCCAAAGTAATTGACATCGATCTAAGGTTCTTGCCCTCAAAGAAGTTATATCATGCCTTGATTTCGTTTATTGCCTTTCACATGAATTGTGATATTCGAGATTTGTTGATAAAAAAGAATAGCCTGGGAATACCTGAGTTATATAAAACGGGTAAGAAAATGCCTGTTGTATGCTCCTTGAGCCATCATGGCCGTTATGGATCTTATGTGATAGCCAACCATCATCCAAATAAAAATTGAATATCCTGAATTAAACGAAAATTTATGAGAATCGCTTCAATAGATATTTTAAGAGCCATAACCATGCTTTTGATGATTTGGGTGAATGACTTTTGGACTTTAAAAGGTGTGCCTAAGTGGCTGACTCATGCTTCGGCAACTGAAGATTATATGGGATTTTCGGATATTATATTTCCTTTGTTTTTGTTTATTGTAGGGCTCAGTATTCCATTTGCCATAAAGAATCGCTTAGATAAAGGCGACAGCAGAAACACCATTACAAAGCATATTTTGATCAGGTCCTTGTCACTCTTATTAATTGGTATCTATATGGTGAATTGGGAAACGGCCTATAGTGAAGGTATTCCAGGAGGGAAGAATGTTTGGGGATTGTTGATGGCTTTGGCGGTAGTGCTCATATGGATGAATTGGAAAAAAAGTCCCGTTCCGAAAAAATGGCATTTACCTATACAAGTGGCTGGTTTTTGTATTTTGATCTACCTGGCCATTATCTATAGGGGTGGAAGTGATGGAGAATTATGGTTCACAACACAATGGTGGGGGATTTTAGGCCTGATTGGCTGGGCCTATCTGTTCAATGCCCTTATTTATTTGTATAGCAAAGGAAACCTCTGGTATATGGTCATTCTTTGGTCGGCCCTAAATATGCTTGCCGTTATGAATTTTTCAGATTTTGCTATAGAAAATCAAGGGTTTTTTGGATTGTTTTCAACTTTATACACAGGGACCATTCCCGCCTTTACGACAGCAGGTATTTTAGCGACTCTGTTGTTTATGAAAATGCCAAAAATCAAATCAAATTATGTATTGTGGATACTTTTGATCCTGGGAATCACAAGTATTTTTTATGGTCTGGCTACAAGGTATATCTGGGGAATTTCTAAGATCCAGGGAACTCCATCATGGTTGGCAATTTGCACAGGAATTGGATTTATATTATTCATGCTATTCTATTATATAGCCGATATCAAAAAGCAGGTATCCTGGGCAAAGTTTATGGCACCAGCTGGAACAGCTACACTGACCTGTTATATGCTTCCTTATTTTATTTATCCTGTTAGGGAGATGACAGGAATTCACCTACCGGAAATGTTGACCACCTCATGGCTTGGTCTTTTGATCTCTTTATTATTTGCCATTTTGGTAGTTGGTTTAACCGGTATTTTTGAAAAAAAAGGATTTAGCTTGAAATTGTAACATCCTCTGAATCCGCATTTAATGCATGAATTTCTTATCTTTATAAGATGATTTTGACTTTGCCAGGCCCCGTCTGATCATGTCACAATAAATTCAGTACCATGAATAACCGAAGATCCTTCCTTAAAAAATCTGGTTTACTAGTCGCAGCCAGTACGCTGCCTTTTCCTCAATTACTATTTGCCCAAAACAAAAAGAAGTTAGGAGTTGCTTTAGTAGGTTTAGGGTATTATAGCAGAGATTTGTTGGCTCCCGCCTTGCAACTTACAGAACATTGTGAGCTCCGTGGAATTGTCACCGGATCTCCTGATAAAATTCCGGTTTGGCAGTCAAAATATGGTATTACAGACAAGAATGTTTACAATTACGAAAATATGCATGAGATTGCCGGAAATGACGAAATCGATGTGGTTTACATTGTTTTACCCAATGCCTTGCATAAAAAATACACGATTATAGCAGCAGATGCTGGCAAACATGTTTGGTGCGAGAAACCAATGGCACCTACCGTGAAAGATTGTAAAGAAATGATTGCAGCCTGTAAAAAAAATAAGGTACAATTGACAATAGGTTACAGAATGCAGCACGAGCCTGTTACCCAGAAAATCATTTCCATGGCCGGATCAAAACCTTTTGGATCTATTCAAAAACTAAAGGCTGAAGCCGGTTTTTACAATAGTGGAGGCGATGGTACACATTGGAAATTGCACAAGGAACTGGCAGGAGGAGCCATGTTTGATATGGGAGTATATCCTTTAAATGCAGTACGTTATGCTACTCAAATGGAACCCTTAAGTGTAATTGCCAGAATCGAGAACAGCAGGCCGGAGCTTTTTAAAGCTGATGAGACTACTTATTTTGATTTGGAATTCCCCGGAGGTATCATCGCTAATTGTAAAACCTCATTCGCCGAGAATATAAATCACTTAAAAGTTGATTGTGAATCAGGTTGGTATGAACTCAAACCTTTTCAATCTTATAGCGGAGTTACGGGAAGGACAAGCAGCGGTCAAATATTATCACCATTTAAAGGAAATCAGCAAGCCAGACAGATGGACGATGACGCTTTAGCGATTAAACAAAGAAAAGCTCCACTTGTGCCTGGCGAAGAAGGATTAAAAGATATTCATATTGTAGAAGCCATCTTTGAATCAAGCAATAAAGGGTCTAAAAGAATCCTTCTCTAGTCCATTATTTATTTCTTCACTTACTGAAAGAGTAACTCAGTATTTGGCCAAGACAATAAAATGATTGAAATCATGGTATTTTTAGATTCTGTTGCCTAACTTTGATAGAATGACCGTTTGTGAGTATGAATCATAAGATACACATACCTATTGGCGTCAGGTCTTTTCTGATCGAAGTTGGTGAGCTTTCCTATTTTGCAGGAAGGTTTTTCAAGGAGTTATTTACACGTCCTTTCGAACTCAAAGAACTCATGAGGCAATGTTATCAGATGGGTAATAAATCTCTTGCTCTGGTTGGGGTTACTGGTTTTATTTTAGGCTTGGTCATGACCCTGCAAACAAGACCAACTTTAATGGAATTCGGAGCAGAATCCTGGATGGCTTCCATGGTTGGGATTTCTATCGTTCGTGAGATAGGGCCCGTAATCATCGCTTTGATTTGTGCAGGAAGGATCAGCTCGGGGATAGGTGCTGAACTTGGGTCGATGCGGGTAACAGAGCAGATTGATGCGATGGAAGTATCAGGAACGAATCCTTTTAAATATTTAGTGGTTACCAGGATACTTGCTGCTACGTTAATGATCCCTTTGTTGATCATTTATGGAGATGCCATAGCCTTATTGGGCTCAGCGCTTGTAGAAAATTTAAAAGGAGATGTTTCTTTTCTTTTGTTTTTTAACAATGTTTTTGACGCCTTGGAATACTCGGATATTAATCCGGCGATCATAAAATCATTCTTTTTTGGGTTTGCCATAGGGTTAGTAGGATGTTTTAAAGGATATTACTGCGAAAGAGGTACAGTTGGGGTAGGTGAGGCCTCCAACTCAGCCGTTGTTTTTACCTCTATGCTCTTATTTGTGATTGATTTTATAGCAGTTTTTGTTACGGATATATTTTATAATTAAAAAATTGGAACAATCAGACAACATAACAACCATGTTGGAAATACATGATCTGAAAAAGCGCTTTGGTGATAATGAAGTTCTTAAAGGATTTAATATGCGATTAAAGGAAGGCGAAAACTTGGTCATTATGGGAAAATCAGGTTCAGGAAAGTCTGTGATGATCAAATGTTTAATGGGGCTTATGCAGCCTGATTCCGGCGATATACAGATCATGGGAAAAACCGTCCTTGAACTTGACCAAACTGATTTGGATCAACTTAGAAAGAAAATAGGGTTTTTATTTCAAGGAAGTGCACTTTATGATTCCATGACGGTTAGAGAGAACCTTGAATTCCCATTACGCAAACAGGAGATGCCACAGAAAGAGAAAGACAAACTTGTACATCAAGCGCTGGAAAGTGTTGGACTATTGCAAGCCATCGAGTTGGTGCCAAACGAACTTTCAGGTGGTATGAAAAGAAGGGTAGCCTTGGCAAGGGCGATTATCCTCCAACCTAAAATTATTATTTACGATGAGCCAACCACAGGATTGGATCCGATTACGGCGAAGGAAATAATTCAATTGATGAGGGAAATTCAAAAGATTTATGGCTCTTCAGCTTTGATTATCACGCATGATGTAGATTGTTCAAGAGTTATTGCAGATCGAATGATCCTTCTTATCGATGGTGTGAATTATGCTGAGGGTAGTTTTAAAGAATTATCATCCTCAACAGATGAAAGAATACAGGCCTTTTTTAAATAATTGATTATGAAAATTACAGACACTCAAAAAGCCAAACTAGGAATGTTCGTGATGCTTACCGGACTCTTACTGATCGTCTCATTGTATCTGATCGGTAAAAAGCAGAATCTATTTGGGGATTCCTTTAAAATTACAGCAGTATTCAAAAATGTCAGTGGTCTGAAACTTGGTAATAACGTACGTTATTCTGGTATCAATGTGGGAACGGTTAAAGATATTATCATGGTCGATGATTCGACAATTTGTGTGGATATGGTGATTGAAGAAAGTATCCGAAGGCATATGAAGGAAAATGCATTTGCCATAATAGGTTCTGATGGCCTGGTAGGAAGCATGGTGGTGAATATTTTTCCAGGTAACGGAAAAGGGCAGGTATTACAGCAGGGTGATACGATTTTATCTGTTAGGAAAACGTCAACCACAGATATGATGTCTACTTTAAGTGTAACCAATGATAATGTAGCAGATCTTTCGCAAGAACTTTTAAAAATTACGCATAGTATCAATGAAGGAAAGGGCACTTTGGGATTATTGGTCAATGATGAAGCCATGGGAACTGATCTTAAGGAAACCATGGCCAATTTGAAAACAGCAAGCCAGGATGCTTCAAAAGTGGTGGATGAGATCAAAGATGTTGTTGGTTCGGTCAATAATGAAGACAATCTATTCAACACTTTGTTAAAGGATTCAGTGGCAGCACAGCAGTTCAGATCTGTTATGGCAAATCTGGAACAATCAAGTCAGGATATCAATTTGGTCATCAGCAACCTGAATGAAGTGATTTTAGATGTAAAAGAAGGAGAAGGCACTTTTAATTATTTGGTATCTGATACGATTTTGGTGCAGGATATCGGTGAAACAGTAAAAAATATCAAACAAGGAAGTGTGATGCTGAACGAAAATCTTGAAGCGCTAAGACATAATACTTTTTTTAAGGGCTACTTTAAGAAGCAAGAAAAAGAGCGTCTTAAAGAAGAAAAGAAATTGCAAAAGGAACAACAAAAGCAAGGTCAAAAATGAAATTATGAAACTTGAGAATGAGAAGTTAGGATTGGTTTTATCAGGTGGAGGTGTAAGGGGAGTGGCACATATAGGAGTCATTAAGGCCTTATTAGAGCATGGTATAGCGCCAGATATTGTTTCGGGATCTTCGGCTGGTTCAGTGGTGGGAGCCTTATATTGTAATGGATATTCCCCTGAGCAAATGATGGAATTTTTTAGACAAACCCCATTGTTTCAGATCAATAAGTTTGCCTTTTCAAAACCCGGTTTTATCGATACAGATAAGTTTTATCCTGATTTTAAAAAATTCTTTAGTCATGATGACTTTTCTCGGCTCAAAAGGAAATTATTTGTAACCACTGTTGATATGTGTGAAGGGGAATTAAAAGTATTTGAATCTGGTCAATTGATCAGGCCTTTATTAGCCTCTTCAGCCTTTCCGGGATTATTTTCACCAGTCGCTATTGATCATGTCTTGTATGCTGATGGTGGCATCTTGGATAATTTCCCCATAGCGCCGCTTTTGGATCGTTGTGATACAGTGATAGGAGTGTACGCCAGTCCTTTGAACAGGATAGAAGCAAATGGATTAAAATATTCTGTAAGTGTTTTGGAACGCGCCATAAGAATCAATTATTCAAAAAGGTCACATGCCAAATTCAAATATTGCCAATTAATGGTCAATCCTTTAGGACTTGTTAATTTTGGTTTACTCGATGTCGGAAAGATGGAGGAGATATATCAAATAGGTTATGAGTCAGCCTGTGAGGCGATATTAAAAATGGATGACCTGGAAAAATTTCAAAAGAAAATCAAGGGCTGATCTCAATACAAGTGATCTCCGGGCGCATACCTAATCTTCCCGGAAAACCGAGCCAGCCAAGACCTCTATTCACATTGAGATATTGATCACCTTCTTTGTGCAAACCAGCCCAATGTTTGTATTTGTATTTGATCGGACTCCATTGTTTGTTCTTTAGATTCACTCCGGCCTGCATGCCATGAGTATGCCCTGATAAAGTTAAACAGATGTTTGTATGACCAACCACTTCTTCCGGCCAATGTGTCGGGTCATGACTCAATAGAATCTTGAAAGGAACCTCCTTTACGGGCTTCATTGCCTTTTGTAGGTCACCGTATTTTTTAAAGGGAGGGTTTCCCCAGTTTTCAACACCCACAATGGCAATTTCAACACCATCTTTATGTATAGTGGTTCCTTCATTAAGCAAAAGTTTAAAGTCAATTTTTTTGTAAAAATATTTGATCGATTCGAAATTGCTCTTTTTTAATTCAGTTGTTTGCCAGGAACTGTAATCTCCATAGTCGTGGTTGCCAAGAACAGCAAATTTTCCCTTTTTAGCAATTAATTTATCCAATACCTCTCCCCATCCCTTAAGTTCCCAGGCAAAGTTATTGACCAGATCACCTGTAAAAAATATAAGATCTGGTTCAAGCTGATTGATCAAATGCACAGCACGATCGAGAATGTGATACCTAAAATTAAAACTGCCCAGGTGCAGATCTGAAATATGCACGATTTTGAGTCCTGTAAAAGAAGCAGGTACAAGTTTTGATTTGACATGCAGGTGATGCACTTTAAACCGGTATAAAGCCTTGAAAATAGCATATAATATCACGAAAAATGGTAAAAACCCGGCAAGCAATCCAATGATAGGAATCACCAGTAAGGATTCCTTTTCTGAAAGCATATAATTTGAAAAATAGAGAAAGGATATGATGATGATAAAAATGATCTTAGGAATAAAAGAAGAAACCGTCAGGCCATATAGTGAAGTGATCAATAAGTGTTTTCGTTGTGGATGAATATTGTCTAATCGAACCTTAAGGATTCCAATTGAGGTAATTAGACCAATGGTAAAAAACCAGAAGACAATATGTATACTTAGCCTTAATTTAGGCATATTCATTAATTGTGTGATCGATTGGAGCCAATAAAACGCCAAGATATCGATCACAAGAATAGCAAGACAAAGGAGGAAAATGGAAAAATTCGAAAATGATCTCATGTCTGTTGTTCTTCTTGTTGTTTTCTTTGCCTTCTTTTATCGTTTCGGGCCCATATATATCCCTTAACACCAGCTACCCACTGAGGATATAGGAAAATCAATAGAATTTCTTCAATGGTTTCCACGATGCCAATGATGATCATGGTATAGAACAGCCAATAGACAGGTCCGAAAAACAGCAGCCATAAAATAAAAGCGGCTTGAATAATGGCAGATAATTTTGCCAAATAGGTATGAAATGCAGTTGCCTTATGGTATTTCTTAAAGGCAATAAGCATTTGGATACAATACAGTGTAAAAGGAATCAGAATCCATTGATACTGTGCACTTATAAATTCAAATTCAAAACGCAGCAAGCCAATAAATCCTGCAATTAAGGTAAGTTGATCACCCATAGAATCCAATTGAGATCCTCTAGGACTTGTGATCTTAAGTTTTCTTGCTAAAAAACCATCGATCATATCCGTACTATAGCTTAAAAGTAAAAGCCAGGAAAACAGTTCTCGATGTCCGTACCATGCAATAAGAATTAAAAAAGGTGCCGCAAAAATCCGATAGAATGAAAACCAGTCAGCAATATTGTAATTTTTGAATGTTAGCATAGAGGCTAGAATCTATAAATCTCCCACTTTTGCCCGGCAGTTTTAACACCAACCATACGTCCTCCGAGCAAAACAGCTGTAAATTCAGGGCATTTTTTTGATTTAATTTTGTCAGGAACACAATTTCTGGCATGCAGCATGGGCGTTAAGGACTTCCCATTCACATCGATCACGAATTCTTCTATTTGATAGCTCACGACGTCTTTGTCTAGTAATTTGTTTTTTCCAACAATCTTTTTTGAATAGCCCATAACAACGGCGAAGCCATTTTTGAAAGGTGTCGCGTTGACAAATTCTGTTTTGATGACCTCTTTGCCTGATTTATCGATATAACCATAATAGATGATATCATCTTCAGTCCGACTGATCAATGCCCTGCCGTTTTGAAAAACGGGAGCTTTGATATCACCATCATTTTGACTTGTTGCAACAAGATCATCCCTAAAGTCTATGACCATAGTTCCTTGTTTATCCATGAAAGCCCACTGATCTCCTTTTTTTATAGCGACCAGTCCTTCGTTAAAAGAACTCACCTGATCTAATCCTTTCATTAATTGCGAGCTTGCCGGTATCCATATCATAAATCCTAGCAAGAAGAGGGAAAGCTTTTTCATTGTAAACAAAATTAATAGTTAAACCTACTAAAGGTAGGTACAACAACCGAAAAATACAATGATAATTATCATAATAACGTAGGTAACAAGGCAATTGATGCCACTAAAATGCACTATAAACCAAGGTGTAATTTTTGAAAAAATAATAAACTCTTTAGTTTAGAGAATTTACTTTTTTAATTGCTCTGACATTGATTAAGCCAGGTTTTCAGAAATCCATTTGGTGCATTCATTAAAAGAACTAAAAATATGTGCTTCTGGAATCAGATCAGGAACAATATCTATAGACTTCATCAAATACAAAGGTTGTTTTTGAATATCTACTAATAACACATGTATCTCATTTTTTTCCAGTTCTAACAATACATTTTCTAACACATAAAGGCCCGATTGATCAATATAGGGCACCCTGTCCATCCTTATGATCACGTGACTTGCGGTTGACGGAATCTGTTTGGCAAGCACTTGTATAAAACTTGTTGAGCCAAAGAAAATTGGTCCTTTGATATGTTTGATAAAGACCTTTTCTTTCATTTCTTCCGGAAAATTTGATTCATCATTCCAAGATGTTTCCGCTTTTAAGGTTTTTACATCTGATTTCTCTTCTGTAGCATCACCCATTTTTTTCATAAAAACAAGGGAAGCGATAATGAGTCCAATCCCTACAGCATAAACGAGATTCCAAAAAGTAGAAAGGAGTAAAACCACCACCATCACAATGACTTCGGCCACAGGCATAAAAGGTACGGCCTTTAATCCTTTATAATCCATGACACCAATACCAACAGTAAACAATATTCCGGCCAGAACTGCTGCAGGAATTTTTGAGGCAATCGGTCCAATAGCGAGAAGAATGGTTAATAAAAACAAGCCAGCGATCATTCCTGATAATTTGGTCTTGCCCCCGGCATTGATATTGACGACCGTTCTGATCGTAGCTCCTGCTCCAGGCAATCCTCCAAATAATCCGGCTATACTATTTCCAATTCCCTGACCAATCAATTCCTTATTAGGATTGTGATTTGTTTTGGTCATGTTATCGGCCACTACGGAAGTTAGCAGAGAATCGATGGCACCTAAAAAGGCCAGGGTAATGGCCGTAAAAACATAAGGCGATATGGAGGCCAGACTGAATTCGTTGAATATCTCAAAATCGATCATGGGAAAACCACTGGGAATTTCCTCAATGGGTCTGTAATCAAGTTTAGCAATTATGGCAACACCTGAAACCGCAAGCAAGGCGACAAGTGTTGACGGGATCTTGGTCGTGATTTTTTTAAAACCATAAATAATCAAAATGGTTGACAAAGCCAGAAGTAATTCCATATAATTGATAGTTCTCAGTGCCCTTGGCAAACTTTTAATGGCACCAACTACACCTGATGTTTCCTTTTTGGCCAGTATCAAGGCTTCATTCATAATCTCCTCATCGCTGATCAATTCTGCCCTTTTGATCGTTTCTCTAAAATCCTCAAGAACCAGAAGTCCTTCCTCGGCTTCCTCTTTTAAAATATTTTCAATAATGAGCTCTTCGGCTTCTGGCTTAAACTTTTGAATTCTTTCCATATCATTTTCCGTATAATACCCTAAAATCGGTAATATGTTGGTAATGATGATGATCAATCCAATGGCTGTCATAAACCCGGAAACTACAGGGTAGGGAATATATTTAATATATTTCCCTAAACCCGCTGCACCTATGAGCACCTGGAACAAGCCTGCCATGATAAAAACTTTAAGAATAATGGGCAAGGCCTTGTCTATGTTTCCGTCATGCGATTGTAATACCCCAGCGATCATAATCATACTTACTGCAGTCATGGGAGCTGTCGGACCCGAGATTTGCGTAGGAGTTCCGCCAAACATGGCGGCTAAGAACCCCAGGAAAATGGCACCATATAAACCGGCACTTGGACCCAAGCCTGAAGAAACACCAAAGGCCAATGCCAGTGGCAGTGCCACTATCCCCGCAGTAATACCTCCAAAGGCATCTCCTTTTATATTTGTAAAAATGGTTTTCATCAAGGCTCGTTTTGTTAGTGATAGGGAAAATAATCATTTTTAAACTAAATTCATGCCTTTTTTTTATAGTTTTGGGTGATGCATTGGTAAGACTGATGTAACTTTTAAAATTGTGTAAAATGTTAATTATTGGGATCGCTGGAGGTACTGGAAGTGGTAAAACAACTGTGGTAAAGCAAATATTGAATGAGCTGCCTGAGGAAGAAGTGACGGTCATCTCACAAGACTCCTACTATAGGAAAAATGATCATTTAAGCTTTCAGGAAAGATGCAATATTAACTTCGATCATCCCAATGCCATAGATTTTGACCTACTGATCAAACACGTTCATGAGTTGAAAAAGGGAAATGTTGTTGAACAACCTATATATTCTTTTGCCACGCACAATCGAGTTCAGGATACTTTAATCACACATCCCAAGAAAGTCGTCATTGTTGAAGGCATACTTATTTTGACGGATAAGGACCTAAGGGATTTAATAGATATAAAGGTTTTTGTTCATGCAGACTCCGATGAAAGGCTTATTCGCAGGCTGAAAAGAGACATTCATGAAAGGGGAAGAGACATCAATGAAGTGCTGGAGCGATATCAGTCGACTTTAAAACCTATGCACCAGGAATTTATTGAACCTACAAAAAATTACGCTGATATTATCATTCCTAATGATACCTACAATACCGTTGCCATTGATATCGTAAGAACCGTTATAAATGAAAGTTTGGAAAGATGAATTTAAAGCAAATTAAAGAAAATAAAATATTTCGTGTAGTCAGTAATAAATATGTGATTATTCTGGTTCTTTTTATTGTATGGATGGGGTTTTTCGATGAAAACTCATATCTCAACCACAGAGAATTGGATCAGGAAATCGATAAACTGGAGAATGCCAACGATTACTATAAAAGACAAATTGATGCCGATCAAAAGGTGATTGATAACCTGAATGATCCGGATTCATTGGAGAAATATGCAAGAGAGGAATATAAAATGAAAAGGGAAAATGAGGATATATTTATTATAGAATATGATACTATTGAAGAATAATAAATCACCATACCCGTCCTCTGGATCTTTTCAGTTGGTAAAAACCAGCCGTGTCTGACTTCATTGAAGACATATCTGAAAACGACGAGTTCCGCAATAAAGGATTGGCCTTATCCGAAGAGTTTGCTCTATTAGAGGGGCGGCGCCCCAGAATCTTGATAGGGGGAGCTGTCAATACTTCTACCGGGTCACTGAATAAGATATGTAATACCTTTGCGGATATGGGGTTTGACGTTGACATCGCGCCAAAGCTTAAAGCCTTGCAAAAACTAGCAGTTCACAGCCTTGAGAATGATGTGGATATGATTCTGATATGCAGTGACATGTGTATTTCTTCTGTAGAACTATTGAATTGTCAGAACCATGTATTGGCTTATCAGCCTGATATGATCATGTCTTTGTTTGTAAGAGATCCCAATTGTATGTCCATTTTGGCAGGGCGTTTGAATCAATGGATCATCTTCGACGCTAAGGACAGTGCGTACTTCATGGCTTACAATCTGCTCCGTAAATTGTTGTCACGCCCCTAAAGAAAATGGTTAGGCTAAAATTTTTGATCTGGTTGCGACCTAGTTTTTAATAAGAGGCTTTAGTAAGTTATTTTTTTTACCCAATGGCTTTAGCTCGTCTTCCATCAGTTTTAAATACCTGTTTGTATCGCGTTTGCCTATTAGTTGACGTAAGTCATTTTCTCTTTTTTCAGCAAGAATTTTCATGGATTTGTTTTTGTACTTCTCCTCCTTGTCACTTTCCAAAATCTCATAAACTTCATCAACAGACCCCTTGTTATAATCCATTAATTGGGTTATCTGTTCGTTTTCAAGTTTTAGGTGAGCAACACTGTTAAGACTGCTTAAGAGCAACTCTTTAGGAACCTCTTCCTGAGCATAGGTGTTGAAATTTAATGTGATAACAGCAATTACAGTAAGAATTAAGGTAATTTTTTTCATAATAATAACGAGTTGATTAATCATCTAAAAATACTCAAAAAAAATAGCAATTTTTTAAGTTTTTTTTTATTTCACACTGGATTATTTTTCGGAAACCAAATTCATAGTTGATTTTTTCGCCAGATCCCAATTTTATCATGCCCGGCAAAATGTCTTTGGCAGAACTAAAGCCAGGAGATCTATGCAGATTGGTTTCAGTAAAAGATAATTCAGCCGTATTTCTAAAGTATGTGTCACAACTTGGTCTGGCCCTTAGCAGTGAGATAAAGGGGTAGGAAATCAGAGAATTTGACAGGTTGATGTTAATTTCATATGATGGGAAGAATGAAAATATTTCAAACATGTTTGCAGAAAGTATATCTATCGAATTACTTTACATATATGGTATTTGAATGAAACAAGGGGGGCAATCTTGTGAATTATGGGCCTATAATAAGCTCAGATTTTAATCTGATTTATACAATGATTAATGCCATAAAAATGTAAATTTGCACAAAAATAAAACAAATATGTTCAATAAAAATATAAAACTTGTACTGGCTGTGATAATTACTGCTTGGGCCGTATATGAATTTACAAAGGGTCATATTATGAATGGTATCTCCATACTTTTGTTGGCAGGTATTTTTGTCTTTTTCTATTTTAAGAATGAGATCCTTTTATTGACTTTTTTCAAATTGAGGAAACAGGATTTTGAAGGTGGAAACAAACTTCTTGATAAAATTAAAAACCCATCAGCTGCACTGACAAAGAAGCAAGAAGGGTATTATAATTTTCTGAGAGGGATTATGGTGTCACAAACTAATTTGACACAGGCAGAAAGATTTTTTAAGAAAGCTTTAAGTATAGGACTGGCGATGGACCATGATAAGGCCATGGCAAAATTGCAGTTGGCAGGTATAGCCCTTACAAAAAGAAGAAAAAGAGAAGCAACTTCATTGATTGCTGAAGCTAAGAAATTGGATAAGCACGGCATGCTGAAAGATCAAATCAAGATGGTTAAGCAACAGATGAAGAAAATATAACACGCTGATGGTAACAATAAGAGCAGTTCATTTTTTGAACGCTTAGCGGCTTTATTTTTTATGAAAAAACACCTACTCACAATTTCTCTACTAATGTTCAGCTATATGGGTTCAGCGCAGGAACTTAGTCTGATGACCTATAATATTCGTTACGCCACGGTCAATGACGGTGAAAATCAGTGGGAAAAGAGGAAAGATGATGTAAGTTCACAACTTCTTTTTTATGCTCCGGATATTTTTGGAATTCAGGAAGGTTTGAAGGCGCAGGTAAACTATCTTGATGAATCACTTCAGCCTTATGCTTTTGTCGGTGTGGGAAGAAATGATGGAAAGTTAAAAGGAGAATTTTGTGCCATTTTTTATAACAAGGATAAATTTCAATTATTAGGGGAGCACACTTTCTGGCTTTCAGAGACTCCTGAAAAGGTTTCAAAGGGTTGGGATGCAGCCTATGAAAGAATCTGTACCTATGCTTTTTTTATGGACAAGGCTACCGGGAATAATTTCTGGGTGTTTAATACCCACTTCGATCATATTGGAGAATTGGCACGTGAAAAAAGTGCCGAACTTATTGTTGAAAAGATAAAAGAGGTCAATAAAGATGCGTTCCCAGTGTTTATTCTAGGCGATTTTAACTTGAATGAAAAAAGTAAGGCGATAAAATATCTATCATCTCATTACAATGATGCCAGGAAGGTTTCTTTGGAAAAACCTTTTGGCCCAAATGGTACTTTTACAGGTTTTGAATTTCACGAGCCTGTAAAGGACAGAATAGACTATATCTTTTGTTCAAAAGGTGTCATTCAGGTCAAAAAATACGGGGTGCTTACTGATTCCAAAGAAGAGCGGTATCCTTCTGATCATTTCCCTGTGATGATCCAAGCTGAGGTCAATATGCCAGCGAAACATTAGATATTTAATTTTTTGCCGATATACATAAGTTTATATCCCTTTTCTACTTTTAGTTGACTGTAATTTGCAGGAATCATATGGATCTCATTGTCGAGGTCTTTAACGAAAACCGGAATTGCTTTGATCTCATCCTTGGTAGCTTCCATAATTTGTTGGTATTGCTCCTTGGATTCTATGACTACCTCGTTAATAATTGGATAATCCCTTACCACCTCTGAAATATTGATAAAGTCATCGGTTTGTGAAAAAAGCCCATCTTCAGGATTGTTGTTGGGATCTCTCATTTCTTCACCGCTGATAAGACGAAAGGCTCCTTCCTCTCCAAAGGTAGGTTTGAGTTTTGATAAGGCGTATTCATTGATGGTATTACTGCCTGTAAGAGCGAGCAAAAAGCCCATATCGTTCAATTCAATATTTTCAAAAATTTCATCTCCGTAAATGTCACATTCAATGGCTTCCAGGCCTTCTTCCTGAGCTTCTGAAATATTATTTCTGTTACTATCAATCAAAACAACTCTTCGATCATTGTTTTTCAAATAAGTCGCGATCAATCTCGAAGGTTCAGAGGCACCAACAATTAATATGCCTTCAGATTTCTTTAAAATGACCCTGGTAAGAACGGCCACTATTCTAGCCGTAGTTGCATTGAGTAAAACAGTTCCCAAAACGATCATAAAAACTAGCGGCGTAATGTAATTGGCATTTGTAACTCCTTGCATGGTAAGTTTCAAACCAAATAGCGAGGCAATACCTGCTGCTACGATACCCCTGGGCCCGACCCAACTTATAAATATTTTTTCGTTTCGGGACAGCCCACTTTTTCTGCTGCTAAGAAACACGCCAAGCGGTCTTACAATTAAAACCACACAACCGAAAAGAATCAGTGAATTCCAGTCATAGATCAATTCAAGATCAGATAGATTGATATTAGCAGAGAGCAGGATAAAAAGAATGGAGATCAATAAGATACTAATGGTTTCTTTAAAATACAAAACGTCTTTTAAGGCACTTAACTTCATATTGCCCAATACCATTCCCATGATAACAACGGCAAGTAGACCGCTTTCATGGGCAAAGAGATCTGAAAGCACAAATACAGTCAATACAAGTGCCAGGGAGACCACGTTTAACAAATAATGAGGGATCCATCGCTGCTTAAGCGCCGTAGCGAAGGCATAGGCTGAGGTAAATCCAATGGAGAAGCCGATAATTATAATTTTACCAAATTCCACCAAAGTTTCCTTGGTGTATTCTGTACCATGATCGCCCCCAAGGCTTATAAATTCGAAAACAAGAACAGCCACCAGAGCTCCTATTGGATCAATAAGTATTCCTTCCCATTTCAGAATAGTGGAAATATCTTTTTTCAAAGGAAGGTTCCTAAGAATTGGTGTGATTACTGTAGGCCCTGTGACAATGATCAGGGAAGAAAATAAAAAGGATAGTGGCCAATTAAGACCGATAATGAAATGTGCGGCAATTCCTGCCGTGATCATGGTAACAAGGGCTCCAAGAGTAATCAGTTTGTATATGACCGGCCCCACACTTTTAATCTCATCTTTTTTTAAGGTAAGGCCTCCTTCAAAAAGGATCAATGCAATAGCCAAGGAGACAAAATTGAATAGGCTTTCTCCCGGGAATAGTCCATGATTTCCATTCCAAACAGGCTCAATCCATTTATTACCATCGGCAGAAATCATGGTAGAAAAAGGACCGACAAACAGTCCGATAAGAATGAGTGGAAGGATAGCAGGAATTTTAAATTTCCAGGCTACCCATTGGGCGAGTATCCCAAGGATGATAATTCCGGCAAGTTCGAGCATATTTTGTTTTATTGATCGCCTAAAAATACTATTTTTATCCGATTCGATATAGGATTAGATCAAACAAGAAATATATTCTAAGAAAATGATTTAATGCCTATCAATGAATTGACAAGAAAAATTGAGGTATATGAAATTTGAATTATGTACGGATAGTGTGGAAGGGGCAGAGATCGCAAGTAAATTCGGTTTTACGAGTATAGAACTTTGTTCAGCTTTATCTGTTGGAGGGTTGACACCAAACTATGGCCTGATCAAACAATGTGTCGATCGTTCAGATGTGGAAGTTCATGTGATGATAAGGCACAAAGAAGGGGGCTTTCAAGTAACACATGATGATTTGGTTCTAATGCGTCTGGATATCCAGGCGGTAAAAGAAGCAGGTGCTCATGGCGTGGTTTTTGGAATTCTCGATACGGATCATCAAGTGGCCGAGTCGAATAAAGATCTGGTGCAACTAGCGCGCGATTTAGGATTAAAAACAACTTTCCACAGGGCCTTTGATTTTGTACCGGATTTCAGGAAAGCTATAAAGAAAGTGGAGGCTTTTGGCTTTGACCGTTTATTAACTTCGGGGCTGCAGCCAAAGGCAGAAAAGGGGATAGCTATTATTGCTGAATTACAACAAACTTATGGGCATAAGATTCAGATCATTGCAGGTAGTGGTGTAAATGTTGGGAATGCTTTGAAATTTTCGGGTTCAGGCATCCCATACCTGCACTTTACTGCCAGAAAACCTAAAAATAAGGTTGTACAAATGGGCATGGGCCAGGTCATGATCACAGACATTGAAAAGATTCAGCAAATCATAAACCTGCCATTCCATCATGTTAATTAGATTACACGATGATGCTGGTTCCTTTGGACGAGATATTTTTGCTTTCATCAAAGATAAAGTCAATTTGTCCTACGTTGACACCCCAACAGCCTACTTGATTGACCAATAAATTTTTATCATCTAGATTTCTAACAACAGTCGGTTTTTTTAAAAAGGTATGGGTATGCCCACCAATAATAAGGTCTAAGTTTTTGGTGCTTTTTGCCAAGTTGAGATCACAGATATAATCCGGGGTTCTTTTGTAAAAATAGCCAAGGTGAGAAAGACAAATGACCAGGTCACATTGCTCCTCATTTTTTAAGATATTGGTCATGTCTTGAGTGACTTCAATAGGATCGAGATAGATGGTTTCCTTATACAATTGTGCATCTACAAGACCGTCTAGTTTGATACCAATACCAAACACACCAATTTTTAGGCCATCCACATGGTAAATTTTATAAGGTTTGGTTTTGCCGTCAAGAATCGTATTTTTAAAATCATAGTTGGCAATGAGAAAATCAAAACTGGCATGAGGCAATTGTTTATCAAGGCCATCTATACTGTTGTCAAAATCATGGTTTCCTATGGTTGCAGCGTCATAACCTAGTTTACTCATCATTTTAAATTCTAGTTCCCCACCAAAATAATTGAAAAAAGGTGTGCCCTGGAAAATATCACCGGCATCGAACAAGAGCGTATTTGGGTTTTCTAATCGAATATTTTGGATCAGAGAAGCCCTTCTGGCAACGCCTCCAATGTTGGGATACTTATCATGATCTTTTGAAAAGGCTTCAATATGACTATGCACGTCATTGGTATGCAGAATTGTGATCTTTTTTTCTGTCTTCTGCTCACATGAGCTCAATGGCAGCCCTCCCAAACCTATTAGGGATCCGGTTGCGATCGAATTTTTTAAAAACTGCCTTCTTTTCATTTAATTGTTTTTAGAAAATCGGTTATCCAGTGAGCTATGCAGGGTGTCTATTTTTCTGAGATTATCAATAAGGGCATCCCTCACTTTATAATCACTGATATATAAATCAAGTGGTTCAGTGAAAAAAGACATATTGTCTCCTCCATGTTGCAAATAGTCATGAGTTAGCACCCAATAATTTTTATTGGGGTCAAAAACTTTTCCTTGAATCTCAATTTTTGATAATTCGTCACCCCGCAGCACAAGCTTAAGGCCAGCTATAGGATGCGCCTGTTTTCTCGTTGCCAAATAATTAAATAGTTCAGTTACCTTGCTACCGGGTAAATGCGCCACTACCAATTTGTTTTCGAAGGGCATCAGTTTAAAAATATCTTCTACTGTTACTGACCCTTCAGAAATAGCGGTTCTAATTCCCCCATAGTTGAATAAAGCAAAATCGATGTGCAACCCTGTTTTTTCCAAAAAAATACTATCGGCACTTTTAAGGCAGACGTCAGCATAAAAATTTCCAAGCGAACTCTCCAGTTCAGCTTCTCCTCTAGACAGATTTCGAGGATTATAGCACAGTACTTCGTTAATTTTGTTTTCCAGCTCGTCATGATAAGGCTGTATATCTTTAAGTATATTGGGGTCAGACTCTAGATCAGCACTAATTTCAATCTGTTTACCACGAATCATTTTCAGTTCCTTGTTTTTTTCTTTACAGGAAACCGTGAATTTGTTTAATAATGACGAAATCAATATTAATACTATAATTTTATATAGTTTTGTGCGCATAATTCTGGTGAATGGGAATATTGAATTTAAAGAATACAACCGCCAACAAATTTATAAAAAACCAACGTAAAGGTGCGGCTTCTGAGAGGAAATTTGAGTTGAAGGGTATAAAAAGAGTTGGAGTACTGGCTGAAGTCTCTTTATTTCAAACTTATGATTTTACCAAGCGGTTAAGTGAAGGGTTGAATCTGGAAATAGAAGACTTAAAAGTTTGCTTGTTCGATCCAAGTGGAAAGGATGCTTCGCTAGAATTTCATAGGCTTTGTAGTGAAAAGGATTTTGGCTTATATGGCAATATAAAGTCAGAAGCACTAAACAAGTTTGTAAGTAGAGAGTTTGATCTTTTGGTGAATTATTGTGATCCGGAACTTTTGTTTCCTAAGGTGATCATGATAAAATCAGCAGCGAAGATGAGAGCAGGATTTGAGGATGAGGCAAATTTTTTTAATGATATAGCCATAAATGTGAAAGGAAATGATATTGATACATTTAATAGGGAATTGCTAAAGTATTTGCATATACTCAAGTTAATCAAGTAATAAGAATCATGATTAAAAATAAAATGGAACAATTTAGAGGAACAGGGGTGGCATTGGTAACACCTTTTACTTCGAATGGCGATATAGATTTTGACGCTTTGGAAAGACTGGTAAATTACCAGGTGGATAATGGAATTGATTATTTAGTCGTATTGGGTACTACAGGAGAAACCGCAACGCTGACCAAAGAAGAAAAGGAGCAGATAAAAATTAAAGTTCTTCAAGTAAATGATGGCAGACTTCCTGTTGTTCTAGGACTTGGCGGAAATAATACCAGAAGTTTGGTCAAGGAGCTTGAGCAAGATAATTTCGATGGTTTCTCAGCAATTTTATCGGTTTCACCCTATTATAATAAACCATCTCAGGAAGGAATATACCAGCATTATAAAATGATTGCAACAGCCAGTCCGTTGCCTGTGATCTTGTATAATGTGCCACCGCGAACCGGAAGTAACATAACACCAGCAACCGTGATGCGACTTGCCAATGATTGCCAGAACATTATTGGAGTCAAAGAAGCTGCAGGTGATTTTGAGCAAGTTCTTGAATTGATCAAGAACAAACCTGCTGATTTCCTTGTGATCTCAGGTGAGGATAAACTGGCGCTACCTTTGGTTTTGGCTGGAGGTGCGGGTGTTATTTCTGTAATTGGACAGGGCTTACCAGCTGCTTTTAGTGATATGATCCGCTTTGGTCTGGGAGGAGCATCCCACAAAGCTTTTGAGATTTATTATGGCTTATCAGAAAGTATAGATTTGATCTTTGCTGAAGGAAACCCGTCCGGAATCAAAAGCATGCTTTCATCGCTTGGAATTTCAGAGACTTATATGAGATTACCATTAATACCAGCAACTCAGGATTTACAACAAAAAATTAATACCTTTGTAACTCGTTATAAAAAATAGAAAATGGTTTCAGAAATAATTCAAAAAGCATTAAATCATCAGATTCAGATAGAAGCTGAATCTTCACAAATATACCTAGCGATGGCGTCTTGGGCTGAAGTTCAAGGGTTTGAGGGAGTTGCATCATTTATGTATGCTCATTCTGATGAAGAAAGAATGCACATGTTAAAATTAGTCAAATTCGTAAATGAAAGAGGTGGGCACGCGAAGGTGACAGCGCTCGAAAAACCACCTATGTCATTTGGATCTTTTAAAGAAATGTTTCAAAGTCTTTTTGATCATGAAGTCATGGTCTCTCAAAAGATCAATGATCTGGTTGATATTACGCTTAAGGAAAAAGATTATGCTACCCATAATTTTCTTCAATGGTATGTTGCTGAACAGATTGAAGAAGAAGCACTTGCAAGAAATATTCTTGATAAAATCAATTTAATTGGAGATGATAAAGGGGGGTTATATCTTTTTGATAATGATGTAAAACTTCTGGTTTCAGCTGAGGCTCCACAATAGAAAATTGAGCTAGACAACTTAATTTCGAATTAAATCACTAAGAATCAGATATTTATTATTTGGTTCTTTCAGTGATTTAATAAAAAATATTTTTTATAATTCCGTTTTAAAAGAGTAATTTTGCCAGATGCAAAAAATGAAGAAGTTAGCTTTTGTATTAATGCTCACGGTACTGCTTGGTTCTTGTGGTGAATACCATAAAGTGCTGAACAAAGGTAAGAATACCGAAAAGTATCAGTTGGCGGTAGATATGTATGATAAGAAGGATTATAAAAAGGCTATTGCTCTATTTGAGAAAATAATGGGGCCTTATGCCAACAAACCTCAAATGGAAAGGATCCAATATATGATTTCAGACAGCTATTTTCAGACTGAAAATTATACAATGGCTTCCTATTATTTTTCTAAATTCATTACCAATTACCCTGAAAGCACAAAGGTTCAGGAGGCTGCTTATTTAAGTGCAAAAAGCTATTTTTTAGCAGCTCCAAAATACAGCAGAGATCAGGAGGATACCTATAAGGCCTTAACTGCTTATCAAAATTTCATTGATAAATATCCCCAGTCTGAATTGATCGAGGAGGCAAACAAGGATTATGCAGAATTGAACAGAAAACTTCAATTCAAGGATTTTGAAGTGGCTAGGCAGTATTATCATACAGAAAGGTACAAAGCAGCCATTCAGGCTTTTGAAACTTTTAACGAGGATCATTTAGGATCAGAGTTTAAGGAAGAAACCTATTATTATAGCTTTTTATCAGCCTATGAATTAGGCATGAAAAGTATATTGAGTAAAAAAGAAGAAAGATTATCTGAGGCCTTGTTGTCTCATCTAAAGTTTCAGAAAACATTTCCTGAATCCGAAAGGATGAAGGAGGTTGATCAATTAGGAGTAAAACTCCAGGAAGAATTGATCAAAACTAAAGAATTATTAGCTACAATATCACAAAAATAATTAACTGATGAAAGATTACAAAAACACAGGAGCTCCTGAGAGTACCATTACTTTTGACAAAGTGAAGATTGAAGGACCAACTCAGAATATCTATAAGGCAATCGCCATTATGTCAAAAAGAGCATCGCAGGTTAATGAAGATTTGAAAAGTGAACTAATTGACAAATTAGAAGAATTTGCCACCTTTAATGATAGTCTTGAAGAAGTTTTTGAGAACAAGGAGCAAATAGAAGTATCTCGTTTTTATGAAAGACTTCCAAAACCAACTTCCATTGCTGTTCAGGAATGGTTGAATGATGAAATTTACTACCGAACTCCAGATACAGATAACGATATTATAGAATAATGATGTCTGTTTTAAGCGGTAAGAAAATTCTTCTCGGCGTTACTGCTGGAATAGCTGCTTATAAAACTTCCTATCTGGTAAGGCACTTTATAAAGGCAGGAGCGGAAGTGAAAGTCGTTATGACTCCGGCTGCCAAAGATTTTGTGACACCACTTACCTTATCTACTTTATCTAAGAACCCTGTTCAATCTACTTTTTATGACAAAAGTGAAGAGAACGAACTTTGGAATAACCATGTTGATTTGGCCCTATGGGCTGATTTGATGGTTATCGCACCTTTGACAGCCAATACGTTGGCTAAAATGTCAGAAGGCATTTGTGATAATTTATTGTTAGCAACTTATTTATCTGCCAAGTCAACTGTGTATTTTGCACCAGCCATGGACCTGGATATGTATCAGCACGAAACTACTGCCAGGAATATCAGGACATTGGAGAATAGAGGAAATGTGTTTATACCACCTTCGTTCGGAGAGCTGGCCAGTGGGCTGGAAGGAGAAGGCAGAATGGCTGAACCTGAAGAGATCCTGACTTTTGTTGAAAATCATATATTGGAAAGCTTACCCCTGAGAGGGAAAAGTGTTTTGATCACTGCAGGACCTACCTATGAGGCTATTGATCCTGTTCGTTTTATCGGAAATCACTCTTCTGGAAAAATGGGCTTTGCCTTAGCTGAGGAAGCCGCAGATTTGGGAGCAAGTGTTATACTCATTTCGGGTCCCAGTCACCAAAAACTGGAAAGAACGAATATTCAGAGAATTAATGTGGTTAGCGCTGAAGAAATGTATCAGTCAACCCATCAATATTTTGAGGATATGGATATAGCGATCTTTTCTGCTGCCGTTTCAGATTTTACACCAAAAGTTGTATCTTCTCAAAAAATAAAGAAGAAGAAAGCTCATATGGTCGTTGAATTGGTGCCTACTAAAGATATTCTGGCCTCTGTTGGAGTCATAAAAAAAGAACAATACCTGGTTGGTTTTGCTTTGGAAACTGAAAATGAATTAGACAATGCCAAGGATAAGATCAAAAGAAAAAATCTTGATTTGATCGTATTAAATTCCTTAAAGGATAAGGGAGCAGGCTTTGGATTTGATACCAATAGGATTACACTAATTGACAAAAAAGAAAAAGTAAAAGAATTTACACTCAAGAGTAAAAAAGAAGTAGCAGCAGATATTTTTGCGGAGATTTTAAAAGGTGTTCATGCGTAAGTTTTTAATCATAGGTTTGCTTGTATTAGGGATGAAATTATCAGCTCAGGAACTGAACTGTGTTGTCTTTGTCAATAGCGCCGAAATAGGGGTTTCTAACAGGAAGATATTTGAGACCATGCAAAATGATATTTTCGAATACATGAACAATACGAAATGGACCAATTCTGCCTATAAACTGCATGAACGAATCGATTGTTCGCTAACCATAAATATTTTAGAGGCAATATCGGCCAATAGTTTTAGGGGAAGTTTGCAGTTGCAGGTTTCCAGGCCCGTTTATAATGCATCGTATACAACCTCTATATTGAACTTTAATGATAACAATATTTCCTTTAACTATCAGGAATTCCAACCATTGGTCTATAATGAGAATAATTTTGAATCAAATCTTATCTCGATATTGACTTTTTATGCCTATACCATATTGGGTTATCAGGCGGATACTTTTGGCTATAAAGGAGGAGAGAGGTACTTCGAGCTCGCCGAAAATGTGGTCAATGTTGCGCAACAAGGAGGAGGAGTAGGTTGGAACAGAATTGACGGCAATTATACGCGATATCAGTTGAATGAGAATTTGTTATCTCCAGTATATGAGCAATACAGGAAAACCATGTATGAATATCATATTCTGGGATTGGACCGAATGGTGGATAATACCAGAGAAGCCAAGGAGGTCATGAGTAAATCTATTCAGGATCTTGAGAAGTTGTATATGGATAGACCCAATACCTTTTTAATACGTGTTTTCTTTGATACTAAAGGAGATGAGATCGTTGATGTATTTTCTGATGGACCAAGAATTGATACTTCTCAACTAAGGGAGGTGCTTTCCAGAATTTATTCGTCATACGATGAAAAATGGAAAGAAATTAAAATATAGTCGCTAGTAGATTCCTGTAACTTTTTATTTAAGTTTGTTTATCGATCAGTATCTTTTTAATTAAGAAGTATTTATGCTCGCATCATTATCCATAAAAAATTATGCACTTATAGAAAATCTTAAGGTAGATTTCAAGGACGGACTGTCTATTATTACAGGTGAAACCGGAGCAGGAAAGTCTATTTTAATGGGTGGACTGGCATTGGTACTTGGGAAAAGAGCCGACACAAGTTTGGTTTATGACAAGGCAAAAAAATGTGTCATAGAAGCAGAATTTCAAGTAGGTTCATACCATCTGGAATTGTTCTTTAAGGAAAATGATCTTGACTATGATCCATGGGTCATTATCAGAAGGGAGATTTTACCTAACGGGAAATCAAGGGCTTTTGTCAATGATACACCAACAAACTTATCCGTTTTAAATAGCTTAACAAGTCAGTTGATCGATATTCATTCTCAACATGAGACTTTGCAATTGTCAGATCCGATTTATCAATTCCATATTATTGATTCATTGGCTGATAATAATAGTTATTTAAATGATTACTATATAGCTTTCCAGAAATATAAGCTGATGTTAAAAGAGCTGGAAGCCATCAAGCAAGGCCAGCTCCAGGCTCAGAAGGAATATGACTATAATGTATTCCTTTGGGATGAACTAGATAAAGCGGCTTTAACAGTTGGTGAATTGGAAGACCTTGAAAAAGACCTTGAAAAACTTTCTCATATAGAAGAAATCAAAGCGAATCTATCGGGTATTCTGGAGATATCAGAAAGAGAATCATTGGGAGTTTTGAGTCAGCTTTCTGAAATCAATCAACAACTTTCACGCATCGGACCCTATGCAGCGCTTTATGAGACTTTGTCGGATAGAATGAAAAGTCTGTTGATCGAATTTAAGGATATTACCAGTGAAGTAGAAACTGAAAATGAGAACCTGGTCTATGATCCTGCAACTTTGGAGAAAGTGGAAAATCGATTGCAACTTCTTTATGATCTGCAAAAAAAACACCAGGTAGCAACGATTGAAGAGTTGATTGAGCTTCGTGAACAGTATCAATTGAAAATTGAGGAGGTAGACAATGCTGATGAAACGATTAATTTGAAATCGGAGCAAATCAAAGGAGCAGAAGAAAGGTTGAATCAGTTTTGTGAAAAGTTACATGTTCGCAGAGAAAAAGCCATTCCTCAATTTAGCAAACAAATTGAAAAAACATTGGCAGGCCTTGAAATGAAGAATACAAGGTTCAGGGTTGAACTAGCAAAGACAGCAGAATTCATGTTTAACGGAAGTGATCATTTGCAATTCTTAATGTCATCCGATAAAGGAAAAACCTTCGAGCATATGAAGAAGGTAGCTTCAGGTGGTGAGATGTCAAGAATAATGCTGGCGGTCAAGTCTATACTGTCAAAATATTCGAATTTACCTGCTATTATTTTTGATGAAATTGACACAGGAGTTTCGGGAGAAGTTTCGAACAGGATCGCTGAGTTAATGCTGGCAATGAGTAAGAATATGCAGGTGATTACCATCACACACCTTCCGCAGGTTGCTGCAAAGGGTCATCATCATTATAAGGTATTTAAAAAGGAACAGGGAGAGGTTATATCATCGAACATCAAACTGTTGAGCGATGATGAACGACTGGTCGAATTGGCTGAAATGCTTGGCGGAAGTAAGATCACAGAATCTGCCATAGCACATGCGAAACAGTTGTTATCATAATATTCATGTAAAAATAATCTATTAACTTTGCCGCTGTTTAACTGGAAATATTGAAGCACAATAACACAATAATTAAATAATATCATATGTACAATCTATTAAAAGGAAAAAAGGGAATCATATTTGGAGCTTTGAATGCAGACTCTATAGCTTGGAAGGTTGCTGAAAGAGCCCATCAGGAAGGAGCAACATTCGTTTTGACCAATGCCCCAATTGCAATGAGAATGGGTGAGATCAATAAGTTGGCTGCAGATACGGGGTCTGAGATCATTCCGGCTGATGCCACTTCTATGGAGGATCTTGATAATTTAGTAGAGAAATCTATGGAGATTTTGGGAGGAAAAATTGATTTTGTTCTCCATTCAATTGGGATGTCTATCAATGTTAGAAAAGGAAAGCATTATACAGAATCTAACTACGATTATACACATAAGGGTTTTGATGTATCTGCCTTGTCCTTTCACAGGGTGATGAATGTACTGTATAAGAAAAATGCCATGAGTGAATGGGGTTCTATAGTAGCACTTACCTATATGGCTGCGCAAAGAGTTTTTCCTGATTATAATGACATGGCCGATAATAAGGCATACCTGGAATCAGTGGCCAGAAGTTTTGGTTATTTCTTCGGGCGTGATCATAAGGTACGTGTGAATACGATTTCTCAATCGCCAACACCAACCACTGCCGGGTAGCGGCGTAAAAGGATTTGGAGGATTTTTAAGTTATGCTGAAAAAATGTCACCTTTAGGTAATGCCACAGCCTTGGAATGTGCAGATTATACGCTAACACTTTTTTCAGATCTTACGCGAAAAGTCACCTTGCAAAATTTATTTCATGACGGAGGTTTCTCAAATATGGGAATCAGTGATGTGATCATGGATGATTTTATGGGTGAAGAGGATTAAGTCGTGCAAATTTATCAATATATAAACATCGGGAATTTTTAAGAATATCTTAATTTTCCCGTTTTTTTTTAAATTTTACTGAAACTATTTCATCTTGCGTTTTTCTATCATCATACCGGTTTACAACAGGCCAGAGGAGCTTGACGAGTTGCTTGAAAGTATCTTGCACAGGAACCTTTTAAAAACCCTGAAGTGATTGTAGTAGAAGACGGATCGGAAAAGACAAGTAGTTACATCGTCAAAAAATACGAGCAAAAACTTCAAATTCATTATTGCTTTAAGAAAAATTCAGGTCCTGGAGACAGCAGAAATTATGGGATGGAACGAGCCTCCGGCGACTATTTTATTCTCTTGGATTCTGATTGTATTCTCCCGCAGGATTATCTTTCGATCATTGAAACTTCGCTGGAACAGAATTATGTAGATGCATTTGGTGGACCAGATGCAGCTCATGAAAGCTTTAGCAGTTGGCAAAAGGCCATCAACTATAGCATGACTTCTTTGCTAACAACTGGAGGTTTAAGAAATAAGGAAACTCCTTCAAAAAAATTTCAATTGAGAAGTTTTAATATGGGATTATCCAAAAAAGCTTTTGACTTGACAGGGAGGTTTTTCAAAACAGCGAATAGGCGAGGATATTGATTTGAATTTTAAATTGGTAAAAAAGAATTGTACGACACGTTTAATTCCTGAAGCAGTTGTATGGCATAAAAGGCGAACCTCTTTATCGGCCTTTTTTAAGCAAACAAACAATTTTGGAGCAGCGAGACCCATACTGAATAAAATGCATCCCGGCTCTTCGAAGTTGAGTTATTGGTTTCCTTCATTGTTTGTTCTTGGTTTTATTGCTGCATCCTTGCTGTTGTCTGTTGGTTTTGTCTATGGTATCATGATCTTTGGTTTATACACCTTAATTGTAATGATTGACGCCTTTTCTAAAACTAAAAGTGTTGCGGCTGCCTTCAATAGTATCTTTGCTGTATACATACAATTTTTTGGGTATGGCTTGGGTTTTCTTAGATCTGTTTTTAGACTATATGTGCAGGGCAGTGATATCAGAACGGCATTTCCAGGAATGTTTGAATAGCTTTTTGTTTAGAAGCACTGGTTTCTCCTCATTTTATTTTCCTTAAATTTGACCATCTTAAAACGGCCCATGAAATACGCAAAAAATATATTGGAAACCATAGGGAATACCCCAATGGTGAAATTGAATAAAATAGTTGATGAAGTTGATGCACTTGTGCTGGCAAAGGTAGAAACCTTTAACCCTGGAAACTCGGTTAAAGACCGAATGGCGCTGAAAATGATCGAAGATGCCGAGGCTTCCGGATTACTAAAACCAGGTGGTACCATCATTGAAGGCACATCCGGAAATACAGGCATGGGACTTGCAATCGCGGCCAACATTAAGGGATATAAATGCATTTTTGTGATTGCTGATAAACAATCCAAAGAAAAAATAGATATTTTGAGGGCATTAGGGGCTGAGGTGGTTGTTTGTCCAACGCATGTGGAACCCGAAGATCCGCGGTCTTATTATTCCGTTTCCAGAAGATTATCTGAAGAAACACCCAATTCCTGGTATGCACTTCAATATGACAACCTTTCCAATACGGCTGCTCATTACGAAAGTACGGGGCCCGAAATCTGGGAACAGACTGATGGTAAAGTCACTCATTTTGTGGTAGGAGTCGGTACGGGAGGAACTATCTCAGGTGTAGGAAAATACCTAAAAGAGAAAAATCCCAAGATTAAAATTTGGGGTATAGATACTTATGGTTCTGTGTTTAAGAAATATCATGAAACCGGAATTTTTGATCAGAATGAGATCTATTCTTATATCACAGAAGGAATTGGAGAGGATATATTGCCTAAAAATGTAAACTTTGATGTCATTGATGGTTTTGAAAAGGTAACCGATAAGGATGGTGCAGTATATACGAGGAAATTAGCCAGAGAAGAGGGTATTTTTGTTGGAAATTCTGCAGGTTCAGCCATTAAAGGAGTATTGCAATTAAAAGATCATTTTAAGCCTGATGATGTAGTTGTCGTGCTGTTTCACGATCATGGAAGTCGTTATGTTGGAAAAATGTTCAACGATGACTGGATGAGAGAACGTGGCTTTCTTGATGAAAATATAACGATTGCAGCTGATCTGATCAAAAATAAAAATGAAGATTTGGTTTCGGTTAAAACGGAAGAGTTGGTCTCTCACGCGATTGAACGTATGCGTAAGTATGAAATATCTCAGCTTCCGGTGATGGATGCCGACGGTTTTGTTGGCTCACTGGACGAAAGCCAATTGTTTAGATTGTATTTTGAAGACAAGCATATTGCAGACAAGCCCATTAAGGATGTCATGAGCAAACCCTATCCCATCGTAAAAAAGAATGTCACTATTGAGAAGATATCATCTCTGATTCACAAGAATAATCAAGCCGTGATTGTCGATGCAGGGAACGGGCATTATCATATCATTACCAAACATGACATCATAAAAATGATACAGTGATACATTGATATAATGATGTAATGATATAATGATGCAATCCAACACTACATCATTATATCATTAACGCATTACATCATTATTCATATTCCGGGTACCAATTTCGCAGTCTTACTTCTATGTCAGCGTTACCCTCATTAACCAGCGACCTAAATACCTCCGTATCGCTCATATCAGGATTCCCACGATAATGATAAGGATATACAATACCCGGTTTGAAGTCTAAAACTGCACTGGCAGCCTCCTTGACATCCATAGTATAAGGTAAATTCATACAGACAAAGGCGATATCTACATGTTGCAGATTTCGCATTTCTTCAATACCCGCTGTATCACCTGATATATATACCTTTTTCTTTCCCATTTCTAAAAGGTAGCCATTACCTCTTCCTTTTACGTGCTTTGCATCGGCTGATTCTGGTAAATTATACATGGGAATGGCTTGAATGGCTATTCCCAGCTGTTTGCTGTTTTCGCCATTTGATAATACAATCATTTGACTCTTGTATTTGTCAGTTATTTGATCGGCTACAGCTTGAGGTGCCACTATTTTGACACCTTTTGTATCTATGGCATCCAATGTTTTTTCGTTCAAATGATCACCGTGGATATCTGTGATCAAAATGAGATCTGGTTTTGCTATACCTTCAAAAGCCTCGGCTCCTCCATAAGGATCTACATAGATTATTTTCTCATTGAATTCCAAGACTAAAGTTCCGTGTAGAATCGGTTGTACAATAAGATCTCCCTTTTTTGGTTTTAAACGTATCTGCTTCAGGTCTTTGACCGAACATGAGTAAGGAGCTACAGACAAGCAGGTATAATAGGATAAATGGTTTTTTGTTCATTTTTTTAATTTAATTGTTAGTATTAGTCGAGTAGCATTTGGGATCTATGTGCTAAACAGATCTATACACGCTACATTTTGAATTGTTTGTTAAAACATTTTTTTAACCTCTATTTTTAGATAAGAAATGGCAGCACTGGTGGGGCCGTCATTTTTTCCTAAGTTACTTAGAATATCTTCCCTTAATTGCTCTGCGGTTTCCACCTCTTTTTTAGCAGCTGTAGTGCGGATAATTTTAATGATAAGGTTCTTGGAAGTGACCACAGCTTTCCATGCGGTTTCGGACACGTAAATCTGTTGCGCCAGGTTGTGCTCGAATTCCTGTTCCACTATACTGATTAATTTATGGCTGTATTTCTCGGGATCCTTACCTGTGGGTTTGATCCTGATCAGTAATTTATTCAATGAAATTCTTTCCAGAAACAGCGTGAGTCTTTCAAAAGCTTGTAAACGAAGTGGTAAGGCCTGTTTTTGACTTTCCATTCTAAGCAGGAAATTACGTCTCTTGTCTTCATTTGCCACATGGTATTTGAAGAAGTAGAGGGCCACCAGACCAGTAACAACAGCTGGTAAGGTATAGGATAATAATTCTATAATTTTTGTAAGGTCCATATATAGTCTTTTATGGTTTAAATATAGCTTATGTAACTATAATTACAAAGGGTAATTAAGATGATATTTGTCACCATCTATTGTAACATATGATACTAAATTTGATTTAAATTAACAGATCGCTTAAGTCAAAAAAAAACAATTATCTTTATTAAAAAAATCAAATTATTCAGACAACGCGACACAAATTTAATCATTATGATACACAAATCAATCAAATTATTTTTAATACTCTTAAGCAGCATGGCGATGGCTCAGACCGGGCACCTGATGCAGGGTGTTGGAGCAGTAAATATGTCAATGGGAGGCGCGGCTACGGCTCAACCTCTTGATATTAGTGGAGCGATGCAGTGGAACCCTGCTGCACTTTCTGTTTTTGATGGTTCTATTTTAAGATTTGATATAGGAGCCTTTGAAGGTGTTCCTGAGTTATCATCTTCTCTTCCTGCCGGTATGCTGGGTCAAGGAGCACCAGCTACATTTGGTAAAACGAAGTCTGAATTGGGATATATGCCGATGCCAGCTTTAGGTTTTGCATGGGGTAAAGCAGACTCGAAGCACACTTTTGGTATTTCAGCTTTTGGTATCAGTGGTTTTGGAGTAGATTTTCCACAAGAAACCAACTTGCCGATTGGTTCTGATGGTAATCCAAATCCCAATTGGGATCCAAGCAGTTCAAACGCGATTCTATATCCTCAAAATTTGATGGGCTTTGGAAATTTACATTCTGAATATATGCTTCTGCAGGTTGGATTTACCTGGGCTTATAATTTTTCAGAAAAATTTTCTATCGGGCTTCAGCCAACCTTTAACTATGCTTCTTTAATATTAGAACCTAATCCATTATCAGCACCTAGCCAAACTTTAGGTTATCCTTTAAGTGAATCTGCTTCAACAATTGGCTTTGGTGGTCAGGTAGGTTTATTCTATGATTCTTTAAAAGGATTTAAGATTGGTGCTTCGTACAAGACGCCTCAATACTTTAATGAATTCGATTTTGAAAATAATTACTTAGATGGCTCGTCTGCACCAAATGTGAAATTTACGATGAACTATCCGGCAGTTTATTCAATCGGTCTTGGTTATTCAAAAGGCATTGTTGATATCGCGTTGGATTACCGTTATGTGGATTATGAAGGAACTGAAGGGTTTGAAAGAATTTGGTTGGGAAACTCAGTTAAACCCCATGTTGAGACAAGAAATTCCTACGGGAGCCGTTAATGGATTTCGGATGGCAAAATATGTCTGTTGTTTCAGCGGGACTTCAATTAAAAGCCATTAAAAAATTGCCTTTAAGGTTTGGTTATACGTATAGCTCCAATCCTATTCAGGATGAATTGGCTTTCTTTTCTACTCCTGCAACTGCAATTATCGCACACGCATTTCAATTTGGTTTGAGTTATGAAGTGTCTGAGGCATTTAGAATTGATGCTGTTTATCACTATGGAATGAGTGATGGAAAAACAAGCGGAAATTTATTAAGCCCTGTACCGGCTATCGATTTTAATCAAGATGGCTTTCCTGACGGACCATGGGATCTTAACAATAATCCTTTAGGAAAGATTCCAGGCTCGGAAGTTGCTTATGAGATGACGACTCAGATGTTTATGCTGGGCTTAAATTTCAATTTAAAAGGAAAAGATACTGACGGTGATGGCGTAAAAGATAAGGATGATCTATGCCCTGAAGTAGCAGGTCTGGAACAATTTAATGGTTGCCCTGATACAGATGGTGACGGTATCCAGGATGCTGAAGATAAATGCCCGAATGAAGCAGGTTTAGCAAAGTTTAATGGTTGTCCTGATTCGGATGGTGATGGTTTTATGGATTCTGAAGACTATGTGCCCTAATGAAGCAGGTTTGGAACAATTTAATGGTTGCCCTGATACTGACGGAGACGGTGTAATGGATTCTCAGGACGCATGTCCAAATGAAGCTGGCCCGGTTGAAAACAAAGGTTGCCCGGTAATCGATACAGATGGTGACGGTGTTGCGGATGACAAAGATAATTGTCCTAATGTTGCAGGTGCGGCTTCAAATTATGGTTGCCCAGTGGTGACAGAAGAGGTTCAAAAGGAAATTACTGATTTGGCACGAGCTATTTACTTTAAAACAGGGAAAGATTCCTTTACCGATGAAACACAGATCAGACTTGAGGGTATTGATAGGATCCTTGCTGAGTATACAAGTTCAAAATTTATAGTTGAAGGACATACCGATAGCACGGGTAGTGATAAAATCAATAATGAGTTGTCTCAAAAAAGAGCGGATGCAGTAATGAATTATTTAATTGAAAATGGTTTTCCTGCTGAAAATATTGAGGCCAAAGGTTTTGGTTCTTCAAATCCAATTGGAGACAATACTACTTCCAAAGGTCGTCAGGCCAATAGAAGGGTAGAGATTTATACCAAAAAGTAAGTAGTTAACTCACGAATTTTAAAAACCGCTTTTTTAAGCGGTTTTTTTTTGACAAAATGTCAATAACTTTTATTGCCGTTCTTCAATAACCATTGTATTTTTGAAGAAAAACGAAGGGGTAGTGAGTAGTTATTTGGACGAGTTAAACGAGGCGCAAAAGGAGGCAGTTCTTCAAAAGGAAGGACCCATGATCATCATTGCCGGAGCAGGATCCGGTAAGACCAGAGTGCTGACCTATAGAATTGCACATTTGATGAAAAACGGGATAGATCCGTTTAATATTCTGGCACTTACATTTACCAATAAAGCGGCTAAGGAAATGAAAAGTCGGATTGCTGGTGTCGTAGGACCAAGCGAAGCTAAAAATTTATGGATGGGTACCTTTCACAGTGTTTTTGCAAGAATACTGCGAAGTGAGGCAGAGAAATTAGGTTATCCATCTAATTTTACCATATATGATACACAGGATTCAGTAAGACTGATTTCTTCCATCATCAAAGAATTGCAACTTGAAAAGGATAAGTATAAACCCAAACAGGTTTTAGGTAAGGATCTCACAATTTAAGAACAGTTTGATCACCGTAAGGGCCTATTACCAAAATCCTGAGGTCATGGAGGCTGATAAAGTATCCGGAAGGCCAAAAATAGGCACTATCTATAAAGAATATGTAGACCGTTGTTTTAAAGCAGGAGCCATGGATTTTGATGACCTGCTTTTAAGGACCAACGAATTACTCACACGATTTCCTGAGGTTTTGGCAAAGTATCAGGACAGGTTTCGGTATATTTTAGTGGATGAGTACCAGGATACGAATCATTCCCAATACCTTATCGTCAGAGCTTTGGCAGACAGGTATCAGAACATCTGTGTGGTAGGTGATGACAGTCAGAGTATCTATGCCTTTAGAGGGGCAAATATTCAGAATATACTCAACTTTCAAAAGGACTATGATGATGTAAAGATTTTTAAGCTTGAGCAAAATTACCGGTCATCAAGTAATATTGTTCAGGCTGCTAATAGTGTCATCGATAAGAATAAGACAAAACTGGATAAGGAAATCTGGACAGCTAATCTGGATGGAGAATTGATCAAAGTGATGCGTACCTTTTCTGAAGGTGATGAAGGTCGTTTTGTAGCAAGTTCTATTTTTGAGAATAAGATGCAGCATCAATTACCGAATGATAATTTTACCGTGCTGTATCGTACAAATGCGCAATCAAGAGCCATTGAAGATGCTTTACGAAAGAAAAATATTAAGTATAGGATCTACGGGGGTTTGTCATTTTACCAAAGAAAAGAGATCAAGGATACCTTGGGATATTTAAGATTATTGATCAATCCGAATGATGAAGAAGCACTGAAACGAGTCATAAACTATCCGGCAAGAGGAATTGGTCAAACGACTATTGACAGATTGGTAATTGCGGCCAATGAATATAATATTTCAATTTTCGAATTACTTTTTCAATTGGATAGTCTGCCGATCAACATCAATTCAGGGATAAAAACCAAGCTCGTCAATTTTCGTGACATGATCAGAAGTTTTCAAATTGAAGCCCAATCAAAAAATGCTTTTGAGATGGCCGATTTGGTGCTCAAAAAAACAAGATTGATCAGAGATTTAGAAAGTGAAGGTACTCCTGAGGCAGTGAGCAGGGTGGAAAACGTACAGGAATTGATGAATGGTATCAAAGATTTTATCGAAGAGCAAAAAGAAAAGGAAGAAGATGCATCCCTGGCATTTTTCCTTAGAGGATGTTGCTCTGGCCACCGATTTTGATCAGGAAAAAGATGACGTACCAAGGGTATCTCTGATGACGATACATCTGGCCAAGGGTTTGGAATTTCCTTATGTATATATTGTTGGCTTGGAAGAGAATCTTTTTCCATCTGCCATGAGCATGAATACCAGAAGTGAAATTGAAGAGGAACGAAGACTGTTTTATGTGGCGCTAACAAGGGCTGAAAAACAAGTATATCTCTCTTATGCACAATCCAGATACCGATGGGGAAAACTTATTGATTGTGAGCCTAGTCGCTTCCTCGAAGAGATCGATGAGAAATTTATTGATTATATAACGCCTCGGAAAGAAGTAGTTAAGAGCAACGCATTTATTGATAAAGATATTTTTGGCATCCCCGATCAAAATAAGATCAGATTTAAGAAACCAATTCAAAAGAAGGTAGAGAAATATGTCAAGAAGCCCTTGACCAAACCTGCAAAGACAATGCCACCCACGAATCTAAAAAAAGTAGCAGATTTAGGGGGCTCTCAAAATCTCTTTGACAATAATCTTGTAGAGGGAAATACCGTAGAGCATGCCAAATTTGGAAGGGGAGAAGTGCTATCAATTGAAGGAGCCGGAAATAGCAAAAAGGCCGAGATTAAATTTGATTCAGGCGATACCAAGAAGTTATTACTGCAATTTGCGAAGTTGAAGATTATTGGTTAAATCGTTGCTTTGGTCATCAAAATAATTGTTACTTTGCAGCAAGATAAAATTTTAATTAAAAGTTGATTTAAAGAATCTAAGAGATGGATTTAGAATATAATTCGGATAGGGAACATTTGATCATACCTGAGTATGGTAGGCACATTCAAAAGCTTGTCAATCATTGTATCAAATTGGAAGATAGAGAAGTAAGAAATACTATGGCAAAGGCCATCGTACATGTCATGGGGAATATGCAGCCGCATCTAAGAGATGTGCCGGATTTTCAGCATAAATTATGGGATCAATTGTTTATTATGTCCGATTATAACCTGGACGTCGATACGCCTTATCCAAAACCGGAAAGAGAGGTCTTGCAGGCCAAGCCGGAAGCAATGGATTACCCAAGATCAGCTTCAAAATATAGATTCTACGGTAATAATATTCAGATCATGATTGATACCGCACTTACCTGGGAGGAAGGTGAAATGAAAGAAGCATTGGTGTATACCATAGCCAACCACATGAAAAAATGCTATCTGAATTGGAATAAGGATACTGTTGATGATGAGGTGATCTTTAGTCATTTAAGTGAATTGTCAGGAGGAGCTTTGGTTCTTACCGATAAGGAAACTTTATCAGAGTCTAAAGATTTATTGAGAAAGAAACCCACCAAAACTTTTCAGAAATCCAATCAAAAACAAGGTAAAAAGAACTTTAGAAAAAGATAATTCCTATAATATAAACTTCGCTAATGTCAATATTTAAAATTGAAGGAGGACATCGTCTGAACGGTGAAATCGTTCCTCAGGGTGCCAAGAACGAGGCACTGCAAATCATCTGTGCTACACTGTTAACCGCGTCTAAGATCACTATTAGCAACATACCTGATATTAGAGATGTAAACAAGCTTATCTTCATATTGGGAGAGTTGGGTGTAAAAATTGAAAAGCTCGATAGAAACACCTATACTTTTCAGGCAGATGAGATCAATTTAAAATATTTAGAATCTCTTGAGTTTAAAAGGGATGGAAGTTCACTGCGAGGCTCCATTATGATCGTAGGTCCTTTGCTGACGAGATTTGGAAAAGGATATATTCCCAGACCAGGAGGTGATAAAATTGGTCGTCGAAGACTCGATACGCATTTTGAGGGTTTTATCAAACTTGGAGCCAAATTCAGATACAATAGGGAAGAGTCCTTTTATGGTGTTGAAGCTGACGAATTGCATGGAACTGAGATGTTGCTGGATGAGGCGTCGGTAACTGGTACGGCAAATATTTTAATGGCTGCTGTTCTGGCAAAAGGAGAGACTATTGTTTATAATGCAGCCTGTGAACCTTATATACAGCAATTGTGTAAAATGTTGGTCAGTATGGGAGCAGTGATAGACGGAATCGGCTCTAACAGATTGATCATTCAGGGAGTTTCTGAGTTAGGAGGTTGCGAACATCGGGTGTTACCTGATATGATAGAGATTGGAAGCTGGATTGGTGTAGCGGCGATGACCAGATCTGAATTGACAATAAAAAACGTAAGCTGGAAAGATCTGGGCCTTATCCCAAATGTATTTAGGAAATTAGGGATTAACCTGGAGCAGGTTAATGATGATATTTACATCCCTGCACAGGAAAGTTATGAGATTCAGGGCTATCTGGATGGTTCGATACTTACAGTGTCTGATGCTCCTTGGCCAGGTTTTACACCAGATTTATTAAGTATTGTTTTGGTTGTGGCAACACAAGCTAAAGGCAGTGTCTTAATCCACCAAAAAATGTTCGAAAGCAGATTGTTCTTTGTCGATAAATTGATTGATATGGGTGCTAAAGTGATCTTATGTGACCCTCACAGAGCAACTGTTATAGGGATGAATCACGAGTCGAGTCTCGAAGGCAACAACCATGAGTTCACCCGATATCAGAGCTGGTATTTCTTTATTAATAGCGGCCTTATCGGCTAAAGGAACAAGCATCATTCATAATATTGATCAGATTGATCGGGGTTATGAAAATATTGATGAGCGTCTGCGTTCTTTGGGTGCAAAGATCGAAAGAATAGAAAATACTTTTTAGAAAAAAATTTAGATTAACTTTTTAGTTTTGTGACAATATGACACGATTAAACACTTGGCAAGTAATTTGCTTACTAGGGGTAAGAGGATAAAATTGAATTAAAATGAGCGATCAAGAATATAAAGATAAAGAAATGGAAAAAGATATTTCCAATCAGGAAGTGGAAAACGAGAATGCAGAGGGAGCTGAAGATAGAGTAGAGGGTTCTGAAAATATTGAAAATGAGCCTGTTGAATCTGAAAACGACTTGCTTAAAGCGGAAGTAGAAAAAGAGCGAAACAATTTTCTAAGGCTTTTTGCGGAATTTGAAAATTATAAAAAGAGAACGTCCAAAGAAAGAATCGAGTTATTCAGTACTGCAAATAAGGAATTGATGACAGTCCTTTTGCCAATTCTGGATGATTTTGAAAGAGGTCTGAAGGAAATCGAAAAATCTTCTGATGATGCACTTATGCAAGGGATGCAATTAATTTATAATAAATTCAAGAATACTTTAAGCCAAAAGGGATTGAAGGAGATGGAGGTAAAGCAAGGTGATACTTTTGACGCTGAGATACACGAAGCCATTACTCAGATTCCGGCACCATCAAAAAAACTAAAAGGTAAAATAATTGATACCGTTGAGAAAGGCTATAAATTGGGAGAAACCATCATTCGTTATCCTAAGGTAGTCTTGGGTAATTAAGCGTATCTAATAATTTAAAACGATCATTTGTGAAACAAGATTATTACGACATACTTGGGGTAGCTAAAAATGCTACAGCAAACGAAATAAAAAAGGCCTACCGTAAAAAAGCAGTAGAGAATCATCCTGATAAGAATCCAGGGGATAACGAGGCGGAGGAAAGATTCAAAGAGGCGGCAGAAGCTTATGAGATTTTAAGCAATGCTGACAAAAAGGCCAAATATGACCAATATGGTCATGCCGCATTCGAAAATGGCGGCGCAGGTGGCGGATTTGGAGGTATGAACATGGATGATATCTTTAGTCAGTTTGGTGATATTTTTGGAGGTCACTTTGGTGGTGGTTTCGGTGGAGGTTTTGGAGGAGGTTCCAGACAAGCCAGAGTAAAGGGAAGTAATCTAAGAATCCGTGTAAAACTCGAATTAAAAGACATTCTAAATGGGGTTAGTAAAAAGGTTAAGGTAAAACGTCAGGTAAAAGCTGAAGGGGTAACTTATAGCACTTGTTCTGCCTGTAACGGTCAGGGAAGTGTTATGAGGGTTACCAATACTATTCTGGGTAGAATGCAAACAGCTACTACTTGTCCTACGTGTAAAGGAGCCGGAAAAGTTGTAAATCACAGACCCAAAGGTGCGGATATCAATGGTTTGATCACACGAGAAGAAACGGTTGAAATCGATATTCCTGCAGGAGTTACTGACGGAGTTCAACTCAAAGTATCAGGAAAGGGAAATGAAGCCCCGGGTGATGGTATTCCAGGAGATATTCTAGTGGTGATTCAGGAAGTACAGCATGAAAAGTTAAAGCGTGAAGGTACCAATTTACATTATGATCTTTATATAAGTTTTGCTGAGGCAGTCCTGGGATCAAGTAAGGAAATTGATACACTAACAGGAAAAGTTAGAATTAAAATTGAAGAAGGTACCCAAAGCGGAAAAATTCTCCGTTTAAGAGGCAAAGGACTGCCGAGTCTTGACAGATATGGTAATGGAGATTTATTGGTCCATTTGAATGTTTGGACTCCTAACAAACTGTCAAAAGATCAACGAGCCTTTTTTGAAAGTGTTCAAAATCATGAAAATTTTATCCCGAATCCATCTATTTCGGAGAAATCGTTTTTTGAAAAAGTAAAAGACATGTTCTCATAACTTCGCAAGAATCAATTTCTTATAAAGAAGTATTTTGAGGATAATGAATTTTTTTAAGGAAAATTTCGTTATATTTGTTTTGCTGGATTTTTAAATTCAGTAACTTTTTCTTTTTCATAGCAATTTTCCCACTCTTTTCAGAGTGGGTTTTTTTATGATTGTAAGGCTTCAAAATTATTCTTAAATAAATTTTCAAATAGATTAGGATTTTGAACTAAATATTGTATTTTTACAGTCTTATTTATATTACTTTTAATAGTAATATTCTTTTTCATAGCAATTTTCCCACTTTTGTTTACAAGAGTGGGATTTTTTTTTGAAGCTTATATCAACTACTTTTGCAAAAATAAAAGTAAGCCATCTTATCGCTGCGCTTTCATTAGCGTGGAGGAAAGTCCGGACACCATAGAGTAGCATAGCGGATAACATCCGTCATCACGCTTCGGCGCGATAGGACAAGTGCAACAGAAAGTATGTACAGTTCGGCTGTAGTGAAACCAGGTAAACTCTATGCGGTGCAATGCTATGTACATTGGAGATCCGATTCGTCGGGAGAGAACTACTCGTTCGATTTCAAGGGGTGAGCAGCTAGAGTTGCAAAGTAATTTGTAACCCAGATAAATGATAGGAGTCCTGCCATTGGCGGGATAACAGAATCCGGCTTATTGGCTTACTTTTTCTTTTGATAATTCCGCAATTTAGGCTTCATTTTTCGTCATAATTTTGAAGCATTGCCAAGTTTTAAACGACAGATTGCAGAATAAATACAGGATATTCTAATTTCGTTGAATATTTTATAAAATCATCTTTATATTTCGTATTTTTGGAGACGAAAATTTTTAACCATATTAAATTAATTTAAGATTATGGCATTCGATGTTGATATGATAAAAAAGGTTTACGAAAGAATGGCGGACCGTGTTGATAGCGCCAGAAGCATAGTTGGACGACCTTTGACTTTATCTGAAAAAATATTATACAATCATTTATGGGATGGTCTTCCCAAAGAATCCTTTAAGAGGGGTGTAGATTACGTTGATTTCGCACCAGATAGAATAGCATGTCAGGATGCAACGGCACAAATGGCTCTTTTGCAGTTTATGCAGGCTGGTAAAAGTAAAGTAGCCGTTCCTACGACGGTACACTGTGATCACTTGATACAAGCTAAAATAGGAGCTGACAAGGACCTTCAGGAAGCGATCAATACTTCAAGTGAAGTTTTTAATTTTTTAGCTTCAGTATCTAATAAATACGGAATTGGATTTTGGAAACCAGGAGCTGGTATCATTCATCAGGTGGTACTTGAAAATTATGCCTTTCCGGGAGGAATGATGATTGGAACAGATTCTCATACAGTGAATGCAGGTGGATTAGGTATGATTGCCATTGGAGTTGGAGGAGCAGATGCTGTTGATGTGATGGCTGATATGCCATGGGAATTAAAGTTTCCTAAGTTGATCGGTGTAAAATTAACAGGAAAATTAAGTGGTTGGACCGCACCAAAAGATGTTATTCTTAAAGTGGCTGGTATATTAACTGTAAAAGGTGGTACTGGAGCTATAGTTGAGTATTTTGGTGAAGGAGCTATTTCAATGTCTGCTACAGGAAAAGGAACCATTTGTAATATGGGTGCTGAAATTGGAGCAACGACTTCAACATTTGGATATGATGCTTCTATGGAAAGATATTTGAGAGCAACAGGAAGAGATGAGGTTGCTGACGCTGCAAATGAAGTGGCACCATATTTAACAGGTGATGATGAGGTATATGAAAATCCTGAAAAGTATTTTGATCAAGTTATTGAAATTGATCTATCCACATTAAAACCTCATATAAATGGACCTTTTACTCCTGATCTTGCTACTGAAGTAGGTGGGATAAAAGAAAAGGCAGATAAAAATGGTTGGCCTTTAGAAGTTGAATGGGGATTGATTGGGTCTTGTACGAATTCATCTTATGAGGATTTATCAAGAGCAGCCTCGATCGCAAAACAAGCTGTTGATAAAAAAGTAAAAGCAAAGGCTGAATTTGGAATAAATCCAGGTTCGGAGCAAGTTCGATATACGGCAGAAAGAGATGGACTTTTAGATATATTTGAAGATCTGGAGGCAATGATATTTACAAATGCCTGTGGACCATGTATTGGTCAATGGGCTAGAGAAGGGGCAGATAAGCAAGAAAAGAATACGATTATTCATTCTTTTAACAGAAACTTTTCGAAAAGAGCCGATGGAAATCCGAATACACATGCTTTTGTGGCTTCGCCTGAAATGGTTGCGGCCATTGCAATTTCGGGTAGACTTGATTTCAATCCAATGACAGATACATTGATCAATGCCGATGGTAAGGAAGTAATGTTCGATGAGCCAACTGGTTTTGAATTGCCTCCTAAAGGTTTTGATGTTGATGATCCAGGTTTTGTGGCACCAGTGGAAGATGGTTCAGCGATGTAAATGTTATCGTGAACAAGATTCAAAGAGATTGCAATTATTAATCCTTTTGAACCCATTGGAGACAGTATTTCAGGAGCAAAATTATTGATCAAAGCCTTTGGTAAATGTACAACTGATCATATTTCTATGGCTGGTCCATGGTTGAGGTTCAGAGGGCACTTAGATAATATTTCCGATAACATGCTTATTGGAGCAGTCAATGCATTTAATAAGGAAACAAATTCTGTGAAGAATCAAATAACAGGTGAGTATGGACCAGTGCCAGCTACGGCAAGAGCTTATAAGGCTGCTGGAATATATTCGGTTGTTGTTGGGGATCATAACTATGGAGAAGGATCTTCAAGAGAGCATGCGGCTATGGAACCAAGACATCTTGGGGTTGCCGCTGTTATTGTAAAATCATTTGCGAGAATTCATGAAACGAACCTTAAGAAACAAGGAATGCTTGGATTGACTTTTGCAAACGAAAACGACTATGATCTGATCCAGGAAAATGATACGTTTAACTTTATTGACCTTGATCAATTTGCTCCAGGAAAACAATTGACTCTGGAGGCGGTTCATGAAGATGGAAGCAAAAGATTTGATTAAGTTGAATCATACTTATAATGACAATCAGATTGATTGGTATAAGGAGGGTTCTGCTTTGAATTTGATTAAAAAAGAGAACGCTAAATTATAGTATTCACTTATAGTATAGAAATTAAAGCTTCGATTTATCGAAGCTTTTTTTTGTCTGAATTTAATCCGATGAAGAAAAATAGTACTAGGAGTACATAACATTTAGGATTATTTTAAAATGAACTCGCTATCCTATGAGGATTATCAGCGTAAGTAAAATTACATCTATTCGACTGAGCATTAAACTATCTTCTAATGAAATATTATATTGAAAGAATAAGCTCGGTTGCAGTAGCCGTTATTTTATTGCAAACACTTTTTTTTAAATTCACAGCAGCTCCTGAGAGCGTTTATATTTTTAGCGAATTAGGAGTGGAGCCCTTCGGAAGGATCGCAACTGGTGTGTTGGAATTGGTCGTGGCTGGTTTGTTACTTGTAAAAAAATCTTCTTGGATAGGAGCTGTTTTAGGCTTAGGAATTATATCTGGAGCTATTTTTTCTCATTTATTTGTCTTGGGTATTGAAGTGCAGCATGATGGCGGTTTATTGTTTGGAACGGCCATATTGGTATTTATATTATTGACAATTAACCTTATCTTGCAGAAGGAAAAATTAGCTGATCTCATCAGGTCAGTTGGAAATTAAAGCAATAGATAAGGCTATGAAATTTTTAAGAAAACATCTTTACAATATTCTTTTTTTTGGATTGATCATATTTATGTTTACACCATATGGTTTGCCTGTAAGGGCCACCTTGATTAAAGCAGTGAGTTTTGTCACTACCAGGGTGTTTTCAATGGAAATTGACAAAGAAGATCAATTGTCCTTGAAGGATTTTAACTGGCAATTACAAGACAGGGATGGGCAACAGGTCAATTTTGAATCTTTCAGGGGACAGGTGATTGTCGTTAATTTATGGGCTACCTGGTGTCCGCCTTGTGTTGCGGAAATGCCAAGTTTCCAAGAGCTTTATAAAGATTATGGAGATAAAGTTGTTTTTTTATTTGTGGCTAATGATAAACCTGAAAAAGTGGATAGGTTTCTGTTGAAACACAGCTATGAGTTACCTGTGTTTTTTCAGATTTCCAGAGCCCCGGAAGAAATGAATTCAAACTCGCTTCCAACCACATATGTTATTGATAGCAAAGGTAACATAGTGGCCAGTAAGGTAGGTGCAGCAGATTGGAACAGCATAGAGTAAGGACTCTGCTTGATGATCAATTGCCATAAAAAAAAGTTGCCCATAAGGACAACTTTCTTCTTCAAATAATTAAGTAATGTTGGTTAAGTTGGTTAAATATGTTTTACCATTTTTACAGGTAATAAATAGATCTCACCATTTTTGCTAGGGCTGTAATGTACTTTTTTGTAATTCAATTTAGCCTTCAAATAAGATTCCAACTGATCGTTATCAGTATCTACAGATAAAACGATCAACTCTTTGTTGGAGTTTACGGTGAACAAGACATCAGCTTCGTTTTGGTCAGCAGTTATATTATCCATGTAGTTTGATCCGATCAGATCAACAATTTCGATTCTCAACTCGTCAGTTGGTTTAATGGGATGAAAGTTTGCTGCCGAAAGATTGATGGTAAATAAGCCAAGTGCAAGTACAAATAATTTTAAATTTCTCATGTGATATAATTTAGATTAGACAAATAGATTAGACATTCATATAGTATAGAGACGAAGCTTCTGCAGTAAATGTTACACTGTGAAACAATAAAACCCAGCAATTAGGAATTATTTAACACTTTTACAGGAGAATGAATTCATGCGTGTCATAAAATTCAGAGAATCTATAAACAGGAAATCCGGAATATTTAAACAAAAAAAAACTGTTCGTTAAGAACAGTTTTTTGATTCAAATAAAATAGGGATATTGATTATAGGTCTTTTATCATTTTTACGGGTAATAAATAGATCTCACCATGTTTGCTAGGTCTGTGATTTACTTTTTTGTAGTTCAATTTAGCTTTCAAGTAAGACTCTAATTGATCGTTGTCCGAATCTACGGATAGAACAATCAATTCCTTATCAGCTGTTACAGTAAATAATACATCGGCATTATACTGGTCAGCCTCCATTTCGGTCATGTAGTTAGAGCCGATCAGATCGACAATTTCGAAGCGTAATTCATCTGTTGGTTTTACAGGGTTAAGATTTGCTGCGGATACATTGATGGTAAAAAGGGCAAGTGCAAGGACAAATAATTTTAAACTTTTCATGATATATAATTTAGATTAGACAAATAGATTAGACATTTATACTATTAAAGGACGGAACTTTTGCAGTATTTGTTACACATTTCCAAGTTAAATTTTAGTGAATTAAGAAACATTTAACTTTTGAGGAGGGCGAATCAATGTATTATTAAGAAATGCTTAACAAAATTAACAATTATTTAAATGTTAGATCTGTTATTTATGAAATGTATAAAATACATTAATAAAAATAAATATATGATAATTGTATTTTTCGTTGAAAAAGATGTCAATTAAGGTATATGCAGTTGTTATTTTCTGCGGTTCAGCATATCAATTATAACCTCACATCCTTTCCTGATTTCTTTGTTAGAGATCGTTAATGGAGGTGTAATCCGAACGGCTCTTGGCTCATATAAAAGCCAAAAAAGCAAAATTCCTTTTTTCATTCCTTAAGAACAAGATGATTTGCAGTTTCCTGATTCTTCATGATCAGGGCAAGCATAAGGCCTCTTCCTCGGATCTCCTCGAATATCTTCATGAATTAATAATTCTCTAATGAGTGCCTCTTTTTCACTGGTCTGTTCCATTAAAGTTGGAATCGAAAAAGTGTGCGTAAGGTTGCTAAGGCCGCAGCCGCAATTACAGGATGTCCTCCAAAGGTGGTGATATGGCCGAGTTTGGGACTGCTCGTGAAGCAGGTCCATATTGGATTTGGAAGAGATAAACGCTCCAATAGGCATTCCGCCACCAAGGCCTTTGCCAGTGATCACTATATCTGGTACGATATGGTATTGTTGAAAACCAAAAAATGTTCCGGTTCGGCCTATGCCGCATTGAATTTCATCTAATATCATTAAAGCCCCAACTTCGTTACATCTGTTTCTGACCTTCCTGAGGTAATCGTTTTCAGGAACTATAAAACCGGCTCCTCCTTGGATAGTTTCGAGAATGACAGCCGCCGTATGCTTATTTATTTTCTGTAAATCATGCTTCATTATTGAACTCGATGAAAGAAACTCCGGGTACTAAGGGGAGAAAAGCCCCATTTTGCTCCTCATTTCCACAAACACTCATGGCACCTTGGGTGTTACCGTGATATGCATTTTTTGCAGCGATAATTTCAAACCTTCCGGTGACTCTTTTTGCTAGTTTTAATGCGCCTTCTGTGGCTTCAGTTCCTGAATTGGTCAGATACGTGCAATTCAGCGAGTCGGGGAGTTTTGGATGCAATGAGTTTTGCTAGTTCGAGCTGTGGTTCTTGTATGAACTCACCATAGACCATCACATGCATATACTTGATCAACTTGATCTTTTATAGCTTTAACAACCTTTGCAGGCTGATGCCCTAAAGTGTTGGCTGATACTCCGGCAATAAAATCGAGATACTCCTTATTGTTTTTGTCATAGATATAACTACCCTTCGCTTTTTTGATTTCTAATAAAAGTGGGTGAGAGGAAGTCTGAGCCTGATATGTGAGAAAATCACTCTTCATCTTTTATAAAAATATCATTTTTTGACAAAGGCTTTTCTGCTTCTCTCCATACAAAACCTCTCAATTTCCTTGCGTTTTGCGGGAGCTTTGATGGGGGGTAGGTTTGCCCGTCAGGGGATGTAATGAATTTAGAGGTTTCAATTTTCCCGTCTCTGAGAACAAAATGAATTTCACTACAAGATGTTTTTTCTATACCGATAAGTGCCTGATTGTCATCCCTTACAAAATGGATCACTTCCGAATTTCCAACAATATTGACAAATCGCAAATCATTTTCTTCAAATTTACCGTAGAGGTCCCTGCCTTTGATCTGGTTAAAACCAATAGAATCTTTATCAATGATAAAAGCATTGCGAAGAACTTTTAAACTATCCAATTTATTGGTGTTCGTATTATTAAGCATTTGTATGGTATCACCCGGTAATTTGACTTTTCTTTGACCATAACACAGGGGATCGAAACATCTGTGTGAGTCCGCTTCCCTGATCCGAATGAATGGAGTCGCATTTGCCACTCAGGTCACTTTTAAAGAATTTTACATGATGATAAGCCCGAATGATCCTTTTTTCAGGCTTTCCGGTGGCCAAAATTGTATCTCCGTGAATAAAGAGAGAGTCTTTATTGGTATTCGTTATGGCTACTGCTTTTTTTACCACAAAAGCAGAATCGACTTTCTCAAAAAATTCAGCATAATTGCCCTTTAGAACCGTGTGGTTCACAGTATCCGTAATGACTATATTTTTGGTGGCAGAGGCGAAGCCCAGGTTCCGGTTATAGAAAAGACTGTCAGCCTTAATTTCTTTGTTATCGTATTCTATTCTTGCATTTCTGGTAAAATGAGATATATTTTGTTGTGTGTCGTAAAATCCTTTTTCACAGTAAATTAAGTTATCATCACTTTTATGGTCGAGGCACCATATAAAAAGGCTCTACGGCTGTCAGTATAATAATCAAGATGGTTAGATTCCAGCACATAGTCAGGATTGGTCAGCACTACATCAGAGATGGCTTGAAATTTATTGTTTTCCAGATAATAGTTCCCGGTATTGCTGGTCAGTACGTTGACACTGTCTTTGATGGTAGCACCATACTTATAAAAAAGTAGTTGCCGGGACCGGTCAAAATTAAGTGTATCGGTACTTAGGGTCATTTTAGCATCTTTTATGACCACGTTGCCCCATGATAAAGCTTTCTGGGTATTTCCGTTGTACTCTGTATACTGGCTGGTCTGAATAATACTATCACCCTGATTGAGCACTACATCACCATAAGCCTTTATAAAATTCTCATTTTTGTAATGTATTGCCTTCTTGCAATTCAGTTTGATGCCTTCATGCCTGATGACTATATTCCCTAAGAGAATTGTCGCACCCGGAAGTCTTAGCTCATCAATGCTGGAGTTGTCAGAATGGAGGATCTGAATTCTCTTTCCCTGAGCTGAGACAGTCAGGAAAAAAAAGCAATAAATGATAAATAAGAAGGTCGACTTCAATCGTGCAGTATTTTAATTTAGCAGTACAAATATAACTAAATGAAAAAAGGTAAAGTTCCCAATAAGAATCTTTACCTTTTTTTTAAGATAAGCTGTGAAATTACTTTACCATTATAGTTTGCTTTCTATCCGGACCCACAGATACAATAGTTACCTTCACGCCTACAAAATCTTCAATAAACGCAATGTAGTCTTTCAGATTCTTAGGTAATTGCCCTGCATCTGTCATTACGGTCAGATCTTCTTTCCACCCTTCAAACTCCGTATAATTTACCGAAACATTTTTTTCTTCGATATTAAAGGGGAAATGGAAGATATGTCTTCTCCTTTGTAAGTTATAAGAGGTACAGGCCTTTAATACTTCAAATCCTGAAAGTACGTCTCCCTTCATCATCATCAATTGGCTAACACCATTGATTTGAACCGCATATTTAAGCGCAATAAGGTCTAACCACCCGCAGCGTCTGGGTCTTCCTGTTGTTGCTCCGAATTCATGGCCTACCTTACCCATAGTTTCTCCATCCTTATCAAATAATTCAGTAGGGAAAGGTCCTGACCCAACTCTGGTCGTATAGGCTTTAAAAATTCCGAAAACATCACCAATTTTATTTGGAGCTACTCCCAAATCCGGTGCAGGCTCCTGCTGCCGTAGTATTAGAAGAAGTTACAAAAGGATACGTACCAAAATCTATATCTAAGTAAAGAGCCTTGTGCCCCTTCGGCTAGAATAGATTTACCATCGGCCAGGGCCTGATTGATATATTCTTCACTGTCAATAAAAGTGAGTTCTTTTAAAATTTCCATGGCATGAAAGAATTCTTTCTCCAATTCATCAAGATCGAATTCAAGTTCAACTGCATAGAAACTGATCATATTAAGATGCTTTTGAGTTAAAGCCCTGTAACGTTCTTTCCAGTCTTGCATTTCAAGATCTCCAATTCTTAGACCGTTTCTACCGGTTTTATCCATATAGGTTGGGCCTATCCCTTTAAGCGTTGAGCCGATTTTTGACTTACCTTTCATTTTTTCAGAAGCAGCATCCAATAAGCGATGCGTTGGTAAAATGATATGGGCTTTTCTTGAAATCAGCAGTTTTGTTTTAAAATCAATATTATAGCTACTTAGATTGTCAATTTCTTTTTTAAAGATAACAGGATCAATTACTACTCCGTTACCAACTACATTTATTGCTCTATCGTGAAAAATTCCAGAAGGGATGGTGTGTAAAACATGTTTATTACCATCAAAAATTAAAGTATGACCAGCATTCGGGCCTCCCTGAAACCTGGCAATGATATCGTAATTCTTAGTGAGTACATCAACGATTTTTCCTTTTCCTTCATCACCCCATTGCAGGCCTAGTAGTAAATCAATCATTTAATAAATTTTATAAGTTATTCAGTAGTTTTGGTTCTTTTGACCATAGAAGTATAGCGAATGGCTTTCGATTTTGACATCGAAAACCTCCTCAATTGATTTTTTGATATTTTCGATTCTGGGATCACAAAATTCGATCACTTCGCCGGTATCGGTCAAAATAATATGGTCGTGTTGTTTGTTAAAATAGGATTTTTCGTAATGCGCCTGGTTCTGTCCAAACTGATGACGTCTTACCAATCCGCATTCTAATAAGTAGTTCAATAGTATTGTATAAGGTTGCTCTACTTACTCGATAATTTTTGTTCTTCATTTCAATATATAAAGTCTCGATATCAAAGTGATCATCGTTGTCATATATTTCTTGAAGAATTGCAAATCTTTCGGGTGTTTTCCGGTGATTATTGTCTTCTAAAAAATTGGTAAAGAAGTTTTTAACTGTTTCCTGATTTTGGCTATTACTCATGTAAATAAAATCCTGGTTCTTGCTATGCAAAGTTACATTTAATCCCCACATGAAAGCGAAATAATTATAAAAAAAAGCAAGAATTAATGCGTATTTCTAGTCACTTTTTCTATCCCTTCAATTTCAAGTAGTTTTTTTATAAGATTGTTTAATTGCTTGTTGTTGTTAATATGTACAGTGATAAGTCCTTGGAAATAACCCTCATCTCCTGAAATGTTCAAACTGTGAATATTCACATTCAGGATTCCAGAAATCACTTTGGTCACCTCATTGACCAAACCCATATTGTCTACTCCGGTTAATTGAAGCGTGGCTTTATACCCCTGTTGTGACGAATCGATCCATTTTGCCGAAATAACCCTGTAAGCATATTGTGATTGCAAACTTACCGCATTAGGGCAATTGTGCTTATGAACTTTGATCCCGTCCTTGATCGTTACAAAACCAAACACGCGATCGCCAGGTATGGGGTTACAGCATTTTGACAAACTATACTTAAGTTTTTCTTCGTCTTTACCAAAAACCAGCATGTCATAATTTGCTGTAACCTCGTCCTTAATAGTTTCATTTTTCAATGCTGTAGATCGGTTCATACGACTTTTCAAAAAATGCATCAGTACGTTTGACCTTTGGCTAGCGTATTTTTTCAATTGCTGGTTGTCAATACTTCCGTCTCCGATCTTATAAAACAAATCAAAACTGGTTTTGAGTTTAAAGAAATTGACCAATTCATTGACTGTCTTTTCGTTCATCTTTATTTTAAGATGCCTCAATTTTCTATCAAGTACTTCCTTACCTTCCTTAGCAATAATTTTATGCTCTTCTTTCAGAATACTTTTGATTCGAGATTTGGCCCTGGCTGTTTTTACAATATCCAGCCAGGCCAGCTTTGGTTTTTGGTTTTTTGCCGTAATGATTTCAACCTGATCACCACTATGCAATTCTTTGCTGATCTGTGTAAGTCGGCCATTCACCTTTGCCGCTCTGCATCTCATCCCAACTTCTGAGTGGATAGCAAAAGCGAAGTCAAGCGCAGTTGCACCCTTTGGAAGCGATTTGATATCGCCATTAGGTGTAAAAACATAAATTTCTTTAGCGTAGAGATTCAGTTTGAACTGCTCTACAAAATCCACTGCGTTTACATCAGGGTTTTCCAGCGATTCCCGCAATTTATTTAGCCATTGCTCCAAACCACTTTCCTTCTGAGAGCCGTGTTTGTATTTAAAATGGGCAGCATATCCTTTTTCAGCGATCTCATTCATTCTTGTCGATCTAATCTGAATTTCTACCCATTTTCCTTTTGGACCCATCACTGTTGTGTGCAATGATTCATAGCCGGTAGTTTTTGGTTGAGTGATCCAGTCGCGCAACCTGCTGGGATTTGGGCTAAAATGATCGGTAACGATAGAGTAGATTTTCCAGGCATCGAATTTTTCATCTTTCAAGCTTGAATCATATACGATCCTAATCGCAAATTTATCGTAAACTTCTTCATAGGAAACACCTTGATTCATCATTTTTCTGCGAATAGAATAAATGGACTTGGTACGCCCTTTTATCGTGTAGGAAAAGCCTTCCTGATCTAGTGAATTCTTGATGATTTTAGTAAAACTCTCAATGTATTTTTCTCGTTCCTCTTCACTTTCAGATATTTTTTCTTCAATATCATTATACACTTCATTTTCAGTATACTTAAGTCCTAAATCTTCAAGTTGAGTTTTAATGTTATACAAGCCGAGACGGTGGGCGAGAGGAGCATAAATAAACAAGGTTTCTGATGCGATTTTTACCTGCTTATCTTCTCTCATAGAATCAAGGGTCTGCATGTTGTGCAGGCGATCAGCAATCTTGATCAGGATCACCCTAACGTCATCGTTTAGGGTAAGCAACATCTTTCTGAAGTTTTCTGCCTGAATGGAAGCATTCTGGTCTTTTTGCAGTTTAGAGATCTTTGTGAGGCCGTTGACAATTTTTGTAATGGTTTCTCCAAATAATTGTTCAATGTCAGCAAAGCTGTAATCAGTATCTTCAACAACATCATGCAATAGTGCCGAAGCTATACTATAGGCCCCAAGGCCTATTTCATTTGCAACGATCTTAGCGACCGCTATAGGATGATAAATATAAGGCTCACCGGTTTTCCGTCTTTGGTCTTTATGGGCATCGGCTGCTATGTCAAAAGCCTTACGGATCAAAAGCTTATCCTCATTGGACAAGGTTTGATACGTATCTTTAAGCATGTCTTTATAGCGACTTGCAATTTCCTTTTTCTCTTCTTCGAGCGTTACGGTATAAGCCATAGATTAAAAATACTATAAAGCATACTAATTAACAAGTTTTTTAATTAGCAAATAAAAGCCTTACTATGTCTTCAGTATGAAGCGTTTGTAAGATTTTTTACTCTTTGTAGTAGGGTAGGATGAGAATAATGTACAAAGACGTTAGTCTTGTGAGGCGTCAGATTGCTCAAGCTGTTCCTGGATAGCTTTTTAAGGGAAGAAACCAAATCTTCTCCATTGTATTTCATTTTGGCATAATTATCTGCCTGATATTCGAATTTTCTTGACATATAATTCATCAGGATTCCCGTTAGTTCAGAAATAGGACTGTATAGAATACCGAAAGTGATCAATCCTATATGGAAACTTGGCATTTCTACAGAAAGGGCCTCTGAAAGAATCGCATTATTGATCATTAGCGAGAACAGATAAAGAGTAATTCCAGTCAATAAAAGGGATACAAACATGTTGATCATAACGTGCTTTTTTTTGTAATGACCAATTTCATGAGCCAGAACAGCTACGATTTCTTCAGTACTAAGATCATTGATGAGCGTATCATACAAGACAATTCTCTTTTTTGCACCAAAACCTGAAAAATAAGCATTGGCTTTTGTTGATCTTTTAGAACCGTCTATGACATATATATTGTTTACAGTAAATCCCGCTCTTTCTGAAAAGGCATAAATAGACTCTTTTAAATCGCCTTCTTCAAGAGGAGTTTGTTTGTTAAATAACGGTACAATTAGAGAAGAATAGAACATGGTCATAAATATGGTAAATAGACCTATAAATAGCCAGGCATATATCCAAAACAGGTCCCCCGTTTTTTCATAGAACCAAATAATAATGGCCAGAATACCACCTCCAATAATAGCACTAAGCAACCATCCTTTTATTTTATCGACTAAGAAAAGCCTTTTGGAAGTTTTATTAAACCCAAATTTTTCTTCAATAATAAAAGTCTGGTAATAGGAAAATGGCGTGTTCAGAATATCGCTGCCAATCATAATGACACCAAAAAAAATAAGGGCTACACTGATTTCATTACTACTAAAGCTTCTTGCAAATCCATCAACCCAGGCAAACCCTTCAAAAATAAAGAAGCATAAAGTGATTACAATACTAAAAGTACTCGTTATAAGAGAAAATCGGTAGTTCTCTTTTTTATAAGCCTGCGATTTGAAATACTCCTCCTGATTGTATACATCTTTGAGCTCATTAGGAATTTCATCATCAAAATGCTTTGCATTGAGATGATCAATGTATTTATCGATCACAAAATCTAATATAAGAATGCCGATAATGATATAGAATAGAAGTTGTGGACTCATTTTTATATAAGTAGTTTTTTAAATGCAAGGTTAACTTAAAGCCTAAAAGCCCCTTTGCCTTTTCGCCTCAAAAATAACAATTGCTGCTGAAACAGAAACATTCAGTGAATCTATTTTACCTTGCATGGGAATAATCACATTCTGAGTGGCATTCTCAAGCCATTGTTCACTTAAGCCCGTTGCTTCTGTTCCAACGACGATGGCAGCGGGTTTTGTATAATCTATTGTATCATAAGAAAGACTGCGATCGTCTAGTGCAGCGGTAAAGATATTGATCTGTTTTTCTTTTAATAAGCTTAAAATCTCATCTGTGCTGCCCATGGCAATTTGGTTGGTAAAAACACAACCCACACTAGATCGGATAATATTGGGATTATAAAGGTCGGTTTTAGGATTAGCTATGATGACTGCATCAAGATGTGCGGCATCGGCAGTTCTGAGTAAAGCCCCAATATTACCTGGTTTTTCAGAAGCCTCAGCTACTAGGATTAAAGGATTTTTACTTAACGACAAGTCACTTAATAACAAGTTTTTAGAACTTGTTATCGCGATAATTCCTTCAGTTGTTTTTCTATGAGCTACTTTTTGATATACCTTGAATGACAACTTGATCAAAACAGGCTGTACATCGATGAAGGATTCAAGTAATTCTTCCAAATCAGATTCACCAATGATCTCTTCACAAAACAGCAACTTCTTGATGTTATAGCCTCCTTCAAGGGCGAGCAAAATCTCTCTCTGTCCTTCGATAATAAAAAGCCCTTTTTGTTTTCTTACCCTGGATTTTTCTTGCAATTGGATGACTTCTTTGACAAGATCATTCTGCAAGCTGGAAATTTCCTTTGTCATGAAATAAATTTAAAGAAGTGGATCAATCTCGTCATTCTCTATTCAGCCTCCTGTGAAAATTTATCCATATACCGTTTCCACAATTCTGTCTGATGGGTTTCTAAACTGATGGCACGACCATCTATAAACGCCTTTGTCAACATGTTGCCTCTCATATCAAGTGCGTTTCCTTTGCTGATAAATAAAGTGGCACTTTTTCCTTTTTCTAAAGACCCATAGGTACTATCTATCCCTAAGATCTTTGCCGCGTTAAAAGTAATAAGCTGCAAAGCTTCTTCAAAAGAAAGTCCATAGGCAGTAGTTGTTCCGGCATAAAAAGGTAGATTACGGCCGTTCATTCTTTCCATATCCCCACTGTTCTCAAGACTTACTAATATGCCATGCTTAAATAGTGTGGCTGCATTTTTATAAGGACGGTCATAATCGTCATCTTCACTGTCTGGAAGTGAATGAACCCTTTTTAAAACAACTGATATATTTTCATTTTTGATCAAATCCATGATCTGATATGCTTCATCTGCACCCACCAATACGAGTTCTTCGATGCCCATAGATTTCATCAGAGCAATTGCGTCAATGATTCCTTTTTGTTTGGACACATGGATAAACACCTTTTGTTTTCCATTAAAAATCCCTTGAGCTGCCGCGAATGGAAGATTTTTTTTACTTGAACTGGCTTCCTTATATGCCTTGGCATTGGCTAAAAAAACTTTGAGTTCGTTCACTTCCTTTTGATAGTCTTTATTTTCTTCAGAAATGATTACCCGACCGAAGGAAGCATATCTATATTTATAGCTCCTGGGCCAGTTAATATGTATGGCATCATCTATTTTAATAGCGGCATCTTCCCAATTCCAGGCATCTAACTGCACGATAGATGAAGTTCCTGAAATTCTCCCGCCTCTGGGTGTTACTTGGGCAAGTAAGATCCCATTGGGTCTCATGCTTTCTACAACCTTTGATTCTGCATTATACGCAATCAGGCTTCTTACATGAGGAAGCAAACTCCCCAATTCATCAAAGTCTCTGGTTGCCCTCACCGCATCAATTTCACCTAGTCCTAAAGTAGAATTTGGCATGATAAGACCAGGATAAACGTGCTGGCTTTCTGCATTGATTATAGTGCCTTGTGTATCGATTTCGCTACTTTTTCCTATTTCTTTGATCAAACCTGCCTCTAGAACAATAGTGGCATTTTCAATGACGCTACCATTCCCAATATGGGCGGTGGCACCAACTATACTGATGGTTTCATTTGATGCATTGGCAGGCGTTTGTTGGGCCTTAACCTGGCTAAAACCGAGCATCAGCATCAAACTTGTAATGATATAAATATTTTTCATGGACTTTATTTTTTTAAAAATCTACTGTATCGCAATGATTGATTCTATTTTCTTTTTTCTTGGGTTTTTGAGTAGGGCTACCCTTACTTTTTTCAGCAAGCATCAAGTCGATTAGCTGGCTTTTTTCTTTTTGGATGCGCTTTCTCATGGCAGCATCCGTTTCAAGATCGAAGTACACCTTACCTTCGATAAGTGTTTTCTCAGCTCTCGTATTGATAGACATAGGATGATCAGTCCATAAGACCAAGTCAGCCTCCTTCCCAACTTTCACACTTCCTAACCTGTCATCAATATGCAATAGTTTAGCAGGATTCAGCGTGACAAATTTCCAGGCATCTTCCTCATTAACACCTCCATATTTCATTGTTTTCGCAGCTTCCTGATTCAATCTCCTGCTCATTTCTGCATCGTCAGAGTTGATGGCTGTCACTACGCCTTGACTATGCATGATCGCTGCATTATAAGGAATCGCATCATTCACTTCATATTTATAGGCCCACCAATCGCTGAAAGTAGAGCCGCCGGCCCCGTGCTCTTTCATTTTGTCAGCCACTTTATACCCTTCCAGGATATGGGTAAATGTGTTTACTTTAAAATCGAAACGGTCAGCGACCTTCATTAGCATGTTGATCTCGCTTTGCACATAGGAGTGGCAAGAAATAAAACGCTCATTGTTGAGTATTTCTGCAAGAACATCCATCTCAATATCTTTTCTATAGGGCGCACCCGATTTTTTTAGGACATCATATTCTTTAGCTCTTTGAAAATAATCTTCGTAAACCTGTTCAACACCCATCCTTGTTTGAGGAAATCTGGTAGAATTGCTATTTCTTGATTGCTTTACATTTTCACCCAGGGCAAATTTGATAAATTTAGGTGCTTTTTTATCGATCATATCTGAAGAAGTTTCTCCCCATTTTAATTTAATAATGGCTGATCTACCACCAATAGGGTTGGCAGATCCGTGAAGTATTTGTGCCTGGGTTACCCCACCCGCTAGATTGCGATAAATATTAATGTCTTCGTGATTTATGGCATCCTCCATAGTTACTTCCGCGGTTGAATTATGACCACTTTCGTTCGTGGATATAGTCGCTATATGAGAGTGTTCATCAATGATTCCAGAAGTTAAATGTTTCCCCGTTCCATCAATCTTGACAGCATTACCGGCATTAAGATCCTTACCTATTTTGGCTATTTTACCGTCTTTGATCAATACATCCGTATTTTTCAATATACCTTCATCTTCATTGGTCCAGACAGTTACATTTTTGAATAATATGGTTTGTTCCTCTGGCGCCTTTTCAAAGCCATAGCCATTGTTTGGAAAATAAACTGGAGATAGGTATGGTGTTTTCTTTTCCTTTGCTTTTTCCTTTGGCTCGGGGTCCGATTTTTTCGTTGCCGTCCAGGCTACCTTTTGACCATTAGAAAGTATCGCATCTCCTTTGATGACTTCAGGATTTTCTACCCTTGCGGATAAACGAATAAATTCTTTTGAATCCTTGTTTGTTTTTAGGTTGATGCTGAGCCAGTTTTCCTTAAATACTGATTTGTTGGTTACATTTTCATCGCCTTTTTTAAGCGTAAATTTTGGCTTAGTTAAAGAATTGGCGATAGTCAGATCAAAGGTTTTTTGATCAAAGCTCAACACATAGTTTCCATCTATACTGTGAAGGTCGAGAGAATGAATTGAATAAGGTGTTCCCTGTACCCAGTTTTCATAAATAATTGTTTTTTCGTCAAAAACATCTCCAGAGGTAATTAGGAAATTGGCCAAGGCTCCCTGTTTCAAGGTGCCCAATTCGTCCTCTTTATGAAGAATACTTGCCGGTACAGTTGTTAAAGCTGCCAAGGCAATCTTTTTATCCAGACCATGTGCAATGGCTTTTTGAAGATTCGTTTTAAATTCACTCATAGATTTTAAGCCATGTGTGGAAAGCGCAAAAGTCACCTTGTTCTTGGCCATCACACCTGGATTAGTAGGGGCAAGGTTCCAGTCTTTCATTTCGGCAAGACTAAGGCGTTCAGCCTCGAAAGGATTTTCAACATCATAGGCCTTGGGAAAGTTTAAAGGAAGAATATAAGTGGCTTGCGTCGATTTTATTTCGTCAATTAATTCATATTCATTTCCTCCTCCAAAAAGTACATAGTTGATTCCAAAAGAAGTTCCTAAATCATAAGCCCTAAGGTCATTTCCTTTATCGCCGGCATAAAATATCTGCGTAAGACTTTTGTTTTTTTGCAGGGCTTCCAAAGAAAGGTCTCTGGTTGAAGAAGATCCTTTTGAATACCAAGAAGCATCATGATACATTTGCTTTAGTAAAGCGATGCTTCCCATCAATGAATTAGGATATATCTGTTTGTTATATTTACTTTTTTCAAATGAAAGGTATTGGGCAGATTTAGGCATTAAGATTCTCTCATTATCCGTTCCATAAGCATTAAGAGCAACCAATAGGCCACTTCCTCTTACAATGCCATCTTGAACATGTGTATTAACTGCTCCAAAACCTTCTTTGAGCAATTCTTTGGCCTTTTTGTCATCAAAAGTGAATTGAGCTGTTGCTTCTTTTTCAGGCATGACATGCTCATTCCAGTAATAGCCCTCCCTCTTACTATCATATTGAGGAACACGCGGTCTTTCTCTTGAAGCTTTAGGTAATTCGATACCAAAACTAGAGTAAACATCTATAAAGGAAGGAAATATACTTTTCCCTTTCAGATCAATAATGACGGTATTTTTAGGAATACTAAGTTCAGACCCTGTTTTGACAACTTTGCCATTTTGGATCAAAAGAGTTCCTTTTTTGATCACCTGGTCAGGATTGATATGAATTTCGGCATTGACAAAAGCCGTATAATTTTGATTTTCGGATTTGACTCCATCGTTTTTAGGAAAGTACTCCTGAGATGATACAGATAGAAACTGCAGCATCAAAACAAAGGCAAGTATTTTTTTCATAGGTGCGGAAAATTTTAGGCTTCAAATGTATCAATTAAAATCCAATGTGTAGGTTTGGTCATAAGAAATGACAAGCTCCATGATTTGGTTATAGCTTTCCAAGCCATCTTTTTGCTGATTGTATTTTAAGTATTGATCATAAAAGGCTTTAAAAAGCGGTTCTACAGGATTTTCATATTGTCTCCAGAATTCATCTGATTCTCTAATGTTTTTAAGAACCCCTTTGGGAATCTTTTCAAGATATGTTTTAAAGAGTTCCGCATCATACCTTCTGATGTCGAACAGGGCGTAGCGCAGCACAAGTAGATAGGCAGCATATTGAAAATAAGGATCTTGATGATATGCAGAGGCTAAAAATCCCACAAAATTGGCTTCACTTTCTGAGGCAATTCCCAATTGATGGGCCACTTCATGTGAACAAGTAAAGGGTAAATTTATTTTAGGAATCAAGTGATCAACCTGGGCTTCGCCAGTAAGCGGATTCAGATAACCGGAAAAACCCATATAAGTCAGTGGCAGACTAAAAAGCGATTTTTTGATGGAAGGCCTATCATAAGAAAAGTGGGGCAAGTGAGTACTGAGCTGTTGATAACCATTTTTTGTCAGCTCAATGATTTCTTTCTTTGTATAGGGAACTACTACCGCTAAAGTGTCATGTTCTGATAATTGGCTTTGTAGTTGTTTTGTCTTAAAAAGAATTTTACCCGTGATCGCTTCTAATTGATCAATATCAAAAGTTTCCTGTTCAAGGCCAAGCGTTTTTGTTAATGGGCTCCGTGAATAATTCAAACCCCAAAACAAATAAAAGCAAAAATAAAATATTGAAAAACCGGCAAAAAACTGAAAAATCAACGACCGTCTATTCTTAGTTTTATTGATCACCAGTTGTCTAAGTAACCGAAGTATTAAAAAAATAATAAAGGCATATAGAATGTCTCCCAGAGAAAAAGGAATCCATCCGAATAAAAACCTCAATACATTTGCAATGAAAGGGTATACACTGTTAACATAGTATGTATCAATAATTGTGGGGTAGTTTGATAAAATCGCTACGATTCCAATTTGCAAAAAAAGGAAAATGGTTAATAGTATATTTCTTTTTTCTTTATACATTGCAACTTATTATTCTGAACAAAAGAACAAATTATTAACAACAATTACAATTTACTTTTTGTAATACTTGCTTGAAATTTGAAGTTTAGAAATTGCTAAATAATTGCTAATTAATTTATTAAGTATTTCATAATTCCGAGGGATTGGTAAACCGTGATGTAAGCACAGAATGGAATATGGTTATTCGATCAGTTTTATTAACATATATTCTATTGTTAACAATATTTGTTAACTTTAATAATACCTTAAGATAAGGTTTATATCCCTAAACATTTACATTTGCCGCATGGATTCAGCGAAGTCATTATCATATAATAAAAAGGGAAAAGGGACCATCATTAGCCTTGAACAGGGTAAAATACCACCTCAGGCATTGGACCTTGAGGAAGCAGTATTGGGAGCCATGATGATCGATAAGAAGGGAGTGGATGATGTTATCGATATTATCCATAGTGAGGCATTTTACAAACCTGCCCATCAGTTTATCTATGATGCCATATTTAAACTTTTTGAAAATTCTGAACCGATTGACCTTCTTACAGTATCGAATCAGTTAAAAAAGGATGAAAAACTTGAAGCCATAGGAGGAGATTTCTATTTGATCAATTTAAGCCAGAAAGTTTCTTCGGCCGCACATATTGAGTTTCATGCCAGAATTATACTACAGAAATATATCCAAAGAAGATTGATCAGTATATCAAGTGAGATCATCACCAGTTCTTATGATGAGACGGTTGATGTATTTGATTTGCTTGACGAAGCTGAGACCAAACTTTTTGATATTACACAAGGTAATCTAAAGAAGAGTTCAGAGGCTGCGCATAACCTGGTGACCCAGGCCCTAAAAAAGATTGAAGAAATTTCTAATCAGGAAGGGATGAGTGGGGTTCCTTCCGGATTCAGTAAACTTGATCAGCTTACTTCAGGCTGGCAACCTTCTGATTTGGTGATTCTTGCAGCCAGGCCAGGTATGGGAAAAACGGCTTTTGTCATGTCTATGGCAAAGAATATGGCCATTGATTTTGATATGCCGGTAGCTATATTTTCCATTGGAAATGTCGTCGGTACAACTGATTACAAGGATGATCTCAAGTGAAACTGGAATTTCTTCTGAAAAATTAAGAAAAGGGAGCCTTGAGACGTATGAATGGGAGGCTTTAAATGTAAAAGTTAAAAAATTGTCTGATGCTCCTATCTTTATAGATGATACACCTTCTCTTTCTGTCTTTGATCTGAGAGCCAAAGCAAGAAGACTGGTATCTCAACATAATGTGCGGTGTGTGATCATTGATTACCTTCAATTGATGACGGCCGGATCTACGAATAAGGGCGGGGGAAATCGTGAGCAGGAGATCTCCACTATATCAAGAAACTTAAAAGCTTTGGCCAAAGAATTAAATGTTCCGGTGATCGCTTTGTCTCAGTTGTCGAGGGCAGTAGAGACAAGGGGTGGAAGTAAACGTCCGTTGCTTTCTGACCTTAGAGAATCTGGAGCTATTGAACAGGATGCAGATATTGTGTCTTTTATCTACAGACCGGAATACTACGGTGTTACCGAATGGGATGACGATGAAAGAACTCCCTGTGATGGTCAGGCAGAATTTATAGTTGCCAAGCATCGTAACGGTGGTTTGGAAAACATCAGAATGAAATTTATCGGGAGATTGGCAAAATTTGCCAATTTGGATGAAGGTTTTGAAACCGAGTTCCAATCATCAATGAATGCCGGTCAAATTTCTCCAAGTAATTTTAGCAGCGCCAATGATGCGTTTGGAAACATGGAAAATGATGATGATGTTCCATTCTAATAAACACCAGGCATAAACCCATGTATTTAAGTAAGGCGCTTTATAAATATCAACTCTTTTACTGTTTGATAGTATTTTTGTTGATGAATTCAGCTGCTTTCGCTTCCTATCTGTTGATTCCGATGGACGAGGAATCTCAGTCAAACCACTTAAAAGCTTATGGGATTACTTTTCAATCGCTGTTGAAAGGAAGAAAAGTGCAATGGTTGCTGAATTATCGTGGCGGATCATTTCTTTTGGAGGACCATGAAGATTTTAGGAGAGAATGTACCATAAGAGGAGTTTCTTTTGAAATAGTGTCAGAGGCCGAAACACTTAAAATCATTGAATACATTGCAAGTCCCTCACAAAACATGGAGGCAGTGGTCTTAGAAAAAGCACCCAAAATAGCTGTATATTCTCCTAAGGACAAACAACCCTGGGATGATGCCGTTACTATGGTACTTCAATATGCAGAGATTCCTTATGACGTAGTCTATGATCAGGAGGTTTTGGAAGACAAACTTTTGTTATATGAGTGGCTTCATTTACACCATGAAGATTTTACTGGTCAATACGGAAAGTTTTATGGAGCCTTCAGAACAGCGCCTTGGTATATAGAAAGCAAGGTGAATGCGGAAAAGAGAGCAGAGGAGATGGGTTATCAAAAAGTCTCTCAGCAAAAATTAGATGTAGCTTTAAAGATCAGAGATTATGTTTTTGGAGGAGGTTTTATGTTTGCCATGTGTTCGGCAACAGATAGTTTTGATATTGCCTTAGCGGCCGAAGGAGTTGATATTTGTGAAGTGATGTTTGATGGAGATCCTTCTGAAAGAGGCTATCAGGATAAACTAAATTTTGAACAGACTTTTGCTTTTAGCGATTTTTTACTCGAAAGAAATCCGGTGGTCTATGAATTTTCAAATATTGACACCACCAGAAAAAGAAAAGTGCTCAAACCTGAGGATTATTTTGAATTGAAGGAGTATTCTGCAAAATGGGATATGGTACCCACCATGCTCAACCAGAATCACACTTTGCTGGTTAAAGGATTTATGGGGCAGACCACGGCTTTTGAATCATCACTTATCAAACCCACAGTGATGGTATTAGGTCAAAATAATGTCAATGGAGAAGCCAGGTACCTTCATGGGGTAAAAGGGAAGGGAATGTTTACTTTTTTTGGGGGACATGATCCCGAAGATTATCAACACAGGGTAGGAGATCCTAAAACAGAGCTCGACCTGCACCCTAATTCACCGGGATACAGACTTATTCTCAATAATATTTTGTTTCCTGCCGCCAAAAAGAAAAAACAAAAAACCTGATCAGATTATTTGATCGAAGAGGTCAAAGTAAGCAAGCCTTTTCTAAACATAAAAAAACGGCTACTCAGGGAGTAACCGTTTGTAGTTAAAATCAAAACTGACCTATTTCTCAATCCATTTTCTGGCGTTAACGAAGGCTGTTAACCATGGACTTACTTCGTCTTTGCGGTTTGCAGGGTAATTGGCCCAGTTCCATTGGAAGATAGATCTTTCAATATGCGGCATCATCACCAGATGTCTTCCATCATCACTGGCCATCATGGCCGTATTAAAATCTGAACCATTTGGGTTGGCAGGATATCCTTCATAGCCATACTTTGCTACAATATTATATTTTGATTCTTCGTATGGAAAGCTGAATTTACCTTCTCCATGCGATATCCATACGCCAAGTGTCAGTCCAGCCAGGCCTGATAACATCACAGCGTTGTTCTCTTGTATTTTAACTGAAGTAAAACCGCTTTCATGCTTAAAAGAATCATTGTGAAGCATTTTTGGTTTGACCTTGTGATCAGGGTTGATCATTTCAAGTTCCACAAATAACTGACAGCCATTGCATATACCTACCGATAATGTATCTTCTCTTTCAAAGAATTTTTGCAAGGTTCTGTTGGCTCTTTCATTGTATAAAAAGGCGCCTGCCCAACCTTTGGCTGATCCAAGCACATCTGAGTTTGAGAACCCTCCAACTGCACCTATAAATTGTATGTCTTCCAAAGTTTCACGCCCGCTGATCAAATCGGTCATGTGTACGTCTTTTACATCAAACCCTGCCAGATACATGGCATTGGCCATTTCCCGCTCGCTGTTTGATCCCTTTTCTCTGATAATAGCCGCTTTGGGTCTGGGTTTTGTAGCGTCAATTACCGGTAGTTTCCCGGAAAAATCTTTAGGAAATACATAGGTTAATGATTGATGCTTATAATTATTGAACCTTGTCTTAGCAAGATCATTGGCGGTCTGTTCCTTGTCTAGCAAATATGAGGTGCTATACCAATAATCTCTGTAGGTTGCTATATCAAAACTTAAATCAAAATTAGTGATGTCAAGATTTCCTGAATCAACGGCCTTTCCTATTTGATGAAAGCTAATGTTATTTGATGTCAGGATTTCATTTACTTCTGCTGCTCTTGCAGTCTGAATGATGATCCCACTTTTTTCTGAGAACAATATTTTTGTTGGATCTTTTTCATCAAATCCATCAAGGTGAATATGAGCTCCGAGATTATTCTCAGCAAAACACATTTCTAAAAGCGTGGTAAGCATTCCTCCGGCAGAAATGTCATGGCCGGCCAATAAAAGGTCTTTATTGATCAATTCCTGCACCGTATTGAAACATTTCTTAAAATAAGCGGCATCGTTTATGGAAGGGGTATGAGCTCCAATACCGTTTCTTATTTGAGCAAAACTTGATCCACCTAGATGAAACTCATCTTCAGAAAAATCGATATAATAAATGCTATTATTATCTACTAATTGAAAAACCGGCTCCACAACCTTATTGATATCTGAACATTCACCAGCTGCGGAAATGATCACTGTTCCAGGAGCAATCACTTCTTCATTGGCATATTTCTGCTTCATAGAAAGAGAATCCTTTCCTGTGGGAACGTTGATGCCTAAAGCGATTGAAAAATCCGATACGGCTTCAACAGCATTATAAAGTCTGGCATCCTCGCCTTCATTTCTGCAAGGCCACATCCAATTCGCCGATAAAGAAACAGACTGAAGGCCATCCTTTAAAGGTGCCCAGATGATATTGGTCAAAGCTTCCGCAATAGCGTTTTTTGAACCCGCTCTTTCATCTATCAAAGCACTGGCCACGGCATGTCCAATTGAAGTTGCTATCCCGCTTTGACCTTGGAAATCCAGTGCCATCACGCCAACATCATTTAAAGGTAATTGAAGGGAACCTGTGCATTGTTGTTTGGCAACTTTACCTCCCACGCATCGGTCAACTTTGTTGGTAAGCCAATCTTTGCAGGCTACAGCTTCCAGTTGAAGCAGATTTTTCGTGTCCTGATAAATTTCATGAACGTCATAAGATATAGGCTCGTATTTACGCAGCAGGCTCTTGTCATTCATGATCGTTTGTGGAGAACTGCCAAACATATCTGCCAAGTCAAAATCCATAGGTTTCTCACCCGTTTTTTCCGAGGCGAAAGTGAATCTAAAGTCATCAGTTACCTGTCCTACATCATAAATAGGGGACCTTTCCCTGTCAGCGATTCTATGCAGATAGTCAAGATCTTTTTCGTGGATCACCAAGCCCATTCTTTCCTGTGACTCATTGCCTACGATCTCTTTCGCAGATAGAGTCTGATCTCCTATCGGTAAAGCATCAATATTGATGCGCCCACCAGTTTCTTCTACAAGTTCTGACAAACAGTTCAAATGTCCTCCTGCACCATGATCATGAATAGAGATGATCTTGTTTTCATCACCTTCTACCATTCCGCGGATGGTATTGGCCACCCTTTTTTGCATTTCAGGATTTGATCTTTGAACCGCATTTAATGTAATGGCTGTATTAAACTCTCCGGTATCAGCTGAAGAAACAGCTGCTCCACCCATTCCAATTCTATAATTATCACCTCCAAGAATAATGATACTGTCTCCTTTTACGGGCTTTTCTTTTAGGCTGTCTTTTGCCTTGCCATATCCAATCCCTCCGGCGAGCATAATGACTTTGTCGAAACCTAGTTTTCTATTGTGTTCTTCATGCTCAAAGGTGAAAAGTGAACCAGAGATCAGGGGTTGACCGAATTTGTTTCCAAAATCTGAAGCTCCATTAGAGGCCTTGATCAGCAAGTCTATTGGCGTTTGGTATAGCCATTTTCTTTCGGGCATGTTTTCCCATGTACGGTTTTTTGACAACCTTGAATAAGGAGTCATATAAACGGCAGTTCCTGCTAATGGTAAAGATCCTTTTCCTCCGGCAAGCCTGTCCCTGATCTCGCCTCCCGATCCTGTAGCAGCGCCATTAAAGGGCTCAACTGTTGTTGGGAAATTATGCGTTTCAGCTTTTAAGGAAATCACTGATTTTACCTTTTTATTTTTATAATAATCTGGTTTGTCTGCCGATTGTGGAGCAAATTGTTCAATAACCGGCCCTTCAATAAATGCCACGTTATCTTTGTAGGCCGAAACGATGGTATTCGGATTTTCAATGGAAGTCTTTTTGATCATTTTAAACAGAGAATGGGGTTTCTCTTTACCATCAATGACAAAAGTTCCGTTAAATATTTTATGTCGACAGTGTTCTGAATTGACTTGTGAGAAGCCAAAAATTTCAGAATCTGTTAATTTTCGATCTAATTTTACTGATAAATCATCTAAATATGTGACCTCATCTTCACTAAGTGCCAGTCCTTCAGCTTGGTTATAAGCGGCAATATTATCGATCTCTTTAATAGCCTCAGGTGCAATATCCACAGTAAATAAATCCTGGTTCAGTTCTTTATAATGATGTTGGATCATAGGATCAAAAATCGGGTTGTCAGCGCTTGTTCCAAAAAATTCTTCAATACGAACGATTCCTGAGATACCCATATTTTGAGTTATTTCAACGGCATTGGTACTCCAGGGACTGACCATTTCTTTTCTGGGGCCAATAAAATTCCCGGTAAGGGAATTTTCATTTACCTGTTCAGCATTGCCAAAGAGCCATTTTAATTTTTCAATGTTTTGCTTGTCAATTTCTGAAGGAGAAGAAACGGCAAATACCGTTTGCTTGTGCGTGAAAAAGTAGATCATTTGACTGATTTTATCTTTGGTTTTTGAAAAATGCAAATTTAATCAATTGACCTTGTATTCTTGTAGCCAATGTTAATAATATTCAATAAATTATTATTGAATTCGAATAAAGTACCAGAGGTTCGACCACTATAGGTCGATAGCGAATAAAACACATTTTTTAAGTCCTGGATTTTCTAGGAGTTTTGGGTGATCGAAGTCTTTGATGTAGGTCATTCCTATTTTTTCCATGACCTTTATTGATTTAACATTTGTTTTTGAAGCCACTGAATAGATGCGGTTTAGCTGTAAATGCTTGTTTGCGTACTTGATGCTTTCCAAGGCGCCTTCAGTGGCTAGTCCTTTTCCCCAGTAATTTTTATTGATTCTCCAGCCAATATCCACACAAGGTGTAAAATCGCTATCAAAATTTTGTATTGAAAATCCTATAAAACCAATAAATCTATTTGTTGCTAAATGATCTACAGGGAAATAACAAAAACCATGTTCTAAGAATTGATTTTGCATCCGTCGAATAAAATCAATCGTTTGTTTTTCGGAAGGTAAAAAAGGAAAGAACTCCATGACTTCATTGTCTGAGTTGAGCAAAGTCATGGGCCGAATATCATCATCGATCCATGTTCTGAATCCTAATCTTGAAGAAGTAAACAGGTATGTGCTTTTCGCCTTATCCACTCATATACTAACTTATCTTCCCTAAGATTTTTTCTCCATAAGGGCCATATAAAAGCCATCAAATCCTGAAGCTGCGGGTGATACTTTTTTCTCTTTGAGCAATTTGAAATCCTGATGCTTTGCTAAAAATGCCTCGACCTGTTTTTCATTTTCAGAAGGAAGTATAGAGCAAGTAGCGTAAACCATTTTTCCACCATCTTTCACCATAGATGCATATTGGTCCAGAATTTCTGCCTGGGTTTTTCTGATCCGGTCTAAAAAGTCGGCATTGAGTTTCCATTTTGAGTCAGGATTTCTTTTCAATACGCCAATACCACTACAGGGTGCATCAATAAGAACTCGATCGGCTTTTCCTTTGAATTTCTTAATGGATTTCGATCCTTCAATGGGTCTTGTTTCAATATTGTGAGCCCCGTCTCTTTTAGCTCGTTTCTTGAGTTCTGCCAGTTTATGTGCATAAATATCCATAGCAATGATCTGACCTTTGTTTTCCATCAAAGATGCCAAGTGAAGCGTTTTTCCACCCGCACCGGCACAGGTATCGATTACTTTTTGACCAGGTTTTACATCTAAAAAAGGTGCTACTAACTGAGAAGAGGCGTCCTGTACTTCAAACAATCCATTTTTAAAAGCTTGGGTCAGGAATACATTTTTACGCTCTACCAGTACCAAGGCGTCTGGAGCCTGGGGAACGAACTCAGTAAAAACCTCTTCGTCCTGAAGTAATTTTTGCAATTCCTTCCGAGATGTTTTAAGGGTATTGGTTCTAAGAATTACCCGCGCTTGCTTATTGAGCTCTTTTATTTCCTCATCCCAGCGTTTTCCTAATTCTGCTTCACCAGTTTCATCCATCCAATCCGGAATGGACTCCCTGAATTTCCTGATGCTTTGCAACTCGTCAAATTTACCTTTGATCCTTCTTGTAGGAGTTCCTTCAAAATATCTCCACTCTGGTAATTTAATTCCTTTTAATATAGCCCAAACAGCAAAATTCTTCCATAAATTATCTCGCGTATAATGTTCCTTTGTCCCTGCAATTTCATTATACAGAAGTTTCCATCGAACCATATCGTAAATGGTTTCTGCCACAAACTTTCGATCTCTAACACCCCATCTTTTATCCAGTTTTAAGGTTTTTTGAACCACTTTATCTGCATATTCCTTTTCATTATAAATAAGATCAAGTGCATGGATCACCGCAAGTACAAGATTTCTGTGTAAACGCATCAGTAATTGAATTTTGAGCCGCAAAGGTAGCGATTAAATACAAAGGGAATAGCACCTTAAAAATGAATAATTCAAAAAATATAACAGCCAGATCACCAGGTCAGGAAAATTTTTCAAAAACCCCCAAACCAAAAAGAGCAAAATCATATTTGACTGGATCGTGTGGATCCATTTCACGGAGTTGGCCATCTAATTCCTTAAGCGCTTTTGCATCATTTTGTTTACGCGTTAATAAGCCAAGTTTTCTGGCAACATTTCCTGAGTGGACATCAAGAGGGCAAGATAAAATTGATGGTGAGATGGAATTCCATATACCGAAATCAACTCCTGTATTGTCATTGCGAACCATCCATCGCAAAAACATATTGATCCTTTTTGCTGCTGAACCTTTATAGGGGTCGGAGACATGTTTTTGGGTACGCTTAGGATGCTCAAGCTCAAAAAAAAGTTTTTTAAAATGATGGATGCTGCTTTGGATACTATTTGCCTCTGCATACTTGCTGAATACCGCTTCCAAACCTTGATGCTTGCTGTAAATATTTCTGAGTCCTTCGAAAAAATACTGGAGATCAATTGCATTAAAGGTTCTGTGTACGAAATGCAGATGCTCAGCAGGATTTGATTCCATGACAAAGTCATATGGTGAATTGCCCATGAGGTCCATAAGTTGTTGAGCGTTTTTAATGATCATCTTTCTATTGCCCCAGGAAATGGTTGCAGTAAGAAAGGCCGCTATTTCAATATCTTCTTTGAGCTTATACCGATGAGGAACTTGAATAGGATCACTTTCAATAAATTTAGGGTTGTTATATTGAATTACCTTTTCTTCTAAAAGTTCCTTGATTTCTGTAGAGAGCATAAATAGATGATAAAAAATCAAATGTAAAGAATCTACAAAAGAATTAAGTTTTATATTTTCGTAATTCCTTAAAAAATGTCATCATAAACTTTCATACATCCATATCGTATTTAAAAGGGGTAGGTCCATCGAGGGCGCAGCTATTAGGAAAGGAGCTCGGGATCTTTACCTATGCGGACCTGGCCAATTTCTTCCCTTTTCGATATATTGACAGAACGAAGTTTTACAAGATCAGAGAATTACAAATAAGTAGCGCTGATGTTCAGATCGTTGGAAAAATCACTGGATTTAAATCTGTGAAGCAGAAAAGGGGAAGCAGGTTGGTGGCCGAATTTATGGATGAAAGTGGTCAAATGGAACTGGTATGGTTTCGAGGTGCAAAGTGGATCCAGGATGCGCTTAAGCTAAATGTACCTTATGTGATCTTCGGGAAAGTGAATTTTTTCAATGGGGCCTTTAATATGGCCCATCCGGAGTTGGAATTGCTCAGCGAATACAAAAAGGGTTTTAAAATAAGCATGCAGCCCGTGTACAGATCTACTGAGCTTTTATCAAAAAAAGGAGTGAGCAACAGGGTCATGCAGAAAATGCAGCAACAACTTTTTACAGAGGCCCAGGGAAAATTTACGGAGACGCTTTCTGAAAAATTGATTGAGGAGCAGGGACTCATTTCTAAAAATGAAGCTATGTTCAATATACATTTTCCACAGAGTCAGGACTTGTTAACTAAAGCGCGTCATAGATTAAAGTTTGAAGAGTTATTTTTTATTCAATTGCAACTGGTTGTCAAGAATCTGACCAATAAAGCTAAAAACAAGGGCTTTGTATTTGATCAGATAGGACAATATTTCAATGATTTTTATAAGGACCATTTGCCTTTTGAGTTGACCAATGCCCAAAAAAAGGTTGTAAAAGAAATTCGCAAAGATCTGAATACCGGGGCTCAAATGAACCGTTTGCTTCAAGGTGATGTAGGTTCGGGAAAAACTATAGTTGCGGTTTTAACCATGTTAATGGCCTTGGATAACAATTATCAATCGGCGCTGATCGCACCCACCGAAATATTAGCGGTCCAACATTTTAACGCAGTCGAAGAGCTGCTTTCGCCCATGGAGATAAAGGTTAGCCTGTTGACCGGTTCCTCAACTGCAGCTCAAAGACGTGTGATTCATGATGATCTGGAAAACGGTAACCTTCATGTGCTTATAGGAACACATGCCCTTTTTGAAGATAAGGTAAAGTTTAAAAATCTTGGACTTGCTATTATTGATGAGCAACATCGTTTTGGCGTGGCCCAAAGAGCCAAGATGTGGATGAAGAATAATCTGCCACCCCATATTTTAGTGATGACGGCAACACCTATTCCCAGGACTCTGGCAATGAGCGTTTATGGTGACTTGGATATTTCGGTGATCGACGAATTACCACCGGGCAGAAAAATGATCAAAACAATTCATCGCTATGACAGCAATCGCCTGGCTGTTTTTAAATTTATCAAAGATGAAATTATCAAAGGGCGGCAGATTTATGTTGTTTACCCCTTGATCAAGGAGTCGGAGCAGCTTGATTATAAGGATCTGATGGACGGATATGAAAGTATTTCAAGAGAATTTCCCTTGCCTGAATTCAGGATCAGCATTGTACATGGGAAAATGAAATCAGCAGACAAGGACTACGAGATGCAGCGCTTTGTAAAAGGTGAGACGCAGATCATGGTGGCTACCACTGTGATAGAGGTAGGGGTGAACGTTCCAAATGCCAGTGTGATGATCATTGAAAGTTCAGAGCGATTTGGATTATCGCAGCTACATCAGCTAAGAGGAAGAGTGGGGAGAGGAGCAGATCAGAGTTATTGCATACTGATGTCTGGGTTGAAGCTTACCAAGGAAGCGAAAACCAGATTGCAAACGATGGTGGAAACCAATGATGGTTTTAGAATTGCAGAAGTCGATCTGAAGTTAAGAGGACCTGGTGATTTAATGGGTACCCAGCAGAGCGGAGTTTTAAATCTAAAAATAGCTGATATTGTTCAAGATTCAAATGTTCTTTACACGGCACGAAAGGCTGCGCAGCAAGTGGTTTATTCAAAAATGGGTCATCATGATCCTGATTATAAAATTGTGTGGAGTACCTTTGAAAAAATTATGAGGAACAAATCTATTTGGGCCAATATTAGCTGATCACCTTTGGGTTTTCTATTCTTTTCTTTTAAATTTGCCGTTTTTAATTCTGATCACTACCTTCCAATACGATGAATAAATCACTGCTTTTTAGTTTTGTTTTGACCATAATAAGTTCGATGGTTTTTAGTCAAAAAGACACCTTAACCCTTTCAAACAACGATGTATTGGTAGGTTCCATTGAGAAAATGGACCGAAGTATACTTACTTTCAGCACCTCTTACGATGATTCTGATTTTAAGATCAAATGGGGAGAGGTGAAGAAAATTAAAAGTCAACAACAATTTATCATTTCTGTAACAGATGGAGAGAGGTTTACCACCAGCATTAACAGTGTGTCTGGAAAAGAAAACATGGTGGTGCTCAATATTGAAGAGGGTAGCAGAGAATACAATTTAGTTGATATCGTATTTATTGAGCCCATAGGAAAGAGTTTTTTTTCCAGACTAACGGTTGATATCGACCTGGGGATCAATATGACCAAAGCCAATAACTTTAAGCAACTCACTTCAAATGTCAATGCGACCTATCTCGCTTATAAATGGAGAGGTAAGGGTCTTTATAAAACCGTTTTAAGTCGGCAGGATGGCGCAGCAGATATCAATAGAATGGATGCAGAATTAGGTGGAGAATATTATTTACCTCATGATTGGTTTATCCAGGCCAAAGCCATTTACCTGTCGAATGATGAACAATTATTACAATTAAGATCAACCTACCAGGCAGGTGCTGGTTATTATTTTATCAGGAGTAATACCATGTTTTTCTCTGCAAATGCGGGTCTTGCTTATTCTGCAGAAAATTTTACAGATGATAGTTCAGATAGAAATAGTACCGAGGGATACCTGGCATTGGGTTTTACAAAATATGCGATAGGTGATTTAAGTGTGGGAACAAATGCTGCCCTATACCCAAGTTTTACACAAAGTGGTCGTTACAGGGTAGATTTTAACTTTGATATGAAATATGACCTTCCTCTCGATTTTTATATACGTCTTGGTTTGTCTTATAACTATGACAGCCAGCCGGTGGAAAATGCCGCCGATAGTGACTATGTATTTAATACCTCATTTGGGTGGGAGTGGAATTAATCTAAAGTGCCATATCAGCTTATCAGGATTTGATCTTTATTTGATTATCTAACTCTTTTAGATCAAGAATTAAGTCATCTTTTTCTCCTAAATAACGACGACTGCCCAAATACCTCTTGGTATTAAAGTCGTCATAATAGCTTGACTTTTTGTCTACAGAACCAATTTTAACCCTTCCCGAAGCATGAATGAATTCTCCTCGGTCATTACCCAGCCAGATGCCTACATGAGTAACTCGTTGACGGGTACTGTCTGTGGCTTTTTTTCCAAAGAACATCAGGTCTCCCTTTTGTAAATCTTTTATTTGTAATTGAGGATCCACATCTTTTCCTGCATTGATTTGTTGAGACGCATCACGAGGAATGACAAAGCCATTCATCAGGTATACGGTTTTGGTAAATCCGCTACAATCCATTCCTTTGCTTGATGTACCACCCCATAAATACGGTGATCCCATTAAATCCTTTGCGTAAAGTTCAACAAGCGTTCCGGAGGGGTTTAGTTTGTTTACCCAGCTCCCATAAAATTCACAGTCTGTTTTTTTAATATAACCTATACGCTTATCTGGATAACTCACTTTGTAAAAAGCACCACTATCTTCAATAAGTTTCAGTTGGGCACCCAGAACAATATCCCCGATTTTATATAATTCATCGCTCATATATTCATAAACGTGACCGTAAGCCTTTGTGTAAATCACCTTTTGCGAATTCTGCCACTTCTTGAATTCTTCTAAATTCATCAAAGTAACTCCTCCATGGTCAACCCAGGAGATATAGCCATCAGGAGTTTGTACCAGATAAAAATCTCCATCAATTTTTAATACTTTTAAAGATGTTCCCAGGATGGCCTGAGTGGCAAGTTCACCTGAATGCTTTGGGGTTGATCTTATATTTGCTACAGAATTATTGACAACTGCGTAGTTCCTCTCTCCAACACTGGAATCTGGAAGTAGGTTTACATGATTTTTCACCTTTTTCCCCTTTGTTTCTAATATTTCTATAAGAGAGGCAATACCTTTTTCCTGATCTGTTTCACCCGTAATCGCTATTCCATCTGCAGTAGCAGCTATATGAATATCGTATATGGCGACTCTTTTGTCTGGAGCGAAGATCTTTTTAATGCTGTCATTGAGGGCTTGAAGTTCCTGGAGATCTTTTTTTGTTGAATCCTTGCAGGAAACAAGTGCGACTAGTAGAGTGATGATGAGTATTTTTGAAAACTGGATATACATGATATGGTTTTAAAACAAAGACTAAACTACAAAATTAAGGCCAAAATTAGTCAGCTTGAAACGAACAGAATGTATGGGGTCTAGCAGCGTTTCTTGACCCAGCTATGTAGGTCAAAAAAATTCTGTGGGGCTACACCGTGCCCAACCGGGTATTCATGGTAACTGTGTTTGATTTTTAGCTTTTCCAGAAAGGGCCCCGTTTTTCTTGCCCATTCAACAGGGATTACCTGATCGACGGATCCATGGGAAACAAAAAAATCAAGGTCCTTAAAATTCTCTTTTTCCAGTGGCTTTTGAATCAGTTCTTCATTGACATAACCACTCAAGGCAACTACATGTTGGATCTTATGAGGGTGGTTCAGGGCATAAGCAGTACTCAATATGGTACCCTGACTAAATCCTAACAGGAAGATGTTTTGTTTATTTACTTCATAGGCTGAAACAATTTCATGTATGAAATCGTCCATAAGTTTTAGGGCTGCTTTGGCCTCTGGTATATCAGAAAATTTATCGCTGCTGCTTGCATCAAAATGTATGGTATACCAGGCATAACTTCCAAATCCTAATGATAATGGTGCTCTTGCACTGATAATGAGTAATTCATCTGGTAACTCCTGTGCAAAAGAGAATAAATCCTCTTCGTTACTACCATAACCATGCATCATAATGAGCAGAGGTGGATTGGTTTGTGGGGTTTTAGGATGTCTAATGAGGTATTCCAAAGAAAATGTAGCCATGCAAATTGTATGTGTAAATTATGTAGGGGGTCTTAACCAATATTTCTGAACCATTCCTGAAATTGCTCACCAAGTAAGGGTACCAGTTTTTCTTCACCTTTAATAGCTCCGATAAGGCCAATGACCCATAAAATGAGGACACCAATTCCCAATATCATATCCAATGCGTCAAAATTTGAATAACGATTGATAAAATTAACAAGCAGTCCCAACAAAAATATACCTATGGCCTGACGAATATGAAAAGAAGCAAAATAATTATGTTTGTTTTGATTCATTATAAAAGCAATCAAAGTTCCGATAACCGTTATATAGCTTATGATGGCTATCATTTTTCCATCTTGTACTGATTGATTTTGCATATTTTCTTTTTTGATTAAACTTTCTATTTAACTTAGTACTTAGTACTTAGTACTTAGCACTTAGCACTTAACTTAGACTTAACACCTAAGACAGTACAAGCTTATTATTTGAAAAGATACCATAAATTTTTCCCTTAAGACTTTTTCCTATAAATGCAGAGTTTTTAGATTTAGATAAAATATTATCTTTTTCAAAAATATACTGCGTGTCGGGGTCGAAAAGTGTCAAATCTGCTTTGATATCATTTTCTATTGCGGTAACAGGTAAGTCAAAACGTTTTTTTGGTTTATCAGTCAGGCAACTAATAATGTCTTCTACCTCCAGTTTTTGTCTGGCGCTGCCAAAAAGTGATTCCATTCCAATGGTTCCAAAAAAGCCATTTTCAAATTCTACATTTTTATTTTCGATATCAATAGGATTATGATCACTTACAAGCATGTCAATGGTACCGTCTTTTAATCCTTTTATCAGTGATTTTACATCTTTTTCAGATCTTAGCGGAGGCTTAACTTTAAAATTGGTATCAAAGGATTGTATCTCCTCGTCGGTTAAAAATATGTGATGGGCAGCAACACTACAACTAACATCCAGTCCTTTTTTCTTAGCTTCTTTGATCAACTGTACAGCTTTACTTGTGCTAATTGTTGGGATATGGAGTTTTCCGCCCGTATATTCCAAGAGAGCCAGGTCCCTCGCAACTTGAAGCTCTTCAGAAAGATTTGGAATTGAATTGAGACCTAATCGAGTGGTGTTTTCGCTTTCGTTTACAAATCCATGAGTTCCGATCCCGGCATCCTCTGGAAAGCTCATCACAATTCCTTCAAAATTTTGTGCATACAGTAAGGCTATTTTTAACAGATTTGCATTTTCAACGGGTTTATTATAATCTCCAAAAGCAATGGCTCCTGAATTTTTCATATCAAACAATTCTGCCATTTCCTTTCCTTGTGCTCCTTGAGTCAAGTTGGCAATGGGATAAAGGTTCACTGCCGAAGCGCTACTTTTTTGGATTAAAAATTCTACAGCTGATTTATTATCGATCAAAGGATATGTGTTTGGATTTAGAGCGATTTTTGTAAATCCTGAACGCGCAGCAACTTCAAGTCCATGCTGAATATTCTCTCTTTCTTCATAACCGGGTTCACCCAAAGATACACTGGTGTCGAACCACCCGTTGGATACATGAAGATTTTTCAATTGAATTTCTTTACAATTCCCTGGCAGTACTAGTTTTTTTCCAATATCAGAAATGATGCCATTTTTAATTAAAATATCCATTTTTTGGTTATGGAATTTTGAATTGCTGTCGATGATCTTGGCAGATCTTAGAAGTATGTTCATTTATTTCTTGTTTTGATGCGAATCATCTAAAATATTTAGTTCTTCAAAAACTTTTGAAGCAGAATTTCCAAGATTAAAAAAACCAAAGCAAAAATAATAAATAATTGCCATAAATCTTTATTATTATTTCGGTCATTTCCTTCTTTCAGGGCCTTATCTAATGAGTCATAAAGATGCATGTTTTCGTATGCATCAATCAAAGGTCGAAGATCATTAAAGTTTAAGTCACTCTCAATACGGTCATAGTTGAAAGCCAGGCGCTGCAAGAATTTTCCGTTTGATTGTAGTTCATAAATACCTTGAGCCAGAGGATATTCTTCCGTCGTCACTTTTGTCACTTCACTTGACTTTGTTTGCATCGGAATAAATTCCGTGTCATTTTGGATTATTTTTACTGGTGCATCACCGGAGTCTTCTGTATCAATTATGATTTCATTTTGTTGCCCAATGTTGAGGTATATGGCATTGTCATTTTTGTTTTGAACTGAAAAATTGTAAAAAAGCGGCACAATCAAGGGAGAGTTGACAAATGTATTCCCCTGGCTTGACAAAGGTGAAGAGATCCAGTATACCTTATGGTCAAAATACTTGATCTCTGATACGAAATCAGTACGGTCATCAAACTGTAGTAGGGTAGAAGCATTTTTAAAATCACCCATATAACCCTCTGACAGCAGTGGGTACTGAAAATTATAGACTTCTTTTTCAAAGACCTGATTGAAAAAAGGGTGCTCATAATTAATTCCTGTGACACTTTTGTCTTCTTCGAATTTCCCGGTAATACGCCCGGCTTGGAAAGATTGTAATAGCTCATCATACGTTCCAAAGTCAATTTCTGCAGAAGGAATGATCACCAGGTTGCCTTTTTGCTGCACAAATACCTGCAGACTTTGACTCAATGGTTTTGATATCTTATCGAGTTCACTGATAATAATTAAATCCTGTGCAGGAATAATGCTTTGGTCCAATGCGGCATAAGTTGTTGTCGTTAGGTTGAACTCATTTTTTTTATAGATTCGTTCTAGAAACTCATGACCTAGACCAATGACAAGTACATTTATTCTTTTTCTCTGAGGAATATTGAAATAGAGTTCATTGTCAAAATTTAATCGGTGGTCGGTCAAAGAGACCTTTCCGAAATTTGATAACCCTGTTGGAATTAAAAATTCAATTTCTTTTTTTGAATCGGGTACCATGTTTACAGTGGTTTTTCCGTAAAGATCTTCATTGAGAAAAAGCGAAACACTAAGATCATTTTCGGCCATTTTCCAACTGCTTAGATGTGCTTTTAAGGTAATTTGATCAGCGTCTTTTTTGGCTATCCAAACCGTGTCAATAGAGATGTTTTCTGTTGTTTTATTTGAAAGATCAATAAGGTTGTAATCGTTCAGATTACTTATTAAACTAGAATCAATAGTGTTATTAATATTCTGAAAATCAGAAATTAAATAGATATCAAATAATGTTTTAGTTTCATTTTTTTGATAGTCATTAATTTGCAATAGCACCTGATTAATGTCTTTTTTTATGGGATGAAAGTCAAGTGAGATCAACTCATTGTTAAGACTTTTTGGGTCAAGGTTTGGAAGAAATTTCTGATTGCTTATCAGACTGATTTCCTGATCCGTTTCAACCAATTTGTCTAACAGGATATTTTTATTGATCTGCAACTGTTCAATACCTGATTCTCCCAATGCTTGGAGACTCATAGAATTATCCAGATACACAATGGTTTTCTTTTGCTGAAGACCTTCGTTCCTGTTGATATAGGGTTGGGAAAAGGCGATGATAAGTGCTGCCAGAGCAAGCATCCGCGACAAGAGGATAAGTAGTTTTTTAAGCTTGGAACTTTTTCTCGATTCAAGTTCTATTTTTTTTAAAAATGAGACATTTGTAAAAGCCTCTTTTTTAAATCGTTGTAGTTGGAATAAATGAATAAGAAGGGGAATAAGGAGCAGAAAAAGAAAAAATAGAATCTCTGGATATTTAAATTGCATTATTCCGAATTACGTTGTTCAAAAGTAGGAATTTATTTTTCAACTTTAAAAGTAAAATCAGTAAATGATATCTCTTGATGACTTGATACATTTAATTCAGTGTATATTCACTATAATTCAGTTTTAAGTCCTTCACTGTCTATTTTGTATCTTTCATATTTGTTTCTATGCCTCACTAAAAACAATAATTGAGTTGCCGCGTCATTAAGATCTGTGGTCAGTAATTTACCATCATATTTTTCCGTAATTGTTTCAAGAGTTGTATGCGCCACCACGTGTATCTTCGATCCATGTTTGTCAAGCATGGAATTCAATTGAGGCCCCAGGGTATCTGATTGTACATAGCCTCTGAACCAATAAGGGCCCTGGCTGTAATAGAAAAAATACCTCATGTCTAACCAGTAATTTGGGTCGTATTTTGTGCTGTCAGGAGAATCTTTCATCATGTCAAGATACATGGGCTCTTGCATATAGTAATAGGCCTTATTATTGAATTCCTCTAATGAAATGGGGCCTATATCCAGTATGCCGCCATGGGCAAATACAATTTTATCAATTTTAAGTAAGGAGACCTTACTTCTAAGCCAGGAACCGAGATATGAATCAATAGGATGAAACAGGGCATCGTAACTAAGGCCATGGGCAACCGCAATATTACGCTCCTTTCTGCTAACATACCTCAGATCTTTGGTCATGGTCATGATTTCGTGATTTCCTAAAACCAAATGAACTTTTCCACCTGTTAATGCAGCTTGCTCCTCTAACCCATGGATAAACCAAAGCACTTTGGTCACATCATCTCCTCTGTCGAACACATCTCCTAAAAAAACAATATGTGCCCCGCCAGCAATCCAATTCATCTCCTCATCTATAATATTTGCCTTTATCAGGAGATTGGCCACCTGGTCATACCTTCCATGAACATCACCAACAACATAAAGGGAATCAACTTTTTTATAGGAAGTTTTTTCTTGTTGGAAGTTCTCTTTAAGGTAAACTTCATGCATTCCTTGTTTTTTTCCACCAAACCTAAAAGTAAGAGGCCCTTCAATTCCTGGTTTAAGGTCGATACGGTGTGTCTTTGATAAAGCAGTTTCACCAGTAGCTATAATTTTTTTAGATTGATTTAACACCTCATAAAGGCCTATATCTTCTAATTCGGTAATCCAGCGAAAATTATAATGATCTGTTTTTTCAACATATAACCCATAAGTTCCTTCATATTTTAATTCATTTTGGGGGTCCTTTGAATTGTCATCAGAATTTCCAAGGAAGCTCATGATCATAAATACCACAACTACAGAGGCAGCGATAAACACCCTTTGTTGAATTATTTTTTTAGTTATATTCATAAGCGTGTTTGTGTTTTACCTTGCAAGCTCTGCTTATTTTTTTGTCGACATATTTCTCAGAATTTAAGTTTTCAAAAAAACTATCTATATATTTATTCACACTGCTCACACTTTTGCCATTTAGAACACTTAGATTATTGACTTCATCGCGTAAATCATTTTCAATACCTTTGTAAAAACTAATGGTTTCCTGATAATTGTCTCTTCTGCAGAATCCTCGGAATAACCTTGTTCTGACATCTGGGAGGTTAAGTTCTTCGGGAGGTAATGCATAAGGCGTGTTCACTAAGCCCGAATAATCAAAATCATACGGAACAGCTATAGGCAAAGCACCTTTATCTCCAATGATAAGTTTCATGTTATGCCTTTCTGTAATGGACCAATCCAGATTACCTATTAAAAACTGGAAGAATACAAGCTTATCAAGATTCTCTTTATTCAAAGTTTCCTGATTTCTGATCTTACCCTTAAAAACTGTCATATCATTTCTTTTCGCAACATCTTTTATTGACTCAATTAAGAATGCATAATGACTGTTTCCCTGCTTTGGTTTGTTTGCATCAATATAAGTAATTCGACAAAGTCTCACATTGAAACTATATGGACTGATATGCTGATACATTTTATAGATCAAATATTCCCTTTTAACAAACTCTTCAAAAGATTTATCGCCTTGACAATGCGCTACCAGCTTCATTTTTTTCTGGCCCTTAAAAATGGAATTTTCCACATCCTTTTTGTTGAACTGAAGCTCCAATGGAGGAAAAGAGCAAATTTGCTTAGCAGCTCTTGTTTTTCCTCTAACCTTAACCTTTAGGGGGTGCTCAACTGTTGCTCCATCTGCTATATAGGATAATTTTGATTCATATTGCTGTCGTTCAGTTCTGTTATTAATGACATCTCTTAACGGCATTGTAAGGGTCAATTCAAGAATGGAATCTGATCTAAAAATTTTTTTCGGTTTCTGGCTGTATAAGGAACAGGTTGAAATGAATAGCAGGAAGAAAATATATAATGGTTTCATCAATCTGATTTTTCTGGCTGTTTATGCTAACCTTTTTGAATAAAAGAAGGCTCATAAAAGGAGGTGAGTTTTCTGGTAATTTACGACAGATTGCTCTTCACTAAAGCGAACTTAAAACGAAAAAGGATTCGTAAACGATAAAGTAAAATCAAAATGGCGATAAAAAACAAGGGTTATCTGCTCCTTACCGTAAATATAGGCAAAAAAAATGAGGATCATTTTGTGAAAATGACCCTCATCTAACAATATTTGAGTTAAGATAATTTTTTTGGATTCTTAACCTTTTCCTTCAGTAGGGCAATCTCAATCACCTCTTTCATGTCATTTACGTAATGGAAAATCAAACCTTTAAGATATTTTTGATTGATTTCTTCTATGTCTTTTCGGTTTTCTTCACACAAGATGATTTCCTTAATATTCGCTCTTTTTGCTGCCAATATCTTCTCTTTGATACCCCCCACAGGAAGTACCTTGCCTCGAAGTGTAATTTCTCCAGTCATGGCTAATTTGGCCCTTACTTTACGCTGGGTGAGTGTTGAAACCAACGAGGTAAGCATGGTGATTCCTGCACTTGGTCCATCTTTAGGAGTGGCACCTTCAGGTACATGAATATGGATATTATTATTTGTAACGGTATCATAATCAATTCCAAATTCATCCAGATTGGCTTTGATATACTCGAGTGCTATCGTAGCCGATTCTTTCATGACTTTACCCAAATTACCGGTAATGGATAAGGTGCCTTTACCTTTGGACAAGATCGATTCAATAAAAAGAATGTCACCGCCAACACTGGTCCATGCAAGACCAGTAACAACGCCAGGGATTTCATTGGTTTCATATTTGTCTCTTTCCATATGAGACGGGCCTAATATTGATTCGATATCCTGATCAGTTATTTTTACATTATAGTCCTCCTCCATAGCGATTGACTTGGCCGCATACCTCACTACCTGAGCCAGTTTCTTTTCCAAACCTCTAACCCCTGATTCGCGTGTATAACCTGTGACTACTTTTTCAAGTTGTTTTTTTGCAACCTTCAAATGCGATGAGGTCAGGCCATGCTCTTTTAATAATTTAGGGAGTAAATGGCGCTTGCCTATCTCAACTTTTTCCTCAACTGTATAACCACTTACATTTATGATCTCCATTCTATCTCTAAGGGCCCATGGAATCGTTGATAAACTATTAGCCGTAGCGATAAACATGATCTTTGACAAATCATATCCCACTTCCAAATAATTGTCATAAAAATCAGCATTTTGTTCCGGATCAAGAACCTCGAGCATCGCTGAAGACGGATCTCCACTGTGACTTGAGCCTAATTTATCGATCTCGTCAAGTACAAACACCGGATTGGAGGTCTCTGCTTTTTTAATGCTTTGAATTATTCTTCCTGGTAACGCACCAATATATGTTTTTCTATGTCCTCGAATTTCGGCTTCATCTCTTAGACCTCCAAGTGACATTCTTACATATTTTCTGCCCAATGACTCTGCAACGGATTTACCCAGAGAGGTTTTACCAACTCCCGGAGGTCCGTATAAACAGATGATAGGAGATTTCATATCGCCTTTAAGTTTGAGTACTGCCAGATGTTCAATGATCCTTTTTTTGACCTTTTCCAAACCATAATGATCTCTGTCCAATATCTTTTGCGCCCGTTTTAAGTCAAAAAGGTCGGTCGAATACTCTTCCCATGGTAATTCCAACAGAAGGTCCAGATAATTCCTTTGAACTGAATATTCAGCCACTTGTGGATTCATTCTTTGTAAGCGTCCAATCTCTTTCTCGAAGGTTTCTGCAACTTCTTTACTCCATTTTTTATTTTTCGCCAATTCCCTCATTTCTTCGATTTCTTCATCGTGAGAGACGCCACCCAGCTCTTCCTGAATGGTTTTCATTTGTTGGTGCAAATAGTATTCCCTTTGCTGCTGGTCCATGTCTTCACGCACCTTTGACTGAATATCATTGCTTAATTCAAGTCGCTGCAACTCTTTATTCATCTTCTTAAGCGTAGCTAAAGCACGGCTCTTAAGACTATTGATATTTAAAAGCTCCTGCTTTTGTTCTGTCGTAAGATTCAGATTCGAAGAAACAAAATTGATCAGAAAAGAGTTGCTCTGAATATTTTTTATGGCAAAAGAGGCTTCACTAGGTAAATTAGGATTTTCTTTAATGATCCTTAAAGAGATATCTTTTATAGAATCGATGATCGCATTGAATTCCGTATCCATTTTACCAGGCAGGGTTTCAACAACCTCTTTTACCTTTGCCTTTAGATAGGGTTTTTCCTGAACTAATTCTTCAATTTCAAAACGTTTTTTACCCTGAAGCACGACCATGGTATTACCATCAGGCATCTTCAGGATTTTGAGAATTCTGGCTACGGTTCCTATATGAAAAATATCATCGTAACCCGGGTCTTCAGTACTTTCGTTCTTTTGCGCAACCACACCTATGGTTTTGTCTCCTTTATTCGCCTCTTTGATCAATTTGATCGATTGGTCCCTTCCTGCTGTAATCGGAATTACGACCCCTGGAAACAATACAGTGTTTCTCAAAGGAAGAATGGGTAGCACATTCGGAACACCCTCTTTCCTTATCTCTTCTTCATCTTCAGGAGTCATTAAAGGAATCAACTCAGCTTCTTCGTCTAGAATGTTCTGAAGTGACAAATTGTCAATATTTATAAATTTTGATCTGCTCATACCTTATTTAAGTCATTTTGGCATTATATATACAAACTCAAATTAAGCAAGTATATTTTCTCTTATTTCAATTACCTCATAAATAGGGGGTTGAGTTTTAAAACCCAGCCCTTGTCTTATCTAATAGTCAATTCTTGTGCCAAGGATCAGTATCTGAAAAGAAAATTGCTGGATGCTCCCTATGGGTATTAGTAGGTTGAAAATAAATATCTTATAAAAAATTGTAAATTTATTTTGTACAAAGTGTAACACCAAAGTAAATTAATTGTCATTAACATAGAACCACAACATTGCAAACAGAACAACCACATATAACCGAACTGTTACAGGCTTGTAAGAAAGGAAGTGCTACCGCACAATTTGAGATATACAAATTGTACTATAAAGCGATGTTCAATACAGCTGTAAGAATTCTTCAGAACACGTATGATGCTGAAGATGTGATGCAGGAGGCTTTTTTAAATGCCTTCACGAAACTTGAAAGTTTTAAAGGGGAAGTGCCTTTTGGAGCTTGGTTAAAAAGGATAGTGATCAACAAAAGTTTGACACATATTAAGAAGAAAAACAAATTACAGGAAGTGAATTTAGAAATAGTCGATAAAAAGCTTGAAAGTGACAGATGAACATGAAGCAGCAGAAATGAAAATTGATTATGTCAATTTGAAAGTGAAAGAAGTATCAAAGGCTATGGCTCAGTTAAAAGAAAGTTATCGAACCATTCTCAATTTAAGTTTGGTTGAAGGCTACGATAATGAAGAAATTGCCGGAATCATGAACATCAGTAATGAGAATTGCAGAACGACCATTTCCAGAGCAAAAAGCAGGTTAAGAAAAGTATTAATGGAGTCATCCGTTTTAAATTGAAAGATTATGAAAAATACTATGGAAGATTTTTTTAAGAATAACAGAGAGGAATTTGATTTGGCTGAACCAAATGTTGGTCATTTTGAAAGATTCCAGGCAAGATTGGAAAAAATTGACGAGACTCCCAAGAAAAAAGGAGGAACACCTTGGTATATCTTGGCAGTTGCCGCCTCAGCCTTATTGTTTTTTGGTTATTGGATGGGAAATTACAATCAGAATATAAACGATACAGGGATAGAATTGGCAGAAGTATCGCCTGAAATGGAAGAAACCCAGAATTTTTATCTGGCCACCATCCAAAAGGAAGTAGAGGAGATCAGGACAAAAAAAACAACAGCGAATCAAAAAATAATTGAGGATGCCTTTATACAATTAGAAATACTTGAAACAAATTATCGCACACTGACCTTAGAGCTCAAAGAAAGTAATGCTGATAAACGTGTTATATATGCCATGATCACAAACTTTCAAAACAGGTTGCAAATCCTACAGAATTTGATGGATCAACTTGAGGAGTTTGAAGAATTGGTGCCACAGGAAAACAGAGTTTAATATCATAAAATCAAAAGTCATGAAAAGAAGTATACAATTAATAATAGTAATGTTTATGGCCTTGCCCATGTTGAGCATGGCGAATCCCATCAATGGAAAATGGGATTATGAAAAGACGAAGACCATTAAAAAGGAATTTGACGTAAATGCAGATGCATTGCTCACGATAAAGAATAAATATGGAAATGTCGATGTTATTTCCTGGGATCAAAATCGCGTAGAGATTGAAGTAACCATAACGGTAAGTGGTAATAATGAATCGAAAGTGATCGACAGACTGTCTAAGATCAATGTAAATTTTGAAAACAGTAGATCTGCAGTTTCAGCAAAAACGAGTATTGAGAACAGTTCTAAAGGCTGGTATAATTCAAATAATAAAATGAATTATCAAATTAACTATAAAGTAAAAGTACCCGTGACCAATAGTGTAGATCTTAATAATGATTATGGAACCATCACTTTGAATGAGATCAAAGGCAAGGCAGAGATCAATTGTGATTATGGTAAAATTCTGATAGGGAGCCTTTACCACGAAAACAATAGTATAAATATTGATTATACTTCCGACTCTGAAATAGAATTAATGAATGGAGGAACTATCAATGCTGATTACTCGAAATTTAGGATAGAGAAGGCTAAAAATGTTGAATTAAACGCAGACTATACAGACTCTGAATTCGGTCAGATGGAAGATTTGAAATTTGCATGTGACTACGGTAAACTTGAAGTGGATAGAGCCAACAATATTGATGGGAATGGCGATTATTTAACCATTCGAATTGGGACCGTCTATAAGAATCTAAGTATAGATGCAGATTATGGGGGTATTAAAGTTAATAAATTAATGAAGGGATTCTCAAATGTTCGTATTCATTCTGATTATGCAGGTATTAAAATAGGTATGGATAGTGATATCTCCTTCAATTTTATAGGAAAGTCGAGCTATGGAGGTTTTGATATCGAAGGTGAAAATGTAACTTATTTGAAAAAAGTGGTCAAATCAAACTCAAAATATTATGAGGGATTTGTACAACAGGAAAATTCAGGAGCCAAGATTGATATCTCCTCAGAATATGGAAGCGTAAAATTATATAAAAACTAATAAAAACCAAACAATGAAAAACTTAATGTTAAAATCAGTCACTCTTTTATTTATTTTCACTTTAACCTTGGGCAGTGTCTATGCCCAAAAAGTAAAGGGGAATGGGAAAATCATTAACAAGACAAGAAATGTAGGGAGTTTTGATGGGGTAGGAGTGTCAGGCTCATTTGATGTGATTTTAGTGGCTGGAAACGAGGGGAAACTTGAACTAAGTGTTGAAGAAAATCTGGAGCCATATTTAATTACCGAAGTCAAAGACGGCAACTTAAAGATCAGATGGAAAAAAGGAGTTAATATCAGAACTTCCAAGAATACAATAGTAACTGTACATTTTAAAAATATTAATTCTTTAGCCATGTCAGGCTCAGGTGACATCACATCAAAAGATGTCATCAAAGGCAATTCTCTAAAAATGGCGGTTGCAGGATCTGGGGACATTAAAATTGACATGGATGTTCAAATGGCTAAGTCAGCCATTTCAGGCTCAGGAGATATCAAGCTCTCAGGAAAGGCAACAGAATTCGAAGCAGCCGTTTCGGGATCGGGAGATGTTGAGGCTTACGATTTAAAAACTGAAAAGGCAGAATTAAAGGTTGCAGGATCGGGGTCAATCGGAATCAGTGTAGAAAAGGAGATCGTTGCCAGAGTTTCAGGCTCAGGAGATATTAAATATAAGGGACAGCCCAGAATCGAAGACATTAAAGTAAGTGGTTCAGGGAAAATAAGTTCTTACTAAAAATATTGTGGTTAGTTTATGAATAAATGTCGGTACCCTCGGGTATCGGCATTTATTTTTTCTCATCAAATTTTCTGACAAGTGTTTTCACTACAGCGGTTGAATCACATACTTCCACTGTGATCACGAGATTTTTTTGATCAACAGCTCCTTCTATCCAATAGTTTCTGCAGGGATCATTCTTGACCTGACTCTTTGAAAAATCGATTTCACCTCTTTTTAGGATCTGCATGATATCAAGGCTGTCAGTTTGGGTTGAAGTAAGTTCATTGTGCACGTCTTCACTAAAAGTAATTTTTTTCTGACTGATAATGTTTAATATCCTGTCATTAGGCAACCAGTTACACGAGGCTTTTTTACCACCAAGAAAAAAGAAAACCAGAACGATTCCAATCGCAAAACCGATTCCATATAGCGTAAAACGCGTTTTCATATCATCCATTGGCTAGAAAATAAGCAAGTTGATGTCTGTAAAAGGTAGGTTAAACCAATCAGCAATGCGTTTGTTTGTTAAAATTCCGTGGTAAAAATACATTCCTTTTTGCAGACTTTTGTCGAATCTGGCCGCATTTTCTATACCTCCCATTTCTCCAATATTTAAAAGATAAGGAGTGAAAATATTACTAATTGATACTGAGGCGGTTCTGGAATACCTGGAAGGGATATTGGGTACACAATAATGGATTACGCCATGTTTGACGATAGTGGGCTTGCTGTGGGTTGTAATTTCTGAGGTTTCAAAGCAACCTCCATTATCGATACTGACATCGATGATCACAGCTCCATCCTTCATTTGTTCGACCATACTTTCATCAACCACCACGGGTGTTCGGGTTTTACCCCTGAGTGCTCCAATCGCTACATCACATTCTGATAGAGACTTCGTTAAGTTTTTGGGTTGTAGGGTAGAGGTGGCAATAGGATGCTGTAGCTTGTGCTGAATACTTCTTAGCTTTGTCAGGGAATTGTCAAATACTTCAACAGAGGCACCTAAACCTTGGGCTGAACGAGCTGCAAATTCACAGACTGTACCAGCGCCGATGATCACCACTTTACTAGGGGGTACTCCACCAATATTACCAAGTAAAAGTCCATTACCCAGATTATTGTTATTCATGATTTCTGCCGCGATGAGTACAGAGGCAGTACCTGCAATTTCACTCAAGGATTTCACCAAAGGATAAATCCCATGAGTATCTTGAATATAATCAAAAGCGATCGCTGTAATTCTCTTTTCTGCCAGCGCTTTAAAGTATTCCTTCGTTTGCGTTTTGATCTGCATGGCCGAAATCAAAACACTTTGCGGATTCATCATTTTTACCTCATCCAATGAGGGGGGTTCAACTTTCAATATGATACTGCAGGCAAAAACATCATTGGCATTATAGGATATTTTCGCTCCGGCTTCAGAGTAATTCCTATCGGTGTAATTTGTACCATTTCCGGCTCCAGATTCTACAACGATCCTGTGCCCGTTAGAGGTAAGAGCTGCAACTGCATTTGGTGTCAGGCAAATACGTTTTTCATCAAAATGAGTTTCTTTGGGGATCCCAATATACAAATCGTCCTTGTGCTTTTTAATTTCAAGCATTTCCGGTTTGGGCATCAGCTCCTCTTTGCTGAACGGTGATAGTTGTTTGGACATTTTAATTGATTTCTATGGTTCGGGTGTTATCCTGATTAATGGTCAGATGAATAACTACCGACTCTAAAGGTAATACATTTTCGACTTTTTTCGGCCATTCGATGAAACACCAGGCTTCTTTGTCAAAGTATTCTTCAATTCCCATATCATATGCCTCCTCTTCATTCTCTATTCGGTAAAAGTCAAAATGATAAATGATCTCATCGTTTATTGAATGGTATTCATTGACCAAAGAAAAAGTGGGTGAACTGGTAACATGATCAACACCAAGTTGATGGGTGATTTCCTTGATCAAGGTGGTTTTACCGCTGCCCATGGGTCCGTTAAACAAAAGTACTCGAGACGTCGATGATTCAATAACCCATTTTGCTATTTCTGAAATCTCAGAAAGTTTGTAAGATCGTTTCATGATTGATCCGTATTATATCTACCTTATCTGTACACTATTTAACTCGGATCCATGGAGTGATAAACATTTTGAACGTCATCTTCTTCCTCTAGTCGTTCTAAGAGTTTATCTACATCAGCCTGCTCTTCTTCAGTTAGCTTTTTAGTAGTAGTCGGTATCCTTTCAAAACCAGAAGAAAGTATTTCCAATTCATTTTCTTCGAGGTATTTTTGAATTGCTCCAAATTGTTCAAAAGGAGCATAGATAAGGATCCCGTCTTCGTCTTCAAACACTTCTTCTACATCAAAATCGATCAATTCAAGTTCGAATTCTTCAAGATCCATTTTTAATCCCTCTGAGTCAATTCTGAAATTACAGGTATGATCAAACATAAAGACAACAGAGCCTGAAGTTCCAAAGGTCCCGTCACATTTATTAAAAGCTGCACGGACATTTGCTACCGTACGGTTATTGTTATCTGTGGCTGTTTCGATCAAAACGGCGATACCATGAGGTGCATAGCCTTCAAAAAGGATTTCCTTGTAATCGGCAGTATCTTTGTCAGAAGCTTTTTTAATGGCTCTTTCAACATTGTCTTTCGGCATATTGGCTGCCTTGGCATTTTGCATGACAGCTCTTAACCTGGCATTGGTCTCAGGATTTGGACCACCTTCTTTGACAGCCATTACAATATCTTTACCGATTCTCGTAAAGGTTTTGGCCATAGCTGACCAGCGTTTCATTTTTCGGGCCTTTCTAAATTCGAATGCTCTTCCCATGATGTCTTATTTTGTAAATTTCCTTATCTGTTACACTTGGATAACCCCAAGATTAAATTTTTTTTCGATCGGCGACTGGTTGGCCGCCTGAATACCCATTGAAATCCAATGTCTTGTTTCAAGAGGATCAATGATCGCATCTGTCCATAATCTCGCAGCAGCATAATAAGGAGAAATTTGCTTCTTGTAGCGTGCTGTGATCGTGTCAAGAATCTCATTTTCCTTCTCCTTGGTGATTTTTTGTCCCTTGCTTCTTTAAAGTAGCCGTTTCAATTTGCAGCAATACTTTTGCTGCTTGAGCACCTCCCATAACAGCCAGTTCAGCACTTGGCCAGGCAACAATCAATCTAGGGTCGTAAGCTTTTCCACACATGGCATAATTCCCTGCACCATAACTATTTCCGATCACTACAGTAAATTTTGGTACTACCGAATTACTCACGGCATTTACCATTTTTGCTCCATCCTTTATAATACCGGCATGCTCAGACTTACTACCTACCATAAATCCGGTCACATCCTGCAAAAATACAAGGGGAATTTTCTTTTGGTTACAATTGGCAATGAATCTTGTGGCTTTATCAGCACTGTCAGAATAGATCACCCCGCCAAACTGCATCTCGCCTTTGCCATTTTTCACAACCTTTCTTTGATTCGCTACAATGCCAACGGCCCAGCCATCTATTCTCGCATAGGCACAGATCAATGTCTTACCATAATTGGCTTTATACTCTTGCATCTCAGACTTGTCAACCATACAAGCGATGATTTTTTTCATATCGTACTGGGCAGATCTTTCGTTCGGTAAGAGTCCAAATACATCTGATTGCTTCTCCAGAGGTAATGTTGGTTCAATTCTATTAAAACCGGCACATTCAGGATCACCAATTTTATCAACAATATTTATAATGGTGTTCAGGGCATCCTCATCATCTTTTGCTTTATAATCGCATACGCCTGAAATTCCAGTATGCGTTGTTGCTCCACCCAGTGTCTCATTGTCGATCAACTCTCCAATGGCGGCTTTTACCAAATAACTGCCGGCAAGAAAAATACTTCCTGTTTTATCAACTATAATAGATTCATCGCTCATAATAGGTAAGTAGGCCCCTCCCGCGACACAACTTCCCATAACCGCTGCAATCTGTGTGATTCCCATACTACTCATGATGGCATTGTTTCTAAAGATTCTGCCAAAATGCTCCTTGTCAGGAAAAATCTCATCCTGCATTGGCAAGTATACTCCCGCACTATCTACCAAATAAATAATAGGCAGTTTGTTCTCCATGGCTATTTCCTGAGCCCGTAGATTTTTTTTTGCAGTAATTGGGAACCAGGCTCCGGCTTTTACAGTTGCGTCGTTGGCAACTACGATACATTGTTTGTTTTTTATATGGCCAATTTTAACCACTACTCCCCCAGATGGGCATCCACCTTGATCAGCATACATGCCATCTCCTGTAAATGCACCAATTTCCAAGGCCTTGTCTGGTTTATCAAACAAAAAATCAATACGCTCGCGGGCAGTCATTTTTCCGGCGGCGTGGATTTTGGATATCCTTTCCTCTCCACCTCCTTTGTTAATTCGAACTAGGTTTTTTCTTAATTGTGAGGCCAGTAATTTATTGTGGTCTTCATTAATATTGAAGTTAATATCCATAGTAATCTGATCAAGTATAGAGGGCTAAAATACGAAATACAGCTTAATTAGACACTTATATATACCGTGTAAATAAATACCATGGTATATATTAAATTATTATTGTATATTTGCATCAGAAAATAAAAACAATACAGATGAAAAATATTATTACGTTGGGTGGAAGTTCTAGCAAAAACTCCATCAATAAGCAGTTGGCTGAATATGTTGGAAGTACGTTGAAAGGAGTAGAGGTCACTAATCTTGATCTCAATGATTACCAACTACCCCTGTATTCAATAGATATTGAGAATGAGGAGGGTTTTCCCAAAGACCTTAAAGAGTTAAATCAACAAGTTGAAGAGTCTAACGGAATTGTGCTGTCTCTTGCTGAACACAATGGGGCCTATAGTGCTGCATTTAAAAATGCCTTTGACTGGTTGTCTAGAATTGATGGTAAGGTATGGCGCAACAAACCCATGCTTTTATTAAGTACCTCTCCTGGTGCTCGAGGAGGTCAGTCTGTAATGGATCTGGCTTTAAGTAGGTTTCCTTTTAACGGAGGAAATATTGTTGGGTCAATGACTTTTCCTTCTTTCAATGAAAATTTTAAAAAGGGTGCCGTTGACAATAAGGAATTGAAATCTAAACTTGATGAGTTAAGTGATCAATTTTTAAAAAGTTTGTAATCATGGGGGATCTGGCCAAGGAAATCAATTCAACTTTCTCTAATGAAAGGGTTAAGGCCATGCTCAATATTAAATATACGGCAGGGTGGCTGGACCAAATTGGAACAGAATTGTTAAAGCCTCATAAGATTTCGGAACAACAATACAATATTTTAAGAATATTAAGAGGGGCAGCAAAGGAGATCACCGTTACTGAAGTAAAGGAGCGCATGATCCAAAAATCTCCAAATACGACCCGTTTGATGGATAAACTTTGTGATAAGAAGCTGATCGACAGGAGTAGATGTGAAAGTGACAGAAGAGTGGTTTTTGTTAAGATCACAAAAAAAGGCTTGGATCTGCTGGAAAGGATAAATATGTCTGATCTGGATCATTATATGGAGAGATTGACAGATAAAGAAGCAAAATTATTGAACAACTTACTTGATAAGTTGAGATAGACTTTATAGAAATGAAATCAAAATTATTCAAAGCAAATCAACGCGGGCATGCTGATTATGGATGGTTACAAGCTAATTACTCATTTAGTTTCGCAAATTATCGTGATGCAGACAGGGTGCAATTTGGTGCTTTAAGAGTGCTCAATGACGATTTTATCAAAGGCGGTGGAGGTTTTAGCGAACATCCACATCACAACATGGAAATCATTAGTATTCCCTTACAAGGAGGTCTGAAGCATAAGGACTCGATGAGTAACACTTGGATACCACTTCTTCCAGGAGAAGTACAAGTGATGACCGCTGGCACTGGGGTTATGCATTCTGAACGCAATAATTCACCTACTGAGTTATTGAACTTATTTCAAATCTGGATCATTCCAGATAAGAATGGAGTAACACCTGCTTATGGACAAAAAAAGTTTCTTCCCCAAGATAGAAAAGACAATTTGCAGCGGCTTGTTACAGGTCATAAAGAGGCAAGCGAAGAGGCATTAAAAATTCATCAGGATGTCCGGATATCCAGAATTGATCTCAGTGCAGAAAAGGCCATAAGCTATGCCATGAAATCACCAAATCATGGTGTCTATATCATGTTGATTTCGGGAAAAGTACAATGTGAGGAGTTGACTTTGGAATCCCGTGATGCCGCAGGTATATGGCAGACCGAGAATTTCATCCTTAAAGCCGAAGAAAATGCTGATATTCTTTTTATCGAAGTTCCTATGATTTTTTAAAGATAAATCAATATTACAAGTATATTCTTAAGGCAAGGGGCTCCGTCTTCCAGATATTGTAAATTTATAATAAATTCTATACTAATTCTGCACTGCAATTCTTATGTTTGCAGCGATTATTAACTGCAGATATTGATAGGTAAAATGAAGAAATTAAATGATTTTATTTGGGAAACCCACGGCATTCATGCGGGTACTGAAAATGATCATGTGAAGCATGGAATAGACAAGTTAGAAGATATAGTAGATAAAGCCATTGAGCAAAACCATCCGAGTATCACCTTTATCATTCACTCTCCCAGGTTGACGAATTTCAGATACGAGGCCGAGAGAGATACCAATATCAAGTTCATAAGAGGTGATCGATCTTATATCAATTACCCTAAAAGAATCGCAAATCTTCGTAAAAAATATGAAGGTCGTATCAATATAAAATATGGAGTGGAACTTGAATGGATGGGTGCCGATCTTGGATTGCTGTGGAGCAGGTCAAAGATTTTTCAGGCTGAAGAAGCCGATTTTGTAATAGGCTCTGTGCATTTTGCCCCTGAAGGCCTTCCCTATGACGGGTCGAAAGAAGAAGCGCTTGAACTTTTAAATCTGAGAGGTTCTCTTGAAGCCTATTGGAGTGGCTATATCAATGAGATGATCGAAATGATCGAGTGTTTCGGAGATATGATGCAGGTAGTAGGTCATATAGACCTGCCTAAATTGAATGTTGAAGTACCTGAGGTTTTGAAGAATTTTGAAACAAGCTCTCATCCTCTTGCCAATAAGTTCAGAACCTTATTGGAGATCATTGCCGATAGAGATCTTGCCTTGGATGTAAATATGGCAGGAGATTTCAAAGGAGTTGGGGTATATCCATCTCAAAATATTCTGAAACGCGCCTTTGAGTTGCAAATTCCTGTTGCCTTGGGTACAGATACACATCATGTTAGATATTATGGGGTTAATTTTAAGGAGAGCCTTACTTATATCTATAAAGCTGGTTATGAGCAATACGTTAGTTTCTCGAAACTGATTCCTGAAAAAAGAACCATATTTGATGACCACAATCTGAAGGTAAAATATACCATTCTCAACAAAGGGATCGAACTGCTCAATCAACGGTTTCATCACGGTAGCAGAAGGATCATTCCGGATTTCTCTTTTGGAGGTTCATTTTCGGAATTTATCGATATTTATAAGAATGCGACCGGGATGGGTGACTATAATGCAGTCAGGATCAGAAAAGGAAACAAATCGGTAACTGTTTCTGATGAAACTCCCCCATGGAACAAAACAAAGGTTAAAGGATTGTTTTCAAAACATCTTGATAAGGCGGGAGTATTGTCTTCTCTATTCAATTCATTAGCATCAGAAAGAGTCAATGTCGAAACGGCTCGTTTACATGCTAACAATGATGGTACTGCGGTGGCATTTCTTACTCTTGAGCAGGAAAATGGAAACGTCAACAACGCGATAGATTTTGTAAATGGTACGGATCAGGATACTTTTTTAGAGCTTAGGTATAGTGAGAATATAACATTGCCGAATTTTTATGGCGAAGGTGTCTATCTCTATGAAATGGACGGAGTGGATTTAAAAATTGCACTAAGTTCAAAAATGATATTGACCAAGCATGAAAATTCTCCTGGAGTTTTACTGATTTTACTATCAGCTCTAGCCTCAAAAAACATCAATATTATTGATATGCGATTGGGTAAAAGAAATAAAGTAGGGTACTCTGCATTGGCTATAGAAGGTGATTCAAATGTGATCAGGGAATTGCTCAACAAATTGGGAGATCAATATTTTGAGGCCAACCTTGTGGAATTTCACAGTATGTAAGTAACCGACTTACTTGCTAAAGAGGTTCTGTAAATTTTTGAAAGACTTAAATTCTAGGGCATTGCCCTCTGGATCAAGAAAGAACATAGTGGCCTGCTCACCTGCCTCGCCCTTAAAGCGAATATAAGGTTCAATTATAAATTCAATTTTTTTCTTTGAAAGCAGCGTTTTTAATTCTTGCCAGGCTTCCCAATCCAAGACAACTCCAAAATGAGGAACCGGAACGCTCTGCCCATCCACAGGATTATAGACTTTTTTGGGTACCTGATCAGTTTCAGGTCTTTGATGGATCACCAACTGATGTCCAAAAAAGTTAAAATCTACCCAATGGGAAGAACTTCTTCCTTCTTCACAGTTTAAAACATTTCCATAAAATTCTCTGCACAGTGAAAGGTTATCTACTGGTATGGCCAGATGAAATGGATTAATTTTGTTCATAATGTATGATTTATTGTATCCTGGTATCGTCTAATAAAGTTAAACTCAGAATGGTTACAGCTGTAAAATGACCATCATAAATATATGCATTTGTTAAATTATCTCATATAGAAATGTATCTTTATTGCAAAAAAATAATTAATGAGGATAATTGCAGTTGTTTGGACTTTTCTAGTTCTTTTTTGTTTGAGCTCCTGTTCAGATAAAGCAGCTGAGAAGAATAAGGAACACATTAGGAATATGGAAATCGAAAATTTAGATAAAACCAAGAAATTAAGACATGTGGTACTGTTTAAATTCAAGGAAACTGCCAAAGAGTCAGAAATTGCAAAAGTCGAAAAAGCTTTTGCAGCCCTTACGACAAAAATAAAACAGATCAAAGAGTTTGAATGGGGACTTAACATTTCTCCTGAAAATCTAAATAAAGGCTTTACCCATGGATTTTTTCTTACGTTTAACAGTGAAAAAGACAGAGATCTGTATTTACCCCATCCTGACCATAAAGCATTTGGGGAACTCATTCAGCCATTGCTAGATGACGTGCTGGTCGTAGATTATTGGACTAATTCAAATTAAATATATATGAAAATTAAATTTTTACTCCCTCTCGTATTATGCGGCTTATTGGTTCATTCTCAAGAGGACATAGCAGCGGTTCAGAACATGTATCACAGTTCACTAAGCAATGGTATGAGCTATGCCTGGCTTGATCACCTTTCGAACAATATTGGAGGTCGACTCTCTGGCTCAGAAGGTGCACAAAGAGCAGTAGAATATACCAAATCCGAATTGGAAAAACTAGGGCTTGATAAGGTTTGGTTACAGCCGGTGATGGTGCCCAAATGGGTGAGGGGATCAAAGGAAACGGCTTATTTTATGTCAAATGATCAAAGACATGACATGAATATCTGTGCTTTGGGTGGATCTGTAGCAACTCCTGAAGAAGGGTTAGTAGGCGAAGTAATAGAGGTAAAAGGTATACAGCAATTAAAGGATTTAGGAGCTGAAAAAGTTAAGGGAAAAATAATATTTTTTAACCGACCCATGGAGCCAACCCTTATTCAGACCTTTGAGTCTTATGGCGGCTGTGTAGATCAGCGCTATGCAGGGGCAATGGAAGCAGGTAAGTTGGGCGCGATTGGTGTCGTGGTAAGATCCATGACTTTACGTTTAGACAAGTACCCTCATACCGGGTCTATGACCTATGGTGATCTCCCACCTGAAAAAAGGATTCCATCGGCTGCAATCTCCACTATTGATGCCGAGGCATTAAGTGATGCTTTGACCAATGATGCCTTATTAAAGCTCAGTTTTAAACAAAGTTGTAAGCAATATGAAGATGTTGAATCGTATAATGTCATTGGTGAGATTACCGGATCAGAATTTCCGAACGAATATATTGTTGTAGGCGGACATCTTGATTCCTGGGACATGGGTGATGGCTCTCATGATGATGGTGCCGGCGTTGTACAGTCTATGGAAGTCATACGCTTAATGAAGCTAAGTGAGCATAAGCCTAAAAGAAGTATCAGGGTAATTTTGTTTATGAATGAGGAAAATGGCTTGAGAGGCGGACGAAAATATGCGGAAGAAGCTGCATTAAATCAAGAACATCATATCATGGCTTTGGAAAGTGATTCCGGAGGTTTTACCCCCAGAGGTTTTTCCTTTGATTGCAGTGATGAAGAATTTGAGCAGATAAAAAGCTGGGAGTCTCTTTTTAAGCCCTACCTGATCCATTATTTTGAGAAGGGCGGAAGTGGCGCCGATATTGGCCCGCTTAAGAAAGAAGGAATGGTATTGGCCGGATTAAGACCAGACTCTCAACGCTATTTTGATTATCACCATACCAGTATTGATACTTTTGATGCTGTAAACAAACGCGAACTTGAATTAGGAGCAGCTACTATGGCATCTTTGGTATATTTGTTTGATAAATACGGTCTTAAAAACAAATCAGGTTCACCTATTAAAAATTAACAAATAAGATGAAAAACAGATTGGTACTAACATTGATTTTAAATATGAGTTTATTTATGAGCCATGCACAAGAACACAGCGAAGCATTACCTTATTACGAGATTCCAGAGGCTCCTGAAGTCTATACCGAAGGAGCAGTTGTTGCCAGAATGGTAGACGGGTTAGGTTTTCGATATTATTGGGCAACAGAGGGTTTAAGTCCGGAAGATTTGGCCTTTAGACCTTCTCCTGAGGCCAGAACTTCATCAGAAACTATTGACCATATCTTGGGTCTTTCAAACGTGATCTTAAATTCAGCCTTGCATAAAGTTAATGAAGGCAATGATTTTTCAGACCTAAGTTTTTATGAGAAGCGGAAATTAACTTTAAACAATTTAAAAACAGCTGCGGATATTTATAGAGAGGCTAAAGATTTAAGTGATTTTACTGTTGTGTTTAAAGCGACAAACGGAACCAATACTTTTCCTTTTTGGAATCAAATAAATGGCCCCATTTCTGATGCCATTTGGCATTGTGGTCAAGTTGTTTCGTTTAGAAGGTCGTCAGGGAATCCTTATAATTCAAAGGCTAGTGTATTTACAGGAAAACTAAGGAATTAAAGCATACAATAAAAATGAAAAAAATACTAATCATATACTTACTTTTTTCAATGTCTATGCAGGCTCAAGTCATGTCTGAAAAAGACAGGGCGGCATTAAAAGATGAGATACTTGCCGATAGGTTCAATAACCTTTTACCTCAGTTGATGGATAAGACCGGAATAGATATGTGGGTAATCATCTCGAGAGAATATAATGAAGATCCTGTCATGCGAACCATGTTACCTGCAAAATGGCTAAATGCAAGAAGAAGAACCATACTCGTTTTTTACAGAGATAAAGAGCGGGATACCATTGAAAAATTGGCGGTTGCCCGTTATGATGTAGGAAAGAATATTCAGTCTGCCTGGAACAAAGAAGAACAGCCAGATCAGTGGCAAGCTCTTGTCGACATGATCGAAAAAAGAAATCCTGAAAAAATAGGAATAAATACTTCTGCCTATTTTAATATAGCTGATGGATTGGTCAAGACAGATTATGATGCTTTTAAAGAAGCCCTTCCTTTGAAGTTTGAACAGAAATTAGTATCAGCAGAGGCTTTGGCTATTGCATGGATTGAAACACGGACTGAAAAGGAAATGGAATTGTATAATTTTTTGGTTCAGACGACACATGATATCATTGATGAGGCTTTTTCATCAGCTGTGATTGAGCCAGGAAAGACCACAACAGACGATGTAGTATGGTGGTTGAGACAAAAAGTGACAGATTTAGGCTTAGATACCTGGTTTCACCCTACCATTGACGCACAAAGAAATGAGGAAGAACTCAAGAGTCATATCTCTTCCTTTTCCAAGGGAGAAGAAAGCAAAGTCATTTTTCCGGGAGATCTGCTTCACTGTGATTTTGGGATTACTTATATAGGATTGAATACGGATTGTCAACAACATGCCTATGTTCCTAAAAAGGGAGAAACAGAGGTGCCAAAATACCTGGTGGAGGCTTTTAAAAAAGGGAATAGGGTACAGGATATCTTTACTGGAAATTTTGCAGCGGGCCAGACTGGGAATGCTATTCTGCTGACCTCTTTAAAAGAAGCAAAAGATGAAGGCCTGCGGCCATCTATTTATACCCACCCCCTAGGTACTTATGGCCATAGTGCAGGAACCACATTTGGGATGTGGGATGCCCAGGAAGGAGTCCCTGTAAATGGTGACTATCCGCTTCATGTCAATACAGTTTATGCCATTGAATTAAATACGACTGTATTTATAGAAGAATGGAAACGAGATATTAGAATTATGCTCGAGGAGGCGGGATATTTCGGTCCCAAGGGTTTTAGGTATGTCAATAAAAGACAGGAAGCAATAAAGCTGTTAAATTAATGGTGTTTGTTGGGGTGTTATAAATCCGAATTTCCCAGAAGTTTTTCCATTTTGATATTTCCTCTTGCATAAGGGTTGTCGCGTTCAATTGGAACTTCAATAAACCCGAATTTTCTATAGATATGAATAGAGTTTTCTAAAGAGGTATTCGAATAGAGTATTAGTTTTTCCCAACCGGCTTGTTGGGCAAAGCTGATACAGAATTGCATCATCTTTTGGCCAATACCTTTTCCTCTTGCTGCTTGACTTACTGAGGTGTTAATTCCTGAGGTGATCGGAACAGACACCCTTACCTGCGAGGTGATGAGTTTCTGTCTTTTACATTTTACCGTCAATAATAGCTATAGCAGCGCTTTCTGCCTCTAATGTTTTTAGGTAAATTTCCTCTGCATTTAAAAGGATCTTATCTACAAAAACTTTGTCTTTTATGTCCTTGGCATTGATTCTAACATTAAAATAAGCTCCTAAAACAGCTGTTCGCGCACATAAGACACCAACACCAGCATCCGAAAGAGAGTTGGGCAATCCCTCTTTGATCATGGCTTGCATCACTTCTATAGATTGATAGGCAGTTTGCATGACCTGAAAGGGTATTTCAGTCGCATATTTAGTGGCCTCCTGAACCGCTTCCTGACGAAATGCTTTTTCTTCAGGACTGCCTTTAGGTAATCGAAAGGCCTCGATGATACGGTTAAATGAATTGGTATCTTCATCCACCAAATACAACAATTTATTTTTATAAGCTTGCCCTTTTTCAGCCCATGTAGAGAAAGTTTCCCACTCATCATCCCAACCCGGTTTATGAGCCGATAGATTGGCAACCATGGTACCCAGTGAGACACCTAAAGCACCTACATAAGCTGCAATAGATCCACCTCCAGGTGCCATAGATTCACTGGCCGTTTCCTCGGCCAAGGCTGCGGCTGAAAGGTCAATAAGTTTTGACTCCTGTTGGTTTTTCAGCAAATACTCTATAATTTTTTCTTTTGGATTAAATGGTTTTAAATCATCCAGGCCTAAAGATTTAATGGCTATTTTTATTTTTTCGCTTTCTGCTATACCCAAGGAACGCTGTTGCCTGATCAAATAATGGTCAGCAGCATCCAACATGGCTTGCAAAGGAATTAAACCGATCAATTCTGAGCCGGTAACTCTTAAACCCCTTTCATCAGCAGCTTTACAGGTTGCATCAAAAGCCTCATGCATAGAGGTAATGCTTATATTGGTTAGATTATAAGAGATCTGAGCGATTCCATATTCTTCAATATACCATCCAATACCTTTTACAGCTTTCAATTTACCGGGGATCCTTACAGGCTCGCCTTTATCATCAAGTACTTTTTTACCCGTTGACGGATTTCCTTCTCTTTTGATCCTTCCGGCTTCTCTGATATCAAAAGCAATGGCATTGGCTCTTCTTGTTGAAGTCGTGTTTAAATTGACATTATAGGCTATTAAGAAATCTCGTGCTGAAATAGCAATAGCACCGGTTTTTGCCACCTTAGCATTGAATGCAGCCGGACCAAAATCTGGTTTCCAAAGAGGGTCTTTCAGTTTGTCTTTCAAACCTTCATATTCACCTGAGCGACAATTGGCCAGGTTAATTCTTTTTTCTTGTTTAGCGGCCTTTTCATAGAAATAACCGGGGATCCCCAATTCTTTTCCGACCCGTTCACCTAACTGATGAGCGTATATAGCGGTTTCCTCCAAACTGATACCTGAAATGGGTACCAAGGGGCAAACATCAGTAGCACCAAAACGGGGATGCTCACCTGAATGCATTGACATATCAATCAATTCAGAGGCTTTCTTGATCAAAAGAAAAGCGGCATCGATCACTTTTTCAGGTTCTCCAACAAAGGTAATCACAGTTCTATTGGTCGCTTTTCCAGGATCAATATCGAGCAGTTTGACACCTTCAATGGTTTCAACCACTCCTGCAATTGCAGTTATTTTTTCACGATCTCTTCCCTCACTTATATTTGGGACACATTCTATAAGTCTTTTTTCCATCACTCTTATTTTGATTTGTCAAATTTAGGAATTGCCCCTAGAATAGGAGGTTTTTTTAATGAAAATATACTACCTATCATTTCATCGACAATTGTAAAAAGAGCCATTTCACCTATAGAAACCTAAATTTTAGACCCAAAACAATATTTCGTCCGGGGTTTGGAATAAGATCGGTCTTAAGCAGTGATAAATGCGAAATATAGGTTTCATCAAGCAAATTGTTAAAACCAAGATTCATACCGATATTTATTTTTTCGAAAGTAAGGTTGCCACCCATCCTTAGATGCAATAAATTATAACCAGGAGTAACCGTTTCATTCATACTGACCTTGTTCTGTTCCAGGAATGAATCTAAAATTAAAGCCGCATATATCTCATTAAAAGTTTCGGTACCCTTTATTTCCACTCTAATTGTGTTCGCCCATTTATTGGCAGGGATAAGAGGAAGATCATCTCCATTTGACTGCTCACCTATAACGGTCTCATAGGTACTTTCCAAATGCAACCAATCAAAGGGATGGGGGTGAAAGTGAACACCAAATTCACCTCCGTATAAGTTTGCGTCAGTTTGCACATATTCAAACACTTGGTATTCCTCAATTAATTCGCCTGTAGGGTTGGCAAAAATGTAGTTATTTAAATTATTGTAAAAACCATTTGCGAACAGTTCTATATGTCTGTTTCCATACTCCAGAGAAAGGTCAAATTGAAAATTTTGTTCATTGACTAAATCAGGGTTGCCAATTTCGAATCGATTAGAACCGTGATGCACTCCAAAAGAGGTTAACTCGGCAAGATTTGGAGCTCTGAATCCGCTCGCTATATTTATTCTTGTGGTCATTTTATCAAAAAACAGGGTTTTATACCCTAATGAAAAAGTGACATTGCTAAAAGTCCGATCCAAACCATCAATGATAATTTCCTGCGAAGGATCATTTGGATCTTCTTTTTCAAAAGATGAGGATGACAGATTTCTATGGTCAAATCGAATACCTCCTTGCAGAGCGCTTTTGTCATTAATGGAAAATGTGCTGGTAACGAGTAAACCTACGTCGTTAGTGATGGCATCCGGGATCAAAATTTCTTCCCCGAAATTCCGATTTTCCTGGTACATTCCCTGTAAACCTGCTATAGTTTCAAATTTTCCCATTTTAGCAAGGTTGTATTTAAGGTCATAGGTAAAAGTTTTCAACTTCATGTCCAACGCGGCTTCCTCATGTTCATGCTCATCTTCATCCTCGTCAGCAAGCTCCTCATTATGGTCTTCACCTTCATGATCGTGCTCATCTTCAAATTCTTTGCGGTTGTTTACAGTATAACCCAGATTAAGATCAATCTTAGACTTATTGAGATAAAAATGATTGTGTAAACTCAGGATATGTGTATTGAGATCCTGATAGGGCAGTAATACAGATCTTGAAGTAGTTTGCTCGCCAATACCTTCAGGTATTCCAATTTCTGACTGATTATAATTATAACGGAATTCAGTAACGAATTGATCCAGGTTGAATCCAAGACCAGCTTTAAAATCTTTTTCTGTAAAACGGGTATTGGTGACCCTGTCTCCATCAGGAATTTGATAATCTGCATGGCTGTTAAAACCTCCTCTGGCTAAAAATTTGAACTTATTTTTAGAAGTTTTAAAGCCCAAAGAAGTGTTGCTGCCCAGGGTGTTTGAAAATAAACTCTGACTGAGATCTATCTTTGTTTCACCTTGGTAAGCAAATTTTTCAGGATTCAGGTATAAAACCCCTCCTAAGGCATCTGATCCATAGAGTAGAGAGGCAGGCCCTTTGATGACTTCTACACTTTCAATGCCCGAATCGTTCATCCCCAGGCCATGTTCAGATCCAAATTGTTGATTTTCTAAACGGACGCCTTGGGTATAGACCAATACCCTGTTTCCGCTAAGACCTCTAATAACCGGTTTACCGATACCGGTTCCCGTGGATATTTCTGAAACTCCCGGAATATTACTGATACTCTGCATCAGCGTTGGAGCACCTGCTTTTTTAAGCGTTTCAATACTTTTGGATTCAATTTTCATCACATTTTCGCTCTGTAATTTATTGAAAGGAGCTGATAGGATGACTTCATCCATATGAAATACTGAAGGGCTAAGGGAGATTTCAAGGATTTTTTCTTCAGACGAAATATTCAGCTCAATATTCGCAGTGTTAAAGCCAACAAAACTAATACTTAGCTTGTGGGTTCCATTAGGGATATTGTTTAGCTCAAACAAACCTGATTCGTCAGAAGTAGTTCCTATATGTAGTTGTTCTATATAGATATCAGCTCCTAGGACTGGTGACTGATTTTCATCTGTCACAGTTCCTTTGATCGTATTTTGAGCCATTGCGGTATGATAGGATACCAGTAATAAGGGTAAAAGGAAAATTAATTTTCTCATAAATTTTGATTCAATGTATTCGTAAAAATTGTTAAATTCTTATAAAACATTGAAAACGGGAGGGCCCCGATCCAGATCATTCTTATCTAAATCAAAGGTAATCAAAGATGTATAAACTGGTTGATCAATAGTTAACCAATACAATTTAACTATTGAAACATCTGCTCCAAGCTCATGGTTGAGTGTCTGGCTAAAATAATGTAGCTGATCACAACTGGTTTTTTCCTGATGGATATGTTGTTCATCCATCGCCATACAGATAGAATTGTCATGCTGGTGAAAAGCATGAGCTAATCCTATACCCATTGGAAGGATAAGACTTACAAATAAAAAAATAGAAATAAATCTTTTTGTCATTGTATCTATCAAACTCTTGACAAAAATAAGAAAAACTGCAGAGATTTATAGCTTAGACCTCAGAAAGCTAAAAAAATTGTTCGAGTATGATTTTTTAAACGTTATTTCACTCCCAATTTTTTAAGTATCACTGACATCAGACACCAATTGGTAAATCCTGATTGTAATAAGTTGGCACCGACAAAGGCGGTAAACCAGATCCAGTTTGGATGCACATAATGTGCCAGTAATAAACTGATAAGAATAAAACTTCCGGCAATAACGTTGATATATCTATTGATCATGATGATAAATTTTATGTTTATTGAAATTTTTCTATGTTAAGTACAATAGCCCTAAGCGGGTTTTCACTTTCAATACCTGCATTTAATACTTCCATTTCTTTTAAAAGAAGATCGATCTTTTCTTCTTCCGAAAAAGTAAAAAATAATATTGATTTTACATTTTGTGTTGAACTGGAAAACCAATTATCAATCAGATCTTCCTGATCCAGTGTCTTAAACCCATTGATTTCGGCGTTGCTGAAGGCCAAAATTCCTGCCTGCTTGAATAATTTTACAGCTTCTTTTTCATAAGATTTTACTGCTGTGACGATAAGTAGTTTCATGATGATTATTTTTTGTTTTTGTGTTTTCCTCTTTCGAGATAATAATAAATGAGAGGCACCGCAAGAAGCGTTAAAAAGGTCGAGAATATCGTACCCCCAAGAAGCGATATGGCCAGCCCTTGAAAAATAGGGTCGAAAAGCATCACAACAGCACCTATAACTACGGTTCCTGCCGTAAGTAGAATTGGCGTGGTTCTTACAGCTCCAGCTTCTACTACTGCTTGTCTTAGATTGATTCCATCGGCTATCCTAAGATTGATAAAGTCAACAAGAAGCACCGAATTTCTAACCATAATCCCCGCAAGAGCGATGAGTCCGATCATAGAAGTAGCCGTAAAGTAAGCATCAAAAACCCAATGCCCTAATATAATTCCTATGAGTGAAAGTGGAATGGCAATCAGCATGACAACGGGCGATCTAAAACTCTGGAACCAACCAACAAGCAAAACGTAAATTATAATCACAACAACAGCAAAAGCAGCTCCCAGGTCGCGAAATACCTCGAAGGTTATTTGCCATTCACCATCCCATTTGACCGTATAGTCGCTTGAGTTGGTCGGTTGCTGGTTCCATTCTTCCTGCAGTTCATAACCCGCAGGCATTTCAATGTCTTTTAGCAGGTCAGATAGGCCTAGCAAAGCATATACTGGACTCTCCAAGTCTCCTGCCATATCGGCTGTAACATATACCACCCTTCTTTGGTTTTTTCTCATGATACTTTTCTCAATCGTATCGCGTTCCAGTCGAACCAGATCAGCAATAGGAAGTGTCAATCCGTTATTAGACAGTACCTTAAATTGCATCAGGTCTTGAATAGAAGCTCTTTCTTTATCTTCGAATTTCAAAACAATACCAATGTCACTATTCGATTGATCTCTGTACATTTTCCCAATAGGCTGATCAGCCAATGACATTTGCATGGTATTCACAATTTGCTGAGGGTTAATGCCATTCAACATGGCTTTTTCCTTATCAATTATAAATTTGTATTCAGTTTGATCGGCTTCAACCATCCAATCAATGTCAACAACATCTTCAACCTCTGAAAACTTTTCTTTTAGCTGTTCTGCAATATGTACTTGCTCTTGGTGGTCTGGACCATAAACTTCGGCCACTAGAGTTGAGAGCACAGGAGGCCCTGGAGGTACTTCAACCACTTTAATATTCGCTCCGAATTTTTGACCTATGGCTTGAATTTCTGGGCGGAAGACAGTTGAGATATAATGGCTTTGCTCATCTCTGTCACCTTTGTCAGTCAGGTTCACCTGAATGTCTGCGATATTGGAGCCCTGTCGGAGGTCATAATGCCTCACTAGTCCGTTAAATGTAATGGGAGAAGCTGTTCCTGTATAGGACTGATAATTTTCAACAAAACTACTTTCTTTGATATACTGAGCGATCTCTTTAGCCACCATATCAGTTCTTTCCAGGGTAGTTCCTTCCGGCATATCAATAATCACTTGAAACTCGTTCTTATTGTCGAATGGCAACATTTTTACGGCAACGGCTTTGGTCAAGAACATGGCCGAAGTAGCTAACAATAAGAATATATTGATCCCAAAGAAAGCAAAACGGTACTTTTTATTGTCTAAGAGCGGGTCAAGGGTTTTTTTGTAAAACTTAAAGATCCCTGATTCCTCAAGAGATTTAGCCGGTTTCTTTTCTTTGGTTTTATCTTCTTTTTCTCTTAAGAAAATATAACCCAAGTAAGGTGTTATGGTCAAGGCAACAAATAAAGAGATCAGCATAGCGATTGAAGCTCCTATCGGCATAGGACTCATATAAGGACCCATGAGGCCGGAAACAAAGGCCATTGGCAAGACAGCTGCTATAACCGTAAAAGTGGCCAGGATGGTCGGGTTACCTACCTCATTAATGGCATATATCGCAGCCTGTTTAAAAGGCAGGCGTTTCATTTTAAAATGCCGGTGCATATTCTCTGCAATAATGATGGAATCATCAACCACAATACCCGTAACAAAAACAAGGGCAAAAAGAGTGATACGGTTCAGCGTATAATCCATGAAATAATAACTGAATAGGGTAAGGGCGAAGGTGACCGGTACAGATAAGAACACAACCAGTCCGCCTCTCCATCCCATGGCCAGCATTACAACCAACGAAACAGAAATTATCGCAATAAATAAATGACTCAACAATTCAGAAACCTTATGGGATGCTGTGGCTCCATAATTTCTTGAAACGGTCATTTGTACCTCATCAGGAATCAGGTCTTTTTTAGCGCTTCAATTTTTTCGAGGATCACACTTGACACTTTCATGGCATCACCACCTTTTTGTTTTCCAATAGAAAGTGTTACAGCATTGTAAAGGTCGGGATGTGCTTCTTTGTTTTCAGCTGCCTTCCCAAAGCCAAAATTAACATACTCTTTGGCAGTCGCAGCACCATAACTAACTTTGGCAACCTGATTTAAATAGACCGGTCTGTTTTGGTAGACCCCGACAATTAAGTTCTCTATATCATCAATGGTTCTTAAAAAGTCACCCGTATGGATGCTTATTTCCTCATCGCTATTGGTAATTGCACCTGAATGAGATTGAAGGTTGCTCACTTGAATCATTTGAGCTACACTTAAAATATCAAGTTTGTTTTCCGCCAGTTTGTCTTTGTCAAGTACCACACTTACTTCCTGACTTCGCCCTCCGATAATGTTGGTAATGGCCACTCCTTCTACTTTTTCAATCTCAGAATTCACTTCTTCAACCAATTGTTTAAGCTGAAAATCATCATAGGTTTCACTCCAAAAGGTTAAGCCCAGAACCGGTACATCATCAATGGCTCTGGTTTTTACCAAAGGCATTTGAACACCTTGAGGAATTTGGTCCATATGTTTGATGATCTCATTGTACAATTGAACGAAGGATCTCTCCAGGTCTTCTCCCACATAGAATTGAACGATAAGCATCGCTTTTCCATTCATGGAGGTGGAGTATACATATTCAACCCCGGTAAATTACTCACTATTTTTTCGAGTGGTTTGGCCACCTTTGATTCGATCTCTGAAGGCGTAGCACCTGGATAGCCCACAAATATATCTGCAATAGGTACTTCAATTTGAGGTTCTTCCTCCCTAGGGATCAAATAGGAGCTATACACTCCGATGATCATAAAAATTACCATAAGTAAAATGGTCAGCTTCGATTGTAAGAAAACCGATGCAATTTTTCCGGCAAATCCTTTATCCATAACTTTTTATTTAATGTTGAGTTTTGCTCCGTTATATAATTTTCCTTCTGCATTTAGGATATATTGTTCACCTTCTGAAAGCCCAGAAAGTACTTCAATCTGATCTCCTATCGACCTGCCCAACTTTAGCCAGCGAAGGATGGCTGTATTTGAAGCACTGACAGTATATATTCCTTGCAGATCGCCCTTTCTAACTATTGCCTGCTTTGGAACCAATACTTGATTATTGTTGGTATGAGATGTAGGGAAATCAGCTGAGATAAACATACCTGAATACAATTTGGTTTCCTTAGGGGCCCCTAATTTTATCTTTACCAGGTACTGGCCGCCTGAATTTTGTGAGGAAGTACTGATTTCACTTACAGTACCTGCAAGCGTCTGATCATTTGATTTTACATATACTTTGACACTGTCATTCTGATGCACATATGGAATATTTGTTTCAGGGACCATCACTTTGGCAACAAAATTATCCGGTGCCTCCAGACTTAGAAGGTGCTGACCTGGATTAGCCATATCACCTGCCTTTACAGACTTTGAGGTGATCACACCTGTAAACGGTGCTTTTAAATTGCTATAAGACAGCATAGCTTCAACTTCATTTTCCATTTGTCTTGCATTTTCCAGTTGAGCCTCGGCAATATCGTACTGTGTTTTTACATCTTCAAGCTCCTTTTGAGAAGCACTGTTCTGATCGAATAATACCTGAAATCTGTCCAAATCTTTTTTGGCCGTGTTAAATCGGGCCTGGGCCTGAATGATTCCTGCCTGGGTCTGTGCTTTTTTAGCTTCCATATCAGCATTATTGATATCGATCAAAGCTTGACCTTTACGTACTTTGTCTCCAACTTTGACATACACCCTGGTCACATATCCCATCATACGGGTACTGATATTGGCAAATTGCTCGGCTTCGATTTGTCCGCTGGCACTGAAATAGCCTTCATTGGCAGGTAAGACAGATGTAGCCACTTGTACGTTGACCAATTCTTGGTGATCAGAGGAATCGGTTTTTGAATCAGAACAACTTGCCAGTGAGAAGGTCAGAAAAAGGCTCAGACCCAATATTTGTATGGTTTTAGTTTTTAGTTTCATCTTGTAAGCTTTTATTGAGTTAAGAATTTTAAATAGACTTTGGAAAAATTGAAATTGAAGATGGCTCGGGCATGTTCAAGTTCTTTTTCATGATATTTGGTTTCGGCATAGAGCAGATCCTTAGATTGTTCGAGACCCTGCTTGAACCTGTTACTTGTAATTCTGAAAGCTTCCTTAGATTGGTCGAGGGCCAGGCTACTCAATTCGATTTGATTTTTAGAATCAGCAAATTGTCTTTTGGCTTTATTGATTTCCAGTTCACTTTCCTGAATATATTTTTCTTTCTCAAGATTGGCCTTTTCTAAAAGTGCTTTTTCCTGATGGATTTTACCGATGTTTTTATAGCCGCTGAAAATATCCCATGAAAGTTGAAGTCCTATCAAATAATTGTTGGCTCCAAAGCCCATAAAGGATGCATCGTTCCATTCATAATTGGCTACAGCGTTTGCCCTTGGAATAAAACTCATTTTTGAGGATTCGAACATCTTCTCTTGAGCACTGACTGAATATTGCATGGCAAGAAGATCCTTCCTCTCCATGTTTAATGTATAATTCTCTTCTGCATTGATGGGATCCAGTATCAATTCGCCAGCTGGTATGAGAGTTGAATTATTGTCTTCTCCAATTAAGAAAGCCAGGTAGTCTGAGACGTTTTGGACGTTGGATTTCGCCAAATTCAGTTTGTGTTCCACCTCGACCACTCTCACCTCCATATCAAGATAAGCTGCATTTTGCATCATACCTTGTTCAAAACTGTTTTTAGCCCAAATGTGATTTTGAACTGCTGTTTCTTTTGCTTGTTGAATAACTTCAAGAGATTTATAAGCCAGTTGCAACTGCATATAAGTTTTGATGGCCTCGAGTTCCACATATTCTGCTGTTCTTTGGGCTTGAAGATTTGATGCTTCTACATTGAGATTGGCCATTTTTCTTTCTTTCCATCCATCGACATTGATCAGCGGCTGCATCAATTCAATACGCGTGTTAAAATTCTCAACGTTTCCCGGATCATTGAGTAAGTCGGGGTTGAAATCTGCAGCTTCAACATCTCTTTGAAGTAATTTAAAACCAAAGGCATTCAGCGGATTATTGGTGAAAGAACTGGTATTACTCAGTCTGATTTGAGGAAGCAACACCGCACGAGAGCTTTCATATTGAGCTTTTGCCAGTGCATAATCTTGTTGAGAAATTTTTAGACTGGTATTTTTTTCTTTTGCTTTGACTTTTACATCTTCTAGATTGATCACCGAAGACGATTGAGCCTGAACCTGATGTGTCATGACGATGAACATGAGGCTTAGGGCTCCTTTCAATATTGATTTTTGTTTAATGTACATGTGCATGGATTTGTTCAATTATTTCCATGCAAAGCTAGAGCCGGTTAAGACTTGTCTAAGTAACTAAAGGTACAGTTCCACGAGTAGAAATGTTGTAATGCAATATTTGTTTTCTAAAATGTCTTTTTCTGAGCCTGTGAAATCAAGCTGCTAAGAATGAAAACCCATAGCTACAGATCACTTGATCGCAGTCAATGGTTATTTTTTTCTCAGCATTTTTCTAACCCTCATGTTCAAGGCTTCTACAGCCAGAGAAAAAGCGATCGCAAAGTATAGGTAACCTTTTGGAATGGCCCCCACATGTTGCCCAAAAATGACTGCGTTTGAAAGATGGGCACTTTCGGTCACCAACATAAAACCAATCAGGATGAGAAAGGACAGTGCCAGCATTTGTACCGTAGGATGCCTATTGACAAAATTTCCGACAGTTGAAGCAAAGATCATCATGATAAGAATAGAAATAATGACGGCTATGATCATAATCAATAAGGCTCCTTGTATGCCGTTTGTCATACCAACAGCTGTCAACACCGAGTCAAAGGAAAAAACAATGTCAATTAACACTATTTGAATGACCACCTTTGTGAAAGAAGATTTTAAGTCTTTCCCTGTCGGTATTTCATCCGGTGTGCCTTCCACCTTTTGATGTATTTCATGGGTGCTTTTATACAATAAAAAGAAGCCACCTCCCAAAAGAATAAGGCTTTGACCTGAAATGCCTGCTTGAAACCAAGACAGATTTACGTTGAATAAAGGCTCCTTCATTGCAATAATATAAGAGACACCAATCAATAGTAATATCCTAAAGATCATAGCGAAAAACAGACCAATATTTGTCGCTTTCCTTACCTTGTTTTTTGGAAGCTTCCCGGCGGTAATTGAAATAAAAATAATATTATCGATCCCAAGTACAATTTCTAGAAAAGTTAGTGTAAGCAACGCTACCCATGTTTCGACGTGTAAAAATATTTCCATAATTCAGGTGATATTTCAATTCGTTTTATTCCAGTTTAAATGCCGTTCCTTTTTGTTTAAAATTAGATCCCTTGTAATAAGCCTTAAATGAATATGAGTTTTGTTCCACACTAGTTATTTTTACATAAAACGGTGTACTATCAAGCAATGTTTTAGGAAATCTTTTTGGTCAAGACATATTCAAACTGATCCAGCCATTTGATGTTAAAGGTATCCTTTATTCCATTAAAATCTTCAATTTGAATGCTGTCATTTCGGGTTGCAAAAGACACAGTTTCCTTGTCTTCCAGGACGGTTTTGAATTTACCTTGCTTGAAATCATCCATATGCACCTTGCTCTTATTGATACAAGATACCATAGAGAAAAGGAGTACGACCATAAAAAAGTAGCGCATAAAAAAGATATTTATATTCCAGTATAATTATGAGGTGTTATCGCTTTTAATTCGATTTTAATATCCTCAGTTACTTCAAGCGTATCAATAAAATCTGCTATTGATTTTTGATTGATTTTCGCGTTTGTCCTTGTCAATCCTTTTAATGCTTCATAAGGATCAGGATAAGCCTCCCGTCTTAAGATGGTTTGAATGGCCTCTGCAGCAACCGCCCAGTTGTCTTCGAGGTCTTTGTCAAAGGCTTCTTGATTCAATAACAATTTATTCAGATCCTTTTAGGGTTGAAGTGATCGAAATAATGGTATGTCCCATAGGAACTCCTATGTTTCTTAGTACGGTAGAATCTGTAAGATCTCTCTGCAATCTTGAAATCGGTAGTTTAGCTGATAAATGCTCAAATATGGCATTGGCTATACCAAGATTACCTTCACTGTTTTCAAAATCAATAGGGTTTACTTTATGTGGCATGGCCGAAGAGCCAACTTCTCCCTTTTTTATCTTTTGTTTAAAATAATTCATTGAAATATATTGCCAAAAATCCCTGTTGAGATCAATGATTATGGTATTGATCCTTTTTAAACCATCAAATAAGGCCGCCAAATGATCATAATGTTCGATTTGAGTAGTGGGGAAAGAGTGGCTCAATCCCAGAATATCCTGAACAAAATGACTTCCAAATGCCTTCCAGTCTTGATTTGGATAAGCCACTTTATGGGCATTAAAGTTTCCTGTAGCACCTCCAAACTTAGCGGCGAAGGGGATATCATTTAACAATTTTAATTGTTGCTTGATCCTTTCGACAAAAACATATATTTCCTTTCCCAATCGAGTAGGGGAAGCAGGTTGACCATGGGTCTTTGCCAGCATGGAAATTTGGTTCCATTCATTTGAAAGTGAAGTGAGTTTATCAATTAAGGCATTGATTTCCGGAATATAGATACTTTCGTAAGCATCTTTTAAAGATAAAGGAACTGCCGTATTGTTTATATCCTGTGAGGTAAGTCCAAAATGGATAAACTCCTTGTATTTTTGAAGGTTAAGCATGTCGAACTTTTCCTTGATAAAATATTCAACGGCTTTGACATCATGGTTGGTAACAGCTTCTATTTCTTTAATTCTTAAAGCATCCTGGGTAGAAAAATTCTCATAAATAGCCTTTAAGGTGGTGAAAAGTTCGGCATCGAAACTCTCTAGTTGTGGAAGAGGAATTTGACAAAGTGCAATAAAGTATTCAATTTCAATTTTAACCCTGTATTTAATCAGGGCTTCCTCAGAAAAAAAGGAGGAGAGTCCTTCTATTTTATTTCTGTACCTCCCGTCAATTGGAGAAATAGCATTCAAGGTTGTCAAATTCATCTTAATTAAGTTTTTTCTTAAGTTGCAAAAATAGGGCATTAGTCAATTTTATACATCATGCTTCTATAGATTTTTTAATAATTTCCTTGCATGCGCTTTGTACCCTTTAGTTCCTGAATCAGTGTTTTTTTCAAGCACAGATCTTAATTCCTGGTGTATCCAATCCTCCTCATATCCCCAGAGTTTTAAGGTGTCCATCGCAAAGACCTGTGTAGCCACCTTATGCTCTTCAATTAGCCAATCAAAATTACAGGAAATGATCTGCTCCTTATCCTCCTTTGACAAGACTACTTTGTCGGTGTTATTAGCAAAATAATAGGCACTCCAAAGGCTGCAAATTTTTGAAACAGGCCTTAAGGAACTCTCATGCTTTAATAGTCGCATACCGCTTATAAAATCATGAATAAAAGGGTTTAAAACTGTCATATCTTCCAGACAAACAAGTTCAAACACCCATGCAGCTTTGATATGCAGTGGATCTTCAATATCATAGATCTTTCCAATTAGTTTTGGGATCAAATGCGGCTGCTCCAGAATATCTTGTGCGGCTTTGTCGCGATAGATTCTTTTGGCATTGATAATTCCATTAAGAATACTGATAAGATGCTTATCCTCCATGCTTTTTTCAATTGGTAATTACTTTGGCAGCCCTTATTTTAACTAATTTTATATTAAATGACTTCTTAATTGAATCATCTGTTTCAGGGGAGAACTTAAAATTAAAAAATATTTCTATTTTTACCCTTATGATAAAGGATAAATTTGAACAACATTTTGTGCTTTTCAGAGTTATTTAATTAGAAAAATCAATTGAATGTATAAATATAGTTTGTTTTTAATCTGTTTTTTAAATTTTTTCATGAGCAATGCTCAGGGAGATATTAATCAAATGGATGCAGAGGGTAAGCGACATGGCGTATGGAGAAAGTATTATAATAACAACCGCATCCGATATACCGGAACCTTTGATCATGGTAAAGAAGTTGGGGTGTTCAAATATTATTCAGCTTCAAATTCAGACTTTCCCATCATCGTCAAAGAATATGAAGAGACAAGTGATCTTGCGAAGGTCAGTTTTTATACGCCATCAGGTGCCTTGGAAAGCAAGGGTTTAATGAGAGGAAAAGAAAGAGAAGGGAAATGGTTGTATTACCACCCTGACGGTAAATCTGTTATGAGTGAAGAAAACTATGTAAACGGAAAACTCGATGGTGATTATAAAACTTTTTATCCCTCAGGAGAGCCTACTGAGATCACGGCATATAAAAATGGTTTGCTTCATGGTAATTATAAGAAATATTCTATCAAAGGATTTCTTTATCAGGATTTCAATTATGCCAATGGCAAATTAAATGGAATGGCCATATACTACAGTCGAAAATCAGGAGATCTGATTAAGAAAGGACCTTTTAAGGATGACCTAAGAGTGGGCACCTGGGAAAATTATGTAGATGGCGAATTGGTCAGTACCGAACAACCTGCCTTAAAACCAAAGAAAGAAGACTAATTATTAGTTTATATAAGATAAGTGAATTACTTGTCTTTACATCATTGTAGTTTCCATTTAATTTAGTCTGTACCTACCCTTTGAAGAATAAGAAATTTTTTACAGGGTAAAGGATGATGTTTTGCTTTGGTTTGTGATCATGATCTTTATAGCTGCCTTTAGACTTCATATCTGAAGTCATTTTTTTACTAATTGTTTTTCGTATCTTTGCCGACGCAATTTTTTAGTCGATGAAAAGAGTTATTGTAGGATTATCAGGAGGTGTTGATTCAAGCGTTGCTGCTTATTTACTCAAGCAACAAGGTTATGAAGTCATTGGACTGTTTATGAAAAACTGGCATGATGATTCTGTAACAATTTCAAATGAATGTCCTTGGCTTGAAGACAGTAACGATGCTATGCTTGTAGCCGAAAAACTCGGCATTCCTTTTCAGGTAGTTGATCTTAGCGAGCAGTACAAGGAAAGAATCGTTGATTACATGTTTAGGGAATATAAGATGGGCAGAACTCCAAACCCTGATGTTTTGTGTAATCGAGAGATCAAATTTGATGTTTTTATGGATATTGCCATGGACCTCAATGCAGATTATGTTGCAACGGGCCATTATTGCAGGAAAGGAGAGCAGGAGATTGATGGTAAAAAGATCTACAGCCTCTTAGCTGGTCAGGATCATAACAAGGACCAATCCTATTTTTTATGTCAGTTATCTCAAGACCAATTGGCAAAGGCTTTATTTCCTATCGGTGAATTGAACAAGTCTGAAGTTCGCAAGATCGCGGCTGAACTTGATCTTGTTACAGCTGAAAAAAAAGATTCTCAAGGACTGTGTTTTATCGGAAAAGTCAGGTTACCTGAATTTTTACAACAGCAATTAAAACCAAAAGAAGGAGTTATCGTTCAAATTCCTAATGATTCGACTATTTACAACAGAGAAATACCCGAATTCTCTGATCAGGAAGAGGCCTTACAGTTTTATAGCCAAAAGTTTCACTACTCTTTAGAGGATGGAAAAGCTGTAGGTAAGCATCAGGGAGCACATTATTTTACCAAAGGCCAGCGCAAAGGTCTTGCTGTTGGAGGCACGGTTGAGCCTTTATTTGTGATTGATACTGATGTGATTGAAAATGTAATTTATACCGGTGAAGGCAAGGAACATCAAGGCTTATATAGAAATGTACTTTTTGTCAACGCATCTGAAATTCATTGGATTCGTGAAGATCTGTCGCTTGAGGTTGGACAAGAGATGGAGGTTTTGGCAAGAATTAGATACAGACAGCCTTTAGAGAAAGCTACCTTGTACAGAGCTAAAAATGGACTTTATGTTTCTTTTCAAAACCCTCAATCAGCAATTACAGAAGGTCAGTTTGTTGCCTGGTATCAGGAGGATGAATTATTGGGTTCTGGAGTGATCGGTTAGGCCTATATACTTAACATTTATCAATAGTAAAAATCTACTTTATCACGTAAAGGCAAGAGTTGTTTATGCTTGTTTCTTTGAGGGAATTCTCTTTATGATCAGCAAGAGGATACCTCCCAGGATCATTAAGGAAGAGACCATTAATCTAAGACTTATAAATTCCCCAATAAATATGACTCCACCCATCGCTGCCAATACAGGGACCAAAAGTTGTACAATTGAGGCTTGAATTGAATTCAATCCTTTGAGCGCTGTATACCAAATGGTATATCCGATGCCTGAAGTAACAATACCAGACAATAAGGCAAGAAGTATACCTTTGGTAGAATAGTTACTTTCCTGTACCAAAAAATAGATCAGCAGGATCAAAAAAGGGAGTGATCTTAAAAAATTGTACGCTGTATCTACTAAGGGATGCTTGGAGTTTTTACCTCTTAAGGAATAAATTCCCCATCCGATCCCAGACAAGGACATCAAAATAAATCCACTGAGAGAGGGGGCAGAAGCTCCAGGTAACAACAAATACAAAAATCCTGCTAAGGCCAGAAGGATACCTAACCATTCCATGAGCATTCATCTTATATCCGGAAATAAGTGAAGAGGCGATCATGGTAATTTGAACCACACCGAATATGATCAAGGCACCAATTCCGGTCTCCAATGAAACATAAGCATAAGAAAAGGCAGCGGCATATAAGAATAACATCCCGGCTGAGGTCCAGGAGCCTTTTGATTTTTCAGACTTATTCTCTTTTGAAAGAAATACCAATACCATAAGAACAGCAGCTCCAGAGAACAAACGTATACCTGTAAACACGCCAGGATCTATAGCCGCATCCTTAAGTGCTAAACGACAGATTACAGAATTGGCAGCAAAAGCGATAAGCGCCAATGTCGTATAGATGATGGTTTTGATAAAAGAGAATCTTTTTTGATCCTTGGTCATATACTTGATATCTTCTGTAATTTGCTAAGATAATCATTCATAAATTGAATAAAAGCCATTAAATTTATGGGATTAATTGACTTCATTATGGCAACTGGAAAGAACAGAATTACTGATTTGTTTCATATAGAATTTCCTATTATTCAGGCAGGTATGGTTTGGGTTAGTGGATATAAATTAGCTGCAGCCGTTAGTAATGCAGGAGGTTTGGGTTTGATAGGTGCCGGATCAATGTACCCGGATGTGCTGCGGGAGCACATCCAAAAATGTAAGAGAGCCACGAAGAAACCTTTTGGGGTAAATATCCCTTTGTTTTACCCTGATTTGAAAGAAATACTTGAGATTATACTTGAAGAAAATGTCAAGATCGTTTTTACTTCGGCTGGCAACCCAAAATTATACACTCGCTTTTTAAAGGATCATGGCATTACGGTAGTACATGTAGTTAGCAGTGTGAAATTTGCCTTAAAATCACAGGAAGCCGGAGTTGATGCCATAGTGGCTGAAGGATTTGAGGCCGGAGGCCATAATGGGAGGGAAGAGACTACCACTTTTACCCTTATTCCTATGGTAAAAGAGAAAATTTCGATACCCTTAATTGCAGCAGGAGGAATTGCAACTGGAAATGGCATGCTTGCAGCAATGGTCTTGGGAGCTGATGCAGTTCAAATTGGCAGCAGGTTTGTAGCGAGTTTAGAATCATCTGCACATATTAATTTTAAACAAGAAGTCATTAAAACACAGGATGGAGATACACATGTAACTTTAAAAGAATTAACTCCTGTAAGATTGATAAAAAATGAATTCTATAAAAAAGTGCAAGAGCTTTATAGACAGCAAGTTGGACATGATCAATTAGAAAAATTATTAGGGCGTGGCAGGGCCAAAAAAGGAATGTTCGAAGGTGATCTAGATGAAGGAGAACTTGAAATTGGTCAAATTGCCGGCCTCATTCACGAGATCAAACCTGCGGCAGACATTGTTCATGAGATCATCAATGAATTCAGATCGTCTCAGAAATCAATTTCAAATATGACAATTTGATTTGCGTGAACAGGGTATCAAAACATTTAGAAAATGCTTAACTCGGGATTTTAATTTCATATAACTTTCCCGATTTGTTGTTGAGTTTGTTCTCTCGTAACCAAGGGTTAAGTATCTTAAGTTCTTTGTAATTTGTATTGTATTTTTTGGCAAAATTGGCAATGTTCGTAATAGCCGTATCCACTTTCACTGCATGGCTAGGACCAATTTTATAAAGATCTTCATTGTCAAATTCAAAACCATATTTTTCTGGATTACTAAGAATTTCTTTAGCGGCAACTATTCTCGGAACATAACGCTCCGTATTTTCTCCTGCTAAAACATCATAGTAACTATCTACCATCTGTTCTGTCAATCTTTTTTCAATTCCATAATTACCTGCATGATAGGCAGCGGCCGCCAATGTCCAACTTCCAAGCCTTTCCTTCGCTTTGATCAAATAATCACATGCCGCTCTTGTTGCTTTCTCTAAATGATATCTTTCATCAACGTTATCATTGATCTCAAGGCCATTTTCTCTTCCCGCGTCCTTTAGCATTTGCCACATTCCTTTTGCACCGGCAGGAGAAGTAACATTTCTTAAATCACTTTCAATTACTGCCAGATATTTAAAATCATCTGGAACACCCTTCTCTTTCAAAATAGGTTCTATCACCGGAAAATACTTATGGGTTCTTTTAAACCACAATAAAGCGTTTGATTGCCAATAGGTATTCACCAATAATTCCCTGTCTATTCTTTCTCTAATATCAGTTTTGTTCAGCTGTACTTTTTCCCCTGCAAAGCTGAGGTTCTCAGGTATTTTCAGTGCTTTAATTTTATAGTTGCTTTCTTCCTTGTCTGAAGTATCAATAGGAGACTGATTTTCAGCAACTGTATTTTTATCAGAGGTTTCTGCATTGATAAAAAAAACAGCGATAATAATAATACTGGCTAGCACTATGAATCGATACGATCTGCTCATCATAAAGGGGTTTTAAAATTAAAAGGGATTTTCAAATGTAGCAAAATTTTCCGCCAAACGGTCCTTTTCGGCCAAAATAGGGTCAAGTATACCCCAATCTATAGATAAATTGGGGTCATTCCATGCGATAGAAGACTCACTGTCAGCATGGTAATAGTTAGAACATTTATAATTTAAAATCGTGCCGTCTTCAAGACTCAAAAAACCATGGGCGAATCCTTTAGGAATATATAATTGTTTTTTATTTTCTCCACTTAATATATGTTTGAAGTGTTTGCCATAGGTACTTGAACTTTGTCTGAGATCAACAGCTACATCCAAAATACTTCCTTTGATCACTCTGATGAGTTTTGCCTGGGCATAAGGCGGAACCTGAAGGTGAAGACCTCTGAGCACATTTTTGTTTGATAGAGATTCGTTATCCTGAACAAAATTGTCTTTGATGAGTTTGTCGACTTTCTTCTGATTATAAGATTCCATAAAGTACCCTCTTTCATCTTTATAAACTCTTGGAGTTAAAAGAATGACATCGTTTATATCTGTTTGTTCAAGTATCATCTAGTAAAAGGGTCTCTATAATTGCACTTATTTTTTTAGCATGGACAATAATCATAGCATGTGTACCGCCTTCAACAGGAATACAATCTTTGATGTACTTGATCGGAAAGATCTCATCCTTTGTACCATGGATGTGTATCAGATCTTGCAGCCGCGAATTGTTCTTCCAGCTCAACATATTATGAATGGCCCAATTTAAATATTTTTCATTTCTAATACTCAAATATTTATTATATAATTCCCCCTTTTTTTTCAATTGGGGGTGAAAGTTGTATTTGGTAAAGTCATCTATAGTTGACAAACGTTTGAAAGGAAAGAGTTTGTATATTCTCGTTTTCCTCAGGTATTTAAGCCGTTTAGGCAGTTCCTGATCATTTTTTAAACTTGAAATGATGATCAGTTTACTAACTTCAATGAGTCTTGCAATTTCCTGAACAAGGATACCTCCAAATGAAACACCGATCAATACTGGCCGTTTATGAGTGATCATCTTCACATATTTGGCAGCATAATGGGCAAGCGTCTCTTTTTCATTATCGGGTTCAAGCCATTCAAGATGGTGTAAGACAAATCTATCATCAGTAACTTTAATGTATTCGAAGATTTTTGAACTCGCTGCCAGACCTGGCATAAAATAGATATGTATTTTATCTTCCATTGACCTCTTATGGCGTCAAAAATACTAAATCTTTGGGCGTAAAGAAGTGTTTTATTGCATAACTATTTGTTCGACCCATTCGAATCTTACCAGGCCATCTTCATCCAAACTGATCAGCTTTACGGGATGTAATGTATTGACCAGAGCGGGATTCCAGGGAGCTTTGACTTTTACATAGTTCTCAGTGAACCCATGGATATATCCTTTCTTGTTTTCACCTTCAAAGAGCACATGTAAGGTTGATCCCAGTTGAGACTCATAAAAAGCCCTTCTTTTTTTAACTGATAATCCTCTGAGCATTTTACTTCTTTTGTTTCTTACTTTTTGGGGAACCACTCCCTCCATGCTCACCGCTTCTGTATTTGGTCTTTCAGAATAAGTAAAGACATGCAGGTAGGAGATATCAAGATCAGAGAGCAATTGATAGGTTTCCAAAAACAGATCATCCGTCTCTCCGGGAAAGCCAACAATCACATCGACACCTATACAGGCATGTGGCATGGTTGATTTTATTCTTTTTACACGATCGATGTACAGGCTTGTCTGGTACCTTCTCTTCATAGTCTTCAGCAATTGATCATTGCCACTTTGAAGAGGAATATGAAAATGAGGCACAAAACTGTTTGATTGAGCAACAAAATCAATGGTCTCGTTTTTAAGCAGGTTAGGCTCAATTGAGGAGATTCTTATACGGTCTATCCCAGCAACCTTGTCGAGAGCCTGAACAAGATCCAGAAAAGTATGTTCATGTTTTTTATTGCCAAATTCACCTTTGCCATAGTCTCCAATGTTCACTCCGGTCAGGACGATTTCTTTAATTCCCTTGGCGGATATTTCCCTGGCATTTGACAGCACATTGTCGAGTGTATCACTTCTGGAGATTCCTCTTGCTAAGGGAATCGTGCAATAAGTACATTTATAATCGCACCCGTCTTGAACTTTTAGGAAAGCACGTGTGCGGTCACCAATAGAGTAAGAACCGACATAAAAATCTGCCTCATCAATTTCACAGGAATGAATTTCTCCAATATTATTTTTTGAAAGATCATGGATATAATCAAGCACTTTAAATTTCTCGGTTGCCCCTAAAACCATATCAACTCCATTGATATTGGCAAGTTCTTCAGGTTTTAATTGAGCGTAACATCCGATAGCAATCAAAAAGGCGTCTTCATTCTGTTTCAAGGCTGATTTTACGATGGTTTTAAAACGCTTATCCGCATTGTCAGTGACAGAACAAGTATTGATCACATAAATATCTGCAAATTCATCAAATTCCACTCTTTCAAAACCCTCATTTTTAAAATCCCTTGCTATAGTAGAAGTTTCAGAGAAATTTAATTTACATCCCAGCGTGTAAAAAGCCACTTTTTTATCTGTCGTCATGCCCAAATCTTTTGCGTCGACAAAAATACAATTTTTTCATCGAAGGAGGTTTTTTCAATGACATCAAAAATAAATGTGAAAAATGGGTGGAAATCAATAACTGAATCTGGCCATCACCGGTTCGTGATCTGAAAGCTTAATTTCAAAATTCTTGTGTTGATTCACCTTAAACTTCTTATCAGAAAGTATAAAATCAATTCTTAAGGGGTAGGTATTAAAAGGGTAGGTTTTACCAAATCCTTCGCCAGCCTCTATAAAACTATCATTCAGATCTCCTTTGAGTTTTCTATAGGCCCATGAAAACGCGGTATTGTTAAAATCTCCGCTGATAATTGTTTTATAATGACAAGTACTGTAATGCTCCAGGAATTTTTCTACCTGATCCTGTTGCTTGGTGAACGAGTTTTTCAGCCTGTATATTAATTTTCTCGATCTTGTTTCATCTATATTCAAATCTACACTATCGGGCTTAATACCAAATGATTCCAAGTGTACATTATACACCCTGATCGTATCATCATTCCTAATGACATCTATAAAAATGGCATTGTTATTTGAGTTTTCGAAATCCAGGCTACCTTGATGTACGATTCTGAATGTTGAAAAAATGGCCAAGCCGATTCCTTTTTTACCTCTGTTTAACTTTTTGTATTGATATGGATATGAAATACTAAAATCGTTGTTATTGGTATATTCCTGTAAAGTGACGATCTCAGGGGCCTCTTTTTTAATGAAATTTGAAATTTCAGCAGGAACTTGATCCGATGTTATCCATTCATATTTATTGAACAGCCTAACATTAAAATTCATGACTCCGAAACTACTGCCGCTCACCACTTCTCTGGAGTTGAACTTATAAGGGAAAAATGACAGTCCAATAGCGAGAAGAATGCTTAAAAATGACAGTAGAAATTGCTTCTTCAGACCTGCGAGTAACCAGTAAATGATAAATAGTACATGAGCAAATAGCAGAAGCGGTACTGCAAGGCTCATGATGGATAGCAGCGGAAAAGACTTGGGAGAGATATAAGGAAGTGTTAAAGAGGCAAAGAAAAGCAATGCCACAATATTGTTTAGAAAAAATACAATTTTATGTATAAAAGATAAATTTTTCAAGAGGGGAATGCGTTATAATTATTTTTTACCTGCGTTAAACAGGTAGTCCTTTTCTTCTTTGCTTAGGGTATCATATCCCGATTTACTTATCTTATCGAGAATACTATCAATTCTCGCTTGTTCTTCTGATTTTGATTCTTTCTTGTAGTAGGTAGTTTTCTTTGGACTTTTATAAACTGTTTTTAAAGGCCTTTTCTCCTTTTTCGTCATGCTTCCGGTGATCCATGCGATCAGATCAGTTCCCTGATTCAGATATTGGTCAATCATAAAACCAAGAAGAGATCCTCCAAGATGGGCCAAATGTCCTCCCGCATTACCTGAAGGAATTTGTACTACATCCAATACTACCAATACAACAGCAATATACAACAATTTGACGTTTCCTATAAACCTAAATTGAAGAGAATAATGGGGTATATGACTCGAAATACCAATAACAATTGCCATTACACCGGCTGAAGCACCAATTAAAAGAGAGGCTTGAGTTTTTAGACCTGGCATATAATTATAGGATAGCATATAGATGAATCCACCAGAAATGATTCCTAGCAAAAGGTAAAGCAGAAACTGTTTGGAATTAAAAAAATCAATAAACAGATTTCCAAAATAATAGAGCACTAGCATATTAAAAAGGATATGGAAGAATCCTAAATGAAGGAAACCGTAGGTGATAATGGTCCAGGGTCTGAATAGCAACAATTCAAAATCCGGCTGTAACGAGAACCAGTTTACTATGAAATTACCATCTATTTGAAACAAGAAAGGAGAAAGTGTTGAACAAATAGGTAAGGATAAAAATGGCCACATTGAGCAAAATGATTCTTTCGACGATGCTTCGGGAAAGAAATTTGTGGTAAAGGTTTGTCAGCCAATTCATGATTCTCTCGTTTGTTAGTTCCATCGTTTGAATTGATTCTTCTCCCAGTATTTCATCATGATAAAGCCTATAATGGCCCCACCTACATGGGCGAAATGCGCTATGCCACCACCAAAAATTGAAAATCCCGTAACTCCTGAAAAAAGATCAAGAGCTATCAAAACAGGGATAAAGTATTTCGCTGCAATGGGAACAGGTAAAAATATCAGGGCGAGTTTGGCATTTGGAAAGCTCATTCCAAAAGCCACCAAAACGCCATAAATTGCACCGGAAGCACCTACTGCCGGTGTGTTATAGATTTGATATATGTCAGACAATTTTTTTTCTGGAATCTGGTCCAAAATTCCCGAATTATACCTTCCTGATTCGAGGAGGTTTTGGATATCGCCTGCTTGAAGACCAGCTCCGATCAAATCATTATAAATACTATTGAACTGAAAATAATTTACAGCGGTATAAATGAGACCTGCTCCTATTCCGGCTGAAAAGTAAAAGAATAAAAATTTATTTCTTCCCCACATTTGTTCAAGTGGTGAACCAAAGGCCCAAAGCGCATACATATTGAACAAGATATGCATAAACCCTCCATGCATAAACATATGGGTTACAAATTGCCAAAAACCGAAGTGATCATTTTTTGGAAAATACAGGGCAAGCCAATTTCCGAGGTTCAATCCTAAAAAGGAGCTTGCTGCAAAAAAAATAACATTTAAAATGATCAAATGTTTAATGGCTTCTGTCAATTTGCCCATTAGCTTTATGAATTAAATTTTTCTTCCAAGTCTTGTAATGACAAGGTTACATATGTTTGTTTACCAAAAGGTGAATAATTTGGTTCCTTACAAGAAAACAACTTATTTAAAATATTTTCTTGTTCTTTGTTATTTAAAGGGGTTCCTGCTTTTATCGCAAGACTTTTTGCCAAGCTCTTGGTAATCAGATCTATCTGGCTAAAACTGGACTCCGGAACCTCATTTTTGAAATTTTCAATTAAAGATTCCAAGACACCAACAACTTCCTTTTCAGCGATAGTTGTTGGAATGGATCTAGGACCAATGCATCCTCCTGGATCTCTGAAATATGAAACCCGGCGCTATTTAGATCTTGTTCTATCTGTTTGACAATAATAATGTCATTTTTGCTGATATTGATCTTGAGAGGGAATAATAATTGCTGATGACCAATGCCCTCCATGGTTACCTTTGTCAGATACTCTTCATATAAGTATTCGTTGATGTGCAGCATTTTGATCAATGAAAACCATACCTGATTTGATCGAACTGGCAATATATTTTAATTGAACCTGAAACGTTTTCAAAGCAGCAGCCTCCTGAGCTTCCTCAAACAATTGCTGAGTTACATTGTCCATGTCAACACTGATATTGTCGATCAACTCTTTTTCCGGATGGTCATTGACATATAAAGCCTCCCATTGAAGATTGGGAAGTTCGTTGCTGTTTTGTCTTTGTATATCCATCCTTTTTAAACGGATTAAAATCCTGATCAACCTCAATACTTGGCGTACTCACATAGCTCTTATCCTTATAAGCGTAGGGAGTATCCAAGGTTGCATCCCGATCAAAATCAAGACTCGGAGCAACATTATATTGTCCAAGACTATGCTTGATGGTGGATCTGATGATCGCGTATAAATCACGTTCATTATCAAATTTTACTTCAGTTTTGGTCGGGTGAATATTGATATCAATGCTGTTTGGTGGAACCTCCAAGATAAAGGAAATAGGAGGGATGGTATCCCTGATTCAATAAGCCATCATAGGCACTCATCACAGCATGATGCAGGTAATGGCTTTTGATAAAACGATTATTGACAAAGAAGAATTGTTCTCCCTTTTTTTTCTTGGCATAGGAAGGTTTGGTAATAAAGCCGTTGATTTTTAAAATATCAGTTTCTTCATTATTAGGTACCAGTTTCTCGTTGGTGGATTTTCCCATAATGTTGACCACTCGTTGTCTGGTATTTGCCGTCCACTGTTTTGAAGTTCCTGCAGGTAAGTTAAAAATTTCATTTTCATTGTGCACGAGTGAAAAAGCTATTTTAGGATAAGTGAAAGCCACTCTTTGAAAGGCATCCAATATATGTCTGGTCTCAATAGAATTTGATTTTAAGAAATTTCTTCTGGCAGGAATATTATAAAAAAGGTTTTTTACTTCAAAATTAGAACCCACTGGTGTAAGTGATGGTTGTTCAGAAAGAAAATCACCACCATTTATCCTTATTTCAACCCCCAATTCAGAATCCTTTGTTTTTGTTTTAAGCACCACATGGGCTATGGCCGCAATTGAGGCTAGTGCTTCTCCTCTGAACCCATTGGTATGTAAATTGTAAAGGTCGTTTGCTGTTTGTATTTTAGAAGTAGCATGTCTCTCAAACGCCATTCTTGCATCCGACTTGCTCATGCCCTTGCCATTATCAATGACTTGGATCAGTGACCGCCCAGCATCCTTTATGATTAAGCTAATATCCGTAGCCTCGGCATCCACTGCATTTTCAAGCAACTCCTTTACCACTGAAGCAGGGCGTTGAACAACCTCTCCTGCAGCGATTTGATTGGCTACATTATCTGGAAGTAATCGAATGAAGTCTGACATTAAAACAGTTTATGCAATTCAAATAAATACGCTAGAATTCCAACTAAGATAGTTATAATAAGAGCAAGTCGTTTGTTTACGGCTCTGTTGGAGGAGACCTTCTTATGCCTTTGCCAATTTGATTTGAGATGATCTTTTGAAATTGAAATCCTTGGGATATCGGTTGGATCACTATCTTTATTCTCGTACTTTTCTTTTAATTTTGCCAAACGCTCTTTGCGCTCGTCATAATAACGAGGCTTGTAATCGAATACATAATGAGCTCTTGGTTTAAAAGCATTTCCGAACATAGCATTTCCTTTTGCAGTTAAAACAAAATTAAAGAAATAAGATCAGCTAGTCAAATAAAGTTCTGTTAAAAACTAATGATCTACAACCAATAAAAGTTACAGTTGATTTTTTAAAGCAGCCATCTTGATAGCCGCAACGGCGCATTCTATTCCCTTATTACCGTGTTTTCCTCCTGATCTGTCGAGGGATTGTTGTTTGTGATGATCGGTTAGTACACAAAAAATAGTGGGCGTATCAAATTTTACATTAAGATCTTTGATGCCCTGAGTCACTCCTTCACAAACAAAAGTAAAATGTTCTGTTTCACCTTTGATGACATTTCCAATGGCAATAACAGCATCAAGCTCGTCATGCGAAAGCAACTGTTTGCAACCATACACAAGTTCGAAACTACCCGGAACCTTTATGGCTGAAATATTTTCAGCAAGTGCCCCATGCTTTAGCAAGGTAGCTAATGCTCCCTCATATAAATTTTGTGTAATCTCAGGATTCCATTCAGACACTACAATACCAAATCGAAATTCGGAAGCATCAGGGATGCTTTCACTATCGTATAACGAAAGGTTGGTAGTTGCCATCTGATTTTATTTTTGTGCTAACTTGGCTCTCTGGACGTAAATTGAAATATTCTTTGCCTCTTCAGACTTTGGGTAGTCGTCTTGAATTTTGGTGTAATAACTTTCCGCATCACTAAATTTACCGAGCTCCATGGCCACATTTCCGGCTCTGAATAAATACAAAGGTGAAGTAAAATTATTGTCCTTTATATTAGCTGCCTCAAGGTAATATTGCAAAGCGTCTTCAGGTTGTTCAATTTCAACAAAAGCATCTCCTATATTTCCTTTGGCCAAAGCCGCAAGCATTTCATCTTCTGAAGAGAAATCACTTAAATACTTTATCGCACTTTCATAGTCACCTGTCTTTAAGAAAGCAATACCACTCATGTATTTGGCAAGATTTCCTGCTTTCGTACCTCCGTAGTTGTCAACAATATCGATAAGACCATATTTACCATCTGTTCCATTTAAACTAAGGTTAAAAAGAGAATCTACAGCAACGCTTGTATTTTGCGCCTCTTCAAAGTATCTTTTAGGAAAAGCAAGCTCATCTGCCGCTTCCTTTTCTTTTGGTTCAACGATATATTTGTTGTAAGCCAAAAATGCAAGAATGACCCCGGCAATCACTATTAAACCTGTAAAAATAATCTTTTGATTTTTTTCAACCCATTGCTCAGATCTTGAAGCTGTTTCGTCTAAAGTGTTAAAAACCTCAGCCGTTGTACTTTGATCTTCAATGCTGCCTTGATTACCTTTTTTTACTTTATTTCCTCTTTTCTTGTAAGTCGCCATCAGTATTTTTATTAACTGCGCAAAAATAAAATTTTTATTCAAATTATTAACTTAATTTAAACTTAATTTTTGTTTTTTTGTAGGGTTCTCTTCTTAGAACAGGAAAAGGGTTTAAATAGTTAAAAATTAATTAGTTACTATCTGTTTTTTTTGACGGACAGGAAATAGTACTGACTCGTCGGGAGAGTTTAGGCACTTACAAGTATTTTATCTATGTTTTTAGAAAGTATTTCACTGATCAACTTTAAGAATTTTTCTGAAAGATCATTTAGTTTTGATCAGAAGATCAATTGCCTTGTCGGAAACAATGGTGTGGGGAAAACGAACGTGCTGGATGCCATATATTACTTGTCTCATACCAAAGGTTATTTTAATTCGATTGCGTCACAGAACATCAAACATGAAACCGATTTTTTTGTATTGGATGGTGTTTACAGAAAAGATGACAGAGAAGAACACATTCATTGTAGTCTAAAGAAAGGGAACAAAAAAGTAGTCAAAAGGAACGGAAAGGAATATGAAAAGTTATCAGATCATTTTGGATTGATTCCTTTGGTGATCATTTCTCCCTCAGATACAAACCTGATCAGCGAAGGAAGTGAATTTAGAAGGAAATTCATGGATATGATCATTTCTATGAACGATAAGGAATATTTTCAGGACCTGATCCTCTATAATAAGACCATTAGCCAAAGAAATTCCTTGTTGAAGTATTTTGCAGCAAATTTTACTTTTGATAAAGATAACCTTGATATTTATGATGAGCAGTTGAGTACATTTGGCATAAGAATCTATGAAAAACGCAAAGCTTTTATTAAAGAGTTTACGCCCATCTTTAACAAACGCTACAATCATATCATTGAAAAATCATCAGCAGATAATTTTAGAGAAGAAGTTTCGTTTTCTTATAAGACCCAATTGGAACATACCGATTTTAGAACGATGCTAAAACAGCATCTTGAAAGAGATAAGGTATTGCAATATTCAACAGCAGGAATTCATAAAGATGACCTTCTTTTTGAGATCAATGGGCATCCGGTAAAGAAAATAGGTTCTCAAGGTCAGCAGAAATCATTTTTGATTTCCTTGAAATTGGCTCAGTTTGATTTTATCACAAAAAAATCTCATATCAAGCCTATTTTACTGCTGGATGATATTTTTGACAAATTAGATGATCAGCGTGTTGGGCAGTTACTACATCTGGTTAATGATGATCGTTTTGGGCAGTTGTTTATCACGGATACACATGACGCTAGAACAGAAGCACTGATTAAAGAAACAGGCCAGTCATATAAAATGTTTGGTCTTTAAAATGGCATATGAGTAAAAGAGAAAATGACACCAATAAATTGAAAGATTTGATTCCGCAAATGTTGCAGGAAAATAAGTTGCAAAAAGGAATGGATCAAATTTATGTAAAGGAAGCCTGGACCGAAGTGATGGGGAAGGGGGTGGCCAATTATACTGAATCTGTTAGTATGAAGAACCAAACTATTTTTGTAAAGTTGAGTTCAGCAGCCCTACGGGAAGAATTGCAATATGGTCAGGATAAAATTGTTAAAATGATGGATGAGGCCTTGGGAAAAATTAAGGTAACAGCTATTAAATGGATATGAGTATGCCTGTTATTACTGTTGTATGATACATCAAAAAAACCGCCTCTAAGGGCGGTTTTTTTATGCTATAGGCTCACATTTAAAAGATCTCTCTTCCAGAAAAATGAAATGAACCCTCTATTGCTGCATTTTCATCGCTATCCGAACCATGTACTGCATTTTCGCTGATAGATGTTGCAAACAATCTTCTTATTGTTCCTTCAGCGGCATCTGCCGGATTCGTTGCTCCAATCAGGGTTCTAAAATCCTCAACTGCGTTTTCCTTTTCTAGTATTGCAGCTACGATAGGCCCTCTGGTCATATATTCGACTAGATCACCAAAAAAAGGTCTTTCGCTATGGACAGCATAAAAAGTCTCTGCGTCCCTTTTGCTCATCTGTGTTTGTTTCATTGCGACGATCTTAAAACCGGAAGCATTAATCTTTTCCAAAATCGCTCCTGTATTACCTTTTTCTAAAGAATCAGGTTTTAGCATTGTAAATGTTCTATTTGTTGCCATGTAGATTAAATTTCAATTTTTTTTTTGCAAAAATACTTTTTTTGAAGACTAATGGCCAATTAACAACCCTTAATTTTTAATATTTTTGACTAACGTTTTGAAAAAGAACGACTTTCTTTATCTTAAAATCCTTATTTGAGAAGTATTTTTCATGAAATCAAACAAAAAGTTTAGTGGCTTTATTTGATCTGATAAAGACCTTCCCAGATTCAAAATGCGAGTGCCTGATGAGTCCATGAGTTGAATAGAGATCTACTCTTATTAGGGTGTTGATAATGATAAAAATGAACTAATGAAAACAATCTTAAAGAATGTGAAATAAGAATGATAATATTATTTTTATTGTATATTCGCAGACTATGAATGAAGCAGATTTTCAACGATTAAAGCAAGTACTTTCCGAACCTAAAAAAGTAGCCATTGTAACGCATAGGAACCCTGATGGAGATGCCTATGGCTCGAGTCTGGGACTCTATTGGTTCTTGGTTAAAACAGGTCATCAAGTGACTGTTGTTTCGCCTAATGATTGTCCCCAATTTTTGAAATGGTTACCAGGTGAAGATCAAATTGAAATATTTGAAGCCAACCTTGAAAGAGGTGAGAAAATTCTGCAGGCTGCAGAATTGGTATTTACCTTAGATTTTAACGCTTTTCACCGTTTAGGTGAGGTGATGGAAGCTGTAATGAAAGAGATACATCCGGTTTACGTCATGATAGATCATCACCAGCAACCAGATGATTATGCTGACTTTGCTTTTGTTGACTCCAGTATGAGTTCTACGAGTGAAATGGTCTATCAATTTATTGAAAGATTAGGTCAAAATGAATTGATTGACAAAGATATGGCCAGTTGTTTGTATGCAGGAATCTTGACAGATACCGGGTCTTTTCGTTTTCCGGCCACGACAAGTGCGACCCACAGAGTGGTGGCAGATCTTTTAGATAAGGGAGCTAATAATGCTGATATTTATAATAGAATTCACGACGTAAACACCTATAACCGAATGCAATTATTAGGGCGCGCACTTGATAATATGGTCGTGCTTGAAAAATATCATACGGCCTATATTACTTTGTCGCAAAACGAGCTCAACAGATATAAGTTTCAGCGAGGAGATACCGAGGGTTTTGTGAATTATGCACTTTCAATTAAAAACGTAATGTTTGCTGCTATTTTCATTGAAGATAAAAAGCAAAAAATCGTTAAAATATCTTTTAGATCTGTAGGCGAGTTTTCAGTGAATGAATTTGCCCGAAATCACTTCGATGGAGGCGGACATGTGAACGCAGCCGGAGGAAGAAGCGTCCTCTCTTTGAATGACACCGTAAATAAATTCGTAGGTATTTTACCTTCTTTAACAAATGAATTAACCTTCTCATCATGAAGTATATATTCCTGACCTTAATTGTTTCAACAGTTTTTCTTTCTTGCTCAAATCCAGAGGCGCGCAAGCCCATCGTCAGAAAAACCAGCTCATTTATGAGTGAATCGATTGAAAGAAATAAATTGCTTAATAAAGCTGAAAATGCCATTTTAATGCAGAAAATGAAATCGGATAGTCTACATCAGTACTTGAGTTCAGCCTATGGATTCTGGTATTATTACGATGTAAAAGTCCCTTCTGAAAATTATATAGCGAAGCGCGGAGATGTAGTCTTTTACAGTCATGAAATAAAGAGTTTAGACAATACAATTCTTTATGATAAAGAAACGTTAGGAACTAAAAGTTATTTGGTCGATAAAGAGGAATTAATTGCTGGCCTTCAGGATGGCTTTAAATTAATGAAAGAAGGAGAGGTGGTCACTTTTTTGTTCCCATCATATAAGGCTTATGGCTACACAGGAAATGATAAAATAAATCCGAACCAACCCTTGATCTATACAGTTGAATTATTGAAAATTAATAAATTAAGTGAAAATGAAAATAATTAATTCTATTCTATTTATCCTGTTAGTAACTATAGGCGCTTGTAAGAGTGCCAAATATGATGACCTGGATGATGGGATTTATGCAGATCTTCAAACGGATAAGGGAGATATTTTGTTAAAACTTGACTATGAAATTGTTCCGATCACCGTGGCGAATTTTATGTCATTGGCAGAAGGAACAAATCCATATGTGGATGAACAATACAAAGGTAAAAGGTTTTATGACGGATTGAAATTTCACAGAATCGTGGAAGATTTTATGATTCAAGGTGGTGACCCAAGAGGTAATGGTTCTGGAAACCCTGGCTATAAATTTGAAGATGAATTCCCAATGGATGAGAATGGAGATCTGATGCTTTCTCACGATGGCCCTGGAATTTTGTCAATGGCCAATTCTGGGAGAGATAGCAATGGTTCCCAGTTTTTTATAACCCATAAAGAAACTAAATTTCTCGATGGGAAACATACGGTTTTTGGTTATGTTGTGCAGGGTCAAGAGGTCGTTGATTCAATGGAGCAAAATGATTTGATTCAAAGGATTGAAATCATCAGAGTGGGAAAGCAGGCCAAGCAATTTGATGCTACCAGTGAATTTACCAGCTATTTTGGAGAAATCGAGAAAATCCAGAAATTAGCAGAGGAGCTCAAAGAAAAACACAAGGAAGAATTGATTCAGTTTGTTAAAAACAATGAATCCGCTGCAGAAACTCTTGCATCTGGATTGAAAATTATTTCAATTAAAGAAGGGACTGGCATAAAGCCGGTGATTGGCTCAAAAGTAGGGGTGAATTATGCAGGTTATTTTATGACTGGAGATTTATTTGACAGTAATATAAAAGAGATCGCTGAAGTATGTGGAAAATATGATCCAAGAAGAGATCAAATGAACATGTATGCACCTGTTGAGATGGATTATGGTCCTGATGCCAGATTAATTCCAGGATTTAAGGAAGGTCTTCAGCATATGAACTATGGAGATAAAGTACTATTGATTATTCCTTCTTATTTGGCTTATGGTGAACAAGGATCAAGAGGAGTTATTCCCCCTAATACGGATCTCTTATTTGAATTGGAAATTGTGGATAAAAAACAGCCATAAAAAATAAAAGCATCATCAAATATATAAGGGCCCCTGGGGCCCTTTTTTTATTGGTTTTTTTCAAGTATTGAGCTCAAAGGAATTATTATATGTAATTTTATTTGGTAAGAATAAAAAAATTTTAACTGATTTTGCCACAACATGATAATTCAGTCGTATTTAAGGTAGAATTAATACCCAGATGGATAGAAATACTCAGGTGCATTTAATTGAGAAATGCAAAAACAATGACAGTCTTGCTCAGATGCAACTCTATGATCTCTATTGCAAGGCCATGTTTAATACGGCCTTCAATTTCATCAAAGATGATGACATTGCTCAAGATGTGATGCAGGAGGGTTTTATCAAAGCTTTTAAAAAAATAGACACCTATACCGGTCAGGCAAGTTTTGGTTCTTGGTTGAAAAGGATTGTGATCAATCAAAGTTTAGATTGGTTAAAGAAACAGAAGTTAGATACGGTTGAATTGAAAGAGGAGGTGGTGTTCCTTCCGAATGATGAGCCTTTGGAAGTGGATTCAGAAATAAGTATGGCCGTTATCTATAAATGTATTGAAGCCCTGCCTCAGAAATGTAAAAATGTGGTCAAGTTATATCTTTTGGAAGGCTATGATCATCAGGAAGTAGCACAGATTCTGGAAATTTCAGAAGTAGCATCCCGATCGCAACTATCTAGAGGAAAAAGTAAATTGAAAGAACTATTAATTCATGAAAATTATGAAAGTTGATATAAAAGAAAAATTAAAAAAAGAAAAGATGATGAGAGAATTATCAAATGATCACCGTTCTGTTTTTGAAAAGAAACTACAAAAAGAGCTGCACAGTAGTTCAGGCGGTACTTTTCAATATTTGATGGTCGCGGCATCTGTGGTAGTCCTTTTTACAATGGGTTATCTGCTAACTTTTACCCAGGAAAGTCCCAGTGAAAAATTACAGGCACCCAGCGCCAAAGTTTCACTGGAAGAGTTTTCTCCTGAATTAAAGAAAATTGAGAATTATTACCTCACTGCTATAAATCTTGAATTGGCTAATTTGGAGGTAACAGATGGAAATAAACTTGTGCTTCAGGAATATTTTCGCAAGATGAACAGCCTTACAAACGAATACAAACTTCAAAGTGAGCAATTAGAGATCAATAAAATAGATGAGGAACTCATCAATAATTTGATTGACAATTTACAAATGAGACTACAATTGATGATCGAGTTAAAAAACGAATTAAAAAAATTAAAATCAAAAGAAAATGAAAAGCACACACTTTAAATTATTAATCGTAAGTTTCTCGTTATCATTGAGTTCCTTTGCTCAGGAATTTACCAAGCCCCTGCAGGAATTCAAAGTAGGAAGCAATACCAAGATATCTATTGAAGCATCTTATGCAGAGATAGAAATAGTAGAATGGAATAAGAATAGAGTAGAGGTTGAAGGTAGCATGAGTATTCAAGGATTGCCTGAAGATGAAGCCAAAGCTGTTTTTGACGGGTGGGACATAAGTGCCCAGGCAGATGCTGAAAACATCAAGATCAGATCTAGTTCAAGTAATTTTGGTAATGAATATTTCTTTATCAATAATGATAAATACCATGGGAATGTAGTTGTTGACCTTCCGGATGTCGGTGCCATGGTGATAGACATACTCGATTCAATGAACTTTGTTTTACCTGAATTTGAAAACTTTCCGGATATAGAATTCAGTATGAATCAGAACTTTAATATTATGGGAGACTCTCTGGCTTTTGATTATAAAGAATTTGAAAAGAACAGTGAATATCTTAAGGAATGGCAAGAAGAACATAAGGAGGAGATGAAAAAACTGAAGGCTGAGTTAAAGGAAAATCAGGCAGTAATGTTAAAGGAACAGAAAGAGATGCAAAAAGAAATGAGGGAAATTCAAAGAGAAGCGATGGAAGAGGCAAGAATTCATGCCAGGGAAGCTCAGGCTGAGGCTAGAGAAGCACAGAGAGAAGCGCAGAGAGAAATTCAAAAGGAAAGGTCTGCAATGATTGCCGAGGGTGCGAAGGCAAGAGAATATGAGATCCAAAGAATTATGAGAGACAGACAAAAGGTGAAGATCAAGAAAACGCTCCGTATCAAGGTTCCGAGAAATGCAAAATTGGAAATGGATGTGGATTATTGTAAAATAAGCACCATTAAATAGCGAAGAATGAAGCTAAAATGAAAACATCCGGATTAATTTTCGGATGTTTTTTTTGGGCTGCATTCTCGTAATAGTTCATATATTTGGAGACCTGTAAATTCACAATAATCAAAAGATCATAAATGATGCAGAAATTATTTCTATATAATTCACTTTCAAATAGAAAAGAACTTTTTGAACCAGTAAAAGAAGGATATGTTGGCATGTATGTTTGTGGCCCAACAGTTTACAGCAATGTGCATCTTGGAAATGTAAGAACCTTTATGTCATTTGATATGATCTATCGGTATTTTCTTCATTTGGGTTATAAGGTCCGTTATGTCCGAAATATTACTGATGCCGGTCATCTTACGGATGACTCTGAAGAAGATAAGATTTCAAAAAAGGCAAGACTTGAGCAATTGGAACCTATGGAAATTGTTCAGAAATACACCACCGATTTTCATGATATTTTGAAGAAATTTAATTTTCTTCCTCCCAGTATTGAGCCTACAGCGACTGGTCATATCGTTGAACAGATTGAGGCTATAGAAACCATTCTGAAAAACGGTTTGGCCTACGAAGTGAACGGATCCGTTTATTTTGATGTACTTAAATATAATGAAAAGGAGCATTACGGTATTTTATCAAAAAGAAATATTGAGGATGCGATTGAGAATACAAGGATCCTTGACGGACAGTCAGACAAGAAAAATCCACAGGATTTTGCTCTTTGGAAAAAGGCGGAACCCGAACATATACAGAGATGGAATTCCCCGTGGGGAATAGGTTTTCCTGGCTGGCACCTGGAATGTACTGTGATGAGCACGAAATACTTAGGGGAAGTATTTGATATTCACGGAGGAGGAATGGACCTTAAGTTTCCGCATCATGAGTGCGAAATTGCACAGGCGCAGGCTTGTAATCATGTAAATCCTGTGAAATACTGGTTACATGGCAATATGCTGACCATGAATGGAAAGAAAATGGCAAAATCTACCGGTAATAATATCCTTCCGGAAGAGATTTTTAGCGGTCAAAACGATAATATTTCAAAAGCATTTGCTCCCAGTGTGGCCAGATTTTTTATGATGCAGGCACATTACAGAAGCATACTCGATTTTTCGAACGATGCTATTTTGGCCGCTGAAAAGGGGTATAACAGGCTTATGGAGGCCATTGACCTATCCGGTAAATTAGAGGTTTCAAAAGTGTCGACCCTTGATGTGGCCTCATGGAGGCAAAAGTGTTATGAGGCTATGAACGATGATTTTAATACACCAATCTTGATCGCTCATCTATTCGAAGCCGTAAAGTGGATCAATTTGATCAATGACGGTAAGGAGTCATTAACACAAGCAGATCTGGAAACTTTAAGAAATACAGTCAACACATTTGTGTTTGATATTCTGGGTCTGGAAAATGCGCATAAGAATAATGACAGTTCTGAAAAACTCGATGGTTTGGTGAAATTATTGATCGAGATGCGAAAAACAGCCAGAGAGGATCGGGATTGGGCATTGTCTGACAAGATCAGGGACGAATTAATGGCTTTTGGAATTCAATTAAAGGATGGGAAAGAAGGCACGACTTACTCCCTTAACTAACAGATCGGCGAGCTCATGATTAAAAAGATCCTGATTTCTCCCTTTCTATTGCTGATTCGGTTTTATCAGATAGCCATATCACCTTATACACCGGCAAGTTGCAGATATTCACCTACTTGTTCGCATTATTCTGTGGAGGCCTTAAAAGTTCATGGCTTGTTCAAAGGAGGATGGCTGGCTGTAAAAAGAATATCCAAATGTCATCCATGGGGAGGAAGCGGATATGATCCGGTTCCTGAAAAAGAAGCAAATAATAACCGTAATGAAGAGAGTACTAATTAAGGACTTTCATTTATATTTACGCCTAAAATAAAATTCAATGTTGTTTTTAAGTATTGATTGGGACCCAAGCATAGAGCTTGTAAAAATTGGTTCATTCGCTGTAAGGTATTACAGTTTAATGTTTGTTATAGCCTTTGTCTTAGGGCTTCAGATCATGAAGAAGATCTTTAACAGGGAAGGAGTAAGTTTAGAGAAATTGGATTCCTTGTTTATTTATACGGTAATTGCCACCTTGTTAGGAGCAAGAATCGGACACTTTTTATTTTACGATACAGCATTTCTTTTTTCAAACCCACTGGAAGTACTTTTACCTGTCAAGTTTAACCCCTTTCAGTTTACCGGTTATCAAGGATTGGCGAGTCATGGGGCTGCTATAGGAATTATCATAGCCATGTATTTTTATTCCAAGAAAGTGATTCAAAAACCGATGCTATGGATTTTGGACCGTATAGTAATTCCTGTGGCAAGTGGTGCCATATTTGTAAGAATTGGCAACCTGATGAATTCAGAGATTATTGGTAAACCTACAGGCACAGATTATGGTTTTGTATTTAAACAACTAGGAGAGGATTTTCCACGGCACCCGACTCAATTGTATGAGGCTTTTGGATATCTGATCACTTTTATCGTGTTGTGGTTTGTGTATTGGAAAACAGATAAAAGAGAAAAACTTGGCTACCTTTTCGGTTTGTTTATGGTCTGTTTATGGTCAGTAAGATTGATCGTTGAATTCTTTAAAGAAGCTCAAGTCGATCAAAGAGGCGACTGGGATCTTAATACAGGACAGTTATTGAGCATACCCATGATCTTGGTTGGTTTCTATTTTATGTTCAGAAAATCCAAGAAAATAGGTTAAATCTCCCTGTTTTTATCATAAGGAATAGTTTCAAGCATGTGCTCAACTACTTCGATGCGGGCGTCAGTCTTTCTGTTGGCTTTGATCACTTTAAACGGAATACCCCCGTTTTTTGTGTTTTCAAACATTTTGCTCTTATAAAATGTATAAGAATCCCATAGTTCCTGAGCTTTTTCATCCACCTTGCTCATTTTCCATTGCTTTAAAGGGTTGTTTTTAATATCCTCAAAACGTTTGGCCTGTTCTTTTTTGGAAATGGACATATAGATTTTCACCAAAAGGATACCAGATTCAGAGATCATCCTTTCAAAATCATTGACCTGATTCATAAAGAGTCTGTATTCTTCATTGGTACAAAAACCATTCACTGGTTCAACAACGGCTCTATTGTACCAGCTTCTGTCAAAAAACACGATTTCTCCTGCTTTGGGGAATTGTTTGATATACCTTTGAAAATACCATTGTGTTTGCTCTACGTCAGTAGGCTTTGGCAGGGCAACGATACGATAATGACGTGGATTGATCCTTTCGGTTATCCTTCGTATAGCACCCCCTTTACCGGCAGCGTCTCTTCCTTCGAAGAGGACGATGACACGCATATTTTTATCAATGATGCAGGTCTGTTGTCTGATGAGTTCAGTTTGCATCATCTTTAACTGTTTCTCGTAATCTATATACCTGATGGTTTTGGGTAAATTGATCGTTTTGTTAAAGAGTATTGATATTAATCCCTTTTTGGAATTCAGTTTTTTTAGGTCTTTTTCAGAAAATGTTTCCATAGCAATTAATCGTATTTATGTAAGGAACGGAAATAGCGCATGATCACATTTGGATCCGGCAATAGAGACACTTCACTGTCATCTTTGTTTTCATATTCGAATAGTGATAGCACATAACGCATACACTCTAGTCGTGCGGTTTCTTTTACATTTGTTTTAACAATGATCCATGGACTAAAAGAGGTGTGGGTTCTGCTGAACATTTTTTCCTTGTATTTTGTATAGTCATCCCAGTATTCTTGTCCTTTTCTGTCAACCGGACTGAATTTCCATCGCTTTAACGGATTGTCTTCTCTTGAATCAAATCGTTTGAGTTGTTCCTCTTTAGTAATGGATAACCAAAATTTAACAATGATGACACCATCTTCATACAGCATATGCTCGAATTCAGGCAATTGCACCATAAACTGATCATATTGATGTTGAGAGCAAAACCCCATGACGGGCTCTACTACTGCTCGATTGTACCATGATCTGTCAAAAAAAACGATTTCACCAGGATTTGGCAAATGCTGAATATATCTGGTAAAATACCACTGCCCTTTTTCTACATCAGTAGGTTTGTTAAGGGCGACCAACCGCATAGATCTGGGGTTCAAATGCTCTGTAAATCTCCTGATATTACCACCTTTACCTGCGGCATCTCTGCCTTCAAAAATAATGGCAACTCGTTTATTGTTCTTTTTAACCCACTGTTGTAACTTGACAAGTTCCACCTGTAGTTTTTCCTTTTCCCTTTCATAACGCACTTTAGATAAAGCGTCGCTGATATCAATGTTTTTTTCTTTAACGATCTTTAAAAGATCATCATGTGATTTTATCGTATTGAATTCGGCAGCCGTAATTTTTTTATCAGGATTATTAGTCATAGATCATTCAGTTATACATGTATTTGGATCACTGGAAATTAATAGTTTGGTATCAGACGGTGACACGTACGGAATTCCTAAACCTAGTCCCCTTAAAATGAATAAGAGGCCAATGATGATAACAAATATAGGAATTGCTTTTTGAATTTTATTCCTGACAGAGACTTTTAAAAAATTACCTAAGTAAACCGCCCCGGTCATTAAGGGAATAGTACCGAGCCCGAAGACAGCCATATAGGTTGCCCCATCTAGTAAGCCACCTGTTGAAATGGCCCCGAGCAGGGCCATATAAACCAATCCACAAGGAAGGAAGCCATTAAAAAAACCAATTGAGAAAAGTGCCTTTAAGGAGCTTTTTTTCAAATATAGTCCCAATTTGGATTTGACTTTTCCAATGAATTGATACAGCGGCCTGGTCAGATGAAATTTATTCAAAAATTTTGTGGGGATAAGCACTATCAAAATCATAAGTACCCCGATTACTATCGATAAACGTTGCTGAAAACCAGCTAGATAAAGCCCTTTGCCAAGAAGTCCAAATAGCAAACCTATAATACTGTAACTCAAGATTCTGCCGAGATGATACAAGGCTGTACCCAAAGCAGTTTGAAGTTTGTTGGTTTTGTTTACAGGCAATACAAAGGCAATGGGCCCACACATGCCAATACAGTGAAAGCTACCCAATAATCCTAATATAAGCGCTGTATATAAAATAACCTTAACAATTAATAGAACCAGGATTCTTTAAAGAGATATTTGTCCTGTCCGATTTCCCAATCTATTTTAACAATCCATTTTCCTGAGACCAGTTTTTCAGCCGGGATCATTTGCTGATGATCAGTAAGTTTGATTTGTTCTGTAAAGTCAAGTTTCTCATTAGATAATCTCTGAAAATAAATAGAGCCAACAATTGATTCTTGCTCCACATCTTTTGGGAAGCTCACCAAAACGCCTTCCTTTGAGTTGGCTAGTACAATGTCATGTGACAATGAATTGGAATTGTTTAGTTTATCGATCTCTTCCTGATAATGAAGTTCATCTTTATAATAATCTTCTGATACCAATTCGTGTTGGTATTCATCCATAGCAATTGATTTATATACAAACGAAAGTATAAAGACCATAAAAGCTAACATCGCAATAACTATTCCTGTACCCCAGTTGAATCGATACTTCATATAATCAATTATTTTTTATCGTTTATTTGATCTGCAACGGAGAGGCGAAATTGGTATGTGTCTTTTCAATTAATTCTCCATTAGCGTAGATACCTATATTTATTTTTTCTTTTGAAGCAGACAGGTCTTCTTTATTGATCTTGATGAACAAAGTTCCTTCGTAAAGTCCACCTTTAGGAATGTTTACTTGACCTCCCACAACTTCAATTTTACCCTTCATGCGACATTAATTGAATATCAATATTCTCGTATGTGTCATTGGTTTTATTGATAAGTTTAAAGGTATACACGTTACTAACTTCTTCTCCTTCAGTGGTGTACAGTTGACCAGGTAAATGTAATAAATTGGCTTGCACATCATTGCGGAGAAACAATAAAGTTACGAAAAAGGAGAACAACAATGTTAAAACAACGATGTAACTAATGATACGCGTATTGTAAGAGAATTTCTCCCCTTTTTCAATATTGTTCTCAGAGGCATATCTGATCAAGCCTCTGTCAAAACCAACTGTATCCATTATTGAATCACAGGCATCTATACAAGCCGTACAATTAACACATTCCAATTGAGTGCCATTTCTGATGTCTATTCCGGTTGGGCATACCAGCACGCATTGTTTACAGTCAATACAATCTCCATATTCTTTTTCTTCCCGATCTTCTTTCTTTCTTAATTTTTGTCTGTTCTCACCTCGTTTATGATCATAGGCAACCACAATAGATTTATTATCGAGTAAGACACTTTGTAACCTTCCATAAGGGCAGGCGATGATACAAACTTGTTCTCTGAACCAGGCAAAGACAAAATAAAAGACAGCTGTAAATACAACCAGTTTTATAAAAGTATCTACATGAGCAACCGGTCCGTCTTTTATATGTTGAATTAGAATGTCACCACCAATAAAATAGGCTAAAAAAGCATTGGCTATCAAAAATGAAACGAAAGCAAACAAGGTCCATTTGATTACTTTCTTTCTTATTTTTTCTGCATCCCAAGCTTGTTTATCTAATTTAATCTGTTTGTTGCGATCGCCTTCTATCCAATACTCAATTTTGCGAAATACCATTTCCATAAAAATGGTTTGAGGACACATCCATCCACAAAAGATACGTCCAAAGATCACCGTAAAAAGAATAATGAAAACAACCGAGACCAACAAAGACAAGACGAGCAGATAAAAATCTTGTGGCCAAAAGGGTTGACCGAAAATATTGAATTTACGATCAATGATATTGAATAGTAAAAACTGATTTCCGTTGATTTTGATAAAAGGGGAGGCAAATAAAATGGCTAGTAAGAACCAACTCACATAGGTTCTATAATTGGTATAGCGACCTTTTGGTTTAAGGGGATGGATAAAATTCCGCTTCCCTTCCTTGTCGATAGTTGCTATACTGTCTCTAAAATTTTCTTGTTCTGGATTACTCATATTCTGGGGGCATTTGAAAAGGCTACATTGTCTGTTTAAGACAAGCGTAGCCTTTTCTACTACTAACTAAAAAAATCAAAAACACAGCAACTCGCTTAAGCGAGAACTCAACGCGAATCTACTGTTTGCTCCAAATAATATCTCCTTCGGCTGCCTTTGGATTGGCAGGTGTTGTGCCATTCAATGAAATTACATAGCTGGCAAGTTGTTGAAGTTGATCATTATTAAATGTATTTTTCCATGAAATCATACCTTTTCCGGCTCTACCGCCCTCATTAAGGGTTTTAAGAATATTTTCCATGCCACCGCCCAAGATCCATTGGTCATCTGTTAAGTTCGGGCCAATTCCGCCTCCGCCATCTGCCATATGACAGGCCACGCAATAGGTGTTAAAATTTTTCTGTCCGGCCGCAAGGCTTTCTTCATCTGTCAAAAGAGTTACATCCAGTTTGAATAATTCTGGATTAGCAGCTTTATAGGCTTCCACGTCCTGTTTTCCCTTTTCCACCTCTGCCGCGTATTCCTTTTCCTGACTGTACTTTTCAGAATTGGTAAATACCTGAATATAATAGAATATTCCTATGGCTATGGTAATATAAAAACCATATTTCCACCAAGGGGGTAATACATTGTCTAATTCTTTAATTCCGTCATAGTCGTGGTCTGTCATGATCTCTTCCTCCCGGCCAAGTTCATGTGCCTTGGTCATTGATTGAAGGAATTTTTTCCAACCACTTATTTGTTTTTTATCACTCATGATGTGTGTTTTTTAGATCATTATCTAATGGTAAATTACTTAGTTCTTCAATATTCTTTTTCGGCATCTTCAATACAATGATAAGCATTGCGGTAAAGACCAGAAAAAAGAGTAGCAGCGATATGATTGGATATATTTCAACTCCGGAAATAGTATCTAAATGATGTTTTATATATTTTAACATAAGTACTGCTTTTATTCTGCTGTTTCAGCTTTAATATCTGTACCTAATCGCTGCAAATAAGCGATAAGTGCCACGATTTCCTTGTTTTCGATTTGAGCGTTGCCATAATTTTTGACAAATTCAGGATCTTGTCTCAAATTGTTTTCAATTTCTTTTGCCTGATTCTTCAGCAGGTATACCGCTTTTTCAAGTTCAAACTGCGTATAAGGAACACCAAGCGTCACCATGGCATTAATTTTATCCACTGTTTTTGACATATCCAAATCATCAGTAATTAACCAAGGATATTGAGGCATGATTGATCCCGGAGATGTTGTCCTTGGATCCATCATATGATTAAAGTGCCAGTTGTCATTGTATTTGCCACCCACACGATGTACATCAGGTCCAGTTCTTTTAGATCCCCAAAGGAATGGGAAATCATAGACAAATTCTCCAGCTTTGGAGTATTCTCCATAGCGTTCAACTTCTGATCTAAAAGGTCTGATCATTTGTGAATGACAGTTATTACAACCTTCCCTTATGTATAGGTCCCTTCCTTCAAGTTCGAGCGGGGTATAAGGTTTAACCGAAGTTATTTTTGGAATGTTAGAGTCAACTGTTAATAATGGGATGATCTCTACCGCACCACCTATGGCAATCGCTAAAACAACCAAAAGACTGAATAAAATAGTTCTTCTTTCCAACCAGGAATGAAATCCTTCTCCAGCTACTCTGGCAGATGAAATTTTCTTAAGCGGAGCTGCTTCGGCGAGTTCATCTTCTACAGTAGACCCGGCTTGAGCAGTTTTTATCACATTATAGGCCAACAATAAGAAACCAGCCAGATATAAGGTTCCCCCAAAGGCTCTCATCATATACATCGGCATGATTTGGGTAACCGTTTCAAGGAAGTTTCCATATACCAAAGTTCCGTCAGGATTAAATTGTTTCCACATAGCAGCTTGGGTAAAACCTGCTACATATAAAGGAAGTGCATAGAATAGAATTCCTAAGGTACCTAACCAAAAATGAATATTGGCTAATTTTTTAGAGAAAAGCTCTGTTTTCCAAAGCTTACCTGCCAGCCAGTAAATGATACCAGCTGCCATAAATCCGTTCCATGCTAAGGCTCCGATATGCACGTGACCTACGATCCAGTCTGTGTAATGTCCAATAGCATTAAGCGTTTTAAAAGAGAGCATAGGCCCTTCAAAAGTAGACATACCATAACCGGTGATCGCTACAACAAAAAACTTAAGAATAGGATCCTCTCGTACTTTATCCCAGGCTCCTCTTAAAGTCAATAATCCGTTGATCATACCACCCCATGAAGGGAAAATAAGCATGACTGAAAATACGGTTCCAAGATTTTGCGCCCATTCAGGAAGCGCTGTATATAATAAATGGTGAGGTCCTGCCCAGATATAAATAAAGATCAGTGACCAAAAGTGAATGATCGATAATCTATAAGAGTAGACGGGTCTGTTCGCTACCTTGGGCACAAAATAGTACATCAAACCTAAAACAGGTGTTGTAAGGAAGAAGGCCACTGCATTATGACCATACCACCATTGAACCAAGGCATCTTGCACTCCTGCGTAAATAGAATAACTCTTAAAGGCTGAAACCGGTAATTCTAAATTGTTAAAAATATGCAATACAGCTACAGTAATAAGTGTAGCCAAATAGAACCAGATCGCTACATAGATATGACGCTGTCTTCTTTTGAGTATGGTTCCGATCATGTTGATCCCCATGACTACCCAAATAACAGTAATGGCAATATCAATAGGCCATTCCAGCTCGGCATATTCTTTGGAGCTTGTCAAACCCAACGGAAGGGTTATGGCCGCGGCCACAATGATCAATTGCCATCCCCAAAAATGAATTTTACTAAGGGTATCACTGAACATTCTAGTTTTTAGCAAGCGCTGCATAGAATAATAAACTCCCATAAAAATGCTATTCCCAACAAATGCAAATATCACAGCATTGGTATGTAAAGGTCTTAACCGGCCAAAACTTAGCCATGAAATACCTTCCATGTAATTTGGGAAAATAAATAGAAAAGCTACCAGTAGCCCTACTAACATTCCTACCACACCCCAAAGCACGGTAGCAATAAGAAACATTTTTACTATTTTGTTATCGTAATAAAATTGTTCTTTTTCCATCTGAAAAATTTAGTTAATAATTAGTTGATTGAATTTTGATTGTCTTTTTTGTCGGATGATTTGCTTTCAACCAATTCATCGTCAAACAGCATTCTGACAGATGGAGTATACACATCATCATACTGACCAGCCTTAACCGATTTAACGAATAGAATAAAAAATAAGATTGCAATAAACAGACTTGCAATAATTAGCATGAATATAATATTCATTCCTGATTTTTTTAGTTGACACAAATTAACAAAAAGTGAAAAAACAGAAACATGATAAAAATCATATTTTGAAAATTACTTTTGGTAAAAGTCATGCTAATATAGTATTTTTTTTGATAAAATATTAGTGCTAATTGTTGCAAATAAAACAACTGATATAGAACTGATCGGCATGAGAATAGCCGCAACAATAGGAGAGAGGTTACCGCTCACAGCGAAAAGCAAGCCAATAATATTATACATAAATGAAATGACAAAACTCGCTTTGATCACGTCCATTGTTTTGTGGCTGAGTTTTAAAAAATCAGGTAAACGTTGAAAACTGCTGGCGTCAAGAATCCCATCGCATGCCGGAGAAAAGACATTGATATCTTCGGATATGGCAATACCCACATTGCTCTGGGCAAGGGCACCTGCATCATTAAGGCCATCACCAAACATGATGATCTTCTTTCCAAGTTCTTGTTTTGATTTGATGAAATTCAATTTATCTTCAGGCTTTTGATTGAAAAGCACATGGTCCATTTTAGGGAAGAGGGTATTTAGGCTTGTTTTTTCTCCTTCATTATCACCGGAAAGAATTGAAATGTCATAAGATTTCTCCAAAGAGGCGATGGTATTTTTTAAACCCTTTCTATAGGCGTTTTTAAACACAAACTTCCCTTTTATATCCTTGTTTAATCTAACATGAATGACGGTGTCCAGGTTGTTCTTTTCTGGAATGCCAACAAAAGAGGCAGCGCCCAAAGTTATGTCTAAACCTTTAACTTCTCCACGTATACCTTTGGCAGGTATTTCGATAAATTCGGACATATCACCTACTTCTTTAACACTGATATGCTCATAAAGCATTCTGCTCAGAGGGTGGTTTGAAGACCGAAGTAAGGTCTTGATCGCACTCAATTCGCTTTCTTGAAGTTGCTTCCCAATATAACTAATTTCAGCTTGCCTGTTAGTGGTGATCGTACCTGTTTTATCAAATACCATACTATCAATTTTAGACATCGCTTCTATCACATGGGTGTTTTTTAAATAGAATTTATGCTTGCCAAAGATCCTGATCATATTGCCAAGGGCAAAAGGTGCTGAAAGCGCCAAAGCACAGGGACAGGCGATAATCAATATGGCAGAAACAACTTGAAACGCAGCATTTTTATCAGTAAAATACCAATAAATTCCTGAAAGAAGTGCGATAGAAAGAATCACAATAGTAAACTGCTTGGAAATCGAGTCGGTTAAGGATTTAATGTCTTTGGAATCATTTTTCTTAAAAATATCATTGCTCCAAAGCTGCGTCAGGTAGCTTGATTTTACCGACTGGATGGCTTCGATCTCTATAGCACCATTAGTTTGTTTGCCGCCTGCATAAAGTTTGTCACCTGATTTTTTTGCGACAGGAATTGATTCCCCTGTGACGAAACTATAGTCAATCATGGCATTTCCATTGATCAGTATGCTATCGACGGGTATGATCTCTTCATTTCTGATGAGCAAACGGTTGCCTTGATCGATTTCTTGAACACTTATATTTTCTTCTGACTGATCACTGCCAATGCGGGTTACAGCAATAGGGAAGTAGGATTTGTAGTCTCTTTCAAAAGATAAAAATCCATAGGTTTTTTGTTGAAAGATTTTACCCAATAGTAAAAAGAAAATCAAACCTGTAAGGCTATCAAAATAACCTTGTCCAGTATTGGTGAAGATCTCATAAGTACTTCTGAAAAACAATACCAGAATACCTAAAGAAATTGGTACATCTATATTTAGGATGCCATGTTTTAGTCCTTTATAGGCAGATATTAAATAATCTTTTCCTGAAAATAACAAAGCAGGCAGAGACAATAAGAACATTAATCCTCTAAAGAATGGTTTAAACCTGTTGAGCCAGTATTCGTCCATTTGGAAATATTCTGGAAATGAAAGCATCATGATATTACCAAAGGCAAAACCCGCTACGGCCACTTGATAAATAAGTTTTCGGTCAATGTTTTTATCGAGAACATCAGCATTGTCCAAACTGATATAGGGCTCATATCCAATTGAAGCGATCAATTCAACAACTTCCTGGAGCGAAATTTCACTTTTTCGAAAAGTGATTCTTACCTCTTTTTTAGGGAAATTCACTAGGGCGACTTTAACTCCCTTGTTGAGTTTATGCAGATTTTCAAGTACCCATATACAAGAGCTGCAGTGTATTGTTGGGATATAGAAATTGGCAACTGAGGTTTCGAGATCATCGAATTCGATTAATTTCGATGCAATATCTGCATTGTTCAGGTAGTCAAATTTTCCTTTGATGTCATTTGGGACAGTGCCTGGAGCCGATTCCAGGTCGTAATAACAGGAAAGCTCATGTTGGTTCAGTATTTCGTAAACCGTCTTACATCCGTTACAACAAAATGATTTTTGATCAAATTCAATTCTATCTGCATTACAATCAAGACCGCAGTGGTAACAAGTATCTTTAGACATAGATCTTTCGGGAAATTGGGTAAATTTCTTATAAAAAAACTACATAAAAAAATGAATGCTATCAGAATTTATATAAATTTGTACGAAATTAAAATCTAATTTATGAGAGAGGAATGTGAAAAATGTGTTATCCGAGATCTTAATTCGTTAAATTCTGTTACATCTTCAGAACTTAAGGCAATTGACAAACATAAGACAACGATTCATATTCAGAAAGGTGAAGTTATTTTCAGTGAAGGTAATGCGTTAAGAGGAGTTTATTGTTTGCATAACGGTAAATGTAAGCTTACTAAACTGGCCCCAAATGGGAAGGAACAAATTGTTAGGTTTATCAGAAGAGGAGAATTGGTTGGACACAGATCTGTAATTAGCAATTCGGTGGCTCACTTAACTGCTACGGCTCTTGAAGAAATGGATATATGTTTTATTCCAAAAAATGACATCATTGAATTGTTTAAAAACAATTCTGAATTCTCTATGGAGATCACAAAATCTTTGGCTGATGATCTTGATGAGGCAAACTCTTCTATAGCCAATATGGCTCAAAAAAATGTGAGAGAAAGATTAGCGGAGTCACTCTTGTTTTTTGAAAGAATTTTCGGTACTGATAATGAAGGATATATTGCGGTAACCCTTACCAGGGAAGAAATTGCCAATGCCATTGGTACTGCTACCGAGTCAACCATCAGGTTACTTTCAGAATTTAAGAAAGAAGAATACATCTCTTTATCAGGTAAAAAGATCAAAATTGAAAACAAGATAAAACTACAGCATCTTACAGAGGGTTATTAATGAATGACCAATACAAAAATTAAAAACCTGATAATTTTATTATCAGGTTTTTTTATGTCATTTTAACAACTTGATTCAATCAAAAATATTTAGGATTCCATTGAAAATATAGTGTCTTGAATGATTTTTACACATTCCAAAAGTTGGTCTTTAGTGATCACCAGGGGTGGGGCAAAACGAATGATATTGCCATGGGTTGGTTTAGCGAGTAAACCATTGTCTCTTAGTTTTAAACAGATGTTCCAGGCCATGACACTGTCTTCAGCATCATTGATCACAATGGCATTTAATAGGCCTTTTCCTCTCACCATTGTAACCAAATCACTTTTATCAACAAGTTTGTTCATTTCCTGGCGAAACAAATCACCCATTTTTTGTGCATTTTCAGCTAGATTTTCATCTTTAACTACGCCTAATGCTTCCATGGCTACAGCTGCGGCCAAAGGATTTCCTCCAAAAGTAGACCCGTGTTGACCAGGTTTGATCACCTCCATAATTTCGTTGTTGGCGAATACGGCAGATACAGGATAGACACCCCCACTAAGGGCTTTTCCTAAAATTAAAATATCTGGTTTCACTTCAGGAGTTCCGGAGCAATTCTTATCAATACAATCGCAATTTCCGCAAGTGGCCAGTAAGCGACCTGTTCTGGCGATACCTGTTTGTACTTCATCCGCTATAAAAAGAACATCATTCTTTTTGCAAATGTCAAGGGCTTTTTTAAGGTATCCCTCTGTTGGCACATAAACACCTGCTTCACCTTGTATGGGTTCTACCAGAAAACCGGCTATATGATCATTTTCTTCAATGGCTTTCTCAAGTGCATCAACATCATTATAGGGAATTTTGATAAATCCGGGGGTATAGGGTCCGAAATTCTTTTTGGCTGTTTCATCATTGGAAAAAGAAATGATCGTTGTTGTTCTTCCATGAAAATTATTTTCACAAACAATGATTTGTGCTTTTTCTTCTGCGATGCCCTTTTTCTCGTAGGCATATTTTCTGCATAATTTAATGGCTGTTTCAACCGCTTCTGCTCCCGTGTTCATAGGAAGTACCTTGTCAAACCCGAAGAAATCAGTGACATACTTTTCATATTCCCCCAACTGATCATTATAAAATGCTCTGGAGGTAAGGGTCAATCTTTCAGCCTGGCTTTTTAAGGCTCCTATGATCCTGGGATGACAATGTCCTTGATTTACTGCAGAATACGCCGATAAGAAATCATAATATCGGTTTCCCTCAACATCCCATACATAAACACCTTCACCTTTGCTTAAAACAACAGGTAGCGGGTGATAATTATGTGCACCGTGTTTTTCTTCAAGTGCAATAGCTTTTGCGGATTGGTTTTGGTCTTTTACTAACATAGAAAAATGAATTTAATACCATACTTTGAAAATTAACATGGTATATTTTTAAATACACAATTCCTTCTTTGGGAGAGAAATCATCCTGGAGTCAACAAAAATATTAAAAATTTTGATGATAAAGTCGTTTTGCATGGTCTCTATTAACTATTCGCTACTTTATTTTAATGATAATGTTTAAAAGATTATTTTTAGCCTAAACTATGTAATGAACTATTTGGCGCATATATACCTTTCCAGAGATGATGAACTCATCAGTATCGGAAATTTTATGGCTGACTATGTAAAAGGAAATAAGTATAAATTATATGCACCTGATCTTCAAAAAGGCATATTGCTTCACAGACAAATTGATTCCTTTACGGACGCCCATGAATTGGTGAGAAAAAGTAAAAGAAGGCTAGACGACAGGTATGGTTTATATAGAGGAATCATTATCGATATTTTATATGATCATATGTTGGCAAAAAACTGGTCCCTTTATTCTGACGTACTATTGGCTAAATATACCCAATCATTCTATGTAAGACTGAATCGCCATTATGAGATTTTGCCAGAAAAGGTTCAGTACATGTCTAAATACCTTATAAAAGATGATTGGTTATTAAGTTACGCTGAAATTGAAGGTATTCAAAAAGTGCTTGAGGGGATGAATCGAAGAACAGGAGGGAAATCGAACATGCATCTTGCCATTCATGATCTGCTAGATCATTATCGCGATTTTGAAAGTGACTTCACGATTTTTTTTAAAGAATTGATCGATTTTTCGGATGATAAATTAATAGAAATCAATAAGGCATATCACTAAAATTAGTTGTCAAGGCCTACTGTATTAAGCAGTTTATTTCTTTTTCTTGTGGCGTATGATAAGGGATAGTTTTTATAAGGAATTGAATAGTAATGTTAAGCAGAAGGCAGCAGCCTGTTATTTTCAGACCTGAGTATAGAAAGAAGGGCCGTTCCAAAAGATGATCATACTGCTCTAGAATTTTGATCATTTTTAAATTTGAAAATAATACATTTGTTAAGTTGTAGTATGAACATGACCTTCTCCTCAGCTAAGCGGAAGAGAAAGTTTAATACCAAAGTGAAAATCATCAAATGGAGTTAGATAAAAAAAATAAGCATACCATATGTATACATGAAGGACAGATTAAGGACGAGCAATTTGGCGGAGCCATTTCCCCAATTTATTTAGCGACTTCCTATCCGTTTCTTGATGTTGAAGAAAAACGTTATCCCAGATATTTTAATACGCCTAACCAGGAGGTCATTGCCAATAAAGTAGCAGCCTTGGAAAATGCTGAAAAAGCTTTGCCTTTTTCAAGTGGTATGGCGGCGGTCAGTACAAGCCTCTTTGCTTTTTTGGAAAGTGGTGATCACGTTGTTTTTCAAAACGAGATTTATGGCGGTACGCATCATTTGATTCAGGAAGAGTTTGCGAGATACGGCATTGACTATTCCTTTACAAAGGGATTAGAAATAAATGATTTTGAAAGTGAAATTCAGGATAATACCAAGGTCATTTATCTTGAAACTCCTTCGAACCCATTGTTGAGTATCACTGATATTGAATCAGTGGCGGCATTGGCAAAGAGGAAAGGCATTGTGACTATGATAGATAACACTTTCGCTTCTCCTATTAATCAGACACCACTTGATTTTGGGATCGATCTATCTATACACAGTGCAACCAAATATTTGAGTGGACATAGTGATATCAGTGCAGGAGTGGTTGCAGGAACAAAGGAGCATGTTGACAGGATCATGTATAAGGGTCGGAATTTCGGAGGCAACCTCAGTGATTTTATGTGCTTTCTATTGGAAAGAAGTATGAAGACATTGGCCTTGCGTATAGAAAAGCACAACCTGAATGCACAATTCATAGCAGAGGCACTATCGATGAATTCATTGATCAGCAGGGTATATTATCCTGGTTTAAGGTCTCATAAGAACCATGACATTGCGAAGAAGCAAATGCATGGTTTTGGTGGAATGCTATCTTTTGATCTTGACAAATCCTTAGATGCGAAATTGTTTCAGAAAGAACTCAATATGATCAAGCCTTCCATGAGTTTGGCAGGCGTAGAAAGTACTGTCATACAGCCAAGTTTAACTTCTCATGCCTTACTGTCTGCTCAAGAGAGGGCAGCCCAGGGTATTTCTGATAATTTATTGAGATTGTCAGTTGGCTTGGAAAACAAAGAGGATATATTGGCAGACATTGAACAGGCTATAAAAAATTGTATATGATGAAATTAGATATATTAGCGATAGGAGCGCATCCTGATGATGTTGAATTAGGGTGCTCAGCTACGCTGGCAAAGGAAATTTCAAGAGGGAAGAAGGTAGGTATTCTGGACCTTACACGCGGTGAATTGGGTACACGAGGGTCGGCAGAAATTAGAGATGCAGAAGCCTCAAAGGCTGCTGAATTACTTGGTGTTAGTCATAGAGAGAACCTTGGATTCAAGGATGGTTTTTTTGTCAATGATGAATGGCATCAGATGGCTGTAATCAGGATGATCAGAAAATTCCAACCAGAAATTGTGCTGTGTAATGCGGTTCGTGACAGACATATTGATCATGGAAAAGGCAGTAAATTGGTTTCTGATGCCTGTTTTTTATCTGGCCTGAGGAGAATTCAAACAGAGTTGGAGGGGGTAGATCAAAAAGCCTGGCGCCCAAAACTTGTCTATCATTATATACAATGGGAAAATATTAAGCCAGATTTTGTGGTTGATGTCACGGGTTTTATCGACAAGAAAATTGAAGCGGTCATGGCCTATTCATCACAGTTCTATGATCCGGATTCCAAAGAGCCGGTATCACCCATTTCGAGTCAAAATTTTTTGGAATCAATTAGCTATAGGGCAAGAGACCTTGGCAGGTTGATAGGCACAGATTATGCAGAAGGATATACAGTTGAGCGGTTTGTAGCTGTTGATCATCTTGATCAATTGATCTAAGCTGGAATCATGAGATTTTTTAAGTAGAAAATAATTGATAATTATTTATTTTTTATTTGAAGAACTGACGAAATAGATTATATTTGCACCCGAATTTGCAGTCTGTAAATTCAAAGTATCACGGTGGTTGTAGCTCAGTTGGTTAGAGCATCGGTTTGTGGTACCGAGGGTCGCCGGTTCGAGCCCGGTCTTCCACCCAAAGAAGAAAACGTTCAATATGTATTGAACGTTTTTTTTGTTTACTATTAATGCTATGTTAATCTTTTGAAAAAGAATTCATTATTCCAATAAATTGAATATTTTTGCCCACATTAAAATTACTTGAAATGAAGATATTATATATCGTATTGGTATTAGGTATGATGAGCGTTACAGTTGCTGCTCAGTCATCAAAGGAAGAAGCGATTGCTATTGAAAAAAAGATCATCGCAAAGGCAAAGCGAATAGGGGATCCTGGTGTAGCTTCCTATAGTATGTATAAATTGATTGCTTTAGAAGGTGAAAACAGTACCTATAAGGATAGCTTAACCTATATGTATTATTCGGCAGGTAAATACGGATCCTGTTTTATGATGGCGGGTGAAGTATTGAAGAGAGATCCTAAGAATACAGATATAATCGAACTTAAGGGGAAGTTCCCTGGAATCTTTAGGAGCCATGGACAAGGCGATGGAAGTGTATGCAGAATTATTTGACATAACCAACAATAATTATCACGGTTATAATTTGTCAAAACTGCAGTTGTCAATGAAAAAGTTTGAAGACGCCTATGTCACCATCAAAAAGGTAGAAGGACTGAATGATTCAGGAAAAGTATTTGTTACTTTCTCAATCAACCAGACACATACGCAGCAAATAGAATTACTTGCTGCAATTCCTTATTTAAAAGGGTTGATCGAGGAAGAACTGAATAAAAATGATGAAGCTAAACTGAGCTATCAAAAAGCTACAAAAATTCAACCTGACTTCGTTCTTGCAAAGGAAAAATTGGACAAGCTTAACTAATGTACTATTAGGTTAATATCTTTTCTTTTAGGTATTTAGCCGTATAGGAGTCCTTGTTTTTTATCAATTCTTCCGGAGTGCCCTGGCCGATAACATTCCCGCCAGTCTTACCTCCTTCAGGACCCAGATCAATGATATAATCTGCACATTTGATCAAATCAAGATTGTGTTCGATCACAATGATGGAATGCCCTTTGTCGATCAGGGCATTAAACGATTTCAATAATTTTTTGATGTCGTGAAAATGCAGTCCGGTCGAAGGCTCATCAAAGATAAAAAGTGTCTTTTCCTTACTATTTCCTTTTACCAAAAATGAAGCGAGTTTAATTCTTTGTGCCTCTCCTCCAGACAATGTCGAAGAAGCCTGCCCAAGTTGAACGTAACCCAAACCAACATCCTGCAGCGGTTTTAGTTTATTGACAATTTTTTGTTGTTGGTGTTCTGTAAAAAAGAGTATGGCTTCATCTACTGTCGTTTCGAGAATATCATTTATATTCTTCCCTTGAAAGTCAATTTCCAGAACTTCTTTTTTAAACCTTTTACCCTTACAGGTTTCACATTCCAAATGCACATCAGCCATAAATTGCATTTCTATGGTCACTTCTCCTTCTCCTTTGCAAGTATCACAGCGTCCTCCGTCAACGTTAAACGAAAAGAATTTGGCTTTATAGCCTCTTAGTTTTGAAAGTTTTTGATCTGTATAAAGTCCTCTAATGTCATCATAGGCCTTGATATAAGTCACCGGATTAGACCTGCTAGACCTTCCTATGGGATTTTGATTGATAAACTCTATATTCTGTAGCGAATCAATATCACCTTGAATATCAGAGTATTGACCTGGTTTTTCTCCATATTTATGGATAATTTTTTGAAGGGCAGGGTATAGGATATTCCTGATCAAAGTACTTTTTCCACTTCCGGATACACCAGTGATCATGGTAAGTGAATTGAGAGGCAATCTTACATCAATATTTTTTAAATTGTTCGCTCTTGCTCCTAGGATCTCAATATATTTTTTAGATCGTCTTCGTTTTTCAGGAACCGCTATTTTTAATGCACCATTGAGATACTTGGCTGTAAGAGTATCCGCTTGAAGGATTTTTTGAAAAGCACCTTGGGCGACAAGTTCACCACCAAAACTTCCAGCTTCCGGACCAATGTCAATGATATGATCGGCCACCTTAATAATATCTTCATCATGTTCAACAACGATCACTGTATTTCCAAGATCTCTTAATTTAAAAAGAACCTTGATGAGTCGTTCTGTATCGCGCGAATGCAATCCTATACTAGGCTCATCAAGGATATACATAGACCCTACCAAACTACTGCCAAGAGAGGTAGCCAGATTGATGCGCTGACTTTCTCCACCAGATAGTGTATTTGAATTCCTGTTCAAGCTGAGGTAATTCAAGCCCACATCATTCAAAAATTCAAGTCTGTTTCTAATCTCGATCAACAGTCGTTTGGCAATGGCGTTTTCGGAATCAGTAAGTTGAAGTTGATTGAAAAAAGCAAGGACCTCGTCAACAGGGAGATCAACAAGTTCTGTAATATCCTTGCCATGCACCTTTACATAGGAGGCTTCTGCACGAAGTCTTTTGCCCTCACAAGTATCACATTTTGTTTTACCTCTGTATCTTGAGAGCATGACCCTATATTGAATTTTATAACTTTTTTCTTCTAAGTACTTAAAGAAATCATGCAATCCATGAAAATGCTGATTTCCATTCCAAAGGAGTTCATATTGCTCGTCGGTTAATTCAAAAACAGGTTTGTGAATGGGAAAATCAAATTTATAGGCATTTAAAACTAAATCATCTTTGTAGGCCTTAAAAGAATCACTTTTCCAGGGAAGAATGGCGTCATCATATATGGAAAGAGAGGTGTTTGGAATGACTAAATCTTTATCAATACCTATGATGTTTCCATAACCTTCACATTTACTGCAAGCCCCATAAGGATTATTAAAACTAAAAAAGTGAACATTAGGTTCCAGAAAGGTCATGCCATCTTTCTCAAATTTATTGCTAAAAGGAAAGCGTAGCTCCGAGCTCACCAGTTGCAGCGTACATTCTCCCTTACCTTCATAAAAAGCTGTCTGTACCGAATCAGCTACACGATTCAAAAAATCTTCATCATGCTGCACAACGATACGATCAACAATTAACCATATGTCCTGATGATCTTCTTCAATAAAATTATCGATGCGAATTGTTTTATCATTAACCATCAACCGAGAAAACCCTTGTTGCTTAAGAACACTTATAACTGTATTGATATCCTTATTACCCTCAACATGGACAGGTGACAATAGCAGTACCTTGGTTCCCGATTCCATATTTTTTATATGGTCCAGAACATCTGAAACAGTATCTTTTTTTACCTCTTCACCTGAAATGGGAGAATAAGTTCTCCCGATACGGGCATATAAAAGCTTTAAATAGTCGTAGATTTCTGTACTTGTTCCAACCGTAGATCTCGGATTCGTACTATTTACTTTTTGTTCTATGGCGATGGCAGGGGATATTCCTTTGATCGAAGTCACCTTTGGCTTATTCAATTTCCCCATAAATTGCCTGGCATAAGAAGACAAACTCTCAACATATCTTCGCTGACCTTCGGCATAAAGGGTGTCAAAAGCAAGGCTGGATTTTCCGGATCCTGACAATCCGGTGAGTACAACAAGCTTATTTCTTGGAATATTTACATCTAAATTCTTTAAATTGTGTAAAGAGGCACCTCTTATAGAGATAAAATCTTTAAAATTCTTGTTTTTCAAGTAGTTACGAAGGTTTTTGTTTGAATATTTTACAAATATACTAAGGTTTTTTTGTTAAAAAAAAGTACTTAAATGTTAATATAAATAAAATATTTTGCAAAAAAATTTGTTTATAAGGAAATAATGTGTTTATATTTGTCCAGAGACTTATGAAGGTTAACTAGTCTCCCCTAACGATTTATTAATTTAAAAATTTTTGCATATAGTATAGTTCTACTTTTCATAACAATAATAATTGGAAACCGAATAGTATTAAGGTTTCATAAAAAAAGGGGAATTATGCATACACAGAAATTAGACGATAGTGTCTTAGTTAGTAACTACATTGCAGGTAATGAAAGATGTTTAGAAATTCTAATCCTGCGTCACAAACAAAGAATTTTCAGTTTTATTTATTCGAAGGTACAGGATAGAGATGTCGCAGATGACATTTTCCAAGATACTTTTATTAAAGTTATTAATACTTTAAAAATGGGTAAATACAATGAAGAAGGTAAGTTTTTACCTTGGACGATGAGAATTGCTCACAACCTTATTATTGATTTTTTCAGAAAAGGAAACAGAATGCCAACTTTTCAGAACACAGATGAATTTGATATTTTTTCAGTATTGAGTGATAACTCATTAACTGCAGAAGGAAAGATCATCAAGAATCAGATTCATGATGATGTGAGGAAATTGGTTGAGGAGTTACCAGAAGACCAAAGAGAGGTTCTTATGATGAGAATATTTAGGGACATGAGTTTCAAGGAAATTTCTGAGCAAACAAATGTAAGTATAAATACAGCTTTAGGTAGAATGAGGTACGCCTTGATCAACTTGAGAAAAATGATTGACAACAATAATATTATTTTAACAAATTAATCTAATTTTTAATTTTTTTTAATCTTTGTACAATAATATTTATTTTTGTCCGTTATCTTATTAATCCCTAAAAAATTATAAGATTTATGGCAAAACTTTACACTGAAAGATTCTTCAAAGAAAAACTTGACCCAAAAACAGACACGATTTCATTTTTACTAAATTATTCGAAATCGATCAAAGCGGTCAAGACGGAAAAAGAAAGCTTAATGTTTCATTTGAATTAATCGGAAAAAGCTCTTAATTTAATATTAAGAGCTTTTTTTATTTTAAATGTTTCCTCCCAATTGTTTTAGTAATGATATCCTTTTCCTTATCCCAGCCTCTGGCAGGAGAGTATTCACGGCCATAATAAATAATTTGTAAATGTAGTTTGTTCCATAGCGCTTCCGGAAACAATCTTCTTGCATCTTTCTCAGTTTGTACCACATTTTTTCCACTGCTTAAATTCCAACGGTACATCAATCTATGTATATGTGTGTCAACTGGGAAACTAGGAATGCCAAAAGCCTGGCTCATAACCACAGAAGCTGTTTTATGACCAACAGCAGGCAGTTCTTCTAATTGGTCAATCTGCTCAGGAACACGCCCATTGTATTTATCGATCAAAATATGTGAAAGTCCGTAAATTCCCTTTGATTTCATTGGTGATAGTCCAACAGGTTTTATGATCTCACGAATTTCTTCAACACTGAGCTTAACCATATCATAAGGATTATCAGCTTTCTTGAATAGGAGAGGAGTGATCAGGTTGACCCTGGCGTCTGTGCTTTGCGCTGATAATAAGACTGCTATGAGCAGGGTATATGGGTCTTTATGCTCCAATGGAATCGGTGGATCCGGATAGAGTGTTTCTAAAGTGTCAATAACAAACCGAACCTTTTCCTTTTTAGTCATTTTTTGAGTATTTTTGGTAAAAATACAAATAATGACAACATTAAAAATAGGGGATAAAGCCCCGGGATTTGCAACCAAGGATCAATATGGTAAAACCATCAATTTGGAAGACTTTAAAGGTAAAAAGGTAGTTTTATTTTTTTACCCTAAAGCAAGTACTCCGGGTTGCACGGCTGAAGCATGTAACCTGAGAGACAATTACCAAACCTTTCAAAATAAAGGTTATGAGATTCTGGGTGTGAGTGCCGATTCTGAAAAGAGACAATTGAATTTTAGCACCAAACAAGAATTACCATATAGTTTATTAGCCGATGAAGATAAAGAAGTGATCATGGCCTACGGAGTATGGGGGCCTAAAAAATTTATGGGTAAGGAATATGATGGAATCCACAGAACTACTTTTGTAATAGATGAAGATGGAAAGATTGAAGATGTGATCACAAAAGTAAAAACCAAAGAACACAGTGCACAGATCTTATAGAGACCGAATAAAAAAGGGGACGATTGAAATCGTCCCCTTTTTTTAATTCATTTTCTTTTTACTTTCGTGCTTTCTTCTGCTATATCCAAATAAGCGTTTGTCTTTGATAATTTTGCCTACACCTTCCGGTAACATTTCTTCCCAGCCGCTTTGACCATTTACAATCATTTTAAAGGCTTTTCTTGAAAAGATCTCCAATATATCGGGGTCATATTTCATGATATCCGCAATTCTTCCGTTGAATTTGAAATATTTGTATAATTCCTTCATTCTTGGGTGTACCTTTAGATTGGCACTGGTAATGATCTCGCCAGTTTCTAAATCCTTTAAAGGATACAGGTAAACCTTAAGGTCTTTGTAGAACAGTTTTCCAAAGGCTTCAAGCACTCCACCACTAAGGTCTCGATAATATTTTTCATCAAATATCTGGATCAGATTGTATACACCCATGGCCAATCCCATTCTGGCTTTCGTAAATTCTGAGAAATAATCAACTAGTTTGTAGTATTCCTGGAAATTCGTAATCATTACGGTTTGGCCAAGAGAACATAGCAATTCTGCTCTATCCAGAAAATCTCTTTCATTGATTTTACCTTCAGATCGTAAATTTGCCAAGGTGATCTCAAAGATCACATGTGTATTCTTTTCTGTAACACGTTTGTCTGAAAAAAACATTTTTTTGGCCTCTTCATATATTTCCATATTGACCCTGGTCACAGGTCTGTAACTTCCTCTTAGGGCGAGAATATTTTTTTTATAAAGTTGCTGAGCAGGTAAAAGGTTGTTTCCATCAGGTCCGAACATAACCGCATTGGTCATGCCATTTTTCAACAGATGCAAACTCATCAGACGATTATCAACATACATAAATCTTGGTCCCGAAAAGTCAACCATGTCAATTTCTATGGTGTCTTTGTCAATATTGTCGTAAAATGATTTGAGTAAATCTTTGGGACTATCATTTAAATAAAAGGCTCCATAAATAAGATTAGCTCCTAGAATACCAAGGGTTTCTTGCTGTAATTTTGAATCACTTTGTTTAAAACGGACATGGAGTACAATTTCATTATAATCTTCAAGGGCATCCATTTGAAAACGAATACCAACCCAACCGTGACCTTTGAAATTTTTAGCAAAATCAATGGTAGTTACGGTATTGGCATAGGAAAAGAAAATTTTATTGGGATGTTTATCTCGGCTCAGGCGATCTTCAATCAGTTCCACCTCATGTCTGAGCATTTTCCTTAATCGGGATTCGGTTACATAGCGCTTATCGCTCTCAATACCATATATGGCATCAGAGAAATCTTTATCATAGGCAGACATCGCTTTCGCAATGGTACCTGATGCACCACCCGCCCTGAAAAAATGCCGAACCGTTTCCTGGCCAGCGCCAATTTCAGCAAAAGTGCCGTAAATATGTTCATTTAAATTAACCCTCAGTGATTTGTGCTTAATCGAAAGAACGTGTTCAAGTTCTTTATCACCTTTGATAGACTTCATCCTTGTATCTTTTTGAGCAAATATACTCAAGATTTAACGAGTAGAAACTATTTGACTAAAAATTTTATTCCTGTCTGTTATGGCAGTTTAACCAGGAAGATGATTGGGCCTACATATTTTTTAATTCATGAACAAGTTTGGTCAATACGTCTTTGGCATCTCCAAATAGCATAGATGTTTTCTGGTTAAAGAACAATTCATTTTCAATTCCTGCATAACCAGGATTCATACTTCGCTTATTGATGATAATACTTTTTGCTTTTTCAACATCCAGAATGGGCATACCATAAATAGGACTGCTGGGGTCATTATGGGCAGCTGGGTTTACCACATCATTGGCTCCTACTACCAATACCGCATCCGTATTCTGGAATTCTGAATTAATATCTTCCATCTCTACTAATTTGTCATAGTCAACATTGGTTTCTGCAAGAAGTACATTCATGTGCCCAGGCATACGACCCGCTACAGGATGAATGGCATATTTGACTTCAACGCCCTTTTTCTCAAGTAATAGCTCAAGCTCATGAATCACATGTTGGGCCTGAGCAACGGCCAGACCATAACCGGGAACAATAATGACCTTATTGGCATAATTCATTAAAATTGCGGCATCACTTGGGGTTGTTTTTTTAATACTGCCTCCCTGTGATGATTTTTGCGAAGCATCAGAAGCAGCATTTCCTTCCCCAAAAGCACCAAATATAACACTAGCCAAAGGCCTGTTCATGGCATCACACATGGCAAAAGTAAGTATCGTACCAGCAGATCCAACCAAAATCCCTCCGGTAAGCATCACCATGTTTCCATAAAGGAATCCAGCAAAAGCGGCTGCTAATCCTGTAAAGGAATTTAGTAATGATATAACCACAGGCATATCTGCTCCGCCAATGGGCATCACAAATAATATACCATAAGCCAATGCTGCAAAGAATATAAGATACAGGTACAGTTGACTATCCGAACCACTCATTGTGATATACGCACCAAAAACCAATATGGCTATTAAAATGATATTGTTTAGATATTATAGGAAGGCAAGCGAATAGGTTTATTTAAGGTTCCATTCAGTTTTGCCCAGGCAATCATACTTCCAGAGAATGATATACTTCCAATGATGAGTCCGGCAATGATCGTTGCGATTGACAATTGATCACCTACATAATGATTGAATTCGATCAAGCCAATAATGGCTGCACTTGCCCCACCCATACCATTGAACAAAGAAACGAGTTCAGGCATTTTGGTCATACCTACTTTTTTCGCTACTCCCCAGCCAATAATGGTTCCAATTACAATGGCTGCAGCCAATTAATGAATAGATAAGCGGTTGTACTTTTCCCTGATATAAGAAGATAGTGCCAAAAATAGCAAGGGTCATACCGAAGGCCGCGATCAAGTTTCCTTTACGTGCCGTTTCAGGATGGCCTAGCATTTTTAATCCCAAAATATAAGTTACCGATGCGATCAGATAGATAAACTCAAGACTAAATATATATTCCATTATTTTTTCTTTTTAAACATTTCTAACATTCTATCGGTAACAACGAACCCGCCAACTACGTTTAAAGTACCCAGTAAAACGGCTACAAAACCAAGTGATAAGGCTAAAATATTGTCTGGTTCTGCCCCAAGCATAACCAAAATTGCTCCGATGATCACAACTCCGTGAATCGCATTTGCTCCAGACATTAACGGGGTATGCAAAACGGCAGGCACATGTCCTATTACTTCAACACCAACAAAAATCATCAGAATCACGATATAGATCATTTGCAGGTGATTGCTCATAAATTCAATCAATACATTCATAGTTTATTTATTTTAAGTTTTTCTGATAACTCCGTCTTTAACAATAAGGGTCTCGTCTGTTATTTCGTCTTCAAGATCCCATTTAAATTCATTGTTTTCGGTCAGGTAGTTAATGAAATTAAACATATTTTTGGCATAGAGATCACTCGCATTGGTAGATACACTTTCAGGTGAAATAGTGGTTCCAATAATTTTCACGCCATTTTTTATCACAGTTTTGTTCATTTTACTCAAGGCGCAATTTCCTCCTTGGGCTGCTGCCAAGTCTATAATTACCGCTCCGTTTTTCATATGCTTTACCTGTTCTTCTGTGATCAAAACAGGTGATTTTCGGCCAGGAACCATGGCAGTAGTGATCACAAGATCAGCTTTGAACAAAGAATTATTTACAGCCTCTTTTTGTTTTCTTGCGTATTCTTCAGAAGCCGCTTTGGCATATCCACCATCCGATTCCTCTCCATTACCTTCAACAGTGATAAACTTGGCTCCTAGTGATTCGGCTTGTTCCTTTGTCTCCATTCTGATATCAGTCGCTTCTACAATGGCACCCAGTCTTTTTGCTGTAGCAATGGCTTGTAATCCTGCTACACCAACTCCATAGATCAATACTCTTGAAGGCGTTATTGTACCCGCCGCAGTCATCATCAATGGAAATATTTTGGTCATTTCATATGCGCCCTTGATCACGGCCTTATATCCTGCGAGATTACTTTGAGAACTCAATACATCCATGTCTTGCGCTCTGGATATCCGGGGAGGTGCATCCATTGAGAATATAGTGGCTCCCTTTTCGGCTATTTCTTTGACAATTTCGGGATGCGATTTATGAAACAGTTGACATATCAAAATATGACTTTTGTCTATGAATTTAAGTCCATCTTCATCAAACGGATTGATCTTGACAAAATGTTACTATCCTTATAAACTGCGCCTCTCATCTCAACGGTTGCACCGACTTCTTCGTAATCAGCGTTTTTGAATTTCGAAGAGTCTCCTGCGCCGTCTTCTACAATTACTTCAAATCCTTTTTCTATAAGAAGCTTCGCAATTTTGGGAGAAATAGAGACCCTTTTTTCACTTTTCTCGACCTCTTTCAAAATACCTATTTTCATCTGTAATAATTTGAATTGATGCTAAATTTAGAACTAAATTTAAGGTTAATTAATGATTTAAATCACTTTGTGACCACCAATACAAATAAAAAATTAAAATTTGAAATGCTGTCAATTAATCTCGATATTTTCCGATAGTCATAATCGAAAGTTAATAAAGTTAATAGATTTTTAGTAGTTGTGACTTTGGGAGTGAGAATTATCATCATTTAATGTTAAATTTGAGCAAATAATATTTTATGAAAATAACCTTTTTAGGTACAGGTACCTCACAAGGGATTCCTGTTATCGGATCCACGCATGAAGTATGTTTGTCAGATGATGCCAAAGATAAGCGTTTACGTTCTTCACTCTTGTTGCAATGGGATGATGCCACTTATGTAATTGATTGCGGACCAGATTTTCGTCAGCAATTACTCGCCGCGAAAGTAAGCAGGTTGGATGGTATATTATTTACACATTATCATGCTGATCATACTGCGGGATTCGATGATATTCGTCCTTTTTCTCTGAGATATGGAGAAGTCCAGATGTACATGGATACGGATGTCGCTGAAAATCTTAAGGAAAGGTTTGGATATATTTTTGCGAAAGAAAACAGGTATGCGGGTGCTCCTCAAGTTTCCATCAATCTTTTCGATAATCAGGAGTTTGAGCTTTCGGATAAAAAGGTGCATTCCTATAGAAGTAATGCATGGAAGACTTAGAATATTTGGTTTTAGAATTGATAAAATGGCCTATATCACAGATGCCAAAACAGTTTCAATTCAGGAAAAAGAAAAATTAAAGAATCTGGATATACTTATCGTGAATGCACTTAGAATGGAAGCACATGCCACCCATTTTAATTTGGATGAAGCCCTTGAGTTTATTGATGAACTAAAACCAAAAAAAGCCTATTTAACTCATATTAGTCACCATCTGGGTTTTCATGAAAAGGTGTCAAAGAATTACCTAACAATGTATTTTTGGCCTATGACGGTTTGGTCCTGGAGCTCTAGTAAATTCGTATCATGCTTTTTCAAAGTCTACTGCAACCACTTTGTATTCAGGAGTTAAAGTGAATTCATCCCCAACATTTCCTGTAAGCATATTGATAAAAATTTCGGGTTGATGAAAAGTTGTTCTCACTACGCCTGGTTTAACCAGATAAGTGAGTTTTACAGGAATGATCACACTGCCTCGATCTGAAAATATTTTCACCTTATCATCTGCTGCAATTTTCTTGTCAGCCGCATCCAAAGGATTGATTTCCAAATAGTCCATTGGTGATAATTCCTGATTGTCAGTTCTTCTGGTCATGGTTCCGGCATTGTAATGTTCCAATTGCCTTGCCGTGGTTAGATATAAATGGATACTTCTTTCTGTGTTCCACTAATTCAGGAGTTTCTTCAAAGTCAAAATGATGGAATTTCCCCTTTCCCTCTTTTAAATGCACCGTTTTGATGAATGATTTTGGTGTCGCTACCATCTTCAAGTACGGGCCATTGTAAACCATTTTTTCCCTAATCGTTTCCAGGTAATTCCTTTCATAAATGGAATGACTCCGGCTATTTCCTCCAGTATTTTTTCTGCATCATAAACAGGACCTGTGGGTTGCTTATAACCTAGCCTGTACATCATATCAATGATCATCTGCCCATCTGGCTTGGTATTCCCAATCGGATCAATGACCTTATTCACTCTTTGTACCCTTCTTTCACCATTGGTAAATGTTCCATTCTTTTCGAAATAGGAACTTGCGGGTAATACCACGTCAGCCATCTCTGCTGTAGCAGACATAAATAATTCCTGAACAATGAGAAGATCAAGCTGCTCCATTGCTTTTCTAATATGCATGGTATTTGGATCTGTCATTAGGGTATCTTCTCCCATGATCCATAAGGCCTTGAATTTCCGGAAATTGCGGCGTCCAACATTTCCGGAATCTTTAAGCCCTTCTTTTTCGGGCATGCTTGGTATACCGTATTTTTTGGCATAATAGTCCTGAACTCCCAGCATCATTAACATCCATATAGCCTGCTCCCTGATGGGGTTGTACCCCCATGTCAGCCGCTCCCTGGACATTGTTTTGTCCTCTCAAGGGATTGAGGCCAACACCTGGGTCTTCCTATATTACCCGTCATCATTGCCAAATTTGAAAGCAGCATGACTGTTTTACTTCCTTGAAAATGTTCGGTAACACCAAGACCATGAAGTTCCATAGCACTTTTAGAACCAGCATAAGCTAAGGCTGCTTTTTTTACAAGTTCCTTTGATACACCCGTCAGTTCTTCCAATTCGTCCATATCAAGTGACATGACATGCTTGTAAAATGTATCGTATTGTTCTGTATATTTCTTAATGAAGTCATTCTTTTACGGCACCTTCCTTCACAATATAATGTCCCATCATATTGAGAAGTGCGACATTTGTTCCGGGCCTTAACTGAAGATGATAGGTGGCTAATTTTGCAAGGCTGGTTTTGACCGGGTCAACAACAATACTGGTAACACCTTGCATAAATAATTGTTTGATCTTGGCTCCGGTGACCGGATGGGCCTCAGTTGGATTTGCTCCAAAAAGAAGGATGCAATCTGTTTGGTCAAGATCAACGATAGAGTTTGTTGCGGCTCCTGTACCAAATGCTTTTTGCATGCCGATAGGCAGTAGGAGCGTGGCAAACTCTTGCACAACCATCAATATTATTTGTGTTTAGGGCTACCCTTGTCATTTTCTGCATGAGGTAATTTTCTTCATTGCATGCCCTAGAGGAAGAAATACATCCAATCGCATCAGCCCCATAAGTATTTTTTACTTGAAGAAGACCTTTGGTCATAAAATCATAAGCTTCCTCCCAGGTAACCACTTCAAATTTTCCATTTTTCTTGATCAATGGGTCCGTTAAACGGTCAGGATGGTTATAAAATTGAAAAGCAAACCGCCCTTTTAAGCAAGTATGTCCTTGATTGACTTCTGCTGTTTTTGGTGCCTGAATACCTTTGATTTCACCATCGATCACTGATACCTCCAATTGACAACCAACCCCGCAATAAGTGCAGGTAGTTCTTATGGTTTCATCAGGAATAAGGGTTTTTGTACGTAAATTTATCAGTTAAAGCTTCTGTTGGGCATGTTTGAACACAGGCCCCACATGAGACGCAGGCTGACAAATCAAAATTGGTATCAAAGCCTTTAATGATGTGTGTCGCAAAGCCCCTTCCGCTCATGCCCAATACCATTTCTCCTTGAATTTCTTCGCAGGCTCTTACACAGCGATAGCAATTGATACATTGTGACAAATCAGATTTGATATAGGGATGTGAATGATCTTTTTCTAGCGTCTATTTTCGTCTTCCCTTTAGGATAGCGAACATTTGGTATACCGATCTGCGCAATGGTTTTTTGAAATTCCGTCGGTTTTTTACCTTTTTCTGGAAAAACCTTATCAGATGGATAGTCAGTAAGGACCATTTCCACAATATTTTTTCTTAATCGCTTTATTTTTTCCGTTTGGTGATAAATATATGCCCCTTCAAAAACAGGAGTGTGGCATGAGGCAACAGTTTTTGTCACGCCTCCTTGTTCACGGGCTACTTCAACTGAGCAAACGCGGCATGATCCAAAATTTTCCAGCAGATCATCCTGACACATCGTTGGGATCGCATCTTGATTTTCAATTCTTCTTACGAATTCCAGAATGGTTTCATTCGCCTTAGCCTCGTGTGCAATGTCATTTATATATACTTTCATAGTCATTAGGATTGAAAATAGGATTTTAATTCTGGTTGAAAGTACTGAAGTGCGTTCTTGATAGGTAGAGGAACACCACCGCCTAAGGCACATAAAGAGCCGATCTCAAGGGTTTCGATAAGGTCATCAAATAATTGTCGATCAATTTTATAGGCTTCATTTTGAGCTTTTTCAAGCATTTCGTAACCGCGAAATGAACCAATTCGACAGGGATAACACTTTCCACAACTTTCTTCAGCCGTGAACTGGAGAAGATGTGTCATAAACCGTACCATGGGGAAATCTTCGGGAATGGAAACCACGCTTGCATGCCCTAGTAAAAAGCCAGCCTTGTGTAGAGACTCAAAATCCAGATCTAATTCATCGATCTTATCAGCGGGAATTATACCGCCAAGTGGACCACCAATTTGAAAGGCTTTTATCTGGGATCTAAGCCCTTGTCCGTATGTCTCAAAAATTACAGCCAAATTGGTACCCATTTCGATCTCATAAATACCCGGCCGTTTAAAATAGCTGTCTAAGGATACCAGTTTGGTCCCGGTAGATTCAGCAGTTCCTAAAGAAGCGAATGCCTCGCCGCCACTATCGAGGATCCAGTGAATATTTGCAAAAGTTTCCACATTGCTCAATACTGTTGGCTTCCCAAATAACCCATATTGTGCAGGGTAGGGCGGTCTTACCCTGACTTCTGGTCTTAAGACCTTCTATGGAGTTTAACAGCGCAGTTTCTTCCCCGCAGACATAACTGCCTTGTCCTTTGATGATCTTAAATTTAAAATCGCCGATCAGATGATGGCTATTCAATCATCAATCGCCTTTTCCACAGCAAGGATAGATTCAGGATATTCACCTCTTATGTAAAGACACCTGTATCGGCTCCAACACATAATCCAGAGAGATACATACCAAACAAGACTTTAAAGGGTTGATGTTCCATAAGGTACATGTCACTATAGGCCCCAGGGTCTCCTTCATCTGCATTACAGACAATATATTTTTGATCATTGACCTCTTTGGATACGGCATCAAGTTTAAACCAAAATGGAAATCCGGCACCGCCACGACCTCGCAGTTTTGATGATTTCAATTCTTCTATGATACGATCACTTTTTTGGGCAAATTTGATCAGCCAGTTTAAAAAAAGCCTTTAAATCGCCAACTGGACCTGTAAGAACAGGTGTTGTATTGGCTTCAACATGATATTTATTTTCGAATTGATCAGTTGGATCTTCGGAAGAAAGCAGCTTCTCCAATCCTCTTTTGATTTTATTGAATAAGTTCGATCCTGATACATTACAGCCCCGTTACTGTGACAATGTCCCACACAGGCCGCATGTCCTATTGCTTCTTTCTCAAAATGAGGGCTTAGCAAAGATTGCAGGTGGTCCTGAGATCCGGCAACCATACAAGCCGTTCCATTGCAAACTCTAATTTTTTTATTTCTTTCACCGGCTTTATAAAGTCGTAAAAGGATGCAGTACCAAGTACCACAGAATCATCGATAAAGAATTGTTTGGACAATTGATGGAAACGCTGATTCACTGCTATCATTTTTTGATAATTCTGCTATTTTTTCAAACAAGTTATATTCTAGTCCTTTTCTTGATGAAAGAGATCGGATGCTCTTATTAGCCATGGTGTCATTTTGAATATTCAAAATAAAAATAAGAAATATATTGAGTAAGTACGAGGTGCGGGTGTTAAACTTTTTTACAATGGATCATTATGGCATTGTCTTCTATATCAGTTGTGAAAGAATAGAAAATCATCTCCACCTTCTTTAATCCCTGTTTTTTTTCTTATTTCGGCTACTGAATCATGGAAATTTCTTGTGGTGATATTGGCTTTGTTGGAACCGAAATTCCTTTTGATCTGTTTTTTATTGTATTTGTGAACAGCGATGATTTCAAAACTTCTTCCAGGGAAATCTACAAGCATATCTGAAGTGTATAAGTGGCTGTTTATGTGTAGCTTAAAAACATTTAATTGAGCAGATACTTCATTAAAAAGACCTGATTTCAGAATCGCCGAATTGGGTTCGAAAAGGTATTTTCCTGGCTAATGAAAAGCTAGGCACTTGCTGGGAGGGAAATACACCTTCAAATACATCTTTTTTGTCTTTGGTGATGTTTACAGCTTTGAGATGGCAATCACCTTTGTATCCCTTTTGAATGAAAACAATTAATTCTTTGACCTCATTTTTCACTGCCACAACCTGGACTTCCTTAACAAATTCCAGTCTGTCGATGGTAGACGTAATATCTAAAAAAGGAGATAATTTGATCATGATATTACCCGAATGCTTGAGAAAAGTTTCGAGATGTAAGGAGACATCGGGTAAACAATCTTCAAGTCTAAAAACCTTTGTTTTTAGTTCATTTCTTCTTGAGGGATCTATATAAATCCAATCATAAGTTAAAGTATTGTTTTGAAGAAAAGAAACGCCATCTTCATTTTTGACAATCAATATTTTTTACCCCCAATCAAAGCGAAATTATAGCGAACAATTTGAGACAATTCTTCATCTATTTCACAATGGGTGACCAGATCAAACCTTTTTGCGAAAAAATAGGCATCAACCCCAAACCCTCCTGTAAGATCTATGAGGGACTGGCCCGATATAAGCATTGATTTGTAATGTGCCGTTATTTCTGAGGAAGTTTGCTCAATGTTCACTGCAGCCGGATAATAGATCTTGTCGGTTTGAAACCAAGTGGGAAGTTTGGTATAACATTTAGATTTACCGAGTACTTGTTGGGCCAGTTCCTGAATGCTAATTCCTTTAAAGTCAGCGCCCTTTAAGATCAATGAAGGGAGATCAGTTTTTAAATTTGTGTCTATAAAATTTTGTGCTTCAGTATGTAATAGTTTTTTGTTCAAACTAGTCGAAGTCTTTTGTCAATGATTTTACGATTGGATTTTCAGAAAGGAACTCGTTTAAGATAACTTTAATGACGGTGTATGATGGCACGGCGAATATCATACCAGTGATCCCAAACAATAATCCGCCAATGACAATCACCAAAAAAATTTCCAGTGGATGAGACTTGACACTTTTAGAAAATATAATCGGTTGGCTGAAAAAATTATCAATGAGTTGCGCTATGATATAACCAAAAAGCACATAAGTTGTCACTGGCAGGATATGCGTTTGGAAATCATATTCTAAACTGCTAGTCATGGTCAGTAAGATCATTAAAATACCGCCAAGTAGGGGGCCGAGATATGGGATCAAATTCAAAAGTGCACAAAGAAAAGCAATGACTACGGCACTTTTTATATCGAATATTAACAGGGTGACAGAATAAATGGCAAATAGTATAGAAATCTGGATAATCAATCCTATAAAATATCTGGACAAAAGATCGTTGATCGTTCTTAAGGATTTCAATATTTTGTCTTCGTTGCGATCTGGGGTAACAAGAACAAAAACATTATGCAAAAGATCATTGTCTTTTAGAAAGAAAAAAGTGATAAAAAGTACCGAGAAAAGACCCATGCTAAAAGTTCCTACAACGCCCATAACCGAATTTAACAAACTAGGAATGGAGGCAATATTAGAGGTCAAATCAATATTTTTCAATTCACTAAATAAGTTAATTCTTCTGGCAGAAAAGAAAACATCAATTTCATGAAACAGATTGAACATTCTGCTTCTTAATTCTTCTGTGTTCAATAAAGATATATTGTGTCCCTGTTCTTTGATCAATGGTATAAACATTGAAACAATACCAAAAATCACCAGAAGAAAGAGTGACATGGTGATCAGTACGGCCAAAATATTGGGTAATTTGAGTCTATTCTTGAACAGCCTCAGAATGGGGCTGGCTATTAACGATAACACAGTAGCTATGACCAAGTAAATGAGGACACTTTGAATTTTATAAAGAAAAAATAGAAATAAAAGAATACCGACAATGACGGCCAAAGCTCTTAAAATACCATTGGCAATTATTCTTGCATCCATACTGTTGATTTAGTGTTATATCCTGCGGTAAATATAGGAAATAAATGCAGGAAGAATCAAACCGGATAAAATTATTCTGAACGTTTGAGCACCATTACCTGTTGATCAGCTTCATAAAGAATCAAGACATCAGTTAGTGTATAGTTCAATTCCTTTTCGACAAAAGATGTCATGATCTTTGCACTCATCTCCATATTTGGACATGCCATTAGAGTTCCAGCCGTTCGTCCAAATACAATTGTATCTGTTTTAACGGTAACCTTTCCGTGAAATAAGTTGCATCCATCATTTCCACTTAAAGTTTCCTTTTTGACATCGATGGTCATAAGAGGTTGCTTAGCATCAAACTGTGTTGAATCAATTTCGATATCATAAACCTGTTTGATCAACCATTTTCCGTCTAATTTTGACAGGGCCTGCTCCTTGGTATATTCATTGTGCATTTCCTGATGCATTTCAGCATTTGGGTTACTAGTTGAGTTGGAAGACGACCCACAAGAACTGCACATTAAGGACCATAAAAAGAGGCTAAAAAAAGCAGATTTCATTTTTTTTATTTTATAGAATTTAACCTGATATCGGGTTTTATATACAAAAAGTAGCGGACCATATGCCCTGAATTTTCTGTTTATACTTTATGACCTTTGACAGTTGTTATTCTCTTGTCAAGGCATACTGATAAAATCCAACATCGTTTTTATTTGCTGAAATTATAAGTTCATTTCCATTCAATGAATAGTCATATTCACTATTTAAAATTAAATTCCAGTCAAAATTTGCTGTCCAAAAATTAACGTCATTAAACTTAATAGTTGAATTATTGATTTCAAAAGTTCCACTTCCGCCCGCAGGATAATAGTCAGTATTGCCAGAACTACTATATACGTTATCATCTAAAAACCGCACTGTTACAGTATTAGAAAAAGTATCTCCATTGTTATATTCAACTGTAAAGAGGCCGGTGTAATCTCCCTTCGGAATTTGAGTTAAAGTTCTTTCTTCATCACGATCACAACTTAAGAGAAGTATTGATGTCATTAAAATTAAAATCTTTGACTTCATAATTCTTTTTTTAAAAGATGAACAATCAATCGAAAAGGTTGGGTTAATGGCTGCCAACTAACTGTAACGGCAAAAATATGATTTATTACAAAAAGAGTCTTGAACTAATTTAAAAAATATATTAACAAGGCAGCATGTTAAAATTCAAAAACAATGCATAATTTTAGATCTTCATGATCAAATATGTTACTATGAATAGATTTAATACATTAATCATTTGTCTTTTATTTTATGTTTCAGCTATTGCTCAAGACGCAACAGTTATGAATAAAGGGGTGCGATCGACAATTGAAGAGTTGAAAGATTTTATTACACTACCCAATGATGCGATTAATCCAGATGACATGGATAAAAATCTATCCTGGCTTAAGGAAAAATTCGGTGAAAGGGGTTTTGAAACTAAAACGATTGCTACAAGTGGGATTCCTTTGTTCTTTGCGCAATTGGCAAGTAAGAAAAAGGATGTACCAACCCTATTGATCTACATGCATTTTGATGGTCAGTCTATCGATCCTTCAAAATGGAATCAAGAGGATCCTTATAAAGTAGTATTGAAAGAAAGGGATGGAGACCAGTGGAAGGACCTGGATTGGGACATGCTAAGTAAAGAGTTAAATCCAGAGTGGCGACTTTTTGGAAGATCCACTTCAGATGATAAAGGTCCTATAGTCATGTTATTAAATGCCATTGACATGTTAAGAACTGATGGTATGGAGATACCTTTTCATGTAAAAGTTGTTTTGGACGGAGAAGAAGAAAAGAGCAGTAAACCCTTACCTCAGGCGGTCATAGATAATCGAGAATTGCTGGAGGCTGATATTCTCATGATTAATGACGGCCCTGTTCATCCATCGAACAAGCCAACTTTAGTTTATGGATGCAGAGGCATAACTTCAATGAGTGTGACAACTTTTGGACCTATTACTCCTCAGCACAGCGGGCACTTTGGCAATTATGCACCAAATCCAGGCTTTCGATTGTTTCAATTGTTAGGGAGTATGAAAGATGAGAACGGCAGGGTTTTGATCAATGGATATTACGATGGTATAGAACTGGATGAAATGACGCTAGAGGTACTCAGAAGTGTTCCTGATGATATAAGCTCACTGCATGAGAGATTGGAAATTCACACCCCTGAAGCGGTAGGCAGTTTTTATCAGGAATCCTTACAATTTCCGTCTCTAAATATTCGTGGGATAGCATCGGGATGGGTAGGCGACAAGGCAAGAACCATTGTTCCGGAAAAGGCTATCGCAGAGATAGATTTAAGATTGGTTGTGGAAACAGATGGTACCAGATTAAAATCCTTGGTTAAGGAACATATTGAAAGTAAAGGGTATCATATTGTGGATCGATTGCCAAGCAAAGAAGAACGTATGACATATCCTTTGATCGCTATGGTTAAGGAAGGATCAGTAACAGATGCTTTTAGGACTGATTTGAACAATACTTATGGACAATGGATGGAAAAAGTCTTACAAAATGCTTTCAATGAAAAGGTAGTGAAGATCAGAACTATGGGAGGAACGGTACCTATAGCACCATTTATCAATACTTTAGATATTCCAGCTATTATTTTGCCTTTGGTGAATCCTGACAACAACCAGCATAGCCCAAATGAGAATTTAAGACTAGGGCAAATTAATTATGGACTCCAAGTATTTTACAGTCTTTTAAGCAGTAAAATGAACTAAGTAGCTTTTTGTACATCGAATTTACCTACTTGTATTCACTGACAAAATGTAGCTTAACAGTTGGATATTTTTGTTGTGTCATCTGCACGGTAAAAGCAGAATCTGCTAAGAAAACCAATTGCCCTTTTTTGTCCTTGGCAAGATAGCGCTGCTTGACCCTTTTAAACTCCTTAAATTCTTCATTTTGCTCATTTTCGGGCTCAACCCAACAAGCCTTATGTACATTCAAATTCTCATAAGAACATTTGGCGCCGTATTCGTGTTCCAGCCTGTATTGAATTACCTCAAACTGCAGGGCTCCAACGGTTCCAATCACCTTTCTTCCATTCAGATCAAGTGTAAATAATTGTGCCACACCTTCATCCATGAGTTGATCAAGCCCTTTCGACAATTGTTTGGCTTTCATTGGGTCAGCATTGTTGACATATCTAAAATGTTCAGGTGAAAAGCTGGGAACCCCTTTGAATTCCAAAATTTCACCTTCCGTAAGGGTATCTCCGATTTTAAAATTTCCCGTATCATGCAGGCCAACAATATCACCTGGAAAAGATTCATCAACGATTTCCTTTTTCTCAGCAAAAAAAGCATTCGGGCTTGAAAATTTCATTTTCTTTCCCAGTTTAACATGTAAATAGTTGGTATTTCTTTTAAAAACTCCTGATACGATCTTGACAAATGCGAGTCTGTCTCGGTGTTTCGGATCCATATTTGCATGAATTTTAAACACAAAACCCGTAAATTTCTTTTCTTTGGAATCAACAAGTCTGGTATTTGACATTTTTGGCTGAGGAGGAGGTGCAATTTCAATAAAACAATCTAATAATTCTTTTACACCGAAATTATTAAGAGCAGATCCAAAGAAAACAGGTTGTAATTCTCCACTAAGATAGGCTTCTTTGTCAAAGCCAGGATAGACTTCACTGATCAACTCCAATTCTTCTCGAAGGGTTTCGGCTGCAGCTTCGCCAATCATTTTATCGAGTTCCGGGTCATCAACATTGGTAAATTCTATTCCATTAGACACTTTTTGCTTGGCATCTCCAGAAAACAGATTTAATTTTTTCTCCCAGATATTGTAGATACCTTTAAAGTCATAACCCATTCCTATAGGGAAGCTTAAAGGAACCACTTTTAAACCTAATTTTTGCTCTACTTCATCCAGCAAATCAAAAGCATCTTTTCCTTCTCTATCAAGTTTGTTGATGAAAACGATCATGGGAATATTTCTCATTCTGCAAACTTCAACTAGCTTTTCTGTTTGTTCCTCAACACCTTTCGCAACGTCAATTACAACAATGACACTATCAACTGCCGTTAAGGTTCTAAAAGTATCCTCAGCAAAATCTTTGTGTCCCGGTGTGTCAAGAATATTGATCTTTTTGTCTTTATAGATAAAGGCCAATACTGAAGTAGCAACTGATATTCCTCTTTGTCTCTCAATCTCCATGAAATCGGAAGTCGCACCTTTCTTGATCTTATTACTTTTTACAGCACCAGCTTCCTGAATGGCACCTCCATAAAGCAATAGTTTTTCTGTTAAAGTGGTCTTCCCTGCATCAGGGTGAGAAATAATACCAAATGTACGTCTTCTTTTTATTTCTTGAAGTAAATCCATTGTTGAAAATTAGTCCGCAAATATAAGTCAACTCGATAAACTTAGCATCAGGATTTCCATTTTTTGAATGCATTTATTGGCCAAGTCAATAGATCCCATTTGCATGTTTTTATTTGATTTAATCAATCACCTCTATTTTCATAAATACATCATCAAGTGGCCATTCGTCACTACCTGCCTCAAGGTTGACTATTTTATCGATGGTTTCAAAACCTGAAATTACTTGCCCTATAACCGTATGTTCACCATCGAGATGATGTGCTCCTTTTCTGTTTTGAACAATGTAGAATTCAAATGCTGTAGAATATTTGCGAGGATTGTTTTCCCAGTCTCTTGCCATGGCGATTGCTCCGTAATTATGACGTCTTTTTTCTCTGAATTCGGGAGGGATTTTATACCGCTGGTAACGGGCTTTATACCTTTGCGTATCCAAACGTTCTGATTCTCCACCTTGGATGATGAAATCGGGAACCACCCGATAGAAACAAGTTGTGTCAAAATAGCCCATTTTGGCAAGAAAAATAAAACTGGCCCGATGTAAAGGTGTGTCTTCGAACAATTGAATTTTTATATTCCCAAGTCTTGTTTTGATCAATACCTTGGTTTCTTTATTGGCCTCACCGTATTTCTCCAAAAAGACAACAGCGTTCTTTTTATCAATAGAATCTTTTGGGCTTTTAAGGTCAGCCGGGGTTTTAATAATCTCTTTTTTTAAAACCTTTTTAACGGGTATTTTTTCATCAATTGGTTGATTCTTGTCGTTTTTACAACCAGAATTAAAAAGCAGTAAGAGAATGAATAAAAGAAATGGAAAGTATTTCATAAAAGTTGCCATGCGTAATTTAAAACAAAGATAGAGTAATGAAATAAATGTTTGTATTTTGACCCATTAAAATTAACCAAGGAAAAGCAATAGGGAGAGTTGATCTTCTGATACTAGACAAGGAGCCCGCTTTGATCAGTTGGATGGAAGCGTCAGAAGACAAGGCATTGATGAGAATCGCAAAGGTTGGAATTGCCGGAAAAATAGAAAAAATAATTACCGTTCGAGAAATTTCAGGTTCGCGATCAACGGGTTTTCCTCAAATGGAATTAATTGAGGGTCATATATTTACGGCTTGTAATGGCTTGTAAAATGATCAAGCAAAGGTCAAGGTTTTTAGCCTTTCTTTAGAAGCCCTAAATTAATATCTTTGTAAAAAAATAGACTGGCTTGGAAGAAAAAGTAATATTAGTAAATGAAAAAGATGACCAATTAGGGCTGATGGGCAAAATGGAAGCCCATCAAAAAGCGGTACTTCACCGTGCTTTTTCGGTATTTGTGTTTAATAAAAAAGGAGAATTGTTATTGCAACAGAGAGCTTTAGAGAAGTACCATTCTCCTGGTTTATGGACCAACACATGTTGCAGTCACCAAAGAGATGGAGAAAGCAATATTGAAGCTGGGAAAAGAAGGTTAGAAGAAGAGATGGGTTTTAGTTGTGATTTGGAAGAGCTATTTTGGTTTGTGTACAAAGCGTCATTTGACAATGGTTTAACAGAACACGAACTTGACCATGTCATGATAGGGTATTATGATGAGGATCCTAAAATCAATCAGGAAGAAGTAGCCTCTCATAAATGGATGCTACTGGAAGATGTTAAAAAAGATATCGATATGCATCCGGAATTATATACGGAATGGTTTAAAATTATTTTTAAAGAATACGATCAAAGATTAATACAAATATGAGAGTAACTGTTAGTAGAAAGGCGCATTTCAATGCAGCCCATCGATTGTATAATACTGAATGGACAGACGCTAGAAACGCAACTGTATTTGGTAAATGTGCCAACCCAAATTATCATGGTCACAACTATGAATTGATCGTTTCGGTAAAAGGAAAAATACATCCTGAAACGGGCTTTGTCATGGATATGAAGGTGTTAAAGGATTTGATTAAATCTGAGATCGAAGAGCAATTCGATCATAAGAATCTCAATGAAGAAGTGACCGAATTTAAAACACTTAACCCGACAGCAGAAAATATTTCGGTAGTGATCTGGAACAAATTACGCCCTAAAATAGAGAAAGAGCTTGAATTAAGTATTACCCTTTACGAAACACCGAGGAATTTTGTAACCTATGACGGAGATTCATGATGAAAAAAGTAGCTTTTTCTGTCCTCATTATTGTTGTGATTCTCGATCTTGTTTTCATTATTTAGATCAACTGCGCAAAATCCTTTAAAGGTTGGGGATAAAATACCTTCCTTTCAATTAAAAGACCAGTCTGGTGACAATTTTGATATAGACCAATATATTGGAAATACTGCTATGGTGATTTATTTCTACCCTAAAGATGACACCCCCGGCTGTACCAAGGAAGCTTGTAGCTTTAGAGATGCTTATGAAGCGTTTACCGATAAAAATATTAAAGTGATTGGAATCAGTTCTGATGACGTAGAAAGTCATAAGAATTTTGCGGCGAAGTATAATTTACCTTTTACACTTCTGGCAGACACCCAAAGTGAAGTGAGAGGCTTATTTGGTGTCAAGAACAATGCCTTCGGATTAATTCCTGGTCGAGTGACCTATGTGATCGATAAAAAGGGAGAAATTATCTTTATGTATGACAGCCAGTTAAAAGCTGCCAAACACATTGAAGAATCTATCAAGGCCATCGATGCTGCAATAAAAGAAGAGTAGTCTAAAGATTTTTAAGATAGTAAGCTTCTACTTCACTTAAATATTTTTCCTTCAAATCATCTCCTATTAAGGCATATTCAAATGAATTTTTGGCCAGTTCATAAATATCTTTTTTAGAAAGGTTCAATGCTTTTTGAATTTCAATATAGTTTTGATTTACCTGACCTCCAAAATAGGCAGGATCATCAGAATTGACCGTCACTTTCATACCGAGTTCCATCATTTTTTTGAGTGGATGCTGCTTTAGGTCAGGAACAACCTGCAGGGCTTTGTTCGAGAGAGGACAAACCGTTAGTGCGATATCTTTCTCAACGATTTCGTTGATGAGTTTTGCATCCTGCATCGAATTATTACCATGATCAATTCTTTTAATTTTTAGTAGATCAAGGGCTTCCCAAATATAATCGGCATCGCCTTCTTCACCCGCATGAGCTAAAGGAATAAATCCAGCTTCTACAGATGCACGAAAAACATTTTCAAATTTGGAAGGTGGATTCCCTTTTTCTGAAGAATCAAGGCCTACAGCTGTGATATATGCTTTATATGGAAGCGATTGTTCGAGCGTTTTAAAGGCATCTTCTTCTGATAAATGTCTCAGGTAGCTCATGATCAATAGGGAAGAAATCCCTAATTTGTCTTTAGCATCTACACATGCTCTGTGAATACCCTCGATTACCGTACCAAACGCTATCCCTCTTTCTGTATGGGTTTGAGGGTCGAACATGATTTCTGTATGTCTCACGTTTTGATCAGCACATTTTTTCAAATAGCTAAAGGTCAGGTCATAGAAATCTTGCTCATGGATCAATACAGCGGCACCTTGATAGTAAATATCCAAAAAGTCTTGAAGACAATCAAATTGATACGCAGCTTCAATTTCCTCAACAGAGGCAAAGGGTATCTCTATTTCATTTCTCTGAGCAATATCAAACATGAGTTTTGGCTCAAAGGTCCCTTCTATGTGAAGGTGTAATTCTGCCTTGGGTAATCCTTTAATAAATGCTTCCATGGGGTAAAAATAGTAATTAATCCTTTTGAAATGCGGATTTTTATGCAGTAGATCCTCTAAAAAGAAGTTGCGGAGGATTTTCAAAACGGGCACAATAATCAGGAAGCATATAGTATTACTCACTAATTATAAATTAAGGGCTTAATAATAGCTAAAAGCCCAAACTTTCATTTGAAATAATTATCTTTGCTTGCTGTAAAACAACCCTTTTAAAACAATTAAAATATGCCTGGATTTGAGTTATTTGGTGACGCCGAAAGAAAGGAATTGAACGACGTTCTTGAGAATGGAGTATTAATGCGCTACGGTTTTGATGGCATGAGAAACGGACATTGGAAAGCCAAGGAGCTGGAGAGAGAACTTGAAAGCAGGTTTGGGGTAAAACATGCCCAGCTGACAAGTAGTGGTACAACCGCGCTTAACGTGGCCTTGGCCGTAATGGGTATAGGTGCTGGAGATGAGGTGATTATGCCTTGTTTTACCTTTGTGGCTAGTTTTGAATCAATTCTGGCTTCTGGAGCAACACCTGTCTTGGTAGAGATCGATGATACTTTAACCTTGGATCCTGCAGCGGTGGAAGCGGCCATAACTCCAAAAACAAAGGCGATAATGCCCGTTCATATGTGCGGTTCGATGGCCGAATTAGATAGTCTAAAGGCCATTTGTAAAAAGCATGATTTACTTTTGTTAGAAGACGCATGTCAGGCATTTGGAGGATCTTACAAGGGAAAAATGTTAGGTAGTATAGGAGATGCAGGTACCTTTTCTTTTGATTTTGTAAAGACGATTACTTGCGGAGAAGGAGGAGTAATGCTGACCAACAATAGTGATTATGCGCGATGGGCCGATCAATATTCTGACCATGGACATGACCATATGGGAAGTGACAGAGGAGCTGAAACGCATCCATTTTTAGGATATAATTTTAGAATCTCTGAACTTCATGCAGCTGTTGGCTTGGGTCAAATCAGTAAAATGGATGATTTTATCAGTATCCAAAGAAAAAATCATGGAATTTTAAAAGAGGCTTTAAGCAAAATTCCGGAAGTAAGTTTCAGAAGGATTCCTGATCCCGATGGAGATAGTTGTGGGTTTTTGAATTTCTTTATGCCCACAGCTGAACTTTCTAACAAAGTGGTAGATGCCTTTGCTGAATACGGTATCGATGCCTATTGGAATTATTACAACAACAACTGGCATTATATAAGAAGGTGGGATCATTTTAAGGAAATGAAAAGTTTGTTCCCTCTTTCTGATCATATTAAAAAAGGGATGGAAAGACTTAAAGACCAGTCATTTCCTCAGTCAGATGACTTGATCTCAAGAAACATCTCTTGCCTGATCAAATTGTCATGGACAGAAGAAGAAGTGAAAGACAGAGCTGCAAGAATGGCTGCTGCTATTAAATCAATACTCTAATTGAAATGAAGATCATTGCAATGATACCTGCCCGCTATGGAGCCACAAGGTTTCCTGGGAAACTGATGGCCGATCTAGGGGGTAAACCAGTGATCGTAAGAACTTATATAGCAACACTTGCTACTGGTCTATTTGATGAAGTTTATGTTGTTACGGATAGTGAGATGATCAAGGAAGTCGTTGAAAAAGCCGGAGGTAAGGCAATTATGAGTCTGAAAGAACATGAATGTGGGTCTGACAGGATCGCCGAAGCGGTTGAAAACCTTGATATTGATATTGTTGTAAATGTGCAAGGCGATGAACCTTTTGTAAAAAAAGAGCCTTTGGAAGAGGTGATAAAAGTATTTAAAGGCGCTGATGCGGACAAGATCGACCTGGCCTCTTTAATGCAGGAAATTACCGATTGGAAAGATATAACCGACCCAAATTATGTAAAAGTCATTGTAGATAAAGATGATTTTGCTTTGTATTTTTCCAGGTCACCAATACCCTATCCTAGAGACAAAGAAGCTGGGGCCCGATATTTCGAACACATCGGTGTCTATGCTTTTAGAAAACAAGCCATCATGGATTTTTATCATTTACCCATGAGAGCCCTCGAGGCCACAGAGAAAGTGGAATGTATTCGTTACCTAGAATATGGAAAAAAGATTAAAATGGTAGAAACCAGTTATATGGGTATCGAAATTGATACTCCGGAGGATCTTGAAAAAGCCGCCAAATTTATTAAGGATTAACCCAATAAAAATACAGAGATTATGAGTTTTAGAAACTTTCCTATGGTTCCAAGAGTAGTATTTGGAAGAGGCAGTTTTAATCAACTGGCTGAAATTTTAGAGCCAAAAAGACAAGGAGACAAGGCGCCATTTATTTTTTTGGTGGATGATGTATTTAAAGAAAAGGTCAGTTTGATCTCAAGAATTCCTTTAAAGTACAATGATAAGATCATTTATATCAGTGCTGAAGAAGAACCTAAGACCATTTACGTGGATGCCATCAGAGATGATATCAAAAAGGAGTTTAGCGAAATTCCTTCCGGGATCATCGGAATTGGCGGTGGAACTATGTTAGACTATGCAAAAGCAGTAGCTTTGATGTTGAGTAACCCAGGCTCCTCTGCAGATTACCAGGGTTGGGATCTCGTTGAACAACAGGGAGTATATCATGTAGGGATTCCTACAATTTCTGGAACAGGGGCAGAGGTATCAAGAACTACAGTTTTAACCGGCCCTGAGAGAAAGCTGGGAATGAATTCTGATTATACGCCTTTTGATCAGGTCGTGTTGGACCCTTCTTTACTTGAAGGAGTGCCTAAGAATCAATGGTTTTATACGGGTATGGATTGTTACATTCACTGTATAGAATCACTAACCGGTACCTATCTAAATGCCTTTAGTCAAAGTTATGGCGAAAAATCTCTTGATCTTTGTCGGGAGGTATATTTGGAAAAAGAGGATATAGATGAAGATTCTCAGGACAAGCTGATGATGGCTTCTTGGCATGGAGGGATGAGTATTGCCTACTCACAAGTTGGGGTGGCCCATGCGATGAGTTATGGACTTTCTTACTTATTGGGTACAAAGCACGGCATAGGAAACTGTATTGTATTTGACCAATTGGAAGAATTTTATCCTGAAGGCGTAAGAGAATTCAAGCAGATGGTGGAGAAGCATGGAATTGATATTCCTAAAGGATTGTGTAAAGACTTGACTGATGATCAATTTAATACCATGATTGATGTCGCTTTAAGCCTGGTACCTCTTTGGGAAAATGCACTAGGTAAGGAATGGGAAAAGACAATCACAAGAGAAAAATTAAGATCGATGTATGAAATGATGTAGTTCAAACTTTTGAATTATGCATTTATTTAATTTATATTTATAAAAAAACAAAATATGGCTAGTATTAGAAAGTTCAAAAAAGAGATTAATGATGTTTTATCTGGAATCATCGAAGATTGTTATGTATGTCAATTGGAAGGTGATGATAAAATATCTGCAAAAGCTGAAAAAATAATTGATGAAGCCATTGCCACATTTGACGAATTGATTGTGCAGCTACATCAAAAGGATGTCGATGATCAAAAAACGCATTTAAGAGCTATTAAAGCTTCTTTAAATGAAAAATCGGCCCAGTTGTCAGATAAAATATCAAAGCTAACTAATTGATATAAAGGTTGTTGTAAATTAAATTTCATTTTGTTATTTTTTTTGCTTAATTTGCAATAAGTGTTCCTGAGAATGCGTTATTTACTTAAATAAAACGATATTTATGGCAAGAGCAATATTAGACTACACCAAAACCGTTTTAAAAAAAGTTAGTTTTGATGTCGAATTGTTTAGCAAGGAATTAAAAAAAGCTGTGAAAAGGTTATTACCGTTTGAAATTGAGGAACTAAGAATTTGGCTATTACAGTTTACTGCCAGCAGACCAGAACTGTATCCAAGTTTGGCACTGATCAAAAATTAAAACTTAGATTTCAACAGATTTCTTATTCAGCGGACTAATGATTTTCACATCTTGAAAACTAATAGCTCCCCTGATGACTCCATCTATAGTAGTTTTAAGGGCTTCAATTAATTGCATTTTCAATTGCGATTTATGATATATGATACTGACCTCTCTGGCAGGTACGGTATTGGTAAATTCTTTTAAATACTGCTTGTCGTTTTCCGGAAGCTCTAAGGAGTGAAGATAGGGAATCAAGGTCATACCCAAGCCTTCCTTACTCAATTTGACCAAAGTACTAATGTTTCCGCTTTCCAAATGGAATTTATGATGATCCATGACATTTTGATTTTTACAAATGTTGATCACACTGTTTTTAAAACAATGACCTTCTTCCAGCAATAAAATGTCATCGACATCAAGATCGTCCTCGCTAATGCTGGGTTGATCGTATAACCTATGATCTGATGAAACGAAACCTAAAAAAGGTTCGTAATAAATAGGTCTTTCTTTAATGGCTTCATTTTCAAGTGGAGTGGCCGCAATACCCACATCAAGATGCCCTTCTGATAATTTTTTTATGATTTCTTCGGTTGTTAATTCTTCAATAATCAATTTTACCTTTGGGTATTTATTCAAGAAATTTTTTAGAAAAATTGGTAACAAAGTAGGCATAATCGTTGGGATGATCCCAAGTTTGAATTCTCCACCAATAAAGCCCTTTTGCTGGTCAACAATATCATTGATTCTTTCACTTTCATCGACGATAAGCTTGGCTTGCTGGATAATTTTTGCACCGATCGAAGTCAATTCAATAGGTTTCTTTTTTCTATTAAAGATGGTTACATCTAACTCATCTTCAAGTTTTTGAATTTGCATGGAGAGCGTGGGCTGTGTGACAAAACTATGTTCTGCTGCCAGCGTGAAGTTTTTATATTCAGCAACAGCTAATACATATTTCAACTGGGTAATGGTCATTGGTATAAATATTTTTGATAAATATATATAAAGTATCAATCAATTTGATACAATTAATAGGCAATTTTGACCGAACTTTGTTAGAAATTTAAAAGACATATATTATGAGTACAACAGTTTTAGGATTAGACAGAGAAAAAGTACAAGGTTTAACAACAAACTTGAACGAATTATTGGCTAATTTTCAAGTGTACTATCAGAATTTAAGAGGATTGCATTGGAATATTAAAGGAAAATCGTTTTTCGAGTTACATGTTAAATTTGAGGAACTCTATACCGATTCACAAGAGAAAATTGATATGATTGCTGAGCGTATTCTTACCTTGGAGGGAACACCTTTACATACTTTTAAAGATTATACAGATTTAGCAAAGGTTCCTGTTGGAAAGAACATAACAAATGATACAGAATCTGTAAATCTAATCGTTACTTCATTAACAAAATTGATTGAGATTGAAAGAGATTTATTAACATGAATCAGAAACAGGCGAATGATGAAGGAACCAACTCAATGATGAGTGATTTTGTTGCTGAACAAGAAAAGACAGTTTGGATGTTAAAAGCCTGGTTGTCATAATTCATATCAAAAAACCTCTGTCATTTGACAGAGGATTTTTTTTAATACATATCCCAGAACTCTCGTTTTTTGTTGAGTTCTTTTTCGCTTTTGTGATAATCTTCCACTTTGGCTACTTTAAGTAACGATGGATGCTGTTCTATCGCATATTGCAGTTTTTCAACAATATCGTCAATTGAGTCATTTTCATAATCAATATCCATTGGCTTTTTGATAACCATCGATTGTAAAATACCTCTCTTTTTGACCAGAAGCCCTTTTTTATCAAAGGAGCGTCTGAATCCGTCGATAACAATTGGAATCACTATGGGTTTGTTTTGTCGTATGATATGAGCAGTTCCTCTTCTAATGGGTTTGAATGGGGTTGTGGTACCTTGGGGAAAGGTGATGACCCATCCATCCTTTAACGCAGTTGTTATATTAGATACATCCGATAGTTTTACTTTTTTGTTGACATCTTTTCCTTTTTCTCTCCAGGTTCGTTCTATAGAAATGGATCCTCCGTAAGCCATGATTTTTGGCAATAATCCTGCTCTCATGGTTTCTTTAGCTGCGACGAAATAAATATTGAGTTTGGGTTGCCATAAATATCCAACATCCTTTATGTTATCGACCCGACCACTCAAGGCCGCATTAAAAACGTGTAGCATGGCTGCTACATCCGCAAAATAGGTTTGATGATTCGCAACAAAAAGGACATTGTTATCGGGAAGGTCTCTGATTATTTCAGACCCTTCAATTTGAAGTTCATTGAACCCACGATATCTTCTATGTGAGAATAACCCTAATACCCGAATCAATGTTTTTTTAAGGAAAAGACTATTTCCAAAAACATCTTTTTTAAATAATGCCATTCTTAACTATTTGCGCAACAAACTTAAAAAATTTAATGTAGATTCTCTTTGATTAGGTCTTTAATTTCACTCAACATCATCGCAGTGGCTCCCCAAACTGTCATGTTATTGAAGTTGTAGCATGGAACTTCAATATTTTCCATATAACTGGTTGACATATTCTTATAAGTTACCGAATCGTCATTTAGAAGATCCGTTAATCGAACTTCAATGATTTCTTCAACTTCATGATTGGGTAATAAATTCAGGCTTTTTATCTGTAAATCCAAAAAACGGACTTACCAGAAAATTACTGGGAGGAATAAAGGTATCTGTCAACTTTTTCATGATCTTAATTGCTTCATACTGATACCAACTTCTTCATAAGTTTCCCTTAGGGCTGTTACTTGCAAATTCCCATCTTGCTTTTCAAATTTTCCGCCAGGAAAACTTATTTGCGAAGAATGGGTACCTTCATAATCAGCTCTTAAAATCAATAAAAAATTTGTCAAATTATGTTTATCCGGATAAAACAATGCCAGCACAGCTGCCATTCTCGTGTTTGTTGTGTCAAGTTCATCTATATTCATTAATTTTCGCACTTTAGGAATCATTTTCGCATGAGAGGAAGTTACCTCCTAAATGAGCGTCCTCAATCCGTGAAATCAATGATAAAAAATAGTCAAAGTCCATTTAAAAGCATATTTTTACAGTTACGAATTTACAATTATTCTGGTAATGCAAGACGTCGTATTAGGCTAGGTGTTTATGATTAGATGAACTCTTGTATTGATAAAATAAAGGACGGGAAGTAAGAAAAAAATATGTTTTCGTCTGTTAAAAGCAAAAGAAACAACATATGAATATAGGAATAGTTTGTTATCCCACCTACGGGGGAAGTGGAGTAGTGGCAACAGAATTGGGTATTGCATTGGCTCAGAAGGGCCATCAGGTTCATTTTGTAACCTCTCATCAACCCGTAAAATTGAATTTTTTAACCCATAATCTTCATTTCCATGAAGTTTTTGTAGAGAGCTATCCCTTATTTCATTACCAGCCATACAATCTGGCATTATCAAGTAAGTTGGTTGAGTCGGTTCAAAAGTACAAGCTGGATGTTTTGCATGTGCATTATGCCATCCCTCATGCCTATGCGGCATATATGGCCAAACAGATGTTAAAGGATTTCGGAATAGATATTCCCATCGTAACAACTTTGCATGGTACTGATATTACTTTGGTTGGTAGCCATCCTGTGTATAAACCAGCAGTGGAATTCAGTATCAATCATTCAGATGCCGTAACAACCGTTTCCGAATAGCTTAAAGGAAGATACCTTGCGATTGTTTAATATCAAAAAGAATATTGAGGTTATTTATAATTTCATTGATTTTGAAAAGCAAGTAACATGGAAAGCCGAAGATTGTATGCGTGATACCCTGGCCAGTCCAATGAAAAAATAGTGGCTCATGTGAGTAATCTCAGACCGGTGAAAAGAGTATTGGATGTGATTAGGATTTTTCATAAAGTTCAGCAAAAAATCCCCTCTAAATTAGTTCTGGTAGGTGACGGTACCGGATAGGGAAAAAGCGGATCTATTGGCTAAGGAATTGGGTATTAAGGATAAGATTATTATTTCTTGGAAAAAGTGATGAAATCAGGAAAATTTTGTGTTTGACTGATTTGTTCCTGTTACCTTCGGAAACAGAAAGTTTTGGCTTGGCAGCCTTAGAGGCTATGGCCGGACATACCCCAGTTATTTCCAGTAATACAGGTGGTCTTCCTGAGGTGAATATTCACGGCGTAACAGGTTTTTTAAGCAATGTAGGCGACGTGGAAGATATGGCAAAAAATGCGATCTATGTGTTGAGTGATGAGGCCAGACTTGAAAAGTTTAAGCAGCAGGCTTTTGATTCGGCTCATCAGTTTTCAATTGAAACCATATTACCAAAATATGAAAATATGTATAGAAGGGTAATCAATACAGGCTCTTAATTAAAGAAAGTTTAATGACTTGAATGCATATAGTAAAGCAGTCCTTTCTGAATAAGTTCAGGATCTAAATGAATGTCCAGTTTGCATTTTTCCATTTGTTCAAGTAAGACAAAATTCACCTTACCGCTTACATTTTTTTTGTCGAACTTCATCAGCTCCGTTATGTCAGTCAGCTCATCTTTTTCGAGTTTCACTCTGCCATAAAAAGAGTTGACAAAAGTCTTTAAAGCTTCTGTTAATTCCATGGGAAATCCAAGTATTTCGGAGGAATAATACAACTCTATCACCATGCCAACCGCGATGGCTTCTCCATGAGTAAGGCTTTTTTTATGGGCAGAATCCAAAAAGTATGATTCGATGGCATGACCTATAGTATGGCCAAAATTTAAAGATTTCCGAAGGTCATTTTCATGCAGATCCTGTAATACAACATCGTTTTTGATTGCCACAGATTTGTAAACCAATTTGGTAATCTTCTCCATATCAATCTCTGTAAACTCCTTTATCGTAGCCCAAAGTTTTTGGTCAAAAGTGAAGCCATATTTGATAATTTCGGCCAAACCGGAACGCATTTCTCTTTGAGAAACCGTATTGAGAAAATCCATATCGACCAATACCATTTCAGGATTACTGAATAGTCCAATTTGATTTTTTAAAGCGCCCAAATCTACACCCGTTTTACCCCCTACTGAAGCATCAACCATACTTAAGAGCGTTGTAGGAATATTGATGAATCTCAGCCCTCTTTTAAAAGTTGATGCAACAAAACCACCCATGTCTGTGATGACCCCACCTCCAAGGTTGATCATGAGCGATTTTCTATCGGCGCCTTTCTCAGATAATCGGCTCCATAGATAATTACAGGTCTCGATATTCTTAAATACTTCACCGGCCTCTATCTCAATGATTTCAACATCTACGCTGAGTTTTGCCTTTTTTAGGAACAGGGGAAGGCAGTATTTTTTAGTATTACCATCTACAAGAATAAAGACTTTTGAATAAAAAATATCCTTTAAATAATCATGCAAAGACCGGTAAGCATTTTCCTGAAAATGCACATAGTAATTCGTAGAAAGTATAGACTGCATAAAATTGAATTTTATGTTGCAAATAACGGTGAAATATTTGAAAAAAATAAATCGCTCTCGGTATCTTTGTAAAAAAGAAAATGGCATGAAGAAACTTTTTAATAATACCGAAGTGGCTTTTAGTTTAAAATCGGATTCCGAATTAGAGCGAGCCTATTTTTTATTCAAATTGATCAAGAGTGAACCTTTGGTTAAAATTGGTACAGCAGTAACAAAGTTTGCCTTAAAATCATCTCTTCCTGTTGAAGGATTGATCAGGTCAACGGTTTTTGATCATTTCTGTGGTGGCGTCAGTGAAATTGACTGTATGCCGATTATTAAGAAAATGTATGGGAAGAAAGTACATTCCGTACTGGATTATTCTGTTGAAGGAAAGGAAGCCGAGCAGCAATTTGACAGTGTTTTGGAGAAAACACTGGCATTGATCAATTTTGTTGATGAAAAAGAAGCTATGCCTTTTGCTGTGTTCAAACCGACAGGTTTTGGCAGGTTTGAATTGTATAGAAAAGTAACGGAAGAAGAGCAACTCAGTGAAGCGGAAAAAAGTGAATGGGCTCGTGTGGTAAATAGGTTTGAAAAAGTTGCTAAGGCTTGCTATGATAGAGATGAATGTTTACTGGTAGATGCAGAAGAGAGCTGGATGCAAAAAGCAGCAGATGATCTGATGGAGGATTTAATGGAGAAATACAACAAAGAAAAAGTAATTATTTTCAGCACTTTACAATTATACAGACATGACCGGCTTGATTACCTGAAAGGACTTCATAAAAGAGCTCAGCAAAAAGGTTTTAAAATAGGAATGAAATTAGTGAGAGGGGCATATATGGAAAAGGAAAGAGAGCGAGCCCAGCTGAAGAAATACCAAGATCCCATTTGTACAAGCAAAGCCGAGACCGATCAAAACTTTAATGTGGTACTGAGGTATATGTTTGATCATTTGGATGATATGGCTATTTTCTGTGGCACGCATAACGAAGAAAGTTCCTATTTGCTTATGGATATGATCGAAGATTCAAAGATCAGCAAAACAGACAATCGCTTATGGTTTAGTCAGTTATATGGAATGAGCGACAATATTTCATACAACCTGGCAGATCAGGGTTACAATGTAGCCAAATACCTACCTTTTGGTCCGGTAAAAGATGTGATGCCATATCTGATCAGAAGAGCGGAGGAAAACACTTCAGTTGCAGGACAGACGAACAGGGAACTCGACTTGATCTCAATCGAGAAAAAAAGAAGAAAATTATAAATGTCGACAAGAAACATTTCAATTAACATTATCTGGACGCTTATTGTGTTGCTGGCCATGGATGCTTATGTTTATTTTGCACTGCGAAAAAGTATACAGAAAAGTAGATGGAAAGCTTATTTAAATGTTGCTTATATCATATTCACAGTACTAAGCTATATCGGATTTTATTATTTATACTTTTATTTCACTGTTAAGCCATTGCAGGTTGAACTTGCTCCGAATCTCGCTATTGGGTTCTTCTTTTCCTTTGTCGTTGTTAAAATTTTATTGGTTCTATTCTTTTTGTTTGAAGATGTTTTCAGGTTTTTGGAACATATATTTTTCATACTCAGGAGTGTTATAAGAGCTGACAAAAAGAAGATTAGCAGACCAGGCAGGAGAGTGTTTATAAGGCAAGCAGGATTAATTTTTGCCGGAATTCCGTTTACATCAATGCTATATGGTATAACCAAAGGAAAGTATGATTTCAGGGTAAAGAAAGTGAAATTAGCCTTTAATAACCTTCCGAAAGCCTTTGAAGGATTTAAAATTGTACAGATATCTGATATTCATTCCGGTAGTTTTGATAGTAGAGACGCTATTGTTGATGGCATCAAAATGATCAACAAGCAAGCGGCTGATTTGGTTCTTTTTACTGGTGATCTGGTCAATAATGATTCGCGCGAAATTTTGCCTTTTATTGAAGATTTCAAAGCTTTAAAAGCGCCTTATGGGGTATATTCAGTTTTGGGAAACCATGATTATGGTGACTATAAAAAATGGGATTCTGTTCAGGATAAACAGGAGAACATGGATTTGCTGTTTCAATATCAAAAAGAAATGGGTTTTCAGTTACTCAATAACGAGAATGCCATGATTACTAAAGGTGATGACGCCATTGGTATTTACGGAGTTGAGAACTGGGGTAACCCGCCATTCCCGCAGAATGGAGACCTTGACAAGGCATTATCGGGAAGAGAAGATGTAGATTTTAAGATTCTTATGAGCCACGATCCAACACATTGGGATAAAAAAGTGATCAGTCATCCGGTTCATATAGACCTCACCTTATCGGGTCATACTCATGGGATGCAGTTCGGAGTTGAAATTCCGGGATTTAAATGGAGTCCGATAAAATACATATACCCTCAATGGGCCGGACTTTATGCAAAAGATAAGCAGCATTTATATGTCAATCGAGGCTTTGGATTTTTAGGTTTTCCTGGTAGGGTAGGAATTTGGCCTGAGATCACTGTGATTGAATTAACTAGAAATACGTAAATAAGATGTTTGATTTTTTTAAATCTGATCATAAGAGTAACAATCAAGACGCCGTAAGAATTGATTTTGAAACGAAAGAACAATGGGCTGATCTTATTGAATTATCCAATAAGCAGCCCATTTATATATTTAAACACAGCAGCAGGTGTGGTATTAGTTCTATGGTATTAAGCAGGTTCGAGAAACAAGTTAAAGAAAGAAAAGAAACTTATTTTTACTTGCACATTCAGGGTTTTCGCTCCTTATCAAACTGGTTAGCCGAAGAACTAGGAATCCGTCATGAATCACCTCAGCTTATTATTGTAAAGGAAGGAAAGGTTTTGGCCCATGATTCTCATTATGCCCTTTTAGAGCTAACCCAGGGTCTTTAAATAATCTATTGCTAGTCAGTTGGGAATTTTCTTGCTTTTTTTACTTTCCCTACACATTCACCAAAGCCAATTCTGACTTCTTCATTTTCACAATATCCCCGCATGATCACCGTATCTCCATTATTGATAAATTTTCGATCGGTGCCATCAGACATCTTAATGGGTTGCGTGCCTTTCCAGGTCAGCTCCAACATAGACCCATAACTATTTTTATCTTTTCCTGAGATGGTTCCACTTCCATAAAGATCTCCTGTTCGTACATTACAGCCGTTCACTGTTTGATGCGCCAGCTGTTGAGAAATACTCCAGTATAAATTTTTAAAATTAGTCGTACTCACAAGTGTTTCTTCTTGCTTTTTAGGTTTGATAGAAGTATGAAGTGTTATATCATAAGACGTCAATCCCTCTTCCTCTAAATAGGGAAGAGGCTTGGGATCCTGTTTCGGTCCCGCTACCTTAAATGGCTCCAAGGCGTCCAAGGTGACGATCCAGGCAGAAATCGTAGAAGCAAAGTTTTTTGCAAGAAAAGGTCCGAGAGGGACATATTCCCATTTTTGAATATCTCTGGCCGACCAGTCATTGAGCAATACCATTCCAAAAATATGATTTCTGGCTTCTTCAATTGGCAGGGCTTTACCCAAGCTATTGGCATCAGTAGTGATAAAACCCATTTCAACTTCAAAGTCTAACAATTTGCAAGGTCCAAATACAGGTTGAGTCGCTCCCTGCGGCATGGTTTGCCCATTAGGTCTTCGTATTTTAGTACCTGACACAACAATGGAAGAGGACCTGCCATGATAGCCCACCGGGATATGAACCCAGTTGGGTAATAACGCGTTTTCAGGATCTCTGAACATCGTTCCTACATTCGTAGCATGATCTTTACTTGAGTAAAAATCAGTATAATCTCCTATGACCACTGGCAAGAGCATTTCAATTTCATTGATATGGAAGATGACGATCTCTTTATGTGCCTCATTGTCTTTAAGTTTTTGATTTTTCATGTCAAAAATTTCGGCAATTCGGTTTCTTACAAGACGCCAGGTGGTGCGACCATCAGCAATAAAATCATTAAGAGAGTCTTGCATGAAAATATCACCTGTTAAAGGAATTCCCTCAAAATAGCCCAATTGTTGAAGCGCAGCTAGGTCAATGGCATAATTACCTATCCTTGTGCCAATTGTGGTAATATCATCCTTGGTAAGAAATACACCAAACGGAATATTTTGAATAGGAAAATCGGAATCTTTCTCCACTGTTAACCAGGATTTTCGGTCGGGATTGTTGGCAGTTATCTTCATGTTTTTTTGAGAATTTAATAAAAAATTATCTATAATTTAAGAATACAATTATTTAATTTCAAATATAGAAGTTTCTCGATATATGAAGGATGAATTTATTACTTTTGTGCTGATTTTAACTTTACAAATAAAACTATATTCATGAGCCGAGATCAAATTATTTTTGACCTGATATCAGACGAAAGAGAAAGACAGACAAATGGTTTGGAGCTAATTGCTTCAGAAAATTATGTGAGTGAGCAAGTAATGGAGGCTGCGGGTTCTGTGCTCACCAATAAATATGCCGAAGGATATCCTGGTAAAAGATATTATGGAGGATGCGAAATTGTTGATCAAGTTGAGCAAATTGCCATCGACAGAGCTAAAACTTTATTTAATGCTGAATATGTCAACGTGCAACCTCATTCAGGTTCGCAGGCAAATACGGCTGCATTTCATGCAGTTTTAAAGCCAGGTGATACAATTTTGGGTTTTGATCTTTCGCATGGAGGGCATTTGACCCATGGCTCTCCTGTCAATTTTTCTGGAAAACTGTATAAAGCAACTTTTTATGGTGTGGAAAAAGAAACAGGCGTCTTAAATTACGACAAGATTCAGGAAAAGGCCAATGAAGTAAAGCCGCAGTTGATCATCGCAGGAGCGTCTGCTTATTCCAGAGAAATTGATTTCAAAAGATTCAGAGAGATTGCAGATAGTGTTGGCGCCATTCTTTTGGCAGATATTTCACACCCTGCCGGACTGATCGCCAAGGGTATTTTAAATGATCCCCTTCCTCATTGTCATATTGTGACAACGACTACACATAAGACTTTGAGAGGACCAAGAGGAGGAATGATTATGATGGGAAAAGATTTTGAGAATCCGTTTGGAGAGAAAACACCAAAGGGGAAAATTAAAATGATGAGTACTTTACTCAATTCAGCGGTATTTCCTGGAAATCAGGGAGGACCTTTGGAGCATATCATTGCGGCAAAGGCAATCGCTTTTGGAGAGGCCTTAACAGATGAGTTTTTAAATTATCAAATACAGGTAAAAAAGAATGCGGCCGCTATGGCTGAAGCACTTGTAGCGAAAGATTACAATATCATTTCAGGAGGAACAGATAATCATATGATGCTTATCGACCTAAGAAATAAGCATATTACAGGAAAAGAGGCTGAGAATGCCTTGGTAAAAGCAGATATTACTGTGAACAAGAATATGGTTCCATTTGATGATAAATCTCCTTTTATAACTTCAGGTATTCGTATTGGATCAGCTGCGGTGACAACAAGAGGACTTGTTGAGATGATATGGCTATTATTGTTGATCTTATTGATGAAGTGATCAATGATTTTGAAAATGAGGATCTTTTAGAAGCTGTTGCCTTAAAGGTAAATACTTTGATGAAAGACAAGCCTTTATTTGCCTGATCGTCGTGGATACATGATAATAATCATTTAATCCTCAGCCTATTTAACCTATTTTTACTAGGTAAATTTGCCGAGAATGGGGGCGCAGGCTGTAAAAGCAATTGAAAGTTTAAGAGAGCGAAAAGAGTTTTTATATCATCTTTTGAATGATGTGAAAGCGCTTGAAATGATGCTTGAACAAGATATGTTTGAAAAGGGTGTCAGACGCATTGGGGCAGAACAGGAATTGTGTTTGGTGGATCAAAATTTCAGACCTTCCTGTAATGCATTAGAAGTACTTGACCATCTTAAAGATCCGCACTTTACTACTGAATTGGCTTTGTTTAATCTGGAGATCAATCTGGATCCTCGGAATTGACCAAAGATTGTTTTTCCAAGATTGACCGAGGAATTAACACGGTTAATTTCAAAAGGTGATGCAGTTGCGAATCAAATTGATCAGAATAAAATTATCCTAACAGGTATCCTTCCAACGCTTAGAAAGCGAGACATGGTATTTAAGAATATCACTCCTTACCCTCGCTATAAAGTCCTTAATAAGATTTTAAAATATATCAGAGGTGATGATTTTCTGTTAAAGATCAAAGGCGTTGATGAATTGATTCTAAATCATAAATCAATTCTTTTTGAAGCTTGCAATACGAGCTTCCAGGTACATCTGCAAATTCCAATTGACGAGATAGTTGATAAATACAATTGGGCACAGGCCATTGCAGGACCTGTTTTATCAATTACAGCAAACTCACCATTGTTATTGGGTCGGGAGTTATGGAGCGAAACCAGGATTGCTTTGTTTCAGCAAAGCGTAGATTTAAGGAATCGGTCCTATCTTTTACGAGAGCAAAAGCCCAGGGTATCTTTTGGTAGTAATTGGATCAAAGATTCGGTCATTGAACTGTATCAGGATGACATTGTGAGATACACCCCTTTGTTGACCACAGATTTTAAAGAAGATGCCGTGGCCAGACTCAATAGGGGCGAGATACCAAAACTGGAGGCCATAGGGGTACATAATGGTACAATTTACAGGTGGAATCGCCTATGCTACGGTCAAACCAAGGGCGTTCCCCATATGAGGATAGAGAATCGCTATATTCCTTCAGGACCAAGTGTAAAAGATGAAGTGGCCAATGCCATGTTCTGGGTAGGCCTTATGGAGGGGATGCCTGATAAGTATAAAAATCTTGGCGATTTGATACCTTTTAACGAAGTGAAGGGTAATTTTGTGAATGCTGCCAGAACAGGTATCAATACTTTCTTTAATTGGTTTGGTAAGGGAATATCGGCTAAAAGATTAATACTTACGGAGCTATTGCCAATAGCATACAAGGGTCTGATTAAATGCCAGATTGATCTAAAGGATATTCATTTTTATCTCGATATTATAGAAAAGAGGGCAGAAACAAGATATACAGGCGCTCAATGGATCAGATACAGCAATAGTGCACTTAAGAAAACAATGACCAAGGATATTGCAAACGCAACGCTGACAGCTCATATGTATGAAAATCAGAAGTCCGGAAAACCAATCCATGAATGGAAAATTGCCAAGGATAATCACATGTTGAATCTGGATGTCGGTCTCACCAAACTGGAAAAATTCATGACTACTGAAGTCTTTGTTGTCAATGAAAATGATTTGGTAGAACTGGTTGCTAAAATCATGGAGTGGAGGAATATCCATCATATTCCGGTTGTTGATGATAAGAACAGGCTAACGGGTTTGATCACAAAAACTAATATTCTGGCCATTCAAGGAAAGGATACCAATATAATTGTAGCCAAAGATATCATGGTTCAGAAAATTATTACCGTTGATTCTGAAACCTCCATAGAGAAGGCAAACAGTATCATGCTGGAACATAAAATTGGCTGTTTACCCATACTTGAGCTTGGAGATTTGGTGGGGATTTTAACCAAAAGTGACCTTGATAAATTACTGTATACTTGAATTATGATTGAAACAGAAAAGGAACAACACATAAAATATTTTCATGATAAAAGAATACTAGGTGAGTTTTATGGCACTAATAACGGCCCTACAGTTGTTATTTTTGGCGGGATCCATGGGAATGAAAAAGCAGGGGTACATGCTTCAAATAAAGTCATTCAAAAAATTAAAGAAAGGCATATAAAATTTAAAGGCAACCTGCATATCATTTTAGGGAATATCAATGCCTTAAATAAAGGGATTCGTTTTGAAAAAGTTGATTTGAACCGAATATGGCAAAACGAACATATTGCAGATTTAGAAACCCGAATGGGTGACTTGACTGCAGAAGAAAAGGAGCAAAGCGACATTTTGACCATTATTAAGAATATTTTGACCCATCAGCCCGGCCCTTTTTATTTTCTCGATCTTCATACCACATCGGCATCTTCAGTACCCTTTATCACAATTAGTGATTCACTAAATAACAGGAAATTTTCTTCTAATTTTCCAATCCCTGTTGTATTGGGAATAGAGGAATATTTAAATGGACCTTTGCTGACTTTTATCAATGAATATGGGCATGTTGCTTTGGGATTTGAAGGGGGGTCTCATGATGAAGCTTCTTCTATTGTCAATTCTGAAGCTTTTATTTGGAAAGCCCTTGTTCATTCAAAGTGCATGGATGCGTCAGAACTTTCAGATTATGACCAATACAAAAAAGTATTGTCATAATCTTTGTTGTGAGTACCAATTCTTTGCCATCAAATACCGTTATGAATTAAAGGAGCAAGAACAATTTTTGATGAGACCAGGGTTTGAGAATTTTGAATCCATTGAGAAGAATCAATTTTTAGCAACAAGCAATGGTGAGGATATCATATCTCCAAGAAGAGGGCGCATTTTTATGCCTCTATACCAGGAATTAGGAGAGGATGGCTTTTTTATTCTTACAAGAATATCCAAATTCTGGCTTGGCCTGTCTATCGTTGCCCGCAAATTAAAATTCAATCATTTTTTAAGATTGGTTCCAGGAGTAAAGAAAGATCCGAATAACAACTTTACACTTATTGTTAATCCCAGGGTAGCAAGATTTATGACACGGCCTGTTTTTCACTTATTTGGTTACAGGCAGCAGATTTATAAAGATGACAAACTTCATTTTATTAAGCGAGACAGAAAAATAACGGATTTATTGTAATCCAGCGTATTGGGGGGTTCTCTAGTTGAGATAATGTTGTAATATACCCAAGGCATAGGTGCTGGCAATTTCTTTGGCAAATTTTGGAAAATCAATATGTGCATTATGATTTGCATTGTCAGAAATGGTTCTGATAATAGAAAATGGCACTTTATATTCAAAGCAAACTTGAGCGACAGCTGCACCTTCCATCTCTACGCATTTTACCGTGGGTAGCCCAGAAAGAATTTTTAGACTTTGGGCAGAAGATGAGATGAATTGATCTCCGGAGGCAATATCGCCTATATGAATTTTAGGTTTCTTAATTTGAAAATTCATCAGTTGTTCTTTCGAGAGAAACTCATGTTTGTTTTGAAGGAATTGAACACTTGCATTTGAAAGTTGACTTCTTTTTTCAGGATCTGTAGTGAACGCGCTTTTTCCTAAAAGAGGCACTTCATAGGCTTTTACCAAAGGGCTACCATCCATATCATGTTGGTAAAGGTCTTTACCAATCACAATATCTCCTACAAAAATATCGGGTTGCACGCCCCCTGCGACTCCTGTAAAAATGATTTCTTTCACATTAAAATCATTGATCAATTGAGTTGCAGTTGTGGCCGAAGCCACCTTGCCCCAACGTGAGAATACCAGTATTACCTTTTTGTCAAAAAGACGTCCCTGGTAATAAGTTCTCATTCCTTTCACCAGCTTTTTCTCAACATTTAGTAAGTTTTGCAAGGCTTCTATCTCTTCTTGCATGGCACTAATAATCCCGGTGTACATCATAAAAAAGAGTTCATAAGTTCAAATGATCTTGCCGTCTTTCATTTCAAGTTTCCTGTCTGCCATATCGGCTAATTCCTCGTTATGTGTTACAATCACAAAGGTTTGATTGAATTGCTCTCTCAGCGTAAAAAAAAGTTCATGAAGTTGCCTTGATGAAACCGTATCTAAGTTTCCACTAGGTTCGTCGGCAAAAATAACATCGGGCCTGTTGATCAAGGCTCTTGCCACAGCAACTCTTTGCTGTTCTCCACCAGAAAGTTCATTGGGTTTGTGCTGCAATCTATCAGAGAGACCGAGAAAATCTAATATTTCTGTTGCTTCCTTTTCTACGACCTTCCGGGAACGATTGGCAATAAAGCCAGGAATACATACATTTTCCAGCGCAGTAAATTCTGGCAGTAACTGATGAAATTGAAAAATAAAACCAATATGCCTGTTCCTGAATTTTGACAAGGCCCTGTCATTCAGATTTTTTATATGGGTATCATTGATGGATAGGGCATCTGAGGATGAGGGTTTGTCCAAGGTGCCCAGAATCTGCAATAAGGTTGTTTTACCTGCACCGCTAGGGCCTACAATGGCAACGATCTCACTCTTTTTTATATGCAAGTCAACCCCCTTAAGGACTTCTAATTCACCATAATATTTGTGTATGTTCTCAGCTTTGATCATTAGGATGGAATATGCGGGTGAAAATACAATAAATTAGTGATTTTCCAATAGCCATTAAGTAGGGGATAAAAGCGTTATTTGACGCTTTTATGAAGAATGATCCTTCTTAACCCAACGTTTAACCTTGTTATAATCTAAGAAATAAATGAGTTTAATGGATAGCAGATGCCCATGGGGCTCCTCGAGCAGATCCTTAAAGTTTTCACCAAATGATAAATTAGACCTGTTATCTTCACTCTGAATCGAATTTCTGTATAAGGCAACCAATTCACTACCTCGTGTAAATTGCCATACATAACGAACATCTAAATTCCAACTATTGAAATTCAAATCGTTGTCCTCATCATATGGATGTGGGCTTAAATAGCCATCTTCTTCAAGTTCATAATATTGTTCCTGGTACGCTACTGTTGACCAATAATGCCTGAAGGATAAGCTTATAGACGCTTTGTCATTAAAATTGTACTTGCTCGAAAAGCTATTTTCAATTTGATTGTTTTGCCTAACCCCATAAATAATAGTTTCGTCATCTAAGGTGTCGACATAACCCGGTTGGTTAAAACTTTGATCAAGCGTAAAACCATAACCAAATTCCAATTTGTCATTTACCCTGAACCGAGGACCTAAGCCCAGCTCATAAGAGTACTCATCAGTTCCGTAACGCATTCTATTACTAATAGTGATTTCAAAAGCAAGTCTTTTCCTAAAATCAGATGAGAAATATCCTTCAGATCTATACTGTGCATTTCTTTTCCAAAACCGACCTTCAGTTCTTGGTTCAAAGTAATCTACCACTTCGCCAATGTTGGTACCAAGTTCAAGTCCAAAGGAAAGTTGTTTTAAATTGGTGGCAAATATATCAATCTCGGTATAATTACTTGTGGTTACACTTGGGTCAAATCGTCTAAAGTGGCCTGCAAAAAAACTGACCCTGAAAAAATTAAAGTGTTTTGTTGGTTCGAAAATTCTATAGGACAGATTCCCCCTAAAATCGTTATAATTATTTGTTCGTTGAAAGCCCAGATCATTCTTGTCATAGATGTCATCAGCAAAGCGATGTCTTAGACTATATCGCACCTGACCTGTGGTTTTTTCGAATTCCAGACGTGAGGCAAATCCGCTTTCATTTTCACCATTTTCACTTATATTACTCATGCTTCCATCGCCACTTAATCGATAAGAATTCCCTTTGTTTGCCAAACTGAATACCAGTGAAGACACATTGGCATCTCTAAAATCTCCTTCTCTTAAGACATTGGTGTTTACCAATGATATAAAGGAGTTTTTATTGAATTCCTGATCTATGACAAAAACATTATAGTTGGTTAAGGGCTCTGTCTTAATTTTTGACGTTTCGCCTGAAATCGTATCAATAATGGTCGCATAAGTATTTTCGGTAATTGCATTGAGTACACCTACCCCTAAACCTTTTTGCGACCTTCCGGTCACTTTTATGGCGTTGAGCACCTTCACTTCATCCGGGTTGTCAACAATTTCATTTTCGTCGTATGTGTCGTCAATATCACTTCTCCCGACCGGTGAATTCCCAATTCTTCGAGAAAAGAATAAATTTCCTTTATCGAGTAGGTCGGCTCCTTCAATAAAGAACTGTCTTTGCTCTGAGAATACTTGTTCAAAGGGGCCCAGATTTAAAACCACATTGTCAAAACCTGCCTGAGAAAAATCCGGAACAAGTGTTGCAAACAAAGTGAAATTATCTGTGATTCCGTATTTTACATCCATCCCAAAATTTAGGTTGGTATCGGTATTGCCGTCGTAATTGTCAAGTACAAAAGAAGCAAAAGGAGCAAAACTCAATCGGGTCGGAGGATCAATGTTTTTAAGTCCTTTTAGTAATCCTGCATATTGTGAAGGCCTGCCCGTTGATTTGTCTATATAATTCCAAACATATTGTTCTCGGGTGCTTTCTATGCGCCTTTGCATATTAAGACCCCAGGTCATGTCTTTCCCATCAGCGAATCTCAAAGCCGCATAGGGAATTTTCATTTCAACATACCAGCCCTTATCATCAAAGCTGACTTCACTAAACCAAACTTCATTCCAGCTAAAATCTTCCCCATTGGCAGGAGATACCTGTGCATCCAACTGAGTTGCACCAGCCGAAACAAAGAATTCATATTCGTTTTGTCCATCATTATTGGGACTTATTCCGATCACAAAGAAATCTGAGGTACCTAAGTTATCTCTTTCACTGAGTTGCCTCATGATCTTATCGGGTTCTGAATCATATAAATAGGCACCCACATAAATAGCTTGGTTATCGTATAAGATCTTCACCTCGGTTTTTTGATGATCTGGCTCTGGATCGCCATCTCCGGGTCTGAACATGACAAAATCTTTTGCTATAGCTGCTCCATCCCATGCCTTATCATCAAGTTTTCCGTCAATGACCGGGGGCTCCTGAATTCTGGAGGCCTGAAGTTCTTTTTTAGTGGTTTGGGCAGTTACGGTGGTCACCGTAAAAAGAAATAATAAGAAAAATATTCTGCCCATGAATGAGGAAATATGGTCGTTGTGTTTGCGGACACGAAATTATATAGCTAAAGAACAAAACTGTCTTAATAAACTGTTAAACTATTTTTCTATATCGGGTATTTATAATAATTATTTGACAGCTGTGAGCGGAAAAAAAATTAGTTGGGGCGTTCCTTGTATCTCAATTAAATACTTACTTTTGTAGACATCATAATATAAAGATTGATTCATGAACTTACACGAATATCAAGGAAAAGAAATTTTAAATAGTTTCGGGGTAAAGATTCAACGGGGTATCGTTGCAGACAACCATAAGAAGGCAGTTGAAGCCGCTAAATTATTAGCCACAGAAACTGGTACCGGCTGGTGGGTGATAAAAGCGCAAATCCATGCAGGTGGAAGAGGAAAAGGTGGTGGTGTGAAACTGGCAAAGAATCTAACCGAAGTTGAAAGTATCTCAAAAAGCATCATTGGAATGATGTTAAAAACACCACAGACATCTGCAGAAGGAAAGAAGGTTAATCAAGTGTTGATTGCTGAAGATGTTTATTATCCGGGTGATCATGAACCTGAAGAATATTATATGTCTGTCTTACTGAACAGAGGTACAGGTAGAAATATGATCATGTATTCTACCGAAGGAGGAATGGATATTGAAACAGTAGCTGAAGAAACACCACATCTTATCTTTACCGAAGAAATAGATCCAGGAATAGGACTTTTAGGTTTTCAGGCAAGAAAAATTGCCTTTAATCTGGGCTTATCTGGAAAAGCGTTTAAAGAGATGGTGAGATTCGTCATGTCTTTGTATAAGGCGTATGTTGAATCTGATGCCTCTTTGTTTGAGATCAATCCTGTTTTAAAAACATCAGATGATATGGTGCTTGCAGTTGATGCTAAAGTAACTTTAGACGACAATGCCTTATTCAGACACAAAGATTATCAGGACCTGAGAGATCTAAGAGAAGAAAACCCTATAGAAGTTGAAGCAAATGCAGTTGGACTTAATTACGTTGATCTGGACGGTAATGTTGGATGTATGGTTAATGGTGCCGGATTAGCGATGAGTACCATGGACCTGATCAAGCAGTCGGGTGGAGAACCTGCTAACTTTCTTGATGTTGGAGGTACGGCTGATGCGGAAAGAGTAGAAACCGGGTTTAGAATTATATTAAGGGACCCTAAAGTAAAAGCGATATTGGTGAATATATTTGGCGGCATTGTTAGATGTGACAGAGTAGCACAAGGAATTGTTGATGCTTATAAGAATATGGGAGATGCCATAAAGGTTCCTATTATAGTTAGACTTCAAGGTACCAATGCGGTTGAGGCTAAGGAATTAATCGATAGTAGCGGATTGGATGTGATTTCTGTTGTTGAATTTAAAGAAGCTGCTAATAAAGTAAAAGAAGTTCTGGACTAGATCAAGACTTTTTGATAACCATTAAAGAGACCTGTTTTATTTCAGGTCTTTTTTTTGTGCTTTAACATGAAAATTTTAGGGTCACAAATTCTTGATTGTAGTAATTTTTTGAAAATTAACAAGAATATGTCAACGAGATGAGCGCTAATCTGTGGCTCAAATCATCGTTTTTAGGTATTTTTCATTTAACCGTTTTCCTCTAAGCTGGGGTGTGAAAAAAAAAATTATTATTAAATATGATGTGCTACAAAAAAGTTATGTGATAAAAATAAGAAAGATTAGTCAGTTTAAAATACTGAAAATAAGATATTTAATCTTTTCACAACCCCATTTTAATTTTCTAGTTGTTTTCGGGGATATTTGAAATTCCCATTTTTATCTATTGTTTGATACTTATAATCTGCCTTACATTTGAACTATGGTTTTCAAGTGAAATCATATTCTTTAACAAACGATTCGATTTAATAAAATATGAGATAAAATTACTTTCTTACATCTTGAACAAAAATGAAGGTCCTATTATAAAAGTGGATCTGGTTCAATTCCAATAGAATTTTTATCTCAATCTCATTAGATCTTTTTACAGACGATTTTTCCTAATTTGAAATAATACGCAAAACTTTGAATTGCTAATTATTAACATAAATATTTCAATTATGAAAAAGATAACTTTATTCTTCGCTTTAAGCTTTGTGAGTCTGATAGGATTCTCACAAGAATCTGACAACTCATCAAATATTGGTTCTGAATCAATAAAACGACAAACAGAATACATTATTGTATTAGATGATACCACTGTTGGAGATAACATTGATATGTTACTGAATACTAATAAGGTAACTCAAGATATCCAATTCAATTTTAACAATCATGAGCTAGTTCATGACGCTCCAGATGCTTCAGATATAGAAAGTAAATTTGTTGAAGGTGCTTTCACATATAATGAATATGCATTGCTTTATAACTCAGACCAAAGTGAAATATCAGGTTTAAAGTCATAATCCAATACAATTCGAGAAAGTTATCTTCCCTATCCAAATAATATAACCACACAATATAAACTTTAAAAAAAATCACCATGAAAAAGATCGTATTAATTCTAGCCATTGCTTTAACAGGATTCACAACTTACGCCCAAAACTCAGCTGAGGCTGCCAAGGAAACCATCACTAAATATGTGACCACATTTCCAAATGGAGACGAAGCCATTACTATTACCGATAAGTCTAGCTCAAGTTCACTAGAATTGTCATCTGCCGATAATTTTTACAAATTTGAAATTCTTGAAACAGCGAATCACGAATTGGTGCACGGTCAAAATAATAAAGGAAAGATCTGTGCCATAGACAAAACAAAATTAGAAGAAGGAACCTACACTTTGAAGGTATATACAGATGATTTTGTGATCACTTCAGATATCACTATTACCAATGATGATGCTACAAAAGGAAGTATTCAATAAATTATATTCAAACAATTAAAAACAAAAAAATAAATATTATGAAAAATTTAATCTTATTATTCGCCATATCCATCTTGAGCCTTTCAAGCTATGCTCAAACAACTGCAAACAAACAATCTGAAAGAGTTACCAAATATGTAACAACCTTCCCGAACGGTGAAGAGGCCATAACCATCACTGATCATTCGGCATCCGACAACCTAAAATTGACATCAGCTGACAATTTCTATAAATACGAAATTCTCGAGCCGTCAAATCACGAACTGGTTCATGGATCTAACAACCAGGGGAAGGTATGTAACATAGATAAGAATACCCTGGAAGACGGAACATATACCTTGAAAGTCTATACAGATGATTTTGTGATCACTTCAGATATTACAATTACGAACGGATTACGAGCAGAATCAGGTACTTCAGTGAACTAAGATGATTCTAATTTGTAAGACTATTATATGAAATTTATAATCAATTTATTAATGATGTTTATAGTGTATAACGGATTCTCTCAAAACACAGAGAAAAGCAAAAGAAGGAATATTACCACCTTTCCGAATGGAGATGAAGCTATAACCATTATTGAAAATTCAGACACAAATGTGATAAGATTAACAAGAACAGAGGACTACAACAGATATGAAATGTTGGATCTCTCAAATCATGAAGCTGTTCACCGTCCATCAAAAAAAAGGGGAATTATTGAAATGGACGGTACAGGTCAGAATCCAGGGAGATACACAGTTAGAAGTTCGAACAATCAAGCTAGAGAGGAAAATGAGGATGAAGGACCAGATAGCAGCGGAGTTTAAGTTCCAAATCGCATTTATCAGATCATAAAGCATGTTTTTTTGTAAGATGATCAAGATCTAAATCATAGATAAAACCTAGAAAAAATGAAAAAATTTAATTCATACACCGTAATTCTTATTCTTGCTTTTGGCTTCTTGTTAGGCCCGGAGAGTTCGGCCCAACGATTCAATGATATGGACAAGAATCCACATGATATAGTTTATTACAGGCCATCAGAAGAGGGAACTCCTCAGATAAAGGTAATTTACGGTAGGCCAAAAGCCAAGGATGATAAAGTTTTTGGAACACAGGTTCCTTTTGGTAAGATTTGGAATACAGGAAGTAATGAATCAACTGAAATCAAGTTTTATTGTGATGTTATGTTCGGCAATAAATTTGTAAAAGCGGGAACTTATTCTCTCTATACAATTCCGAACAAGAACTATTGGATTATCATATTAAATGGGAAAACTGATACTTACGGGGCTCATTTTTACAATCCAAAATTTAATATTGCCACAATTGAAGTACCGGCTGTCAAGGGGCAGAATCTAGAGAATTTTTCTATAGGATTTTCTTCAAAGAATTATGGAACGCAAATGGTTCTGGCATGGTCGGATACTCGGGTTAAAATTCCTTTATACACGGAAGAAAGACTCATTTCAAAAATATAATTATTGATTAATTTGTCTTGTTTGTATTAAGGCATTGCCATATGCCTTGGTACAGACTAAGAATCAAAAAAAAGGGGGATTATTTTAAAAATAGGTTTGTCTATATCTTAGATAAACCTATTTTTATATTCAGGTACCATCATGGTACAGGAATCCTTCTCTCCAAACCATCGGTATCTGTTCTTTGCGATAAGATCATACAGTTTGTCTCTCAAGCTTTTAGGTAGATAGCCTCCCAATAAAAATATCCTCCAAGGCCAATTTAAATGACTGCATATTTTCAAAACAGCGGCTGATTTCTGATAAACTTTTCCATCTTCAATTAAAACGATTGAATCCATTCCAATTTTTTTCTCTTTATACTGTAACAAAAGTTTTTCTGCAGCGTCTGATTGTAAGGAAGCGAATAAGAACTGTTCTTTTCGATCTTTTTCGAGAATGAATTGAACAGAAGCATTACATAAATTGCAGATTCCGTCAAAGAGTAGAATAGATTTTTGATCTTTGGATTGCATGTTGCAATATTAGTGAATTCTCTTTTAGCATACACGGCACAATATTGGCTTGAAATAATAATAAAATACTGTTATCGAATGATTAAAATTCAAAATCTTCATAAATCATACCCTATGGGTGATGAATCACTACATGTTCTTAAAGGATTGGACCTGCATATTAAAGAAGGAGAATTTGTTTCTATTATGGGATCTTCGGGTTCTGGAAAATCAACCCTTTTAAATATAGTAGGACTGTTAGATGTACATGATGAAGGTGAGTACTACTTGAACGGGCAATTGATAGAAAATTTAGATGAAAAAAAGGCGGCTGTTCTCAGAAATAAATTTTTAGGCTTTGTTTTTCAGGCCTTTAATCTGATTACTTATAAAAACGCACTTGAGAATGTTGCACTACCTTTATATTATAAAGGAGTAGGGAGAAAAGAAAGGCAAAAAATAGCCATGGAATATTTGGAAAAGGTAGGTTTAGGAGAATGGGCGAACCACCTTCCAAGTGAGCTTTCAGGGGGGCAAAAACAAAGGGTGGCAATTGCGCGTGCGCTCGTAACCAACCCTAAAGTCGTTTTGGCAGATGAGCCGACCGGTGCTTTGGATTCCTCAACTTCTCATTCGGTCATGGAATTGTTGAAAGAAATCAATAAAGAAGGGATGACCGTATTTGTAATTACCCATGAGGAGGACATTGCGGCAGAAACAGATAGAATTGTTAGGTTACGTGATGGAGTGATCATCAGTGATGAATTGACCGGTAAAAAAGTAAATGCTTAAATCATGTTTGATTTAGATCGTTGGAGAGAAATTTTCCAAACCTTAAGTAAGAATAAGTTAAGAACAGCATTGTCTGGTTTTACCATTGCGTTTGCCATACTTTTATTTACACTTCTTTTTGGTATAGGGAACGGTCTCAAACATTTTTTTGAAAGAGAATTTGCTGGAGATGCCACGAACTCAGTCTATATTTTTTCTGGAAATACAACAAAACCATATAAGGGATTACAAAGTGGCAGGAAAGTCCAATTCAGAAATGATGACACAAAATTTATCAATGAAAAGTTTGAAGAGGAAATAGATTTTTTTAGCCCGAATGTTCAGAGAAATGGAGTTCAGGCAATATACAAAGGAAAACAGAACAGATATACGGTTAGAGGTGTATATCCTGATTATCAGCCACTGGAATCAGCGGTTATGGAGGATGGTAGATTTTTGACCTTTCTCGATCTAAAGAAAAAGGCTAAAGTTGTGGCTATAGGGCGTTTGGTTGAAGAGGATCTTTTTGGCGTAAGAAGCGCATTAGGGAAGAATATTTCACTTGATGGAATTTCTTATCAGGTTGTTGGTGTATTTAGTGATCCGGGAGGTGATAATGATGAGCGCATGATCTATACACCCTTTTCTACTGCACAGGGAATGTATCGTGAAAACGACGAACTAGACCAATTTGGATTGACTTACAATCCAAAGTTAAGTGTTGATAAGGCGCTGGCATTTAGTAACTTGTTAACAAAAGTATTGAAAGAAAAACATAGTGTTGACCCACGTGATCAAGGAGCGCTTCGCGTTATCAATTATGCGGAAGGAGCAAGAAATGTCCAGTCGTTTATGCTGGTATTAAATGTGATTATTCTTTTTATTGGAATTGGAACCTTGATTGCAGGAGTCATTGGTATTAGTAACATAATGGTATATATTGTTAAGGAACGCACCAAAGAGTTAGGAATAAGAAAGGCTTTGGGAGCAACTCCAGGATCTATAATTTCTATGATCATGCAAGAATCCATTTTTGTGACGGCTATTGCCGGTTATACAGGACTGATGGCAGGAGTTTTCGTGTTAAAGGGAATCGGTGAAAGTTTAGAAAAGTATTTTATCATTGATCCAAGTGTAGAAACCTATGTAGTGGTAGGAGCGACTGTTGTATTGATCATAGCAGGAACTATTGCCGGTTACATTCCGGCTAAAAGAGCTGCAAGAATTAAGCCTATAGTGGCATTGAATGACGAATAATTAGGAAAGGATGAAATTTATATTTGACCCCGATACATGGCAAGAGATTTACGGAAGTATTCGTAAGAATAAAATGCGTGCGTCTATTACTATCATTGGAGTGATGTGGGGTATATTTTTGCTCATTGTTTTGCTGGGTGCGGCAAGAGGGATGGAAAATAATTTCAATAAGTTATTTGGAAATTTTGCAACAAACAGTGTTTTTGTTTGGGCTCAGTCAACAAGTATGCCATTTAAAGGTTTTCAGGAAGGCAAAGGTATTCGGCTTAAATTGACTGACTCGGATCATATCATGAGTGAAATTGAAGGTCTGGAATTTGTTGTACCTAGACATCAAAGACAGTCTCAGGCTACAAATAATTTCAAAAATGGAACCTTTGGTATTTATGGTGATTATCCCGAACTGGATTTGGTAGAGAAAAAAGAGCTGCTCAGTGGACGTTGGATAAATGACAGTGACATCAATGAAAAGAAGAAGATCTGCGTCATTGAGGAGGAGATCTATAAGCAATTATTTGATAAAGACGAAGACCCTATAGGTCAGTACATCAAGATCAATGAGGTGAACTATAATGTTGTAGGGATGTACAAGCAAGGAAATATTCGAATGGGAGGACCACAAGGTGCCATTCATATACCATTTACTACTTTTCAACAGGTGTATAATACGGGAGATTCGATGGGGTGGATGATGATTACGGGCAAACCAGGTTTCGATATCAAACAAATTGAAGCTGACGTCAAACTGTTATTAAAGACCTTACATAAAGTTCATCCTGATGATAACCGAGCGTTCGGAAGCTTTAATCTTGGAAATGAAATAAAAAAATTCACTGGATTTTTAACAGGGATGCAGTTTTTAACTTGGTTCGTTGGAATTGCTACTTTGATAGCAGGGGTGTTTGCCATTGGAAATATACTCTTGATTACGGTTAAAGAGCGAACCAAAGAGATTGGAATTAGAAGAGCCTTAGGAGCGAAACCTTGGGAGATCAAAAGGCATATTATGCTTGAGTCGGTGTTCCTCACAAGCTTGGCAGGGGCGATGGGAATCGTTTTTGGAGGAATAGTCTTGATGATTATTGATGCAACTATAGGGCAGGGTGATGATGCAGCTTTAACCAATCCAACTGTAGATATACCGGTCATTCTTATTGCGGTGTCAACCTTAATAGTTCTAGGAACGCTCATAGGTCTTATTCCGGCCCAGGTAGCAGTTAGCATAAAGCCAATCGAAGCTTTAAGAGATGAGTAATTAACAATCAAATTCAATAGAAAACAAAGTAACAATGAAAAAAAAGTTAATATTTGGAAGTATTATTTTGGCCTTAATAGTTGTTCTGATTTGGCTGGGGAAAAAGAATAGTAAGTCTCCTATTCAATTCGAAACAGAAAAACCTTTCAAGACGAATATAGTTAGAAAAACGGTTGCCACCGGAAAAGTAATCCCATTAGAGGAGGTTGAAATCAAGCCTCAGATTACTGGAATTATTGAAAAAATCTATGTCGAAGAAGGAGCCAAATTGAAAAAGGGTGATTTGATTGCAAAAGTTAGGGTTATACCCAATGAACAGGCTTTAGCAAGTGCCAGAGGGCGTGTAAATAAAGCTGAATTGGATCTCAACAATGCGAAGATTGTCTATGAACGGAATAAAAAATTATATGATAACGGTGTTATCTCCAAAGGAGAGTTTGAAGGATTTCAATTAAGTTATAATCAATCGAAACAGGATGTGATCAATGCTAAAAATGACTATCAAATTATTCAAAAAGGATATATGGGTCAAGGAGGGGCAGCCGGGTCTGCGAACACCAATATACGTGCGACAACTTCTGGGATGATACTTGAAATTCCTGTAAAAGAGGGGTATCAAGTGATCCAAAGTAATAATTTTAACGCAGGTACCACAATTGCTTCAATTGCTGATATGAGTAAAATGATCTTTGAAGGAAAGGTAGACGAGGCCGAGGTTGGAAAACTGGATGTAGGAATTGATATTGAGGTGGGATTAGGTGCGATAGAGAAAAAGAAATTCCCAGCGAAACTGAATTTTATAGCTCCGAAAGGAACTGAAGAAAATGGGGCGGTTCAGTTTAAAATCAAAGCTGATGTGACCCTAGATGAAGAGTATTTTGTTAGGGCAGGATACAGTGCGAATGCAGATATCGTTTTGGAGCAAAAAGACAGTGTGCTATCTATAAAAGAGGCCTTATTACAATTTGATAAAAAGACCGAAACTCCTTATGTAGAAGTGATGACGGGAGATCAGGAATTTGAAAGAAAGGATGTAGAATTGGGTATATCAGATGGGATCAATGTTGAGATCCTTTCTGGAGTAACTGAAGAAGATGAGATCAAGATATGGAACAAGACTAAAAAGGATGGTGAAGACGAAGGAAGAGATTAATCCATCATAGTATAATAAAGAAACCCTGCTTAGACAGGGTTTTTTTGTGCACTACTTGAAATCAAATAAAATGAAATATGTCTAAAAAAAATGACTTTTATCAATGGTATACTCACTTTTTTTTAAGAAATTTATACTATTATTAATTATAACATTTTAAGGCCATGGAGACAAAATTAGTTTATTTAAGCGATTTGAAGTTTAATTTAAAGGTTTGGAAGGAAGAGTTGAGGTTTCACAGAAAGGAGATGGAGAAGTTTGAAAAGAAATTAGAAAGTATTGCCAAACGAAATTTAGGGATAGAGGCCATGGCTCCCTTAGAAGGCTTTCAAAATAAGATTATACGTGAAAAAGAAGTTATTGGAAGGATGTTACAACGAATACGGATGAAGAAAAAGATCATAGCAACAACAGATCTTAGCGAGGAACTAGATGGTAGATTAAGAAATCAGCAAACATCAATGAAAGATGATATGAAAACATATATAAAATTGCACTATGAATTGAAAGAGGATCTCATGGATTATTTTTTAAGATGGTTATAAGCAAAAAAAGCCCCGTAAAACGGGGCTTTTTTTATTTAAACTGTGATGAAACAGTCTCAGCCTTTTTGGAGGCGCTATAATCATAAAACCCTTCTCCTGATTTAATGCCCAATTTCCCTGCCATGACCATATTCACAAGTAAAGGGCAGGGTGCATATTTCGGGTTGCCAAAGCCATCGAAAAGAACCTTTAAGATAGACAGACAGACGTCAAGACCAATAAAGTCAGCTAACTGCAGTGGACCCATGGGATGGGCCATTCCTAATTTCATGACCGTATCAATTTCATACACACCCGCAACACTTTCATAAAGAGAATAAATGGCTTCGTTGATCATAGGCATGAGTATTCTGTTGGCAATAAATCCTGGATAATCATTGACTTCAACAGGCACTTTTCCTAAAGTCTTGGAAAGCTCCATTATTTTGTGTGTAACTTCATTTGACGTGGAATAACCCCTAATCACTTCTATTAGTTTCATGATAGGCACAGGATTCATAAAATGCATGCCAATGACCATTTCAGGCCTGCTAGTCACAGAAGCAATTTCTGTAATTGAAATTGACGAAGTATTTGTGGCCAAAATTGAGCTTGCCGGAGCTAGTTCGTCTATTTGGGAGAATATTTTTTTCTTTAGAGCGAGATTCTCCGTGGCTGCTTCAATTACAAGGTCAGCATTTATAATACCTTTTTCTAATTCGGTAAAGGTCTGGATGCTATTTAAAGTTACGACTTTTGTTTCCTGGCTTATTTTTTCTTTTGCCAGCATGCGGTCAAGATTGTTTGAAATACTCGATATAGCTTTTTGCAAGGCATTTTCAGAAATATCAACCAAACTAACTTGAAAGCCATTCTGCGCAAATACATGAGCGATTCCGTTACCCATGGTTCCGGCACCAATTACTGTGATGTTTTTCATTTGAATTATTATTTAGGGGGCATAGTGCCAAACACTCTGTCCCAGAATGTATTAGAAACGCCAAATGCTTTATCTGGATATTTGTAATGGTGAAGACTGTGATGTCTCCATAAATATTTGAATCTTTTGGGTGGTTTTGAAATGTGGGTGGCCCGATGTAAAAACGAATACAATAAGTATCCAAGGAAAAAACCGGGAAAAAAGGCCCAGGTGTAAAGCCCCATGCCAAGCAGACTAAAAATAACATAGAAGATAGAGAAGAGTATACTTGCCATTAAAATACCAGGTACTGGAGGCATAAGTATTCGTTCCTCGTCTCTTGGAAACAAATGATGCGAACCATGCATAATAAAATGAAATCTTTGCACTAGTTTGTTTTCAGAAATCCAATGAAATAGGTATCTGTGCAGAATGTACTCAGCAAAGGTCCAAAAGAAAAGAGCGAAAATAAAAAAACCAAGAAAGGTTGTTAACGGTATTTTTTGGACAAAGATAGCGGCATAGATAAAAATTAAAACGACCATTCCGTAAACAATGACGTTCTGTTGCAATGAGGTTTTGGTCAAGCTTTCAAGAAAAGGGTTCTTAAAAATTGTTGCGCTACCACGATGATTTTCTGTCGTAATCTTTGTTTCCATAGTTAAAAATTATCAATAATTCGTTGTGCTACCTGCAAAGCTCGTGTGCCTTGTTGCAGCGATACAATCGGGGTTTTATTATAAACTATTGCGTCAGCGAAGGATTCCAGTTCATCCAAAATGGCATTGTTTTGAAGCACCTTAGGATTCTCAAAATATATTTGCTTTTTAGTACCTTCAGCATTTTGCAGTATCATGGCAAAATCATCAGGATTTTCCGGAGCATCTTTCATTTTAACAACTTCACTTTTTTTCTCAAGAAAATCAACCGAAATATAGGCGTCCTTTTGGAAGAATCTGGATTTTCTCATATTCTTCATTGAAATTCTGCTTGCTGTCAGGTTAGCCACACATCCGTTTTCAAATTCTATTCTTGCATTTGCGATATCAGGAGTTTCACTGATTACAGATACACCACTTGCATGAATTTCTTTTACTTCAGCATTCACTACGCTTAATATGATGTCAATATCATGGATCATCAAATCCAGGACTACAGGTACATCTGTACCTCTGGGGTTGAATTCTGCAAGGCGATGACATTCGATAAACATAGGATTTTCAATCATATCCTTAACAGCGGTAAAGGCAGGGTTAAAGCGTTCTACATGCCCCACTTGCCCGCGAACCCCGTGTTTTGCAGCAAGATCTCGAAGTGTTTGTGCTTCTTCAAGAGTTTTGGTTATGGGTTTTTCTATAAAAATATGTTTTCCGTTTTCAATGGCTTTTTGAGCACAATCAAAATGATTAAGAGTAGGAGTCACAATATCGATAACATCTACAAGTTTGATGAGCTCATCAATATTGTCAATATACCTGTAACCGAACTCTTCTGATACCTCACGGGCATAGGACTCAATAGGATCGTAGAATCCGACCAACTCATATTTTGAAGATTGTTGTAAAAGTTTTAAATGAATTTTTCCAAGATGACCAGCACCCAATACGCCTGCTTTTAGCATAAAAATATTTTTGCCAAAAATACAAAATCACATGCAAAATAAAAAAAAAGCTGTTACAAGAAAAATAGAAAAATCAAATATTATTTATAAGGGCGCTTCGAGAACTACAAGAGCAAGTTTGGAGCCATCCGGGCTGAACGACTATTCTGCTGATGCCCTCGATAGGAAGTTCTGATTCTATACGAATGGGCTCCCACTTTTCATCTACACCAGGATAGAATTTATAGATCATGTTCTTATAAGCCCATTAGCATGCTTCCTTTTATTGTCCAGGTAAGATCCTGAGACCCGGTAAGTGCATCTGTGATGTATTTGGAATCGCTTGTTTGCGGATCAATAGCGTAGATTTCAGGAACTTCATGATTCATACTTATAAAACTGACCAAGTTATTTCCTAGGCCTGCTGTATTTGGGATTTTATGTAGTGATCTTCCAATATTGCTTTGTATAGGGTATCTGATCTTGAATTTAAAATTAGTTACTTGTAAGGTCTCAATATCGCCAATCACAAAATTTAGTACACGTTTTTCATCCAACCATAAATAATAGCCCACTTTCAGATCGGGGATTAACAATTCAGGCAATTTCTTTTTATAGGCATATTTATAGAGGAATTGACTTCCATCCTCATTAAGTCTGACACAAGTAAAGTATTTCTTTTTACCAGGTAACATGGCAGGAGAAAATTCACTTTCTTTTGTATTGGTAATCCATACCCTGTAATTTCCTTCAATAAAATATTTTGAAATATCTGCCTGTTCCTCCCTAAAAGAAGAGAACAATACAGCTGACCCGTCTTCAGTGAAACTAGGCTGATTGTCGTAGCCTTCGTTTTTTGAAATGTTGATGGGATTACTAATGGTTATTTGGCCATCTTGTTCATTGAGGTCAAATAAATATATTTCGGTCGCTTCCTGAGCCGCAATAAATGAGCACAGCAAAGACATCAAAATCGAGGGGATTATTCTGATATGCATATAAAAAATGAATTAAGCTATTTCTATATCAAATATAGATGATAAATAAATGCAAAACTTAAAATACTGAAGAAGATTTTAACCAGGTGGTTTTGGACCACCTGGTTAACTATTTAAAAACAGTATTTATTTTCTTTAATAAGAATGGCTGAAATTTCGTCTCTTAAGCCGATGACATTTGGTAAATTAGTGTATTTGGTAAACCGCTTAAGCCCCATGAGCATCATTCTTTGTTCATCTCCTTCTGAAAAATAAGCGATCGCTTCTTTTCCTTTTTCGCCGATGATGTCAACAGCATGGCTTAAATTTAGTTTTGCCATAGCAATTTGTCCTTTGGCAGCATCCACTGAAGTCATATCTGCAACTTTTTCAGCTTTGATCAAGGCGCTTTCTGCCATATAAATCTCAATCAGAATTTCAGCTGCAGCTAAAATAAGCTGTTGATGCTCTTCTAATTCCATTCCATAAGTTTCAACTGCTTTCCCGGCTACCATTAAAAAGGCTTTTTTTAATTTAGAGATCATCTCTTTTTCTTCTGAAAATAATTCAGAATAATCCGGTATATCAAACGAAGGAATTTCCATAAGACTTTTTCCAACTGCCATTGCCGGCGACATCAGGTCAATATCACCTTTAAATGCTTTTTTTAGCAACATACCAATTGTTAAAAGTCTGTTGATCTCATTGGTACCTTCATATATCCTGGTAATTCGTGCATCTCTCCAGGCAGCTTCCATTGGGGTGTCTTTTGAAAATCCCATACCTCCAAATATTTGAATACCTTCGTCAGTAACAAATTGAGAAGTTTCAGATCCATACACTTTTAAAATGGCAGCTTCGATGGCATATTCATTAAAAGCTTCGAGTTCAGATTCCTGATGAGATTTGCCAGAAGCCAACAAATCATCTATATAATTCTGAATATCTTTTGCAGCTCTGTAGGAACCTGCATCAATGGTAAATGTTCTTGTCCCCATTTCGGCAATTTTCGATTGAATGGCACCAAAACTTGAAATTGGTTTTTTGAATTGAATTCTTTCGTTGGCGTATTTAATAGATTCTGTCAAAGTTCTTCTGCTGGCATCCAAACAGGCTGCTGCAAGTTTGATACGACCCACATTTAATGAGTTCAGTGCAATTTTAAACCTTTACCTCTTTCTGAAAGCATGTTTTCAACAGGAATCATCGTATCATTAAAAAATACTTGTCGGGTAGAGGAGGAGGTGATTCCAAGTTTCTTTTCTTCTTCCCCAAAAGTCACGCCATTCGGGTTTTCCTTATCGTATTCCAGTAAAAAACCAGTGATGTTTTTGTCATTTTCAATACGGGCAAAAACAATGAAAATTTCGGCAAAACCAGCATTTGAAATCCACATTTTTTGTCCGTTAATAAGATAGCTCTTGCCATCTTCAGTTAGGGTGGCCGTTGTTTTTCCTGAATTGGCATCACTCCCTGCGCCGGGTTCTGTTAAACAATAAGCTCCAAATTTCTCGCCTGCTGTCAAAACAGGTAGATATTTTTGTTTTTGTTCTTCGGTTCCATAAAGAAAAATTGGCATGGTTCCGATACCTGTATGGGCACCATAAGCTGTTCCTAATGATCCTGATGCGGCAGAAATATAATCTGTGACCAACATGGTTGAAACGAATCCCATTCCAATTCCTCCGTACTCTTCAGGAATAGAGATCCCTAAAAACCCCATTTCTCCGGCCTTTTTCATAAGTTCTTCAGTAAGGGCATAATCTTTCTGTTCAAAACGTTCTTTGATTGGCCAAACTTCACGATCAATAAACTCGATGACAGCTTCCTTCATCATTTGTTGCTCTTCACTAAATTGTTCAGTGATAAAGACATCTTCTTTTTTAACTTCTCTGATCAGAAATTCTCCTCCTTTTATAGCTTTCATATTTTTATATTTTATCAATTGAGTTCAATATTTATTTTAGTAATTCATAGACGCCTGCAGCTCCCTGACCTGTTCCAACACACATGGTGACTATTCCGTATTTTTGTTTTCTCCTCCTCATTTCGTTAAATAGTTGTACAGATAATTTTGCTCCGGTACATCCCAGGGGATGCCCTAAGGCAATAGCTCCTCCATTGACATTCACAAGCTCAGGATTGAGTCCTAATTCACGAATAACAGCAAGAGATTGTGAAGCAAAGGCTTCATTGAGTTCAAACAAATCTATGTCACTTAGTTGCAGACCCGCTTGTTTCAAGTGCTTTGGGTACTGCTGCTACAGGGCCAATTCCCATAATTCTAGGTTCTACACCAACAGCAGCATAACTCACCATTCTGGCAATCGGTTCCAGGTTAAGTTCCTTAACCATTTCTTCACTCATGACCAAAACAAAGGCTGCACCATCACTCATTTGAGATGAATTTCCAGCAGTGACACTTCCTTTATTGGCAAAAACAGGCCTTAGTTTGGCAAGCGCCTCAACGGATGTGCCCCTTCTAGGGCCTTCGTCAGTTTTAGCGGTATAATTTCTTACCGATCGTTTGCCGTTTTTATCTAAAAAGATCTGTTCGATATTGATAGGGGCAATGTCATCATCAAAAATATGATGATCGATTGCATGCAATGCTTTCATATGAGAATTGTATGAAAACGTATCTTGATCTGTTCGACTTACTTTGAATTGCTCAGCTACAGCCTCAGCTGTTAGTCCCATTCCCCAGTAATAATCTTCATGTCCTTCTTTTGCAGATTTGTAATTCGGCACAGGTCTGTAGCCTCCCATTGGGATATAACTCATACTTTCAACACCTCCGGCGATGATACATTCTGCCATTCCTGCTTGTATTTTGGCTGTTGCCATACTGATGGTTTCAAGCCCGCTGGCACAGTATCGATTGACCGTTACACCTGCAACATCATTCGATTTGGTCCCCATCAAGGAAATCAACCTCCCCATATTAAGGCCTTGCTCGGCCTCAGGCATGGCATTTCCGACAATGACATCGTCAATTCTTTTTACGTCCAGTTCCGGCACTTGTTTTAACAAATACTCTATAGTTTCAGAGGCAAGCTCATCAGGTCTTTTAAACCTGAAGGTACCTCTTGGTGCTTTTCCTACCGCTGTTCGGTATCCTTTTATGATATATGCTGTTCTCATGGTCTAATTTCTTAATGGTTTACCTGTTTTTAAAGTATGCTCTATTCTTTCCAGGGTCTTGCGTTCAGTTAATAATGATAAGATGGCTTCTCTTTCGAGATCTAGAAGGTATTGTTCCGAAACCATTGTAGGTTCAGACAGGTCTCCTCCAGCCATTACATAGGCAAGTTTATTGGCTATTTTTTTATCATGTTCAGAAGCATAACGACCTTTCTCCAGGCTGTCTGTTCCAACAAGGAACATGCCCAATGCTTGTTGTCCTAAAACGTTCACTTTTTTCGAAACGGGTTTGGTGTAGCCATCTTCAAGCATTTGAATCGCATATCGTTTTGCCGTTGCAATCTGTCGGTCGGCATTCACTACAACAATGTCTTTGCCTTTTTGAAAATAGCCAAGTTCAAAAGCCTCTTCAGCTGAAGTGGCTACTTTGGCCATGGCAATATTGATAAACGTATCTCTTAGTCTGTTTAGTTTAACATCATCCTTCTTCCATAGTTCAGAAACTCGTTTGGTCATTTCTTTAGTACCTGCGCCGGCTGGTATGATACCAACGCCGAACTCGACAAGTCCTGTATAGGTCTCTGCAGCTGCAACTACCATATCAGCATGAAGACCCATTTCGCAGGCCCCTCCAAAAGTCATCCCTCTCGGAGTGATCAGGGTGGGCACCGAACTGTATTTTAATCTCATTACCGTATCTTGGAACATACGAGTCGCCATAGATAATTCATCGTACTCTTGCTCAATAGCGAGCATAAATGCCATCGCTAAGTTGGCACCTACCGAAAAATTTGCAGCCTGGTTGCCTAATATAACAGCTTCATATTCTTCTTCTGCAAGGTCTATTCCTTTGTTGATCGCTTGAAGAACTCCACTTCCAATCGTATTCATTTTAGACTGAAATTCAACATTTAATACTCCATCACCTAAATGTTGAATTGAAGCTTCTTTGTTTGACCAGATCGTTTTGGATTCTCTAATATTGTCTAAAATAATAAAGGCATCCTGACCCGGAATTTTGATTTGCTTTTCCTCTTTAAGATCGAAATAAAATTTAGATCCACTGGTAATTGTATAAAAGGATTTACTCCCTTTTGACAGCATATCACTCACCCAGTTATTTGGAGTAAAACCTTCTTTTGCCATCATTTCAATACCTTTCTCTACGCCAATGGCATCCCAGATTTGAAAGGGACCATGTTCCCAGCCAAAGCCGGCTTTCATGGCATCGTCAATTCTGTATAACTCATCTGAAATTTCGGGAATTCTGTTCGAGGCATAAGCAAAGATGGCAGATAGCGTCTTTCTATAAAATTCACCGGCCTTATCTGTTCCTTTTACAAGAATTTTGAACCTGTCTATAACCTTTTCAACTGTTTTTGTATTTGCCAGGGTAGCGAAAGAAACTTTATTGGCTTTTCGATACTCCAGACTATTCAGATCAAGTACAAGTATTTCTTTTTTACCATCAGTAAGGGTCTTTTTATAAAAACCCTGTTGGGTTTTGCTGCCCAACCACTTATTTTCCATCATGGTGTTGACGAAATCAGGAATAGCAAAGCTGCTGTGCATTTCGTCATTCGGTGCATTCTGTGATACACCATTTGCAGTATGCACCAAGGTATCAAGGCCAACAACATCAATTGTTCTAAAAGTAGCGCTCTTGGGCCGTCCAATTAACGGTCCGGTCAATTTATCAACTTCCTCTACGGTAAGTCCCATCTCCTTTACAACATGAAAGAGACTCATGATACCGAAAATACCGATTCGGTTACCTATAAAGGCAGGAGTATCTTTGGCAAGAACTGAGGTTTTTCCCAAATACTTTTCTCCATACATCATTAGAAAATCCGTTACTTCTGCCATGCAGGAAGGGCCGGGAACTACTTCAAAAAGTTTTAAATATCTAGGAGGATTAAAGAAATGAGTAACAGCAAAATGTTTTTGAAAATCTTCGCTTCTGCCCTCATTCATGAATTTAATTGGAATTCCAGAAGTATTAGAGGTGATCAGACTTCCTTTTTTTCTGAATTTTTCAATCTTTTCAAACACCTGTTTTTTAATGTCTAATCTTTCCACCACGACTTCAATGACCCAATCGGCATCTTTGATGTCTTTCAGGTTGTCTTCCAGATTCCCGGTACTTATTCGTGAAGCAAACGATTGGTCATAAATCGGTGAAGGTTTTGATTTTAAAGAGGTCTTAAGGCTCTCATTGACAATTCTGTTCCTTACTTGAATATCTTCCAGCGTAAGATTTTGTGCTTCTTCGGCTTTGGTAAGTTCTCTGGGAATAATATCCAGCAACAATACCTCAACACCAATGTTCGCAAAATGACAAGCAATACCGGAACCCATGATTCCGGAGCCAATCACTGCTACCTTGTTGATATGTCTTTTTTTCATTAGATGATAATTTGCGCTTAATTTTTAATCCTTAAATATTGATTTTTGATATATGAGTTCATTGATCAAGTCGGTAACCTCAAAAAAGTGGTCGATTTTTATAGGATCCACTTGATCTCTAATAGTTTGATTGAATTTATAAACAGAAGCTTTGGATAATTCTCGTTTTTCTATACCTAGGGGAGTTAGTTTAATGAAAACACCTCGTCCGTCTTCAGGGTTTTTTTCTCTGAAGATCAAGCCTCTTTCTTCCATGCTTTTTAAGATTCTGGACAAGCTGGTCGCCTCCATTCCCATAGAAGGTCCTAAAGCCGTAGATGGGGTACCGTTTTCTACATCGATGTATAATAATGCCATTGCCATTGACATCGTACTGTCGTGTTTGGCTGCCTGTTCATTATAAGTCTTTGCAACAGCCTGCCAGGTTGCCCTTAAGGCGTGATCTATGGTTTTTTCTTTTTGCATATGCCAAATATAGGAAAAAATACTATGCATGCATAGTATTTAAAAAAAAAGTTATTTTTTAAAATAAATATTTGTAAATTGAAATCTCAACTTATTGATCAACCAAACAAATACAGTTTTTATGGAAGTACGCGAATTAATAGGAAAAATTACCCTTCAGGAAAATATAAGCCCTATAGAAAGGAATAAAGTTAGCGGGTCATTCGTGATCCATATTCCTAATCCATTGGCATCCTACTATAGCCGTTTTACTGAAGTGAACAGGCCAAATTCTATTGTTTTTGCCACTAAAAACCCAGTCTCATTCGAAAAGATACTTAGGGCAACAAAAATCATCAATAAAGAACATAATCTCAATTTGAATGGTGCCAAATGTGAGGTGTCTATTGGAAGAAATAAGTACAGTGGCATTAGGGTAACAGGAATTGACAGATATACCAATATTGACAGGGTTCAAGTTGCCTATCAAAAAGGAGGCTTTGAATTACATAAAAATGTGAAACTCGCCAAAGGAACTGATGCAATGATCAGGGTAAATAAATTCTTTGATATGTTAGCTGTGGAAGATAAAATATATCAGTCACCAAATAATAAGGACAGGTATTATTTTGAGATTCCCCGATATGTGAATTGGAACGATTTCAGAGAGATGACCTTTGACATCAAAAACAATATTTCTGTGACAAATTACGACATTGCGAAAGGGATTATTTATGAGAAGGATGGAATAACAGACATTCTTCGTGTTATTAAACCCAACTTAACCGTTGATATGGTTAGGCAAATCAGAGAAAAATACCTCGACAGACTCAGCTAAGTAATTTATCAATTTTTTAGGCATTGATTTTACTATATTTGAATTTTTAAAATTCTTTTATGGATCAGATTTTAGTGGCTGAAAATATTGTTAAGAATTTTGGCTCTTTTAAGGCCTTGAATAAAGTTTCCTTAGAAGTACCAAAGGGGAGTATATTTGGCTTGTTGGGTCCAAACGGGGCGGGAAAGACCACCTTTATCAGAATCATTAATCAAATCACCATGCCAGACCAAGGGCAGGTTTATTTTGATGGCAAACCCCTAGCACCAAATGATGTTCATTTTATAGGATATTTACCTGAGGAAAGAGGCCTGTATAAGAGAATGAAAATAGGTGAGCAGGCGCTTTATCTTGCCCAGTTGAAAGGCTTATCCAAGCAGGATGCACAAATGAAATTGAAATTCTGGTTCGAAAAATTTGAAATAACACCTTGGTGGAATAAGAAAGTGGAAGAGCTGTCAAAAGGTATGGCTCAAAAATTGCAATTCATTATCACGGTTTTACACGAACCCAAATTATTGATCTTTGATGAACCTTTTAGTGGATTTGACCCTATCAACGCCAACTTGATCAAAGATGAGATCATCAACTTAAAAAATCAAGGAGCTTCTATTATTTTCTCAACACACAGGATGGAATCAGTCGAAGAACTATGTGAGTATATCGCGCTGATCCATAAGGCAAATAAAGTACTTGACGGAAAATTGATTGATATTAAAAAGCAGTACAAAACCAATACCTTTGAAGTAGGATTATCTACCGCTGATAAATCGGCCTTAAAGATGGAGCTTAAAGAGAGATTTGACGTAAGCCCGGCCAGTTTTAAATCGCTTGATGATGATCTAAAACTGAATATCAGGCTTGCCAAAGACCATACCTCCTTTGATCTGATCAAGTATTTGAACAGTAAATCATCTATTACACATTATAAGGAGGTTATCCCAAGTGTCAATGATATTTTTATTCAAACTGTAAACAGAAATTCATAGGTTAATTATTGTAATACACGCAAATGAATAAATTAAAATTAATCATTCAAAGAGAGTTTCTGGCGAAAGTGAGAAACCGAACTTTCATTGTGATGACTTTTCTGAGTCCGATTTTAATGATCGGAATGATCGCTCTTGTCGCTTTGTTGACCAAAAGTAGTATTGAAAAGACAAGCACAGTGGCTTTTGTTGATGATTCTGGCCTGTTTCATGGAGATGACTTTGGCAAGGATAAATCGATCGTATTTGAGGACCTCACAGAAATTGGTCTTGAAAAAGCAAAGATCATTGTTAGAGAATCCTCCCATGAGGGATTATTGTATATTCCTTCAAAACAAGATTTGGATGAGATCGCCTATAACATTCAGTTCTTTTCAGAGGAGTCGCCAAGTATGATTACCATCTCAACTCTGGAATCGCTTCTTGATAAGAAACTTGAGAATGAAAAAATGAAACAGTTGGGTATCGATTTGGTGAAACTTGAAAAATCTAAAGTGAACATCGATATTAGAATGTCTAATTTTAGCGGTATAAAATCCTCTAAATTGATCAACGGCATCAAAATTGGAATTGGAATGGGTGCAGGTTATCTGATCATGATGTTTATCATTATCTACGGAGCCATGGTCATGAGAAGTGTCATTGAGGAGAAGACAAGCCGTATCATAGAAGTGATCATATCATCAGTAAAACCGTTTCAATTGATGTTAGGAAAAATATTTGGAACTGCCTTGGCTGGTTTAACCCAATTCGTGGTCTGGGGACTTTTAATGGCCTTGATCTTTATTGGAAGTTCTTATTTCTTTGGAGTGGATTTGAATAATAGCGGAGTTGGTATACAACAGATGGGAGCGGAGCAAATGAATCAATTGGCTCAAAATGAAACACAGCTTTTGTTTGATGAATTGATGAATTTACCATTGATTAGTACATTTATATTTTTTATACTTTATTTTTTGTTGGGTTATTTGTTGTACAGTTCACTGTATGCTGCCATTGGGGCTGCCGTTGATAATGAAACAGATACACAGCAATTTATGCTTCCCATTATGTTACCATTGATGTTGGGTGTTTATATTGGATTCGCAACGGTAATAAATGACCCTCACGGGACCGTGGCAACGGTATTCTCAATGATTCCGTTTACCTCTCCCATTGTCATGCTGATGCGCATCCCATTCGGCGTTCCATGGTGGCAGATACTTATTTCCTTGACGCTGCTTTTGTTGACTTTTTTGGGGATAGTCTGGATAGCCGCAAAAGTATATAGGGTAGGGATTCTTATGTATGGAAAAAAGATTAGTTATAAGGAATTGATGAAGTGGGTACGCTATTGATTGCGTTTTAAATTAAAAATAATAGAAATGCCAAAAATATTAATTATTGAAGATGAAGATGCCATCAGAAGGGTGCTTATCAAGATCATAAATAATGAGAACAGTTCTTATGAAGTTGAAGAAGCAGCTAACGGCTTGGAAGGATATGAGATGATTGAGAATTCAGATTACGATCTGGTGCTTTGCGATATCAAAATGCCAAAGATGGACGGGATTGAAGTGCTTGAAAAGTCTCTTCCTTTAAAACCGGAGACTCCTTTTATTATGATTTCAGGCCATGGTGAACTCGAAACCGCTGTACAGGCTATGAGGCTTGGTGCATTTGACTATATTTCTAAACCGCCAGACCTGAATAGGTTGCTCAATGCTATTAGAAACGCACTTGATAAAAAGAAACTCGTCGTTGAAAACAAGAGGCTTAAGAAGAAGGTTGATAAGAATTATGAAATGATCGGAGAAAGCCTTGAGACAAAGAAAATCAAGGACATCATTGAAAAGGTGGCACCAACTGAAGCGCGTGTTTTGATCACAGGTGAAAATGGAACTGGTAAGGAATTGGTGGCTCATTGGTTGCATCAGAAAAGTGAGCGTTCAAAATACCCAATGATTGAAGTGAATTGTGCAGCAATTCCTTCAGAACTTATAGAGAGCGAGTTATTTGGTCATGTCAAGGGTTCATTTACTGGAGCCAATAAGGACAGGGCTGGGAAATTTGAAGCTGCGAACGGAGGAACCGTATTTTTAGATGAAATAGGAGATATGAGTCTCTCGGCTCAGGCTAAAGTGTTACGAGCATTACAGGAAAATAAGATTAGCAGGGTTGGGAGCGATAAGGATATCAAAGTAGATGTTCGGGTCTTGGCTGCTACTAATAAAAAATTGGATCAGGAAATCGCAAAAGGAAGGTTCAGAGAAGATCTTTATCATCGTTTAGCAGTTATATTGATCAACGTTCCTTCGCTTAATGAAAGAAAAGATGATATTCCAATGTTGGTTGATCATTTCTCTGAACTGATCGCTGAACAACAAGGGAATGCAAAAAAACAGTTTAGTAAAGAGGCGCTTGAATTACTCAAAGAGTATAACTGGACGGGAAATATAAGAGAGTTGCGAAACGTAGTTGAGAGGCTTACGATTCTTGGCCAAGATCCCATTTCAAAGGAAGATGTTCTCCTTTTTGCCAATAAATAAAAAGGGCTTTACTTTGATTCTGATTTCCTTTTTCTATACTCTGACAGAAGTCGTTTGTTGAAATTCATTTCTGCCTGGTATAGTGCCAACAGTTTAGAAGGGGTAAGGATTTTTGAAAGATCCTTATACATCTTTTCTCTTGTTACTGAGGCTTCCTTCTCAGCATTTAACATACTGAAAACTATTCTGGTAGCTTCTTCGGCACTGATGTTTTCAGGACCTCCTAATTCTTTAATACGATGCCTTTCTTTTCTTCCTTTTTCAACTTTTAAGCTAAAGAGTTTTTTATCATACTCATTGTATACGGGCCAGAATTTTTCTGCTTCTTTTACTGTTAGATCAAGTTCTTCAGTGATGTAGGCCGTTTTAAAAGCCTTCATCCGTTCTTTTCCTCCTTGTTGAGCCGTGGCCTCCGTATAAAAAGCAAAGACCAATATAGCCATGATCACTAGTTTTTTCATCCTATCTGTTTTCTAAAATTAAATTCTCAATATCAACACTGTTTAAATAGTCGCCAACCTCTTCTTCAGAGAATAATACATGTTCAATTTCCACATCATTAAAGGCTTCTGCGATTTCATAAGAATTGGGATCTGCAAGATCAGATTCAATCCAATTGATAAATTCTTCATCCTGAAAAACCAGTTGATCCGTTATGTTTTCTCTCGTATTCATGTAGCTAAGACCAAAAAAAAGTAAAATGGAAGCCGCAATTGATAATGACAATATTCTTATATAGTTATTTTGTAATCGGATTACCTTGGTTTTTTCACCTCCTGTAATTTTGGATTGAATTGTGTCAAAATACCCTTCTGGTATCGTAAAACCATGATCTTTTCCAATCTGGTCCAGGTCAAAGGAGCTATTTTGCCCTTGTCTTTTGTTAGCGTTCAATTCACTTTTTTTATCATTGGAATCAAGGGAATTTATCCCATGATCAATCTTACTTTCCAAACTTTTAAAATATCCTTTTGGAACGGTAAACCCCGGCCCTGAATTTTTTAATTGGTTTAATATGTTTTCTTTATTTCGATCCATGATCTGCTTCTCATTGATTTATAAGAAAGGTTTCAATTTTTTTTCTGGCATGATGATAGGAAGCCTTTAAGGCCCCTACAGAAGTATCTAGTATCTCAGAAATTTCTTCATATTTTAATTCATCAAAATACCTCATATTGAAAACAAGTTGCTGTTTATGAGGCAAAGTGACAATGGCCCTTTGTAATTTTAACTGTATCTCACTACCATCAAAATAGGTATCAGCCTTTAAATTTTCAACTCTTTGTTCTTGTAAGGTCTGCATATCAATATGCATTTGATTTGCTTTACTATTTAAAAAATTGATAGACTCATTGGTTGCGATCCGATACATCCACGAATAGAGTTTGCTATCTCCCTTAAACCCATCAATATGCTTAAAAACCTTTATAAAAGTGTTCTGTAAGACATCGTCAGTATCTTCGTGATTCAAGACCATCTTCCTTATATGCCAATACAGGCGCTCCTTATGTGTCTCAACAAGGGTTCTGTAAGAAGCATCCCTTGTATTTGGATCCTTCAGTTGGCCGATAAGAACTGCTTCGTCCAGCACTATTGTTTATCTAGTTAGACTGTTAAATTGGTAAAAGGTTTAAAGTTCCTCAAAAAAAAGTAGAAAGCCAAAATAATATTTAAAACCTCATGGCAACTTTCAGGTTAAGCACCCTGCCACTTAAATAGTTGGGAATGGCCACATAACGGTCTGAAGACACATCTTTAACCCAGGTATTGGTGATCGTATTTTGATTGTCGAACATATTGAATAGTTCCAGACCTGCAGATAGTTGCTTGAATTTTTTCTGCCATTTGGCTTTGGGAGGATTATTGGGGTCCACAAAAATATAAGAAATCCCAATATCTGATCTGAAATAAGCCGGTAATCGGTTTTGGTATTGATATGGATCAGCATAAGACGGGGAACCACCGGGAACACCGGTATTATAAACCAGGTTCAGATACATTTTTAGGCTGGGAACCGAAGGAACGTAGTCTTGAAAGAGTAAAGCGAATTTAAACCTTTGATCGGTGGGGCGAGAAATATACCCTCTGTCGTCAATATTTTCTTCAGTTTGCAAGTATCCAATACTAAACCAGGATTCTGTACCTGGAACAAATTCTCCATTCAGCCTTAAATCAACTCCAGCGGCATAAGCAATTGCATTATTTCGAGCGCGATACCTAATTCTTACATTGTCAATGGTAAATGGGTTCACTTCTGTCAGATGCTTGTAGTAGACTTCGCTAACAAGTTTAAAAGGTCTTCCCCATAAAGCAAAGCTATAGTCATGACCCAAAACAATGTGGATCGACTTCTGAGCTTTTACTTCAGGATGAACGGTACCTGCAGAATCGCGCAATTCACGGTAGAAGGGAGGTTGGTAATACAAACCACCGGACACCCTAAAAAGCATGTCGTTATTCCAATTGGGTTTGATAGAAAATTGACCTCTGGGACTCACCACTGTGTGACTATCAGATACAAGACCATCACCATCTATTTGCCAGTGTTGTGCTCTTACTCCGAGATTGTACCAAACAGTATGATCGTTGATATAAGATTTTTTACTCCATTGCGCAAAGCCTGAAACACGTTGAATGGTAACATCATTTTCTGCGTTGATATTGATAAATGGTACTATAGGGCCCGTAAACGGTTCATAAGGCTCATCATTTCTAGGTAAAAGACCAGGGGGCCTTACAGAAAAACCTGAAGAATCAATAACTTGCCATTCATTAATTCTGTCTTTTATATTTTCATGCTGGTATTTGGCTCCAAATTCAAAAAGGCTCGAGCTGACTCTCCAGTTTGCTGAAAGCTTTACACTATTGATTTGGGCCTTTAAATTGTTTCGGGCATGGTCGAGTTGTGCACCTATTGATTGGACAAAATTGGAATCACCAAAATTATCGGATCCAAAATCAGCGTTGACTTCTCCAAGTCCGTAAAATGAAAGAATATCATAATATTCCTGCTCCTGTGTATTATATGATGATGCCGTCAACGAAATAGATAGTTCATCTGAAAACTTGTAATTCCCTTTAAGCGCCCCAAAAATTGTTTCATAACGATCTTCTTCTTTTCCTTCATAATTGACCACAAGTGACAGAGGGTTTGACAAAGTGCCAAAATTTGTCTGTCTCGATCTTGGCGTAAAATCAAAATTATTCACAGAATAACTGCCTAGAAAATCCAGAGAGAATTTTTCACTGAAATCATAAGAGAGGTAAGCCTGAATATCCGTAAAATTAGGATTAAAACTGGCATCAATATCATTGCTGTTTAGAAACAAACTGTTGTTTCTATATCTGGCTCCGACAAGTGCTTTGAATTTTTCATTTTTTGACAGGCCCTCTACAGAAACTGAAGCCCCTAGAAAACTGGCTTCCACGCTTGCCCCAAATCGAGATGGCTTACGATACGTAATATCGAGAACAGAAGAGAGTTTATCGCCGTATTTGGCCTGAAATCCTCCTGATGAAAAATCGACGTTCTGTGTCAATTCAGGATTTACAAAACTTAAGCCTTCCTGACGTCCTGACCTTACTAGAAATGACCGATAAATTTCGATGCCATTGACATAGACCAAATTCTCTTCAAAACTGCCCCCTCTCACATTGTATTGGGTACTCAATTCATTGTTAAAATTGACTCCAGGAAGTGTTTTTAAAACACTTTCTATACCTTGATTTGCACTGGGTAGTATTTGCGCTTTACGACTATCTATACCTACTAAACCCTGTGTACTGGCTCTTTCATCAATAATGATGACTTCATCAATAGATTCGGTCTTATAATATAATCGGGGAGAGAAGTAAAGTGTTTTTCCTTTTTGTACCCTAAAAGTTTTGCTAAAGCTGTTGTAAGAAACATGCCCATACCGCACCGTTATGTTTTTTCCGGCAGGGACGAGAATTTCATAAGAGCCGTCCTTGTTCGTTACCGCACCAAGATTGCCAATACTAACGGTGGCATTTTCAATAGGTCTATTGATACTATCCAATACCTTACCTTTAATAGTAGCGGTTTGTCCTGATAATAACTGTGCAGATAGACTGAAAAGAAAAATGATGAGAAACTTTGCTTTCAAGGGGCTATCAAGGTTTAATTCTTCTTGTTAAATTTGGTCGTAAATGTAGTGGAATTATTTACATTATCAGTCACAACCACTTTTAAATTATGTAAGGTTCCTTCGAGTGTCTTGTCACTGAAATCATAAGTTAAAATGCCGTTTTTAGGATTGAAGGCCATCCGAATCCATTCCCCATCCAGCTCGGCCCTGTAAGATTTAATACCAGATCCTTTATCGTGAATCTTGATTTTTAGTGTACTAAATTTAGTTAGCCACTGTTCATTTTGAAAACCTACAGATTTTATTGTAGGTTTATCATTATCAGATAGTAAAGTAAATTCACCTAAACCTTTAGTAAGAGTGTATAGGGTGTTTTCTTTTCTTTTGGTATTTACATAATTTAACTTCCCATATCGATTTTTTTTGGCTATATGCATGGTCTTTAATTCTTCTGTGCTGAATGTAGAAACATCAAATGACAGTCTAAAGTTTTTATGTACAGGAACACTGCTGTTATGCAATTTGACCATGCCATTTTCATTGCTATAATCGAAGTAGAAATCTTCATAAAAAATATTTTTTGGAAAATATGCTGTGATGAGAGAATCCTTTATGGTATTTGCTTCATTGGCCTTGAAAAAATAGGGTGTTTTATTTATTTTTTTTGAAATGATAATAGAGTCTTTTTTACCCATAATAGGGATGATAAGTTTTGTTTTGTTTCCTTCATAGTCCTTGGCTATAATGGAAACATTGTATTCCATACTGTCTTTGACATAGATAAATCCGCTGTTGATTAGCTTTTTATACAGACTTAGATTGTTCATTTCATGCTCTACAAAACACTTTTGAACTCTTTGCTTAAGCTTAATGAGCCTCTCATAATCGATATAGGAATTGATCAGTCTGGATTCGTCAAATGAAAATTTGTTTGCTGTGAACTGAAATACCTTTTCACCATTGACTATCATTTCAAGGGAATAAAGTCCATTTCTATTTATGGCACCATCAAGCCGGTCATAGGCATTGATGCCAAATCCTATTTCTCCATGAGCATAGATCTTATTGGCGAGAAGATCGCCATCGTATTGACGATTAAAAACCAATTGTACAGCCTCAGCTGATTGGTTGACCTGGGAGCCATCATTCTTTGAATAAGCAAATGCATTCTGTATGCTAGGATTTTTATGGTCAGCCACATTGATTCCAAAAAGCATCGGATTGATGGTGTTTGATTTTACGTCCCTAATCTCATAATGCAAATGGGGACCTCCCGAACTTCCTGAATTACCGCTTAGAGCAATCAATTCTCCTTTCTTAACTTTTAGTTCAGACGGTTTTGGATAGAGCCTGATCGTAAAACTTTCTTTCTCATATTGTTTTTTACGTATATAGGCATCAATCTCTGGTGAAAATTTCTGAAGATGTCCGTAAACTGTTGTATAACCGTTAGGATGGGTGATATAAAGAGCATTTCCATAACCCCATAAAGAAACATTGATCCTTGACACATAGCCATCAGCAGAAGACACTACCTTATGACCTTCAACCTTTTGAGTCTTAATGTCGAGGCCGGCATGAAAATGATTGCTTCTCAACTCTCCAAATGTACCAGACAAAACCAACGGAATCTCAAGTGGGTTTGTAAAGTAATCCTTCGGGTAGTCATCTTGAGAAAAAACAAATTGTACCAATCCCAGAAAAAAAAGGGTGAAAATTTTTTTGCGCATAATTGCGCTAAAATAATAATAAGAGACGAAATAAAAAACGATTTTATTAAGTGATTATGATTCAATTATTTGTCTAAGTTTTGATGGATTTATGTCAAAATAGTTGTTTTATAAAATTAGGTAGCTTAAATTTGTCTCAATTGTTTGATTCTTTGGGTTGATGAATAAATTATTTGAAATAGTGAATGATCTGGAGGCGAAGCTTTCGAAGATTTTAAGTAAATACACTATTTTGCAGCAAGAAAATTTAAAATTATTGCAGCAAAAGAATAATCTTCAGCAACAGTTGAGTAGGCAACAGGAAGTCATCGATTCATTAGAAAAAAAATATGAATCGTTGCGGGTTGCGAATACTATTGTAGGCAGCAAAGAAGATAAACATGCGACAAAGCTTAAAATAAATACGTTGATTCGAGAAATCGATAAATGTATCGTTCAATTAAGTGATTAGAATATAAAATGATAAATAATCTGAAGATTAAAGTTACCATAGCAGACAGGGTTTATCCACTGACCATTAGAGATGAAAAGGAGGAAGAAGGTATAAGACGTGCGGTGAAGAAGATAAATGAGATGGTAAAACAATTTGAACAGAATTACGAAGTAAGAGATAAACAAGATGTTTTGGCCATGTGTGCCTTGCAATTTGCATCTCAGAAAGAAGTGAAAACTGTTCATGAAGATCAGGATTCAAAAAAAATAGAAAGCAAGTTAACAGAGTTGAACCAATTATTGGATACTCACCTTGTTTAAGTTCTTTTAAAAGAAAACAATTACTGCCTACATTAGTTATTTGTTTAATAAACTCAACACTATCAATTTAAAAAGGATGAGTTTTTAAAGTGAAAGCGTGCCTAACCAAGCGACTAGTTCGTTTTAAAATTGGATACTTGACCTTTAAGTTAGTCCTAAACTTGTTAAATGGAGTTTACAAAACCGTAACCGATGTAGGCTTTTTTTATATATAAACCATGATAGCAACCACAATTAGTATAGCCATAGTATCCCTAATCCTGGGTTTTTTTATTGCCAAGGTTTTGGAAAAAAAGAAGGCATCTTCCACACTTAACAATGTTAGGAAACAAGCTGCCACAATATTAAAGGAAGCGAAAATAGAAGCAGAGGGAATAAAAAAAGATAAAATTCTGCAGGCCAAAGAGAAGTTCATTGAGCTCAAATCTGAACATGAAAAGGTCATCATTTCCAGGGATAAAAAAATAAATGAAGCAGAAAAGAGAATCAGAGATAAAGAGTCAAAGATTTCTCAGGAGCTTGATAAAACCAAAAAAATCAACAATAGTTTAGAAGAAAAGAATAAGCAACTTCATAACAGGCTTGAGCATATAGAGAAGAAGAAAACGGAAGTCGATAAATTGCATAAGCGACAAGTAGAGCAATTAGAAGTGCTTTCAGGACTGTCGGCCTCGGATGCTAAAAAAGAATTGGTAGAGACCCTTAAAGAAGAAGCTAAAAGTGATGCAATGGCTTTTATGCAGAGTACACTTGAGGAAGCTAAAATGGGTGCGCAACAGGAAGCTAAAAAAATTATCCTGAACACGATTCAGCGTATTGGTGTAGAACAAACTATTGATAACTGTGTTTCTGTTTTTAACCTTGAGAATGATGATGTAAAGGGAAGGATCATTGGTAGAGAAGGAAGAAATATCCGTGCTATTGAGTCTACCACAGGAGTTGAAATAATTGTAGATGATACTCCGGAAGCCATCATTTTATCTTGTTTTGATCCGGTCCGAAGAGAGGTGGCCAGATTGTCTTTACATAAACTGGTAACAGACGGAAGAATTCATCCTGCCAGGATAGAAGAAGTTGTAGCTAAGACCACAAAAGAAATAAACGAAGAGATTATTGAAGTGGGTAAGCGTGCCGTAATTGACTTAGGAATTCATGGATTACATCCTGAATTAATCAAGACGGTAGGACGCATGAAATACCGATCATCTTACGGTCAGAATTTACTTCAACACTCTAGAGAAGTTGCCAATTTATGCGCTGTTATGGCGTCTGAATTGGGATTGAATCCAAAAATCGCTAAAAGAGCGGGATTACTTCACGATATTGGTAAAGTGCCGGATACTGATACAGAATTACCGCATGCGATATTAGGGATGCAGTGGGCCGAAAAATACAATGAGAAAGCGGATGTTTGTAATGCCATAGGGGCACACCATGACGAAGTTGAAATGAAATCATTATATGCACCTATCGTTCAGGTTTGTGATGCCATCTCAGGGGCTCGACCTGGAGCCAGAAGGCAGGTTGTTGATTCATACATTCAAAGGTTGAAAGAACTTGAAGACGTGGCCTTTGCTTTTAACGGTGTACAGAAGGCGTATGCCATTCAGGCTGGTAGAGAGCTGAGGGTGATTGTTGAAAGTGAAAAAGTAGACGATACAAAGGCAGCTGAATTATCCTTCAATATTACTCAGAAGATCCAAAATGACATGACTTACCCAGGTCAGGTGAAGGTTACAGTGATAAGAGAAACAAGAGTGGTCAATATAGCCAAGTAAATTTATTGAATTGTCTTACTGATATGAGAGCCTTAACTGATCAAGATTGATCGGTATTGAAGAAATTGCATCAAATTTTATTTCAACCTTCATTGGTTCCATCCTTTAATATGGGAACTTTGTCCTCTATCATATCAACTGGTTTACTGATGGTTTTTGGTGCTTTGAATCGGTAGCCAAAATAAACACTAAATTCATTTTGAGTTGGTGTAATTCGAATTTTATTGGAGTTAAATTTTTCATTCGTCAGGCGACGTTTAAACTCTGTTCCGAAAAAAAATTTATCTCCATTATATCCTCCCCCGAATCCGTAGTTCAGGGCGACAAAAAAATCGTTAAAGCTTCTTCTGGTCTTTCCTTCAGGGCCATACAAATCTACATTATAAAAATCTATACCAGCGCTAGGGACTCCATATGCATTGATAAACCAATATTTCTTAAGGACAAACGTATAATAATATCCGGTCAAAAGCGCAAAATTCATGCCCTGGTATTCGCTGTAAACGTCTCTCAAAATGCGATCCCCACTGAGATCCTTGACAACACCAGTACCCGTTAAGCTATAAAAATTATAGCTGATTCCAGGCATAAAAGAGCCCGCACTTTTTGTTTGGATCTCAGTTTGAGATTGAAAGGCTCTCATGGAATAGTTTTTATTGAACTTATAAGAGGAGGCACCAAAAAATACATTGGAAGACATTTCAGGAAACTGAAGACGAATCTTGGTGTTAGTATCTATAAAATCCGCAGTATTCGATACATAATACCCTTTATCAATACTGTATTGTAACACGTGATTCCAATTGTCAAAAAGCAATTGGAAGCGAAGGCGAAACGTATCTGAACCTCCCTTTTCCTCCTTTTGTTCATCTGATATTTTTGGCCGAATACCAAGGCGAACAGAAAGGAATTTATAGCTTAATACTACGGCATATCTGAGATTCAAATTGGGTTTTAAAGCAAGCTCAAGGTCATTATTTACGATATCATATGTGGCGATATCATTACTTACTTCCAGTTTTACATTAAATCTTTTTTTGTAATCAATAATATAATCATTGTAAACACTGTCTGTGGGTTGATCTTTTTTGATTTCTTGCTCTTGAGCCGACAGTGAATCAAACGAGAAGATAGCGATAACCCAGCAAAGGATTAAAGAAAAGTGGAAACGGGCATTTTTAAGTTTTCCAAACACTGATTTATTTAAATTTGGTATTGATATAATCATTGATCTCTGCGATTGAATTGATCTCATGCGACGAATTACCGCTTCTGACATAAAACTTTTCTTCTGTCTGCCCGTTTTTATTCGTATACTTCAAAAAGAGAGGTTCTTTGGCTGAAATCACTTTAATCTTGCAGATGAATTGACCTTGTACCATCTCAAACTCAGTTCTGATATATTTGCTCACGTATTTAACGCCCATCAATTTATGCATAATATTTCTCAAATGCACCTCATAATAGTCCGCATCAACTTTTTTTAAGGTTTTAAAATCCTTCTCCAGGCCAAGAATGTTTTTATCATCGTCAACACCAATCAGGAGAATACCCCCATCTGTGTTTCCAAATGCGGCAATAGTTTTCATGATCACTTTTTCCAGTTCCGGATTTACCTTTTCTTGTCTGTAATCCCATCTTAAGGATGATTTAAACTCTAAATACCTGTTTTCCTCTTCCTTCAATATTTCTTCGACGGAAGGTATTTTCATTCTATTGGGCATATAAAAAAATCGCTTTCTTACCAAAAGTAAAATACTGCCAAGTATCATCATACCCAACCCGATCCATAGACCAAATCTTGCTAAAATTATAGTATTTCCGGAAGTCAATTGGCTGTTAGGCACTGTGTATAAATAGTATTGTATACCGCTGTCGTTAGTCAGTCGCTTAAAGGAATTCCAATAAATCTGATTTTTATAGGTGAAATTAAAAGTACCCCTAGGGACTTCTTTAAAATTTGCAAAGTGTCTGGCTATATTCATCTGCAGGCTGTCAACTTCATTTTGGGCATACAAACTGTCGCCCACCTTCTGTTGATCTGCAGTGTTCAGGTGCAGTTCTTTACCATCGAGATTCATAAATGATAATCTGGGATAATTTTTACCAGAGGAAATTTTGAATTCGTTGAATAATTTATCTTTTGAAAACTCCAGTACCAACACAGTCTTGATTCCATTGACCAAATAGGAATATCCTGCATAGAAGAACTCCTGGCCCTCATCCGGACTATTCAATTTGCTTCGTCTTCTAAGATACCATTTGATCTGGTAACTTTGTTCTAGCAACTCTTTATACCAAGGCGTATTATAAATAGACTCATCAAAGCTTTCATACCAACTGCTAATTATTTTATCTCCTTCAAATCGTTGCCATTTTACTACTCCAAAATCGGCTAAGCTGTCACTGGCAAAAATAAAGCTTGAATTTTCTTTTCTTGCAACGAATTTGTCATCGCCTTGAAAAAGACCAACTGAATTCAAGGAGTTGTTACTATTTAGTAAATCGAGGAAAGTTCTTTTATTACTTATGGAGTCCTTGATCTTTAAAGTGTCACTATACTGATTTTTAATAGAAAACACATGCTCTTTGACCTGATTGGTGAACAGGTCGAATATTTGGTCAAATTTCTGAGCCTGTTTCTCAAAAGCGCTTTCAGAATAGGTAGGATTGTTTTTACTTGTGTAGTTGGCAATTAAAATGACCAAACCACTAATTACTAATATAATAGATAAGATGTATTTTCTCATGAAATAAAATTATTGATAGGTGTTGCTTTTAAAACAATCACTGATCAAAAATACATTTTTCTGCTCATGAAAGGCTATAAATAGGTGACTTTTACCCCAAAAAATACCTTGTATAACTATATCAAGAATCTGTAATTGATTGATATTAAAAAGGACTTTCGATTTCCAATGAGGCCGGCTTCTGTTCTAAACATCCACCTTTTATTTAGCTGGTATTGTCCACCAATGGTGCCGTTCCATTTTTCTTTGACCTGTTTATCCATTCCATACCTTACAATGGATTCTCCATCTGCATTTTCGATACGCTCCACTATAGGGGTAAGTACTTTGTCAGCCGCTATTTTTTGTACAGGTGTAGCTTCATTGTTGTACCAGTCATAATAATTATTGACTATTTCATCTCTTCTGTCCCAAGCTTCAGGAGGAAGGGCATCTATAAGCTTAATTTCACCACTGGTTTCAGAATTCATTTCAACTCTCATGGCCCCGGCCCAAAGCGCAATATTACTTTGAGGCTTATTCTTGAATACAAAAGTATGACCTACTCTGATACCCAAAACCTTCACCAATACAGGTTTGTCTAAAAGTGCAGGTTTACTCCAGGTCCAGTTGGCGTCAACCGAAAACCATACAGGCCCAATACCACCAGCACCCATAACTCCAAAACCAGCAGTGGTTAAACTTTGATCCACAGCCGAAACCAACTCAATGGGGGCAACGATATTTACCTCTGTGTTTGATTCACCATAGCCAAAAATGCCATATACATTCAAAAACGGAAGTACCCATAAGTCAGGCCTTACGTTAAGTGAGTAAGAGGTATTATCATTCTCTCCAAATTGAATAAAACTAACATCAGTCAAAGGAATATCCACGTTATCTGTTTTAAGTCCTAATTGCAAGTTGTCTAAAACAATATTTTGTTTCATCCACATATAATTCCCCATAATCCCGGCAGGGTAGGGAATATCGAAACCTTTTTTATAAGCACCCTGTCCAAGTATAGGAAAAGTGTACTTGTATTCAACTTGTTTTAAGCTGTCTCTATATGCTTCATTGATTGTTTTAATTTTAGTGGTGGTATATTGAGCTTTAAGCTGCAGGAAGCTGAGGACAATAAGCAATAAAAAAAATATAAACTTGTATTTTATCAATGTCATAGATTTCAATTATAGGAATCATACTTCAGCTTCTTTGGCTGCTTTTTTGGCTGCTTTTTTCGCTGCTTTTTTGGCTGCTTTTTTCTCGTCTCTTTCATCTTTTATTTCTTTGGCCTGTGCCTTTTTATCCTGCACTAAGACCAATTGGCACCATTATTTTCAGATATAAAGCACTGTTCTTTTTCCCTGGAATATCCTTATAGACATCAACAAGTCCATAATAATATCGCGCTCCAATTGTCCATCCGAGGCCTTTTAACAATCTGTACCCCGCACCTGCCGAAAAACCCACATCCATTCTTTGAATCATGTCTTTATTGTCTTCTTGAGCTTTAACTTCAATCCCATCTAAATCAGATTCAAATCCAATATATGCGCTTGTGCATCAGCGCAAATTGAGGGCCAATTTCCAGATACATATGGTTGTCAAATTTATATCTTGCCAAAGCAGGAACAATAAAATAACTAATGGATTGAGAATATGCACCTTTCGTATCGCTCCCGTCCGGATTTGTGTAGATATAGGCTCCTAATTTCTCAAGATCGATCGCAGTCAAATTATCCAAACCATGCTCAGCCTTAGCCAATACTCCGGTATTCAAATACCATTGATCCTTCATTTTAATATCGAAATAGAAACCCAGATTCCATTTTCTATACCAGCTATTAGAATCCATATTGCTTATATTGGGCATAATTCCATCCTCCATCCAGCCCAAATTCAATTTTACCTGTGTTTAAGGTGTTTCCCAAAAGTAATGCGATCAATACCTGAGATTGCATGGATAAACTGATCAAAAGAAAAACTGAAACAAGAAAGAATTTTTTCATAACCTGTGTTTTTTTACTTAACCGTATAGCCTTTTCCTTCCATACAAACAGTAAAGGCTTTGTTATAGTCTTTTGCGGCTGCCTGAGTTGCCTGACTCGCCGCTTGATTATTTGCTTGTTGTTCCATCTCGTCCCCAACTACTTTTGATCTTCTGCCTCTAATACCACCTACAACGGCACCAATTGCGGCTCCTTTACCGGCATCACCCGCAATGGCTCCAATCGCAGCACCTCCGGCAGCACCACGAGCACCACCTCTAACCATTGATCCATCAGCAGAGCGATCTACTTCAGCGGCTTTGTATACAGTTGGATTCATGGGGTCGTACCCACTTTGTTCTTTGGCCCATTTAAAACAAGCCGTTTCATCAGCCTCCTGGGTAGCGGCATTTTGATCTTTTGCTGGGAACACATAGAGGCCCAAACTCTGAGATATACTCTGCGCATTGACAAGATTCAAAGATGCAGATATTACAAATGTGCTGAATAAGATGATATATTTTTTCATTTTAATTTTGTTTTTGGTTACAAGTCATTCGGGTTGATAAAAACATAGCCCAATTGTTCAAGAACATCGGCCTCATTATAGAAAGTATAGCTTTTTACTATTTTGCCTTTTTCAATTTTATAAATCGTATTGGTCATCAGTGTCACCTTTTTGCCATCTTTTTTATAAGTAATGGACAGTTCTGCCCAATTGGATACCCATTCCCCTGCATTTTCACCATCCGGTACAAATTGCGCCAGGTTTCGGGATTTGCTGTAACTAATACTTTCATAAAGATCTTCAACATTAGCTTTCCAATTTGAAACAGCTAGAGCTTTGTTGATAGAATCGTTAGAAGATGGTCCATAACCCATGTAACCATCATCGAGCATGCTTTCCATGGTGGTATATTCAAGATTCTGAACAGCCTGAACGTATTTTTCAATAAGTGCAACGTTCTCATCAGCATGTTTGTTCTGAACTGAGCAACTGATCATTGACAGCAGAATAGCGAGGATAAAAAGTGATTTCTTCATAAAAAGTAATTTGATTTTAGAGCTATTAAAAATAGTAATTATTGTTAGCATATCTTCTTAAATCATCTGTTTTTTCAATTGATTTTTGCATCCAACATAGTATTAATCGGTATCCAAAAGGTAAATGATTAGATGAACATTCATGTAAATGTAAAAAAGGGAGCCTGGGTATGCAATACTTACTATTGGGTATATTTTAACAAGAAAAGATTGGGAGCATCATATGAATTACTTGCCTTTTCCAAATTTCCAGTATACGCTTAGTAAAAATTGCATGTTGTCAGTGTCTACTGAAACATCGGGATTTTCAGCCCCGGTATTGCCAACTTGATACAAAGCCTCAGTGCCCAGAAGTCCGGCTTCCCATCTTATATCGGCGCCAAATTGTCCAAGGTTCAGTCCAATTCCAACTTGGGCGGCTATATTGAAATCATCATAACTAATGTTTCTGATTTTGGAAATGTTGTCAGAAGCTGATAAATCAGTATTTACAATGTACTGAAAACTTGGCCCTAAGAAAAAACGACCAATCTTAAAGACCCTGAACCCCAATAAAACTGGAATATCAACCCGATCCATTTTAAGCTTGGCTGTTCCGCCTTCTCCATCATCCACTGAATAACTACTCTCTGTGTGCGTATACAATAATTCAGGTCTTATATATAAAAACAGGGGTAATTTAATTTCAGCTAATAAACCAAAGTGATAGCCTAATTCTTGATTAGATGAAAAAGGATCTGAAATAATCTCATCCGACACAACGACTAAATCACCATTAGCGTTATAATTCATGCCTGCCTTCACTCCCCAGTTTAAAAACTGCGCATGGGCACTAATTGTAAAGCAAAAAAGAACGAGAAGGAGATATAGCTTTTTCATTAGAGGTTCATTCTCTATAAAAATAGGAATTATTTTCTTTTCAGTACTCTTTTTACAGCCGCAACAATGGCTTTATCATTTAATTTGTATTTTTCCATCAACTGGGCCGGTGTACCAGATTCACCGAAACTATCATTAACCGCTACATATTCCTGAGGTACTGGGTTGTTCATGGATAATGTTCTGGCAACGCTTTCCCCTAAACCTCCTAAAATATTGTGCTCTTCAGCAGTCACTACGCAATTTGTTTTTGCAACAGATTCCAAAATAGCTGCTTCATCCAAAGGTTTAATAGTGTGAATATTGATGACCTCGGCACTGATACCCATAGCATCCAGAGCTTCAGAAGCTTGCAATGCTTCCCATACCAAATGACCTGTGGCGATAATGGTTACGTCTTTTCCTTCAGTAAGCTTTATGGCCTTACCAATTTCGAATTTTTCGTTCTCCGGCATAAATACCGGGACTGCAGGTCGGCCAAATCTTAAATATACCGGGCCTTCATAATCAGCAATGGCAATCGTGGCGGCTTTGGTTTGGTTATAATCACAAGGATTGATCACTACCATTCCAGGAAGCATTTTCATCATACCAATGTCTTCAAGTGTCTGGTGAGTAGCTCCATCTTCACCAAGTGTCAACCCGGCATGTGAAGCACAAATTTTGACGTTTTTCCCTGAATAGGCTATTGATTGCCTGATTTGGTCATAGACTCTTGCAGTTGAGAAATTAGCAAATGTTCCGGTAAATGGAATTTTTCCACCTATCGTGAGCCCGGCTGCAATACCCATCATATTGGCTTCTGCAACCCCAATTTGAAAGAAGCGTTCAGGATTTTCCTTGATAAACTCATCCATTTTAAGCGATCCAATCAAGTCGGCACACAGTGCCACTACATTCTCATTCGTTCTGCCTAATTCAGCGAGTCCGGCTCCAAAGCCAGAACGTGTGTCTATTTTTTTTGTAAAAGTGTATTTTTTCATCGGTATGTATGGGAATGTCTGTTTTTCAATGCGGCAAAAATAGCAATTTATATTTGTTTAAAAATAATTTGTACAGATAATCGACTATTTAAATCTTATGCAGTGCTTCATAGAATTTTTGAACAGGAAAGCCTACTACATTGAAGTAACTTCCTTCAATTCGTTCAATTCCAATAAAGCCCAGCCATTCTTGAATTCCGTAGGCACCAGCCTTGTCAAAAGGTTTAAAATTTTCGATGTAATAGTTGATTTCATCGTCGGAAAGTGCTTTAAAACTCACAGAGGTCTTATCTGATAAGATGACTTGTTTCCGGGTTGTCGTCAAAGCGATAGAGCTGATCACTTCGTGGGTTTTATTCGAGAGGGACCTTAACATCTTTCTTGCCTCTTCTTTGTTTTTTGGTTTTCCCAGTGCATTTCCTTCGAGCCATACAATGGTATCTGCTGTGATCAATATCTCATTGTCTTTTAATTCTTCAAGAAAAGGAGTCGCCTTAAGTTTTGCAAGATATTCACTTATTTCTTGGCCTTTTAGCTTAAGAGGATAGGATTCAACCACTTCTTTGATCCGAATTTCAAACTCCAAGCCTAAGTCTTGTAAAAAGGATTTTCGTCTAGGTGAAGCTGAGGCAAGAATAAGATGTCTGTTTTGCAAAAGATTATGAAGCATGATCAAATAATTATCATAGAAAGAATTCCTAAAAGCATGATCAATTTTAAAATAGCACTTAATTTATGAAAGTCATTCTTTGTAACAGCTTTAGTCAGCATGATCATGAAATAGAGTAGTGGTAAGACAACAAGCCCAAGGAGATAATAACTTACATAACTGTGCGCAGGATATACTGAATAAGACACATAAGTTAATGCCACAATCAATAAGAAAGATATGATGACCAAGATCAGTTTTGTTTGTTTTTCTCCTAAAACAATCGGCAATGATTTAGCCTCAATCGCTTTGTCACCTTCAATATCCTCCATATCCTTAACCACTTCTCTTAAAAAAGTGAGGGTGAATCCAAAGCCACCAAATAGCAAAACAATATGCAGGATGCCCATTTGTGATTCAAGATTATAGTTGTTGGTTGCAGGTGCCACATCAAAAACTGCCAGCATTAAGATGCAGAACAATACAATTGAAGAAACGATTATGTTTCCAATTAAAAGCCTTTTTTTTAACTGTTTAGCATATTGATATAAAAGTAAAGATGTAAGTACAAAAATAATGAAGTAGGAGGTGTGCCCGACATAATATGACAGATACATGCCCAAAACCAAGCCAACCGAATTAAAGCCTATAAATAGATTCTGAGCTGTTATTCTTGTCATTTTTTTGTCTACAAAAAGCTTGTCAGGTTTGTTAATGATATCGGCCTTAACATCGTGGATATCATTAATGATATAACCAGCTATCGCAACAGAAGCGGTTGATAAAGCAAGAAGTGCAAAATGTACATGGTCAAGGGTGACTTGTATGTTAAATTTTTCGAAGAGTATATATTTAAAGAGGTATTGGATCAATAGGATCATCAAGATATTCTTCCATCGAAAAAAAATCAAATAATCTTTAGGGGTCATGAATAATCTTTCTTTAGTCTGTCTAGTGATTTCTTATGGTCACGGTCTTTAAGGACCTGCCTCTTATCATATAATTTTTTTCCTTTACACAAGGCGATCTGCAGTTTTGCCCAGCCTTTATCGGTGACGAATAACTTAAGGGGTATAATGGTCAACCCAACATTTTGAACCTCTTTTTGAAGTTTTTTAAGCTCCTTTTTGTTGAGCAATAATTTTCGTTCGCTCTTGGCCCTATGGTTATAAAAACTTCCAAAACTATACTCCTCAATAAACATATTTATGACAAAGAGCTCCCCCTTTTCATTAAACTCACAAAAGCTTTCAGTAATGCGCGCCTTGCTATCCCGAATCGATTTTATTTCGGTTCCGGTCAGCTGAATTCCTGCAATATAAGTATCGAGAACTTCATATTGGAAGCGTGCTTTTTTATTCTGAATGTTGACCTTCTTTTGCATTGGGCAAATCTAAATAAAAAATACGCGAATAGTAAGGAATTTTAATTCGAATTGAATGAAACTGTTGAAGTAGGAACAGTTTTAATTAATTTGGCTCAGTTTAAACCTGTCCATTCAATTTTGATAAAGCCATCTTGTAAAAAGTGGTTGAGCTGTTGATCTGCCACCTTTCCAGCCTCAACTTCATACATCACCACGAGATTGTTTAATAATTCAGTTCTAAGTTGCCCTGAATCATCAACCTCAATTTTGGCATTATAATCAGAAGTTCTAAATAAAGGAACATGTTTGTATACCATTGGTTTTTCAACTTGAGGCCCGGCCATAATGATAGTAGCTTCTATGTTATCTGCATTAATATTAAAAACATGAGAACCCAAGTCTTTGATAATGATTGTTCCTGAAATTTCTTTAACGTCGTTTGTAGTACAAGAAGAAAATGACCATATGCACAGGCATAAAGCACATCCTAAAAAAATCTTTTTCATAACCCCTTATTTTTTTTGTAGCAATTGTTATTATCGAACTCTATAACGCTAATAGATAAGGTTTTATTATATCCGTATTGATGTTTTTATTTGGACGGGTTTATCGTGCAATTACGATACCGAACACGATAATATAGCATTGGCAGTTGCGAGCCTTTCAGTTGAAAACAAACTTAGGTGCAGGCAAAAGTATAGTTACAAAGGCTTTTTTTTATGTAGCGATATTCTTTTAATTAATCTAAAAATGATACATTTAAATCTTGCAAATTCTGAATAAATAAAATGCTCTAATATTGAAAAAATCAATTATAATTATTCTCTTACTTATAATAGTTTACACTCAGAACCTAATTGCCCAGGTGGATGTCAATAAACATTCTATTCTTACCAGTAAATTCAAATTAGGCCTTGGAATGTATATTCCAACTCAAAGTGTGCAATTCAAGATCGATGGTAATTCTGAAAACCAGGGGATTCAATTTGATGAAACCTTTGATTTCAATAATAATCAGATTACTCCAGATATAAATTTTGATTGGCGTTTTTCGAAAAACTGGAAACTTGCAGCTGAATTTTTTGATATAAAATATGAAACAACTGCTGTCTTAGAAAATGACATAGAAGCCGGTGATTATGTTTTTAACAAGGGAAGCAGTGTAGGTGTTGGGTATAAGATCAAAATGTATCGTGTTTATTTTGGAAGAATTATATCGAGAGGATTTAAGCATGAATTGGGTGCGGGAATTGGCCTTCATGTGTTGGATCTTGGGCCTTTTATAAAGGGTAATGTAATTGTAAACGGCGGTGACAATGAGTTTAGAATTGCGAATGTTTCTGCTACTGCTCCCTTACCAAATATTGCATTATGGTATTATTTTGCGCCAACTGAAAAATGGGCCTTTACAGCACATGTTGATTGGTTTGGTTTAACTGTTGATCAATACTCAGGTTCCTTATGGGACGTTTCACCCAGAGTGCATTACCAGATCATTAAGAACTTAGGGGTAGCCGTGGATTACAGGTTTTTTAATGTTCGGGCAAAAGTTAGTGAGAAGTATTGGAATGGCAGTGTGAATTTGTCATTTAGTGGACCAACTATAACGGTTATCGGTAATCTGTAAGTATTTCTAAAGTTTTAATAATACCACTTATTCCATTCATTGGAAGGATTTGGCTATAGAAAAATACCAAATAATGAGTATTGTGGTTTTAATTTCATGCCCCTAAATTTGGATTGATGGATTAAATCTGGATTCTCTAAAAGAGACACTATTCGATTTTTTCACTACTTAGTATTTTATTTTAAATCAATTCAAAATGAGCAACTCCTACAAATTAGATTCGATAATCAAAGTAGATGAAAGCCTTTGCATTGGCTGCGGTAGTTGTATCAGAGCCTGCCCGGGTGCATTAATAACCAAAAAAGAATTCCCGGTTCCCATCGAAGACTCTTGGGATCAATGTATTGATTGCGGACATTGTGTAGCCATTTGTCCGACAGAAGCCATGCACCAGCGTTCTATGAGCCCTGAAGATTGTCATCCAATTGATATTCACCAAGTTCCACAATGGGAAAAGGTGAAGCAATATTTAATGACTAGGCGCTCCATTCGTACCTATATCAACAAACCGATTGAGAAAGAAAAGGTAGAAATGCTGCTTGACATTTCACGTTTTGCACCAAATGGAGCAAACCGTCAAGTTCTGCACTGGGTAATTATAAATGATCCTGCGCGTGTTCACCGTGTTGCTGAGCTCACCATTGAATGGATGAAGGAGATGAAGGAAACCAATCGTGCACTTTATGACGAAGCCAGACTTGAACTCTTTATAGATCCTTGGGAAGCTGGTCAAGACCATATTTCAAGAGGAGCTCCTTGTATTATCATGGCAACAGCACCAAAAGAAGAGCGCACGGCTCCACCAGCTGCTATGATTGGAATTCACCAGATACAGATGGCGGCACCAGCACTTGGTTTAGGAACCTCGTTCACAGGTAGTATCAATACAGCTGGTCAAGGTTCTCCTGCCATTATTGAGATGCTTAAAATACCCGAAGGTTATATCCCATTCGGCACATTTTTAATGGGTTATCCGGCAGAAAAGTATCAACGAATACCAATAAGAAGACCGCTTAGCGCAACATGGATTTAATAACTATGAATAACACACTTATGGAAAATGGAAAGATAAAGGACCAATTCAAAACAATCCTGGTTGACAGGCATGATAACGGGTTGGTTGTTATAACACTCAATAGACCTGAAATGGCTAACGCAGTCAATACAGATATGGGGCTGGAATTGCTCGATGTATGGACAGACCTTGTACGCAAAAGTGACGGACTCCGTTGTGTGGTATTTACCGGAGCCGGTAATGATGCCTTTTGCGGCGGTGGTGATATGAAGCAACGAAAAGGGATGGATACATATGCCTGGCGTCATCAGCACCAAATATTCGAGGAAGCCTTAAGGGCCATGATGGAGTGTCCGATACCTGTAATAGCTGCAGTAAATGGCAAAGCCGTAGGAGGGGGATTGGAAATGACCCTTGCCGCGGATTTTGCCTATGGTGTGGACAGCGCAGAACTATGGTTCCCCGAAACCTCCATTGGAATTCTTCCCGGAGTGGGTGGTACCACATTGCTGCCGCGTATAGTTGGTGAGCGTCGCGCCAATGAAATCATATTTTCAGCGAAGCCCATTAGTGCGGCTGAGGCATTGGAATGGGGTATTTTTAATCGTGTTTGTAGTGCTAAAGATTTGATGCCTACCGTGATGTCTGTTGCCGAGGGTATCATTGAAAATGCACCATTGGCGGTGGTTCAGGCTAAAAAAGCGATACACGAAGGAATGCAAATGGATCAACGCACCGCGTTACGTTTCGAATATGAAGCCTACAACCGACTGACCAATACTCAAGACAGGGTAGAAGGTACTAATGCCTGGAATGAAAAGCGAAAACCAGTGTTTAAGGGATGTTAATAAAATATTGAGGCAGAGTAGAGATATTCAAAAACCATATTCCAACCTCAGTTATTGTGTTTAGATTCATTTAAAAATACCAATTAATAAGTATTTTAATTACCGAAGAGGCTCTGTAACTTTGAGAAATCCGATAGGAAAATGTAGATGATTTAACAGCTTGTTTTGAATTATTAGATAAAAGTCAACCTTAAATGTTGAAAATTGTATCATGGCAGAATTAACCGCAAATTTGTTTCGAGAATACTTTGCAGGAAGTTGGTTGGCTCAGGTATTTAGAAATAGTGAATATTTACGAGACATTGAATTCAACTGGCCCCAGGCTTTTGGCAGTTATTCAGCTATTGGTTCTGAAGAAGGTTCTAAAGTTCCTTCAGGAGGAGGTTTTCATGACAATTCAAACAAAATAACCGTGGCCGGATGGCGCCAGGACACAAAGCGATGGTGTATTTCATGGTATAATGAATTTGGAGGTTATGGTGAAATGCAGTGGGCTTCTCAAGAAATATTGGATGGAGTAATGATTCTTTATGGGTTTGGTCATGAAAGTAAACAAGAAAGTGATGACCTGACCCATCACATTATTTCATGTGAAATTACCGATCAAGAAAATTTTAAATATACTATTAGCAGTTTTAAGAAAGGGCTGATTGAAATTAAGGCGAAACGAATCAGAACTTCAGAGGAGCTTAAAACAATGATAAAAAAGAATGATAAGAGAATCTATCCATTTGAGGCTGGTTAATCGAGAACGATAAATCTTTTTCTTGACGTATATTTATTTTTCGTTTTATAAATCAACTTTCAGAAAAAGGCAATTGAGAATTTTTTATAAAAAATTTAAATCAATAAGATGCATGATCTGTTTAAACAACTAATAGCAATATTTATACTGTCACTTTGCTTCAATTTGCATGCCAGAACAGCAGATGATGCAACAACCATCATTCGTAATGATACACTAAAGGATAAAGCGGCTAAAAAGGCACAAAGAGATGCGGAAAGGTTGGAGCTGAGAAACAGTAATGATCGGTTTAAAATAAGTTTTGACTATTTACGCGCGAAACTAGAAACTGAGTTGTCCTTTGAATTACCCACGGGAAACCTGAACTCTGTTATTAGTCTTGAAAATGATTTGGGCTTACCCTCGAACAGTTACTTTTTTACAGGATCATTTTTGTACAGAATTACTCCAAGAAGTGGTCTGTATGCACAGTATTATGGAATCAACAGGAAGGAGACTTCACAAACTCAAAAAGATTTAATTTTTAAGGGAGAAATAATTCCTGCGGGAACAGATGTAGAGGCACACTTCAATACACAGGTGATCAGTACGGGTTATTTATATTCTGTATTAAAAGATCGAAATGCGTATTTAGGTTTTTATTTGAATATTTACTTCATGTTTGTCGAAACGGGTATTCAATCAGCATATGGGTTGCAGGATTTAGACGTTGAACTTTTGGCTCCTCTGCCAAATTTTGGAATACTGGCTTCTTTTAAACTGAATAAATGGCTTTATTTTAATGGAAATATAGGATTCTTTGCATTAAAGTTAGACGACTTTGGGGGTTCTATACACAATTATGATTTAACCTTGATGGCTAAGCCGGTTAATTGGTTAGGAATCGATCTTAGTTATCAGGTTTTTGATGTAATGGTGGAATTTCCATCGGATGGTATCAATACAGAAATTGATTACAATTTCAGGGGTCCTTCAATTGGATTATCATTCTTCTTTTAAAAATGATTGATTAAAATTAAATTATTACACAATATGGATGTTTCTTTTAGAAAGGTGGAAAATAACTTGATCAATCGAATAGATCAGGACATAAAGCCCGAAAATTGGAAGAAAGAATCAGATTGGATAGACATTCGAACTGCCGACCGAAAGAGTGTCATAAGCTTCTTTGAAGAAGACTTTTTTTCCAGTGAGATTTTGGCTTGTATAGAATTTCCGGAGCAGCATCCATTTTCAAGCACTTATGAAGATACCATCATTTTAAATATCGCAATCTCTAATACAACAGATATTTATATGACCGGATATGTGTCAATTATTCTGAGAAACAATTTGATTTTTACCATTATTCCTCAAAATATCGATTTGTTTAATGATAGAAATCTTGCGGCATATTCACAGAAAACATATGCATCTTTGCGTTTTTTCATTTTTAATATATTAGCCATTAAATTATTGTCTTATAGCAATGTAAACATGAATACGTCGCGTATCCGACTTCAAAAAATAGAACGAGCCATGGAAAATGAATCTCAAGAGATTTCATCATTAGATTTAATGTCCTGTGAAAGAGACATCAACCAATTGTCAGATATTATTGAAGATCAATACATCGGATTTGAAATTTTAGCTTCAATGGCTACGGTCAATCTCAGTAAAGAAAGCATTGAGCAATTAACAAAGTTAATAAAGGGCTTTGAACCACTTGACAAAGCCATGCAGCGGCTGGGAAAAAAAGCAGCCTCTCTGCGCTTACAGTATATGCTTATCCAGCAGGAAAAAGCGACCAGAAAGATCAATATACTTACGATTATACAGGCTATCTTCGTCCCACTTACTTTTGTTGCCGGGGTTTACGGAATGAATTTCGTGATCATGCCTGAATTAAATTGGCATTATGGGTACTTACTTGTCTGGTTGGTTTTTATTGGATTAGCAGCAGGGCTATTGATCTATTTTTATAAAAAAGGTTGGTTTAATTGATTCTAATCAGGTAAAATACTTATTTATAAGTATTGTAAAAATTGTTTTTTGTCCGGTACTTTATGCTATGAGAAATATGATTTTTCATACAGTCAAACTGAATGTCTTACTTTAAATTATCAACCATGAAAAAAATCGTTATTATAATTTCATTTCTCCTTTTGGCACCCTTGACATACGGGCAATCGTACCAGGAAGAAATTGACCTGTTCCAGTCTGCTTTTGGCATGGATAAAAGAGAAGTCGTTGCTGGTTTTGTAGAAACTGAACCCGACGAAGAGGAGGCCTTTTGGAAGCTTTATGATGAGTATGAGGCCAAACGAAAGGTATTGGGTAAAGAAAGAATAGAACTACTGATGCAATATGCTGATCAATACGACAGCATGAGTGGTGCAGATGCAGACAGCATGACAAAGAAAGTCATTGCGCTAAAGACAAAAACCGATAAACTTATTGCTACGTACTACACAAAGATCAGAAAAGCTACAGACGGAATCGTTGCGACACAATTTTTTCAGATAGAATCTTACATTCTTGGAGAAATAAGGGCAAAGATACTCGAAACAATACCATTTGTGGAGTGGGACTGATAGGTTACACACCCAAGTGAGTAGCCACAGGGTAGGATGGAACATATTTTTGAGTTTGGTGAGGCATCCTTTCCTGCTTTCGATATTAATACAGTAGTATAGTGAAAGAGTTAAATCTTAAAATGATTTCCACCAAGTGTCGCCAAAAAATAGAATTTACAAAAAATGGGAGATTTGATTTCTTACAGTATAACCGTTTTTATGGGATTTTTTGCTATCATGAATCCCGTAGCCAATACACCTGTTTTTTAGGACTTACAGAGAACCAAGAGCGAAAAAGTAAAAAACAAATTGCCAGGACAGCGTCGATTGGGGTTTTTCTGATTGTTGTTGCTTTTATTTTAGCCGGCAAATAAATGGGATTAATTCTGGCCATCATAGGTAACGGAATGGTCGTGGAAGGTATAAAACTAGCTTCAAATTGCAGTTTAATAAGAGCACTGAAACTACTGTTCATCGCTGTGGGCTTTTATGCTCCATGGTATCCATTTTTATGAAAAACAAGCTGTTTTTGCTAAATCAAGATAAAGTTGATTAATGGAAAAAATCGTGGAAGAGACCCGCGGGCCCAATCAATCAAATGAAAAATGAAAACGAACAATTTGCATCACTTCTCCTTTCAATTGCCTAAGAACTTGATCCATTGCATGTTTATTAGCATGTTGTCATTTTGTTTCCTACCTTCATCAGTGGCCCAGACCACTGAACAGATATGGCTCGAATACCGCCCAACTTATGTTTTCACACCCAAAGTTAAACTGGATATGAGACTTTCCTTTAGGGATGAGTTTGATGAGACGAATTGGCATACCTGGGAGGCACGGTTTATTCCAGTGATAAAGCTTGGGAAGGGCTTTGATGCTAACCTTGGCTTGTCATTTCTGGAAACCTCGCAATCTTTGGTTTTATCCACGACGGAAGTCCGTCTTGCTCCCGGTGTTCGTTACCACTTACCGTGGGAAAGGGTTGAATTAGGGGCCTGGTTGAGGTTAGAGTTTCGTTGGGTGCATGACAAACAGCAATCAGCATGGAATTATACAACCCGACCCAGGCTCAGGTTGTTTACCGACATACCTATCAATGCAAAAAGTATGAAAGGAGACCATTTTTTTTATGCCTCCTCATTTGTTGAATTTTTTTACCAGGATGATTCGGACGTGCAGGAGCGATATGCACAAAAATTGTGGATGCGAGTGGGTCTCGGATATAAATTAAACCAAAATTTACGTTTTGAAGTGTTATACACCCGACAGGATTCAAAGAACACAATTCAAACGAGTTTTGAAGATTTAACCAATGAAAACATCTTTGTGCTTGCCTTGCGACATAAGCTTAAAACGAAACAAAAAAAAGTACCAGCGACCAAGTAGATCAAATTAACAGTGTTGCCCTATACAAGCCATAAAACTTCCCGACTCAATTGCTTTGCGGCAATTTCTCCACTTTTATTTAAAATTCCATTTACCTTGCTTCATCTGCAAATACATTGCTACCTAATTGAATTTTCGAAGCCAGACGAATCTGATTTTATAAAATATACTCATTTATGAGTATTTCAAGGACAAGGAAGACTTTGTAAATTTGGTATTGTATTCATTTTCATCTTAAAAGATGAACTGAAAATTATTATAAATAACCTGAAAAAAATAAAACCATGGCAAAAAAAACAACTTCAAAACCGGATAAAGACAAGAACCTGGAAGATGGACTAGGGGACTTAGCAAAATTAGTACTTGGTAAACTGGATGAACATGGTGTTACTATGGAACAGGCTTTGACTGCTATCACAACTGCAAGTAAAGATAAAGCTACAGCAAAAGCATCGGCAAAAAAGCCTGCTGCTAAAAAAGCCCCAGCTAAAAAAGATGTACCCAAAAGTACAGCAGTGATCAACATAGTTGATGGTCAAAAATTGAGCACCGCAAAACTAGACTGGAAACAGGTATGGTTTACCAACTGCCCCATGGTATCTGCCAACAATATTGACCAGGAATTAGGTTGGTGCCGTCAGGAATTTAAAAATATAGGTATCGAGTACGATTATTTGAGGCATACGCGCGATAACGATTTTTATCCTCATTACAGACACAACCTTAAAAATCTCATCCGTTTTGGTGGTCTCTATCCACCGATAGCCGTACATGCTGATCTTAACAAACTGGTACTTTTAGGTGCAACCTGGGTATACGAGGGTGGATGTATGGCGGTTCGTATCGATGATCCTATATCGCAAATGTCAGACTTAAAAGGCAAAAAAATCGGTCTTTCAAAAAGTATGAATTCGCTCAAAAACGACTGGTGGCGTATACAGGAACATATGGGTATATTAAATATGTTGGAGTTGAACAACATGACAAAAGATGATGTGGAAATTGTTGAATTTCCTTATCCGGATAGTTGGTATAATGATCCGAAAATGTTGGCCCCAATGAATAACCCAACAGATCTTTGGGCAGCAAGAGATCATAAACACGATCTGGCATTTCGCCCATTAGAAACTGCCTTATTGGAAGGAAAAGTTGATGCGATTTACACCCAGAGTAAGGTTTTCCAACACCTACAGGAAGATACAGGTAAGATCAAAATGATTGAGGATTTGTCAAAATATCCGGACTGGACCAAACAAGTTGCCAACACACCGGCGATTATTACTTGTACCGAAGAAATGGCAGATAAGCATCCAGAACTTGTTGTTACTTATATGAAAGCGATGGTGAAAGTAGGTCATTGGGCGAATCAGCACAAGCCAGCCGCAGCTGTATTACTTGACCATCAGACCTTCTACCGTGATGCGGAAGATACCTACAGAGGTATTAAAGAGGTGGATATGGTGCCAAGTTTGAGTGCACAGAATATGAAAGCCATTAAAATCGGTAAGGACTTTATGCTGAAACACGGTTATATCAAGAATGACTTTGATGTGGATAAATGGGCAAGACCTGAATTCCTTCACCCAAGGTGTCCATGCATGGATGGAAGAAGAGTATGCTGCAAAAAGCTGGGGTAGGCTGAAAGATGGTGCAGAATTAGATATTTAGGAATAAGATTAGGCTAATCAAATCGATGCCTATTATTGGAAGGATAAATGACAGTTTTGACGCCAATTGTAATACTTTACAATTGGCAGTCATTACTGTAAATTAATTTTAATAGACAGATGGTCAACATATTCAAAATCTAATTATTTATGAAAAATCCTCAATACTCAATGAAAAAGCCCTGGTTATTGACTTTGCTGATCGGATTTCTAGCCATGGGAATTGCTCCTCTGACCCATGCGCAAGAAACAAAACCAGAACTCGAAAAAGAAAAGCAAACAACCTTGGAACTTTATGTAACTTCGAAGGAAGCCTACGGTAAATGGAAAGCGGCCCCTGAACAAGTAAGTGTTATTGATGTGCGTACTCCGGAGGAATATTATTATATCGGTCACGCAGAGATGGCATGGAACATTCCTCTTTTCTTTCAAAGTTATGAATGGGATGCCGAAAAGAAACATTTTCCCATGAATGCTAATGATGACTTTGTGAAAAAAGTTAAGGAATTGTTTCAACCTGATGATATTATTTTAATCACCTGTCGCTCAGGAGCAAGAAGTGCAATGGCGACGAATAAACTGGCAGCTGCAGGTTTTAAGAACATTTATAACATTACCGATGGCTTCGAAGGTGATAAAGTAAAAGACGCGAATAGTGTGTTTGAAGGTGAAAGAATGGTGAATGGGTGGAAGAATTCCGGTTTGCCCTATACCTATAAAATAGACCCAGACTTAATGCCGTTTATAGCTAAAAAGTAATTTCCGTATCCTTTAAAGAAGGCCTTGATTCATCAAATCAAAAATAACATCGGAGATATGGTTTTTTTGAGATTTCTCAAGTATGTTCCTCCGGTGCGTGTTTACGGTATGTAAACTTATAAATAACGATTCTGCAATTTCAGAACTTATCTTACCATTTTTTATCTGCTTGATAATCTCAAATTCACGACATGTGAAGGGATGACCAAGGTCCAGAAGCGCTTTGTCGGGAAACCTAAATAGGGAAATGTCTTTTCCTGCATAGTAATGAAAGCAATCTTTTTTCATTCTAAAATCACTTATATCGGTGTTTACCTGAACAGAATATACGCCTTGATGTGAGGGGCAATAAGTTAAATAAAATTGAAATAGATGATCTGCGTAAGTCTTATCCGGCCTTAACATTCTTATATTTGTTGAAAATATAGAAGAGCCTTTATGCGCAAGGATCAGATCTTTATCCATGCTCATTAATTTACTCCTTCCCATGCCAAATCGTTCGAGATCATCAGGATGTACCCTCTGCATCATTTGTAAGGGATCGTTATTATTAGGATCTATGCCTAACATTTTATCTGATTGTTTACTCGTGTATAATACTTCTATTTTGGAAAGATCCATAACTTTGAGCATCTGATCATTCTGATCCATAAGAAGGTTTAATTTCTGCATTATGGGATCATTGTTATCAATATTCAAAAAACCAGAGGGTAGGTAAGACTCTATAAAATCATGATAAATACTATAGTCATAAGGAGTTATAGGTTTTTGTCCGAATTTCATGCTTTTGCTTAACGACATGGAGGCAGTCACCATTTCAAGTTAATTGATAATAATTACCTAATATACAAAAAAATAGTTTTGTTTAATTTATATTTTTGTGGTCAGAGTTTTAGGTAAACAAAGTCAAATTATGGTAGATTCTCCTTTTTTGATTGCAAAAAATACCTAATAATCAGTATTTCACGAGTATTCATTAGTTTGTAATTTTATGTGATCATGAAAACGGGTCATCGATATAAGACCTGTTTTTTCTTTTTCACCTTAAACTAAGTTTGCAATGAAAATACAAAATTTAAAAGCCGTTGTTCTTGGAATGCTTTCGATTCTTATATCGGTTAATATGCTCGCTCAGGAAAGTAAAACTGATACTTCAACGAAGGGTAAATGGACATTTTTGGTTGAGCCCTATCTCATGTTTCCAATTATGAATGGAACTGTAGGTTTAGGTAATTTGCCTTTTGATGTGCCCGTAGACGCGAGCGCGAGTGATATTTTCAGTAATCTAAAAATGGGCTTTATGCTTGCTGGAGAAGCCACAAATGGTCAATGGGCCGTTGGTACTGATGTGCTTTATATGAGTCTTGCTCAGGATGTGAAACCTGGAATATTGAATAAAAATGGTGAAGTCACAGCAAAACAACTGGGATGGGAAGTATATGGTTTATATAAAGTTACCCCATGGCTTGAATTGGGATTAGGAGGATTGGTTAATTCTGTCAAGACCGGATTCGACATTAACAGGGAAGAATTAATAGGTCAGGACAAAGAAATAGTCAATTACAAGAGATCTGGATCGGAAACTTGGTTTGACCCTATGATCGTTGCCAGGATCAAAAGAAGTGAAGTGCATCAATTTATATATCAGTTTAGAGGAGAAATAGGAGGCTTTGGCATTGGGTCAGATCTCGCTTGGCAAGTTCATGCCTATGCAGGCTACAGATTTTCGAAGTTGTTTGAAATGACTGGTGGTTACAGGTATATCAGTCTGGATTATGAAACGGGTAGTGGACAGGATCGATTTAAGTATGATGTGGATACCTCTGGGCCTGTAATACGTTTTGGGTTTAATTTTTGAAGTATTAATCAGATTTTATAAATAAAAGAGATAATCTCTCGTGGTGATTTTGCCCGAATGATCATCGCATCAATTTCATCAAGCAAAACGGATGAAGACTGGGGATGGAAACTAACGGGTGGTATTATTGGCGTCATTTTTGCCCTAATTTTATTGTCTAATCCTGGAATTACCGCAGCCATCTTACCATTTATTCTTGGTTTCTGGATCATCGTATACGGTGTGATGCTATTTGGCGGTTCCTTTAAAGCTAAAAAAGAAGGTGATGAGAATTGGTGGTTAAGCTTATTAGGTGGGCTGTTAACCGTAGTAATTGGGTATTTTATAATGAGCAATTTATTCGCAGGAGCTGTAGCGATAACCATGTGGTTAGGTTTAGGATTATTAATAATTGGTATTGTAAATGTAGTAGCCGGTCTAAAAATGAGAAAGGTAAAAGTTAAGGTACAAGATGCTATTTCATAATGTTTTAGTTGTCCTTTGACTGATAAGGAAGGGGGAATCAAACCCCACCTGAATGATCATATTTGTTTCACTGTAGTTTATTCACGAACTACAGTGAAACTTTTTTTTGAATAAAAGCTATTATTTCTTTTTGTTTAACAGTTTAATAAAAGGATTTGCTGTAATTCCGTGTAATACGACGCTTAATAGGATGGTGTATACTACTGTTGTCGTTATGGTTTCGCCATGAGGTAATGATATATCCAGTACAATGATGGCAAAAACAATAGTGGCCAGTCCTCGTGGCCCGAACCAGCCTATAAATAATTTTTCTCTTAATAATAGACCCGTTTTTGCCAGTGACATCAATACAGGTATGATTCGAATGATGGTTAAACTCAGAATAGCATATAAGGCTGCATGGGGATCGAAGGAATGCATAAATTTAGGAATGATGAATGCACCAAAAATAAGCCAGGTGATTAAACTCATAGAGTCACCAAATCCTTCAGCTGATTCTATAAGATTACTGTCAAATTTGTATTTATCACTAAGCGTTCCATAGAAAAACCCTCCTGCAAAACAAGCAATAAACCCACTGCCTCCCGCTAATTGAGCCGCTGTAAAGCAGCTAATGGTTAAGGCAATGATGATGATGGGTTTCCATGATTGGGTTATCCATTTATGCATATTTGAATAATGGGCGATTACCATCACAATAGATGTTATAAGCAGACCAGCCAGAAGACCAATACCAATTTCCTCAACAAAAAAATGAAATCCAGGAAGGGAACCTAACTCAGTGCCAGACTCGCTTGTGAAAAAGGCCATAAATAAAAATAGAATGGGTACACTAATACCATCATTTAGGCCACTTTCAACATTAAGCGCTTCCCTAATTTTCTCGGGTACAGCCGTATTTGTGACCACTGCTTTTCCTAAAGCAGCATCGGTAGGAGCGAGCATGGTGGCCAAAATAGCTATTTCCACCCATGAAAAATCATTAAATATCATGAAGCCAATTCCTGTCCCGAATAAAATAGTTAATGGCAGGCCTATAAGTAATAAACGAATCGGCAGGGTACGGTTTCGTTTCAAAACCATTAAATTCGTTTTTGATGCATCTGAAAACAAAATCAAGGCCAAAGCGAGTTCTGCCATTAGTTTATATTGCTCATTATTGAGATTAATCTCTGCTATATCCAGCAGCATTGGCCCAAAAATGGAGCCTATAGCAAGTGCAAATACAGGACCACTTATGATTGATTTATCAGTTCGTCCTGAAAATATAGCGTAGAACAAAATAAAAAGGGATGCGATGAGCAGGTTAAGATAAATCATGATATGAAAAAAATTTAAAATTACAATATAAGCAAATGGATTTCAATTTCACCATGTAATTATTTCATATCAATTAGACGAAGCTCAAGTTTGTTTATAAGCGCGTCAACCTCTTCTTTTGGTCGTAAAAAAGGGAAATACCCGATAGCCAGTTCAACGGCCAGTAAATCGTTAAAAAATGTATAAAGCGCGACGCGTGAGGCTATATTGGCCGCCAATTTTTGATTCTGAGCATCCAAAAGATCCAGTAAGGATGACTCTCCAACCATATAAGCATCATTAACAAGTTCATAATTCATATCCGCGGCATCAGCCTGCTCTTTTGCAAAACCAATGTTTTGAAAATCTCCGATAACCACTGCAAGACTAGCCCGAATTGATTGCTCAATTGATGTTTCAAGATCATTTTTATGTAACTCTAATGCTGACATTTGCAATTTAGATTGTTTTATTTTATTGATATTGGCTCCACCATCTACAAGGGGAACAAACATGGTCACTCCAACTTTCCAGAATCCCACATCTTCATCGTTAATTTCTGCTTCCTCAGGATTCAGATCAAATTTAGCATCGGCCGAGGCAGATGCGTTAAAATTAGGTATCGCCCATCGTTTATTGGCTTGTACTTGCCTGGTTTGGGCCAGTAGTTGTTGGTCGATTCCCGCCAACACCGGAGAATTTGCAAGGCCCAGTTCAACAAAAAAATCTCTTATGATCATGGCTTTACTTTCATCACTCACTGAAGAAGCGACCATATTGCTTGAAAATACAAAACCATCATTTTCTAAGGTTAGTTTTTCCAGCTGATTTTTAGTTTCTATTGGTTTATTTAATAATTGATTTAGACCTCCCTGTCGCATGATAACCATTGCTTTTTGCGACTCAATTGATTGGCGATCAGCGAATAATTGAGCCTGCCAGCGCAGTACTTCCTGCTTATTGGTAGATCCTACTTCGAAACGGTCTTTGGCAGCCTTTAAATTATGCTGTGTAATTTTAAAATTTTCCTGTTGTACTGAAAGCAGATCGTTTGCAAAAAGTAAGGCAACATAAGACATCCCGGTACCTGAGATGATATTATAGCGCAAGTTCCTGAATTGTTCTTCTTGGCTGGCATATAAGTATTTTTGAATTTTAATATTGGCCACTTTCTTCTCGTTATAGATCATTTGAGAGAGAGAGGCTCCTGCCAGTGCCGATGAGGATGGGATAACTCCTGCAGTTTGACTAAAAGTAGCTGTTTTACTCTGTGAGACTGACCCTAAGAGGTTTAGGCCGGGAAGGTAATTCGCTCGGGCAATCGCAATATTGGCTTCAGCCGCTTCTAAATTGACTTCCGCTGAGGCCAGATTCGGATTTTGTTCTAAAACCTGATTGATAGTTCCTTTCCAAGTCAGGTAGTTTTGTTCCTGAGCGTTGGTAACGAAAATGTTAAGTGTTAAGGCAAAAACCATGATTGTCTTTATAGCAAGTGAACCCAGGTAATTATCAATATTTTTCATTTCTATTTGCTTCATATTCAATTTTAAAACTTCAAGCCATACTATTTGAGGTCTGTTTGATACTAATCTGACGTTCCAGTTTTTACCAATACCGAGCAGGTGGCGCCAACGCGTAACTGTATATCTTCAGGTACTTCATCCAAATGAATTCTTACCGGAATACGTTGGGCCAATCTGATCCATTCAAAGGTGGGATTCACATTAGGTAGTAGCTGAAACCCCGTACTTCCATCTTGCTGAGAGATGCCCCAGCCAATACTTTCCACAACCCCTTTTAAAGGCTTATTTGAATAACTCATTAAGGTTATCATGGCTTGATCACCAGCTGATATTTTTCCAACGGAGGTCTCTTTGAAAAAACCATCGATCCAGTAACTGTTCACATCGACCAAAGCCAAGGCAGGTTGATTGGCCACTGTATTGCTTCCCAATCGGAGATTGAGGTTGGTCACATAGCCATCAACAGGAGCTTTGACGCTGGTGAATTCAAGATTGAGTTCTGCCTGCTTATAGGCTGCTATTGCAGTTCTGAGTTGGGCATTATTTTCACCCACTTCTCCAAGAGTGGCCCTGGATTTTGCTAAGGTGGCTTCTGCTTGACGCACAGTAGCTTCTGCCTGGGCCATGGACGCTAAAGCCCCTTGCTTTTGTTGGACAGATACTTCATATGCCGTTTTAGTTTTATCCACTTCTTTTTGTGAGGTAGAACCTTTAGGAAGTAATTGTTGCTGACGTTCGTATTCCCGTTTGTTCGTATATACTTGTGATTCGATTTGATTCATCGAACTTTTGACCTGCTGAATCGTTGCCTGAGCGGCTTCGAGCGATGCCTTGGCAGATTCAACTTGTCTTTCCAAGGATTCTATGTTATATCCGGTTGCATCCAGATTGGCTTTGGCCTGGATCAGACTCAACTCAAAAGTTTGGGGGTCGATTTGATAGAGTAAATCCCCGGCTTTTACAAATTGATTGGTTTTTATGGGCAGGTTGACTATGGGCCCTGAAACACGTGGGGTGATCTGTATGACATTAGCCATAACCTGACCATTTCTCGTCCATGGGTTTGCGAGATAGTCCCAATATTTGATAAAAACAAAAAGTAATGCGACGAAAACAACGATGCCGGTGGTTAGGTATTTTGATTTATTTTTCATTTTGGTTAATTAGATATCTTAATAGTTATAAATTTTAATTTAAAAAGGGATGATGATCCACCCGATCAGAATGGTATAAATGACCATAAGTGCCACAAATACAATAGGAGGATAAAAAAAGTATTTGGAAAGGTGGTATTTATTGAGCAGTTTTGCCGTAAGGCTCGCTGCAATTACCCCAAGAATCCCTGCCGCCAACATAGGAGGAATAAAAATTTCCCCAATTTGTAATTCATGCTGTATAAACATTTGTATTATTTTAAATTTCTATTCATTATTGAAACCTTTCTTCTCGCCATTGCTTCCAATTCAGTTTGTCAGCCACATTGGCAAAAGAGAGCGTTGCTTCTGTAACGCCCCGGTATCCTCCAAGCAGGTGATAAAACTGAAGGGCCTCCTCCTCATTTATTGTTTGCTCATTATTAACCAATATAGTTTTTAGCTTATTTTCTAATACCGTGAGTCCGTTCTTAATCAATTCACCTGTATCCTTTCTTATCGTTTCCTCAGGTAAATTATCCCAACCATCAAATGTCCTTTCGAGCTGCTTTTTCCAATCCTCAAGAAGTTCATAAAATACGCCGTCATCATCTTCTTGAGTATTGTCTTTTGCCTCCAATAAAATCTCCATACGAACATTAAATAAATCCAATGAATTACCAAGTTCCTCAATTTCATCAAAATCGGTATTTGGAAACAAATCTTTATCGACAGCCTTGCCCCAAGCCTTGATCTTCGCCGGTAAGGTTTGTAATTCATATAGATAAAAAGCTTTTCTGTATTGCCTTACATAAAATGATGAGCCTCCGGGCTTTTCAGGTTGAAACGCTATCAGATATTGGGCACTTTTAAAATATCGACTGACAAGTTTAAGCATGGCCTTTTCAGGTCTTGGTGCGTTTGTGATATAGGATATGCCGTATAAGTAAATAAAAAATAAGGGTATAAAAACAAAGCTATTTAGCAGTGCAGAAGCATCAAAAGTTTGTGGATTATTAATAACCACAAACTGAAGAATTACAATTGTGAATACGAGAGAAGCGGCTCCAGGTAAATAGTATTGAACCACAAACATACAAAGAAAGAGTAGGGGCCCCAGTTCATAAAAGTAAGAGAGTTTTGGCAATATAAAGATATAGATTAGTGAAGCCAAAACCATAGCGATAAGGAAAGGAATAATTAATTTTACTGTCTTTATCTGGGGAGCCCCAGAAAAAATAAGGGCAAAAACACCTCCCATAATATACCAGGATGCATGCCCGGGAGGGTTGATGTAAAACCAAATAATAAAACCAAATATGATTGCTAACCCTACGGATAAAGCCCCTTTTATGTATTCTATATCCAATATTTTAACTGGATTCCTGACATCGTTCTTTAATTTTAAATTTTTATTTACTATATCTTGTTCTGTATTTTCCAAACCGGCAATTTCTCTTGCAAGTTTAACCATATCGTGACTTATGGCTTCAATCCTATTTAGTTCCATAATGATAATGGCCAGGGCGGCGTTATCGAAATGAGACAGTTGACCCCGATCAAATGAATCAAGATTAACCTGAGGCACTTTTAGTTTTAGGGATGGAGGTCTACCCGATAGTAAATTGGATATTTCTATAAACCTGGCATTGAGTTCTTCAAAATAACAAGCTATGTCTGGTTTACAATAGAGACGATCAAGTTTTGATATGTCTTCAAGTCCCCCAAGCAAACGGTCAATTGATTTCGGCAATCTTTTATTCAGATTTTCAAATTGTTCCCATAAGGGTTTCAATTCCTGAACCTTATAATTCTCTGCGCCTTCGTCAGTTAAGGATTTACTGAATTCAGCCATTTCTTTTACTTGTGCCTGTCTCAGTTTTTGAACAGGTGCCATACTTCCATTTTCTAAAAGAATTTTACTAACTTGTTCTATCAAAGATATTTGCGTACCGATCAGCGCGTTCAAAGTCTTTTTAATGGATCCTAAATTGGATAAGGGCCAGACAAAAACCGCAACAAGCGTGTAAACAACAATGCCCAAGATGGTTTCTATGGTTCTATATACGGCAATATAAAAACCGCCTACCGAAGAAGGGCCGGCTGCACTGATCACCAAAGTTACATATCCGGCAACAAACCAAAAATAACTAAGTTTCTTATCTGAAAGCATTTTGTAACCGCAAAATGAAACCCAGGCAGCAGTCAAAATCATAAACAACCATCGTTCTTGTGCTCCCAGTGATATAATTAGGATGCCAATGAAGCAGGCCAGAAGCGTACCCCAGATTCTCAATAAGCCTTTTTGTAGCGATTGGCCACCTGGCAACGCGGCTATGGCAATCACTGACCATCCGGCCCAGCTGGGACTAATCCAGTTTATTTTTAAGGCAATACCATATACCAAAGCAAATGCAAAGGAAACTTTTATGGCTTCCTTTAATTTGGTTTTATTGATGGTCGGTTTCTTCAAATTTTGCGTTTCTACCAAAAGTAATCATTTCATATAATTTTGAGTTATTTACCCAATCGGTTATTGACTTTTTTAGCTAAATATCCTTGCACTGAATCATAACCTAAAAAGCTTTATTCTAAGCCTTTTATAACAAACATATATTTTAAATTTTAAAAGGCTAAAAGTAATGATGAAAGGCAATAAAACCAATACCGAATTATGAGTATTTTGCCGATTATTTCATTCGGAAAAAACGCATAACCCCAAATCTGCTATTGCATTGAAAACCTTTTTCTATGAATCTTCAATTATTTAGAATAGTCATTTTGCTTCTTCTTTGGACTGAATACACAGTTCTCATAGCAATCAGCAGTAAACGGGTTCGTACATTTTACTTTTGATAAATTGTTTTAAGTCTTTTGGTTTAGCTATTCCTGCCAAACCATTTTCAAATATTTCTTCACTAACTTTAATGGCTACTTTCATTGAGACATCAGCAATATCCTTCACATTAGGATAGATAAGTCCATTGTCAAAATCTTTGCGAGATACCTGTTCAGACACCCCTTCAGCTGCAGTAATTAGCATAGCATCTGTAACTCGTTTGGCTTCTGTTGCATAAACAGCCAATCCAATAGCCGGGAATATAAAGACATTGTTTCCCTGGCCGGGAGTAAATACTTTTCCGTTATATTTCACAGGTGCGAAAGGGCTTCCACTAGCAAAAATGGCTCTTCCATCACTCCATTTGTAGGCCTGTTCCGCTGTACATTCAGAATGTGAAGTAGGATTGGAATAGGGAAAAATAATAGGTCTATCATTGACGGAGGCCATATTTTCAATAACCTTTTGAGTAAATGATCCTCCAACTGTACTCACGCCGATGATCGCCGATGGTTTGATTTCAAGTATGGCATCTGCAAAATCATCAACAGCCTTTACGTCATGGGCAAATTGCTCTTGATGAGCTGCCAGGTCTTTTCTTGATTTAACCAATAAACCCTTACTGTCAAACATCCAGATCCGTTTAAAGGCTTCCGTTTCATTCAGGCCATCCCTTTGAAACTTGTTAACAAGCATATCGGCTATTCCAAAGGCTGCCGCTCCGGCACCAAGGAAAAGAAAGGTCTGATCTGTAAATGGTTTTTCCAGTATTCTGCTGACAGATATGAATCCAGCCATGGCAACGGCGGCTGTACCCTGAATATCATCATTAAAACTGCATACCCTGTCTCGATACTGATTCAACATCCGGATGGCATTGGCTCCCTTAAAATCCTCCCATTGAATGCATATTTTAGGATAAACTTCCTGAATAGCTGATACGAACTCTTCTATAAACGCATCATAAACTTTGCCTTCAACTCTTTTCTGTTTTAATCCAGGGTATAATGGATCCTTTAAAAATTCTTCATTATTGGTTCCAACATCCAAAACGATTGGAAGCGTACATTCTGGAGGAACCCCTGCGCAACTGGTATAAAGGGCAAGCTTACCTATGGGAATACCTATTCCGAACATGCCCAGATCTCCAAGTCCCAATATTCTGCCTCCATCTGTGACCACCGCAAAACGAATATCTTCAACAGGCCAGTTTTTCAATAGGGTTCTAATACGATCTTTTTGGGTGATGGTAATATAAAGCCCTTTTGGACTTCTCGCGATATGTCCAAATTTTTCACATGCCTCACCTACGGTAGGCGTATACACCAAAGGCAAAAATTTAACGGGATCACTTGAGATTGTTTTGTAGAACAACGTTGTATTGGTGTCCTGCAACTGAGAAAGATATATATACTTGTCGATGGATGTTTTCATGTTTTCCAGCTGCTCGTTTATGCGAAGAATCTGAGTTTCCATGGTCTCAACCTGAATAGGTAGAAGACCCTCTAAATTGTACTTTTCTCTCTCCTCCTGACTAAAGGCCATTCCCTTATTACAGTGTGAATTCCTCAACCTTGAATATCCTTTTAATTCTTCCATGCTCATTCGTTTTTAATTTTGATAATTATTGGACAAATATGCTTTATGTCATAAACAGTACCCACAATACAGCGAATAATGGTCCCAGGAAACCAAGAATCATTCCACCGGTCCTAAAATCTTTCTGTTTAATATATCCTGTACTGAAGATAAGCGCATTCGTAGGCGAGGACACTGGCAGAAAGGCTGATGTAGAGGCTGCAAAGGCAATGATCAATGCAATTTCAGTCTCAAACCCGATTAGAATGGCCATACCAAGCGGAATCATTACCGTACTTCCTGCGGTATTGCTCATCACATTGGAAACAATCATTGTCATATATGCCAGCACAAACATCAAAAGAGTGTGATCTGTTTCCATTGAGATCAAATGTTGCGCATAATGACTCAATAAACCTGTATCCTCAAGGGCAAGTCCAAGAGATAATCCTCCTGCAACCAGCATTAAGGTATCCCATGGTAACCTTTGAATATCTTTTCCATCAAGAACTCGCAGAAGCGTAAGAATAACCAAGGGAACAGCGCAAACCGCTGCAACCGTAATTCCATGCCAGGTTGTTGTCAGCCATAATCCTATGGTTATAATGATGACACCTGTGGTTATGATTCTCTGCCGTCGAAATTCTCGTGAGGACTCTTTTTTTTCATCCTCAAGGAAATTCAAAGGTATGGGGGAATTATCCTTAATGAATAGTTTTATCAGTACAAAACAACTTATTGCGGTAAGTAAAATGGCAATAGGCAAACCAAATTTAATCCAATCAATAAAGTATATAGTGATACCAAAATGCTCCAAGGCTCCTACGGCAATGGCATTAGGTGGTGTACCGATGATCGTAGCCATTCCACCCGTAGTAGCACCTATAGCAATTCCTATCAACAAAACTTTTGAAAGCTGATTCTTCTTACCAAGGGAGGCAAGTAAGGGAGAAATAGATGCGACAAACATGGCTGTAGTTGCAGTGTTAGACATAACAGTTGAAACAATCATGGTTGAAAACATCAGACCTATTAAAAGATTCCTAGGACTATTACCGGATAATTTTAATGTGAATTTGAAAAGGGTTTGATCGAGCTTTGTTTTGGTCATGGCCGATGCCAGAAAAAAACCTCCAAGCATTAACCATATGACCCTACTTGAGAAGGTATTGACATACTTATCAATTTTTATGGGCTCAGAATTGAAATATTCATTACCGAGGGCAAAAACAAGAAACATGATAATGAAAATACTGACGGCAAATGAAGGAATGGCCTCTGAAAGCCATAATCCAATAGAAAAGAACAAGAGGAAGAGTACATAAACCTGTGAATCTGAAAAATCAGGTTCTTTAATATAATAGGTGATTCCAATAGCGACAAAAAGAGAAAGCAGGAATTTTCCTAATAGTGACAGCCTGTTCTTATTATATTCATCAAATTGAAATTTCATAATTTACATATGAGCGTTGAAGGATGATTTATAAAATTACTCGATAAATAAATAAGAAAGAATACCTATCAATCAGTATTTTTTTAAACGTATCTTATATACTGGAACAAGAGTTGACATTTTTGAAAAGGATTATTATTTCTGGCTTAGGATAATAAATAATGAAAAATATACTTACTAATGAGTATTTTACAAAGGAATAACCCTTCGTAAATTTGATTAATGAATATCAATCAGATTTAGGTTGGGCCAAGGAAAAATTTAAAAAAATAGTTGTTGATTTTTCTTTTTTCCTTAGAAGGGATGAAAATAACTCTTCTCCTCAAAACATCATTTCGAATGATCATAATATTAATGAGCCCTGTATTTAGAGGACCCAATTAAAATTTAAAGTACAACGAAATAAATGCAATGATGGAATTACCAAAAGAAAAACAAACGAATCTAGGCTTGTACGTCACTTCCAAAGAAGCCTATGACATATGGAAAGATACACCTAAAAAAGTGAAAATTCTCGATGTACGAACCATTGATGAATATCTCAATATTGGGCATGCAGAAATGGCTTATAATATACCAGCCTTTTTACAAACCTATGACTGGGATGCTGAGAAAAAGTGTTTTTCCTTTAAAATGAATGATGATTTTGTAGCACAAGTCAAAGAGGTCTGTAAACCAGACGATATCATTTTGGTTACCTGCAGGTCAGGTGGACGGAGTGCCTTGGCTGTCAATTTATTGGAGAAACTAGGGTACAAATTTGCGTATAATATTACTGATGGTTTTGAAGGAGATACCGTTAGCGATCCTGAAAGTTTATACCACGGGCAAAGATTAAAAAATGGCTGGAAGAATTCAGGAATTCCATGGACCTTTAATGTTGATCCAGAATTAGTGAAGGTTCCAGGCGGTAAATAGCAGAAGATTCAATTTATAATCATAAAAACTAAAAAAAATGAAAGTAGTTATTATAGGTGGTGTAGCCGGCGGAGCTTCCTGTGCGGCCAGACTTCGTAGATTAGACGAAAAAGCAGAAATTATCATGGTAGAACGAGGGCCTTATATGAGCTATGCCAATTGCGGCTTGCCCTATCATATTGGTGGTGTCATAGAAAAGGAATCGAGTTTATTGGTGGGTAGTGAACAGATGTTTAGGGCCATGTTCAATATTGATGCCCGTACCAATTGTGAAGCAGTTGGTATTTCAGCGAAAGATAAAACGGTCAAGCTTCGGGATACACAAACGGGTAAGGAGACCATTGAATCTTATGATAAACTGATGCTGTCTCCCGGAGCCATGTCAGTACGTCCTCCTTTGCCAGGTATTGATTTACCGGGCATTTTTCATGTTCGTACTGTTCCTGATGCAAGAACGATCAATCAGTGGATTGAAAAAGGAAATCCTTTTTTGTCGGGTATGCATGCCTACGCCGGCTTTCAAACCCTAAGACCAAAAACCAGAGCCGTGGTAGTAGGAGGTGGGTTTATTGGTATTGAAACCGCTGAAAACCTTATTCACAGAGGCTTTGAAGTGACCTTGCTACAGCGAGGAGATCAGGTGATGGGACCACTGGATGTTGAAAATGCAAGGGTACTGGAAGGCCATCTTAAAAAAAATGGTGTAACTGTTATATTTAGTGGTGCCACAGGGTTCAAGAAATCAGAAGATGGGGCGTTGGCAGTCGAAACTGATTCAGGTAAAGACTACAAAGCAGACATCGTGATTCTAGCTATTGGTGTGCGACCTGATATTGCCTTGGCAAAAATGGCTGGAATAGAAATAGGTGAACGCGGTGGTATAAGAGTAGATGAACATATGAGAACCAGTGACCCACATATCTTTGCGGCAGGAGATGCCGTTGAAGTAAGAGATTATGTTACAGGAGAATGGAGTCTTGTAGCCTTGGCAGGACCTGCGAATCGTCAGGGTCGTATTGCGGCTGATGTGATGTGTGGCAGGGATTCTAAATTCAGAGGAACCCAAGGAACCGCTGTTCTCGGGATCTTTGATGCTACGGTAGCCTGGACGGGTGTTAATGAAAAAACCTTAAAAAGAATTGGTGATACTGATTATGAAAAGATATACCTGTATCCTAATTCACACGCAGGCTATTATCCGGGAGCCAAACCTATTGCCATGAAAGTCATTTTCAGAAAATCTGACGGAACTCTTTTAGGAGTGCAGGCACTTGGTCTTGACGGCGTTGACAAACGTGTAAGTGTGATGGCCGGTATGATGCAGATGGGTGCTACTATTTATGACCTTGAAGAAGCGGAACTTTGTTACGCACCTCAATTTGGTAGTGCAAAAGACCCTGTGAATTTTGCCGGAATGGTTGCGGCTGATGTTCTCAGAGATGATATGCCTATCAGTCACTGGAAAGAAGCAAAAGAAGGCTTTATACTGGATGTTCGCGAACCTTTTGAACTTGCCGTGGAAAGTATACCGGGAGCAACCAATATTCCGATCGCTCAATTACGCTCTCGTCTGGAGGAATTGCCAAAAAATAAGGAGATCAACGTAATCTGCCGTTCGGGGCAACGCGCTTATTACGCAACACGTATCCTTTTGCAGAATGGTTTTAAGGTAAAAAATATTTCTGGAGGTATGATTTCTTATGCCCATAATTATTTGTTTGAAGCTGATTTGACCGGTAGAGAAGTATAAGAAGCGCGCCTAAAAAATGATAAAATGTTGTTTTTAATCAAAAGTCTAATATTATGAGCATTGAGGAAATTTATAAAATAGTGGTGATGATCTTCACTGTGTCGAATCTTGCTGCCATGGGCCTGGAGATTAATAAAGATGAAGCCATAAAAGCATTGAAGAACCCGAGATTTATCATCCTGATTCTTGTGTGGGGCTGGATCGTTGGACCTGCCATCGCTTTTGGACTGACCAAGGTTATCCCACTGTCAGAAGCGCATGCAGCTGGCTTGTTACTCATTAGTTTGGCGCCAACGGCTCCATTTTTTCCTTTAATGGTAACCAAAGCACGCGGAGACATGTCTTCTGCAGGAGCCTTTATTTTAGTGGCCACTATTGGTACGGTAATTTTTTTACCTTTGATGGTTCCTTTTTTGATTAAAGGGCTGGTAGTAAGCGTATGGGGGCTGGCAAAGCCATTGCTTTTGATGGTGCTTCTGCCTTTACTTATCGGATTGGCTATTCGAATATATAAAGAACCTTTTGCACTAAAAATTGGCCCAATAGTTAAGAAAATCGGTACATTATTTTTGCTGATCACTGCGGTGATGACCTTTTGGTTGTATTGGGAAGAAATGCTTAGTGCTATAGGTAGTTATGCAGTTGGTGCTCAGATCCTGTTTTTTGCCTTGATCACGTTTTTGTCTTATAAAATTCCTTTCGGACTTAAAAAGACCCAAAGAAGTGGCATGGCATTAGGTATGTGTACCCGTAATATTGCCGCCGTATTTGTGGCCTATTTTGGTATCACAAATCCTGATCCCGGGGTTTTTGTGATGATCGTATTAGTAGTGCCTTTGGCACTTATAGTGGCCGTGATTGCTGCGAAAATATTTGCCAAGGATGTAGAAACAGATAACGCATTAACGAATAAATAAAAAACCAAAAAACGAAATTTATATGAAAGATCAATTCTCTGATAATTTGGTATATGACACTATTATAAGATTGCTTATTATTTTGTTGATAATTGCACTGTGTCTCATGATTTTATATCCATTCGGGAGTATTTTAATGTGGAGTTTGATACTTGCCATGGCCATGCATCCTTTTCATGCCAAATTAACTAAAAAACTGGGTGGAAAACCAAAACTAGCCTCCACCTTAATTGTTGTTTCGGCCCTGGCCATCATCTTTATCCCCTCCTGGTTTGTAATTGATAGCTTGGTTGAAGAAGTCAAAACGGTTAAAACAGAAATAACTACAAACGGTTTTACAATTCCTGCTCCTAAGGAAAGTGTAAAAGAATGGCCTATTGTGGGCGAACGTGTGTATGATATTTGGAAAGGTGCATCTAACAACCTTGAAGTTACCGTTGAAAAGTATCGGGACCAATTAACAGATGTTGGGCAGAAATTAGCCAAAGGAGCCTTGGGTACGATTAGTGCGCTTATACAAATCTTAGTTTCCTTTATTATTGCTGCCGTCTTGTTGGTTTTTGGGGGAGTCGGGGAGAGCATGCGCAAGTTTTTCAGGAAATTGGCGGGCTCCAGGGGAGATGAATTTGCCGATATAACCATGACAACTGTAAATAGCGTTGTAAAAGGGGTACTCGGGGTCGCTTTGATCGTCTCATTTTTGCATGGAATATTGTTTACGCTGGCTGGTGTTCCTTATGCAGGTTTATTGACATTAGGGGTATTTGTTTTAGGCGTGCTTCAAATTCCATCAATAATCATAACACTACCTGTCATCATTTATATATTTACCATAAAAACTACATCCGCTGCGGTAATTTGGGGCATACTATTGATAATAGCAGGCCTTTCTGATAATGTTCTCAAACCCATATTATTGGGTAAAGGGGCAGCGGTTCCTATGTTAGTTATTTTTCTTGGGGTCATAGGAGGTTTTATTTTATCTGGTTTTATCGGATTGTTTACAGGAGCCATAGTGATGTCATTGGGATATAAATTGTTTATCGGATGGTTGAATTCTAATGATGATATGAAACAAGTCTAATTTGAGTAGTAATTTTATGTGCAAGGGATACAAATTTATTTAGAAATAAATCATGAAGAATTCAAATTTTAAGGAAAGAGCCTCTAAAGTAGTCAAATCATATCTTCCCATATTGGAATGGGGTCCTAAATATAACAAGAAGACCTTGGGAAATGATCTTATTGTTGCTGTGATTGTGACTATGATGTTGATACCGCAATCCCTCGCATATGCCTTGCTGGCAGGTTTACCTCCTGAAGTTGGTTTATATGCCTCCATGGCTCCATTATTACTCTACGCCATTTTTGGAACTTCCCGTGCCTTGGCTGTGGGACCGGTAGCCGTAGCGAGTTTGATGACCGCCGCGGCAGCGGGACAACTCGCCTCACAAGGAAGTCCTGAATATTATGGAGCGGCCATAGCTCTTGCCATGGTATCGGGTTTATTGCTCATGGCCATGGGATTTTTGAAACTTGGATTTCTGGCAAATTTTTTAAGCCATCCTGTGATAGCCGGTTTTATTACTGCTTCGGGTATTCAGATAGCGGCTGGTCAGTTAGGTCCGGTCTTAGGTGTAAATGCGCATGGAGAAAGTTTTCTGGATATCGCTATCTCATTATGGCACAGCATTAGTTCAGTGCATTGGATCACTGCGTCTATAGGTATCGGATCATTGCTCTTTTTGTTTTGGGTAAGAAGCGGTTTAAAACCATTATTACTAAAATTAAAAATGGGCCCAAAGGCCGCAGATATTATGGTTAAGATAGGACCTGTGGTAGCTATTATTGGTACAATTCTTATCGTTTGGGGCATGGGTCTTGCTGACAAAGGAGTTAAAATTGTTGGGAAAGTACCTGAGGGCTTGCCTAAAATACAGATGCCGCCTCTTGATTTTGCCTTGTGGCTTAAAATATTGGTTCCGGCTCTCCTTATATCGATCGTAGGCTATGTAGAATCAATTTCAGTTGCTTTGACACTTGCGGCCAAAAAGCGTCAACGCGTTGATCCTGATCAGGAGTTGATCGCGATAGGGGCTGCCAATATTGGCTCAGCCGTTTCAGGAGGTTTTCCTGTAACCGGTGGTTTTTCCCGCTCAGTGGTGAATTTTGATGCGGGGGCAGAGACACCTGCGGCCGGAGTATTTACGGCCGTAGGTATTGGTCTTACTACCTTGTTTCTTACCCCCTTGCTCTTCTTTTTACCCAATGCAACCCTTGCCGCTACAATTATTGTTGCTGTACTTTCATTGGTTGATTTTAATGCTTTAAAACAAACATGGGTATATTCAAAAGCTGATTTTGCTGCAATGTTGGTAACGATAATTATTACCTTAATTGAAGGTATAGAGCCAGGTTTGATCGCAGGAGTCGGGCTATCTATCTTTCTACATTTGTTCAAAACATCAAGGCCACATGTGGCTGTAGTAGGACAGATCCCAGGAACAGAAACCTTTCGAAATGTCGAACGCCATGGGGTAGTCACCGATCCTCAGATACTTTCTTTACGCGTTGATGAAAGTCTTTATTTTCCCAATGCGAGATTCATGGAAGATTTGATCAATAGTAAAGTAGCAGCCAACCCTGAAATCAGACACGTCATCCTGGAATGCCCTGCGATAAACGACATTGATTTTTCTGCTCTGGAAAGTTTAGAAGCCATAAACCATAGGCTAAAAGATGGTGGAATTGTATTACATCTGTCAGAAGTTAAAGGCCCGATAATGGATCGACTTAAAAAGTCGCATTTTCTCAAGGAATTGACTGGAGGGGTTCATCTCAGACAGTATGATGCTGTCGCTAGTATCAACGCTGATCTTCCCATTAAGATCAGAAATATGGAAAAATTACCGGTAAGTGTAAGGGAGTAAATTGTATAACCTGGGTCAGGAATGAGAAGCGGATTTTTTTTCCACAAATAACTTTTAAAAATGATGTGGATTGGGTTTCAGTATTCAAATAATAGTTGATATGATAAGCTTAAAATAGTACCTTTATAATAAAAATGGCCTTCCTCACCTTCAATTTACCACCTCTTATCTGGGATATTTTTGGTTTCTTATATTGTATAATACTCATTTATACAATCATAATGATCTTACTTGATACCCATTCAACTTCAAAAACACTTTCTTACTTATTACTGGTAATTGCTTTGCCTATACTAGGGATCCTGTTCTATTTCTCTTTTGGAATAAACTACCGACATAAAAAGGCCAATCAAAAAACTAAAGATATTTATGATAGAGTCACCGATGAATACCTGACTAGTGTAGCAGATGATACGGATAAGTTGATCAATGAAAACAGAGAATGGCTTCAACCATATACCTCGTTGATAGATTTTGTTAGAAATCTGAATAAAGAAAACCTGAGTTCTAATCAATTCAAACTACTTATTAATGGGGAAGAAAAATTTCCGGAAATACTTGCTGTTCTTGCTGCGGCCAAGAAACATATTCATATGGAATATTACGCCTGGGAAAACGATATCAGAGGGAATCAGATTAAGGAGGTTCTTTTAAAAAAAGCAAAAGAAGGAGTTGACGTTAGAATCATGTATGATGCTTATGCAAGCCGTAAGATCAAGCACAATATTGTCAAAGAATTACATGATGGAGGCGTAGAGATTCACCCGGTAATCAAGGTTAAAATAGCGCAATTGGCCAACCGGATCAATCACAGGGACCACCGAAAAATTATAATCGTTGATGGATCAATAGGTTTTGTAGGCGGTATCAACCTTTCTGACCGCTATGACAACTCCATTGATACAGGACTCTTCTGGCGTGATACACACCTAAAGATCACCGGACCAGGTGTGATGAATATCCAGCGTCATTGGATCATCAACTGGCATGCTTGCCAAAATAATAGAGTAGCCTTTGACGAAAACCTAATACCCGATACCCTTAAGAAAGATGACAGTAAAGTAACAGAGCTGTCTCAAATCATGGTGGGTGGGCCTATTTACCCAATGTCGACTATCATGCTGACCTATGCCAAAATGTTTTCACTGGCAAAAAAGAAATTGTATATCACCAATCCTTATTTTATACCTAACGAAACCATATTAGACCTTTTAAAACAAGCTGCTAAAAGTGGGGTAGATGTTAGATTGTTGATGCCCGAAAAATCTGATTCGGCTGTCGTTGGGGCAGCAGCAAAATTTTATTATGAAGAATTACTCTATGCCGGGGTTAAAATATTTATGTATAAAAAAGGGTTTGTTCATGCCAAAACTGCGGTTGCTGATGGTGCAGTAAGTATCGTTGGGTCCGCAAATATGGATATCAGGAGTTTTGACCTGAACTTTGAAATTTTCTCGATCATTTATGGTAAACAACTGGCGAATGAATTAGAGCAGGCTTTTCTAAATGACTTAAAGGAATGTGTTGAACTTGATTATGCAACATGGAAAAAAGGAAGTGCATTTAAGCGTTTGTCCTATGCCGTCGCGCGCTTGGTTTCTTCATTTTTATAGATTCAACTTAAAGCGGTTAGTTGAACATTTACTGTTTATTTAGACGCCATGCATTGATCTGGGTAGACCGAAATTATAAAATCAAAAAAGCAGTCTCTTGTAAAAAGGGACTGCTTTTAAATTCTATAATAATTACCTATGCCGAATTTCTACTCGCATTGATATTCCCAAAAAGAGATCTTGTGATGATCTTTTCATAAACTTCCAATTCTTTTTTATCAGGATTCTTTTGGGCATTCAATTCCTGTACTTTTTTTAAGGCGTATTGCTGAATCGTAAGTAGGGGTAGTACAATAGATTCACGAACTTCAATGGATGCTTTGCTTACCGGATAGTTTTGCATCAGTTCAGTATGATTGGCCAATTTTAAGACAAGACGTTTACTGGTCAAAAACTCCTTATGGATCAATTTCCAGAAATCACCAAACTCAGGATCATTTTCCATATACCTGGTCAATTCAAAAAAGGACTTCTTCATGGACATCATACTGTTGTCAATAAGACTTTTGAAAAATTTTGAATTATTATAAAAGGTAACAACCTTATCAAATTCTCCGTTTTCCTCAAATTTTAAAAGGGCAGTTCCAACACCGAAAAAGCCCGGAACGTTTTGTTTTAACTGACTCCAGGAGCCAACAAATGGAATGGCTCTTAAATCGCTAAAATTAAGGGTATCAGAACTGTTCCGTTTAGATGGACGACTCCCAATATTCGTTTTTGCATAGTACTTCAAAGTACTTATTTTTTCAAGATAGGGTAAGAACTTATCATGGTTCTTAAAATCGGTATAGGCCTTGTAACTGAGTTCTGCAAGTTCATTCATGATGCTTTTCTGCTCAGCGCTAAGGGTGTTTTTAGCACTGTCAAAAAATTTATTACTCACCCCTGAACTGATCAGTTGCTCCAGGTTATATTGTGCAGAATCTGTGGTTCCGAAATTAGAACTAATAGTTTGCCCTTGAACGGTCAACTGTACCTCGTCGTTCTCTATTGTGGGTCCAAGCGAAGCATAGAATTGGTGTGTTTTTCCACCACCTCTAGCCGGAGGACCACCACGACCATCAAAAAAGATCACCTTGATATGGTGCTTTCTTGAAATTCTGGTAAGTTCTTCTTTAGCCTTAAAAATAGACCAGTTCGCCATCAAATAGCCACCATCTTTTGTACCATCTGAAAATCCGAGCATGATGGTTTGTTTATTATTCCTACTCGCTATATGAGCCCTGTATTCTTTATTATTGTACAAGCTTTCCATGATTCCTGATGAATTAACCAAATCATCAACAGTTTCAAATAAAGGGACAATATCTACCGGCATTTCTTTTTTGAAAGCAGTCATTTTCAGCATCGCGAAAACCTGCATTACATTTAAAGCACTTTGATTATTACTGATGATATACCTGTTGGCGCCCTTTTCCCCATTGTTTTGTTGAATCTTTTTTATCGCCTCAATTGAGCCTAGGGTTTTGAACACCAATTCATCATCAAACTGATCGGCACTGATATCAGCATGTAAAGTAGCCAGGATATTCATTTGGGAGGCTTCATCCAGATCGTGATAATTTGAAGGAAGTGCATTTGATCCTGAAGCAATTAAACTTTTCGTAATATGTGTAAATACGGTATGATGTATACGGCTGTCTTGCCTGATGTCGAGTGTAGCAAAATAAAAACCAAAAATCTTTGCCTTATGGATCAGGTCTTTCAGTTCAGTCAGATAAAGTGATTGGTAATCGTTAACAAGGAGGTTTTTGATCTCAAATAACTTGTTTAAAAATTCGTCGTGTGTCAAAATGATCTTTTCAGGCTCTATAAAACTCCTGTATAACTTGTTTTCAACTTCTATGACAATTGCAGCTACTTTTTTAAAGGTAAGTTTTCTTCTGAGCTTTCTAATATCTCTATAGTAGTTTCTCAAAATGGATTGTCTCAGTTTTTGAGCTACTTTTTCAGTAATTTCAGTGGTAACAAATGGGTTGCCATCTCGGTCACCTCCTGGCCAAAATCCAAGACTAACAAACTCATTTTGGATGTCCTTTCCCTCGTAAATATTACTTTCAATATAATTATAAATGCTACCTGCAGCATGGTAAAAGATGTTTTCCAGGTACCAGATCAAATTGATAGCTTCATCCAATGGAGTCGGTTTCTCAGTTTTAAGAAAAGGAGTGACACCAAGTTGCGCCAGCAGCTTTTTGATATTGACGAGATCATTTTTTTCTATGGCCTCAGTAAGGTCAGTAATGATTCCAAGCACGGCTCCCGGATAGAATTGAGTAGGGTGGGCCGTAAGTACGATCCTCACTTTAAATGCCTCTAGATAGCGCTGCAAAGCCTCCTTCTTATTCTGAGAAAAGGCTTCTTCCTTTGCATTTCTTAAAGTACCCTTTCCATCCATATTATGCATAATGGGAAAAGCCGCATCTTCAACAGCGTCGAATAAAACTACCTGTCTTTCAATATATTGAATAAATTTAAATAACAAGTCTATTTTCTCATGTACACTTGCATTATCCTGGTACTTGGCAAAAAAAGTGTCTATGATCTGAACCGGAGTTAATCCTTTACCAAATCCTTTTTCACATTCACTTTTTAACAAAGGCATTAAAACGCCTGTATTACTAATATTATCAAATGGGAGTGTAATAAATATACTGTTATAGATTTGATATTTGGAAAGTACATTCTGGTCGAACCTTTGTGTTTTGGGCTGTATATTCATAGAGTTATCAATAGTTCTTGCAAATTTACTAAGAATGGGATGATAATACTAGTTTAAGATGAGAATTACAGACTTGGTAATTTGTAATTTAATAATTTAGTAAAACAGAAATATTTAGCTAAAAAACTGCTTATTCATCAGAAGTGATGCAGCTCATAAACATAGAACCGCCTCGAAAGGCGGTTCTTGACTTGAATTCTAGACTATTGTTTATTTCTAAATACGAACTGGTCATCAAAGGAATCGAGCAATATGTTGCTTTGAGCGGTAACTTTTCCTGCTAGTATCTCTTTAGACAGATTGTTGAGTACCTCTTTTTGAATGACTCGTTTAATAGGTCTGGCACCGAATTGCGGATTGAATCCTTTTTTGGATAAACTGGCAATGGCATCTTCAGTAGCAGATAAAGATATGTTCTTTTCCTTTAGCATCTTGGTCAAGGCATTGATCTGTAATCTAACAATTTGAGTAACTTCCTCCTGATTCAGAGGAGTAAACATAATGATTTCGTCAATCCTGTTTAGAAACTCAGGCCTGATGGTTTTTTTCAATAAGCTCAGTACTTCAACTTTTGTCAATTCAATGGTCTCATCGCGATTTTCCAAATTCATATTTTCAAAATTTTCCTGAATGATATGGGATCCCATATTGGAAGTCATGATGATAATAGTATTTTTAAAATCAGCAACCCTGCCTTTATTATCGGTGAGCCTTCCTTCATCCAGTACCTGAAGAAGGATATTAAAGGTATCAGGATGTGCTTTTTCAATTTCATCCAACAGGATCACAGAATAAGGTTTTCTTCTGACCGCCTCTGTAAGTTGTCCACCTTCATCGTATCCTACATAGCCTGGAGGTGCTCCGATCAACCTGCTTACGGCATGTCTTTCCTGATATTCACTCATGTCGATTCTGGTCATTGCCGATTCATCGTCAAAAAGATAATCGGCCAGCGCTTTGGCCAATTCCGTTTTACCAACACCAGTAGTTCCAAGAAATAAGAAAGATCCAATGGGTTTTTTATTGTCCTGAAGCCCTGCCCTTGAGCGTCTTACGGCATCAGAAACGGCCTCAATGGCTTCATTCTGGCCCACGACACGCTGATGCAGTTCATCTTCAAGCTTAAGCAGTTTTTCCCGATCGCTTTGAAGCATTTTTTGTACTGGAATACCGGTCCATTTGGCCACAACTTCGGCAATGTCTTCGCTGGTAACTTCTTCCTTGATCAATGAGGTTTCCTGGTTCGATTCTAGCTCTTTTTGAAACTCAGCAAGTTTCTCCTCCTCAAGTTTTATCTTACCATACCTGATTTCGGCAACAAGTCCGTAGTTTCCATCTCTTTCAGCTCTTTCAGCATCAAGCTTGTACTTTTCTATATTCTCTTTGGTCGATTGAACTTTGTCGATAATTTCTTTTTCACTTGTCCATTTGGCATTGATCTCATTCCTTTTCTCTTTATAATTGGCCAATTCCTCCTGAAGAGATTTTAACTTTTTTGTGTCATTTTCTCTTTTTATGGCTTCAATCTCAATTTCAAGTTGCATCACCTTTCTATCAAGTGCATCCAGTTCTTCGGGTTTTGAATTGATCTCCATTCTCAGTTTCGCAGCCGCTTCATCCATAAGATCAATGGCTTTATCGGGCAAGAACCTGTCGCTAATATACCTTTGCGACAACTCTACAGCAGCGATAATAGCACTATCTTTGATTTCTACCTTGTGATGGGTCTCATATTTGTCTTTGATTCCCCGAAGTATAGAAATAGCACTTTCTGTATCAGGTTCGTTTACAATCACTTTCTGAAATCGTCTTTCAAGTGCTTTGTCTTTCTCGAAGTATTTTTGATATTCATTTAAGGTTGTGGCTCCGATGGCTCTCAACTCACCCCTGGCCAATGCTGGCTTAAGGATGTTTGCTGCATCCATAGCACCTTCTCCACCTCCGGCACCTACCAAGGTATGTATCTCATCTATAAAAAGTACAATTTCACCATCAGATGAAATCACCTCTTTGATGACAGACTTTAGTCTTTCCTCAAACTCACCCTTGTATTTTGCACCGGCAATAAGGGCTCCCATATCAAGTGAATAGATTACTTTATTCTGCAAGTTTTCAGGAACATCACCTTTTACAATTCGATGCGCAAGTCCTTCTGCTATAGCAGTTTTTCCTGTTCCGGGTTCACCAATAAGAATAGGATTGTTTTTGGTTCTTCTTGAAAGAATCTGTAAGATCCTTCTGATTTCTTCATCACGCCCAATGACTGGATCCAGTTTTCCATCATTTGCCAACTGATTTAAGTTATTGGCATACTTATTTAATGCATTATAAGTTTCTTCAGCACTTTGCGAAGTAACCCTGTTTCCTTTTCTTAACTCTTCAATGGCAACTGTGAGGTCTTTTTCATTGATACCATTGTCTTTAAGCAGTTGAGTAGTATCTCCTTTAGAATTCAGAATAGCCAGAAGCAAATGCTCTAGTGACACATATTCATCCTTCATCTTTTTAGCTATATTTCCGGCATCGATGAGCATTTTATTTGCTGTTTTGGACAGCATCAATTCTCCACCCTCTACCTTTGGAAAGCTTTGAATAATATGATCCAGGGTATTGTTGAAAAGTTCAACATTTACACCCAGTTTTTTAAGAATAAAAGGCGTGACATTTTCGTCTACTTCCAAAATACCTTTTAACACATGAGCATTCTCTATTTGTTGATGCCCAAAGCCCTGTGCAATTTGCTGAGCCCTTTGCACTGCTTCCTGTGATTTTATAGTAAAATTATTAAAATTCATTTGTTTTTCATTTAGGTTCACTGTGGTTAGGTCAAAAGATGTTCCACTTATGATTTTAAGTAAATCTGTGCCAAAATGACTGAAGTATAAGGTGTTAACTGACTTTTTGGCTTCTTTCGTGTCATTAAGTACCTCAATTTGAAAGTATCAATGAAGAAATAGGTCAATAGTGAATTGCCGCATAGGCAAGTAAAAAATCATCGAAAAAAAAAGCCTCTGAATTTTCAGAGGCTAGTTAAAACTTTAAGGCTATTTTAAAGTTCAAGTGTATTTAAAACTTCTTTAAGTCCCGGATCAGAAGGACGTGGGGCATTTGAATTAACAATATTACCTTCTTTATCCAACAAAATGAATCTTGGAATACCTTGAATTTTATAAGCAGTAACGAAATCAGAATTCCAATCCTGATCGGCCATGATCTGGATGCCCTTTAGACCTTCGTCTTCGATCATTTTTAACCACTTTTCTTTGTGTTCCATTTTATCAATGGAGAGGCTCACAAAGGCGATATCCTTTCCTTTATATTCCTCATCCATTTCCTTTAGATAAGGAATTTCTCTTTTACAGGGTCCGCACCAAGTTGCCCATACATCGATATATACATATTTCCCTTTAAGATCAGTCAAAGAAACATTGTTGCCGTTTTTATCAGGATAATTAAATCCTGGTGAAGGATCTCCTTTCCTTAAGCCAATTAACTTTTCGTGTTCTGATGCATAATTGTCCTGAAAGAATATGATCATTTTATCGTTGGCCTCTTTTTCCATTTTAACAACTTCAGCATCAAGACCTTTTGCATTGGTCAACATATCATCCATTCTTTTCTTTAAATCTGCAATTTTAGCATCAAAAGGTTCCTTTTCCAATTCAAAGAAACTACCATAATTACTAATATTCTCATCTTTAATAAACTGCAACTTCATTGTCAGATATTTATTGGTCTCAGCACCTTGACCTTCAAATTCAATGGATCCAGGAAAATTATTCATATCAAAATCGACAGTCATATCATAACCGTTTTTCAGGTATAAAAATGATTGAGATGTACCGTTGTTTATTCCGTGAAAGCCATCAGTAACCTTTAAGGTATCCATAAAAGAGCCATCGCTATTTACTTTGATATGCTTTTCAAAATTTCTTCCTAATATGGCAATACTATCCAAATTTGAATTGGCTATGTTACCCTGTAAAGTAACATACGGATTGTTTGTCTTTTCACTACAGGAAACTAGCGCAATTGCGACTAGTATCATAATTATTTTCTTCATCAGTTTTTTTTAAAATCGTACAAATTTAGGTTTTTCCTCTTAAAATGCATTGTAACAATTGTTAAACATAGTTTAAAGTTACTTTCCTCTGTATTGTGTCGATAAAAAGTCAGAAGTATTACTATTTGATTGAAATAAAGTGCATTATTTCTCATTGCGGAGAATTAATTAGGTTTTGTTCTCTATTTCTCCTTGTTATAATAGTGACATGTAAGCGCCTATCCGGACTTATAAATAATTATTTTTTTGCCAAAAATATTGACTTGAGTTTAGTATTTTTGCCATTCTTAAAACTATATAGGATGCCTACACTAAATGAATTAAAAGATTTTTCAACTCAGGTAAGAAGAGATATCGTAAGAATGGTCAATGCTGTGAATTCGGGCCACCCTGGAGGATCTTTGGGATGTACAGAATTTATGACGGTATTGTATCAGGAGGTGATGGAATATACAACTGATTTTGACATGGATGGAAAAGGAGAGGACCTATTCTTTTTGTCAAACGGTCATATTTCTCCGGTTTTGTACAGTGTATTGGCGAGAAGTGGTTTTTTTCCTGTTGAGGAATTAGCGACTTTCAGAAAGATCGATACAAGACTTCAAGGTCATCCAACTACGCATGAAGGATTGCCAGGCGTAAGAATGTCTGCCGGTTCTTTGGGCCAAGGGTTGTCTGTGGCGATTGGAGCTGCAAGTGCAAAAAAACTGAATGGAGATGATCATTTGGTATATACACTTCACGGTGATGGTGAATTACAGGAAGGTCAAGTTTGGGAGGCATTGATGTATGCAGCCGGTAAGAAAGTTGACAATTTGATACCCACTGTAGATTACAATTTAAAACAGATCGATGGAGCCACAGATGATGTAATGCCATTAGGTAACCTAAAGGATAAGTTTGAAGCTTTTGGATGGAAGGTGCTTGAAGTACAAAATGGAAACGATATTGAAAGTATCATCAAAGCATTAAAAGAAGCCAAAAGTGAAACCGGTAAAGGAAAACCTGTTTGTATTTTAATGCACACCGAAATGGGGAATGGCGTCGATTTTATGATGGGGACGCATGCTTGGCATGGCAAAGCTCCAAATGGAGCAATTAGAAATTGCGCTGGCTCAAAATCCTGAAACTTTGGGAGATTATTAAATTTCACTGCTATAGAAAGTAGGGAGCTTCAATTTAAATTTCACTGCAATCAATCTACAACAATAATCATAAGTATTGTTAAAATATTATTGTGATTGGGGTCAATCCCATAATTGTTTAGTATAAGAAATGTACTCGAACCAATGATGCAAGCTGTAGCGTAGATTTCTTTTTGAAAAATCAACGGGATTTCATTACTCAAGGTATCTCTGATAACTCCCCCAAAAGTAGCTGTGATCATGCCTAAAGTGATACAAATTAAAGGAGGAAAATCGTTTTGTAAGCCTATTTCGGTCCCAATAATCGTGAAGATTCCTAAACCTATTGTATCAAATAAAAATAGAGACTTACTTAGGTAGCCTATTTTTTTTCTAAATACGA
>CAWABX010000002.1:0-317906 GCA_963780405.1 uncultured Flavobacteriaceae bacterium
TGACGGATGAATATGAGCAGATATCAAAAGATCTTGTGGCTGCTTGTAAAGAGCATAACATTCAGGAAACCATGTGGCTTACCATGGCCCTAAATGACAATTCCTATTTATATGTGACACCTATTAAAAATATGGCCAGTTTAGATGAAAATGGATTTAAAACACTTTCCGAAAAAATGGGCGCCGACAAAATGAGTGCGCTATTTGACCGATTCAGCCCGACTTATGACGAACATGGTGACTATGTAGTTTATCTTAATAAAAATTTGTCATATATGCCAGGAGGAGTATCCCAAACAATTGAAGGCCAAAACTACAGAACCCTATATTATAATTATGTAACTCCAGAGAACGACAAGAAATTTATGGCGATTATGAAAAAAATGAAAGCTGCCTTTGAAAAAAACAATTCCAAATTACACTACAGAGTATATAAAACTGGTTTTGGTGTTATGGGCACCTATTATATGATCGCAGTTGCGGGTGAAAGTAATTTAAGCAGTGCTAAAGTTGGCGATGAAAACTGGAACCTTATGAAGGATGATTTCGATCCGTTGCTTAAAGAATTGAGCAAGGTTACTTGGAAGATGGATGAAAAAAGAGGTTGGATGAGAGAAGATCTGGGATATATGCCAGCCAAATAATCTATCAACTAATTAAAACTTCGATTTGAATATGATGAAAAAAGCAATCATACTGACAACAAGCGTTTTGATGCTCTTAATCTCCTGTCAAAACAATCAATCGCAAAGATTCAAGACTGCTTCAAAAGAAATTGATATGCTTACAAAAGGGCTTTCAGATTATGAAAATGCCAACTGGACAGAATGGTCCAAACAATATGCTGATTCAGCAAAAATCTTCCAAAACACCTGGCTGGAGGGAGTAGGTCCTGAAACAGTAAAGAATCGACATCAGGAACTGATTTCCAATTTATCTGATTATTCATTTGATAAAAAAGATATCACCATGGAGCAAATTATAGATGACAGAGGAAGAACCTGGGTCAATTTCTGGGGTATCTGGAAAGGGACCTTAAAAGCCAATTCTAAGGAAATTATTATTCCGGTACACCTGACTATTCAGTTTAAAAACGGAAAAGTGATTGAAGAATATGGTTTTTGGGATACCGCGAAACTAAAGGAAGAACTCAATAAATTGGAATATGCATCATCAGAAAATTAATAAAGAATGAATCAAACTGATCCGTCAAAAATAATGCAAATAGGTATGGGTTTCTGGGCCTCAAAAACCCTGCTCACTGCGGTGAATATGGAACTTTTTACCCATCTTGGTAAGGGTCCGAAATCAGGAAAACAAATTCAACAAATCATGGGTCTTCATAGCAGGTCTTTGTATGATTTTCTTGATACGCTTGTTGCTCTCGGATTTTTGCATCGCAAAGGAATCAAGGAAAATGCGATATACAGTAATGCCGACGACGCTGATCTGTTTCTTGATAAGAACAAACTGACCTATTTGGGAGGTATTCTTGAGATGTCAAATAACCGTTTGTATCCTTTTTGGAATGATCTTGAAGAAGCCCTTAAAACGGGGAAACCTCAAAACGAGAGCAAATCTGGTGAAGTTCCATTATTTGAAGCCATTTATGCCAACGAAAATACACTAAGAGAGTTTTTGCATGCTATGGGAGGGGTTCAGGCAGGTAATTTTGATTTTTTTGCTCGGAATTTTGATTTTTCCAATTTCAAAACACTTTGCGATATTGGTGGTTCAGGAGGAAATCTATGTGTTCATGTAGCAAAAAACAATCAACATATCCAATGCCTCTCATTTGATCTTCCTCCGGTTGCACCCATTGCCAATGATAATTTTAAAACCCTTGGGCTTCATGAAAGGGTTAAAGCTGTTGCCGGAGATTTTTTTAAAGATGATATTCCTAAAGCTGACTTGATCACCATGTGTAATGTTTTACATGACTGGAGTGTGGAGGATAAAAAAATGCTGATTCAAAAAGCCTATACAGCACTACCCGAGAAGGGAACTCTTGTTGTTGTAGAGAACATTATAGACAACGAAAGGAGGAAAAATGCTTTTGGCTTAATGATGTCACTTAATATGCTCATTGAAACTGATGAAGGATTTGACTACAGCTTGTCTGATTTTGAAGGTTGGGCAAATGAAGCCGGATTCAAGGATATCAGTTTAATGCCCTTAACGGGGCCCGCAAGTGCAATTATTGCGACCAAATGATCATTAAAAATAAATTGATCACAGTCAATTCTAATAAACCTGGCAAGTACACGTATTATGAAAAATCATCAAAAGGGGAAGGAGTTCATCATACGTGTCTTGTCTTTAGAATCAATTTTTGGCGTCTTTACCCCAATTACCATATTCAAAAAACTATTAATCAATCCCTTTAATGACGCAAATAATTAAATCCTCCCGAATACAATCAATTGACATTCTTAGAGGGTTGGTTATGGTGGCTAAGCTATTTATAAATAAATTGTAATTTAATACCCTACACTTATCTAAAAATGAAAAAAATGAAAAAAATACTCTTTCTCTTATTGATAGTTTTATCCTCATGTAAACAGGAAAAAAAACAAGAAAGCTATCTTGGTATTGTAAATATTGAGGTTAGCGGGAACGAAGAAGCCATACCTCATTTTGAAAAAGGATTGCTTTTGCTCCATAGCTTTGAATACGCCGATTCACGAGAAGCCTTCCTTGAAGCTCAAAAAACAGATCCGGAAATGCTGATGTCCTATTGGGGAGAAGCCATGACCTATAACCATCCTTTATGGTCAGAACAGGATTATGACAAGGGAATAGAAGCCTTAGCAAAATTAAAAAATAAGCAAGAAGCAGCAAATATCACTGAGCTCGAAAATGATTTCTTAAAGGGAATTCATATCCTTTATGAATCAGATTCTTCTAAAGTTCAAAGAGATAAAAATTATGCAGATTTTATGTCATCATTGAATGAAAAATACCCTGACAACCATGAAGTAGCAGCCTTTTACGCCTTGTCGCTTTTGGGTTCTGTACCAGATGGACGCGATGAAATCACCTACGGGAAAGGAGCCGACATTGCTAATGGCATACTGAAGGAGAATCCGAAACATCCTGGTGCGCTCCATTACCTGATCCATTCCTATGATGACCCGGAGCATGCAAAACTTGCCTTGACAGCTGCCGATTCTTACTCGGTCGTAGCACCTGATGCAAGCCATGCTTTACATATGCCTTCACATATTTATGTGGCTATGGGAATGTGGGACAAAGTAGTGAGCAGCAATGAAAATTCTTATCAAGCCAGTATCAACAGAATGATCGCCAAGAATCTTGCTCCAAACGGCAGAGGTTTTCACGCCTATCATTGGCTTGAATACGGTTACCTCCAACAAGGAAGAATAGAAGATGCCAAAAAATTGGTCATCGACATGGAGGGATTTACCAAAGAAGCTCCCAACAAATATTCAAGATCTCATATGGTATATCTTAAAGGCACCTATTTGGTTGAAAGTGATCAATGGAGCAGCGATATTGCCAACATTAACGTCGATATTTCAGACCTTAACCTTACCGTTAGGTCTCAATACCGGTTCATCGAAGGAATGAAGGCTTTTAAGTCTGAAGATAAAGCTTCACTTGATGTTATCCTTGAAGAAATTAAAAAAGATCTCGATAAGGAATCTTATCTGGTGACTTATGATGCTGCGACATTTTGTTCCGGAGCAAATAGAAATACAACATCTCCGTCTATGTTGCTTGAAACCGAAATCATGATGGAACAGCTAAAGGCCCTAAGAGCCTGGCTTGATCAAGATACAGAACTCACCGAAACTCATTTAAAAAAGACACTGGAACTTGAACAAGATCTTAGTTATAGTTATGGACCTCCAGTAATTCAAAAACCAACCCATGAGCTCTACGCAGAATGGTTGTTAAGTCAGGGAAAGAATCAAGAGGCCCTGGAACAGTATCAGGCGGCCTTGGCAAAAGCACCGATGAGAAGAACGGCACTTGCCGGAGTTTCGGCATGTGAGACAAAAATGGGTGGGCAAATTTGAGCATGGAGATTTCTTTTATCACAAGGGAGCAATTCTTATTGATCCTTCACCTGTCTTGAGCAAAGGTTGACTCAGTTTTTATGTCTGTATATGTAACGATTTAGATTCATAAGCGTCGTTTATATAAACCAAATAAACACTTATGAAATTCTTGCATATACCCTCATTGGCCATTCTTTTCCTTTCTTTAAGCTTTTTGGCCTGTAATGATGACGATTGTATAAATGGTGAAGGCGTTATTGAAACCCGAAGTATAGAACTTGCTTCTTTTGATAAAGTAAGCTTATATGGCATCGATCATTTAACAATCAAACAAGGAGATGTACAAGAAGTAAAAGTCACTGGTTATCCGAATATTATTGATGAGCTCAATAAGAGCATTGCAAATAATGAATGGGAAATCAAACTTAATGATGGCTGTTATAACAACGCCGATTTGGATATTGAAATTACTATACCTATGCTAAAGGCTTCAAATTTAATCGGGTCCGGTAGCATAAGCGTTGAGGAGTTTATCAATCAGGAAAACCAGCTTTTTGCCATCAGCGGTTCCGGAAATATGGAAATTGGCGGCAATAGCGGAACAGAGGAAGTCATATTCAGTATTACAGGAAGTGGTGACATGACTGGCACCGAAGATTTTATTGATCTGAAGTCTGTAAAATTGAACATTTCGGGATCAGGCGATTTTGACGGTTTTTCTATAAAATCGCCAACTTATGAGGTGATTATTTCCGGCGATGGAAATGCTAATGTGCATGCCCTGGATTTACTTACCGGAACTATAACCGGATCGGGTAATATCAATTATTTAGGCTCACCCGAAGTTAATGTATCGATTACTGGTTCTGGTAAAGTGAACAATGTGAATTAATATTTGGTGTCGCCTCATTGCCTTTTTTAAGACTTTATTTTTCTATATATTTACCGCAAACGCGATTTGCTGCCTATCGTTTATACACTCCCTGGAAACTGTATCCAAAGGAAATAATTGATGCAGTAATTTAAGAAGATAGATATGGATAGAAGAAAAGCCCTGAGAAACCTGGGGATATTAACTGGTGGGATGGTGCTTCTTCCCTCATGTGAATTTTCTAAAGAAAAGATAAGTTTAGCCTTAAACAACCTTCAGGTTAATGAAACCCAGGAATCCTTATTAAAGGATGTTGTGAGCACCTTGATCCCGGAAGGAGATCTTCCCGGTGCAGGTTCACTCCAGGTTCATGATTTTGTATGGGTTATGGTAGACGATTGCATGGATAAAGAGAAGCAAGCTGCATATATAAGAGGACTAAATGAGTTTGATTCACAAATCAAAAAAATGACAGGAAAAACTTTTACCTCTCAAAACAATGAGGAGCGCGTGCTGTCACTTAAGGGCATAAACGAAGATCCAACAGATGGGTCCACAAAGGTAAATGATGATGTTAAATCATTTTTTAATACCACAAAAGGATTAACGATTTTCGGTTATATGAGATCAGAATATATCATGACCGAAGTGATGCCCTACACCCTTATTCCAGGAAGCTACGGCCCATGTGAAACAATTGACAACACTAAAAGAATAAACGTAAATGGCTGATATCAGTACAAATGAAAACACCTATGATGTTATCGTTATAGGCTCAGGAATGAGTGGTGGCTGGGCAGCTAAAGAATTCACTGAAAATGGTTTTAAAACCCTGGTCATCGAAAGAGGGCGAGAAGTTAAGCACAATGTGAATTACCCTACTACCAATATGAACCCTTGGGAATTCAAACATCGAGGTAATCTTACGGAAGAAGTAAAGAAAGAAAACCCAATTGCCAGCAGGTGTTATGTGTTTAGAGAAGATGCCGAACACTTTGTGTCAAAGGACAAAGAGCATCCCTATATCCAAGAAAAGCCATTTGATTGGATCAAGGGGTATCAAACCGGAGGAAAATCACTTTTATGGGCAAGACAAACTCAAAGGTTGAGCAATTATGATTTTGAGGGCCCGGCCAGAGATAATTTTGCCGTTGACTGGCCCATCAGATATGAAGATCTGGCTCCCTGGTATAGCCATGTGGAAAAATTCGTTGGTATCGCCGGCAACAAAGATGGTCTCGATGTATTACCAGACGGGGAATTTTTACCGGGAATGGGATTGAATTGTATTGAACAACATTTCAAGTCGAAAGTTGAGGAGAATTATGACGACAGACATGTCATCAGCGGACGTTGTGCTCATATTACCGAGAATCGTGAAATTTTTGCCCAGCAAGGAAGAGGGCAGTGTCAATATAGAAATCTCTGTCAGCGAGGATGTCCGTTTGGGGGTTATTTTAGCAGTAATTCAAGTACTTTACCCTGGGCGATGAAAACTGGTAATCTAAGTATGATCCACGACTCTGTGGTTGAATCTATTATGTATGATGAAGAAAATGAGAAAGCCTCAGGTGTAATTGTTATTGATACAAAAACCAAAGAGAAAAAAGAATATTATGCTTCAATCGTTTTTGTAAATGCCGGAACATTAAATAGCAATCTTATCCTGTTGAACTCGAAATCCAATCGCTTTCCGAATGGGCTTGGCAATGACAATGATCTTTTGGGGAAATTTATCGCATTCCATAATTACAGGGCCTTGGTGTTTGCTGAATACGATGGCTTTGAAGATAAACACATAACAGGGCGCGAGCCTACGAATGCCTATATGCCAAGGTTTAAAAATGTAAAAAAGCAAGAAACCGATTTCCTAAGAGGCTACGCGATCACCTTTAATGCCCGTAGACAAATCATTCAAGAGACTGATGGAATAGGGACTTCACTGAAAGAAGGGCTGCTTAATCCGAAATATGGTACATGGCAAGCCTCGGCTCATATGATGGGTGAGACCATCCCAAAAGAAGAAAGTCAAGTCACTTTGGATCCAAATGAAGTCGATGACTGGGGCATTCCTTTACTGAGAGTAAATGTAGCATATGACGATAACGATGAAAAGATGATCAAAGATTTTTATCGAAGAACTGACCGAAATGTTTGAAAAAGCAGGGTTTACAAATATCAGAACTTATGACTCAAAACAGGCACCGGGTTTAGATATTCATGAGATGGGAGGTGTTAGAATGGGGAAAGATCCTAAGACATCCCTTTTAAATAAATGGAACCAGTTACATTCCTGTAAAAATGTTTATGTAACTGATGGCTCCTGTATGACATCCACATCTACTCAAAATCCATCATTGACCTATATGGCCATTACAGCAAGAGCCTGTGATCATGCTATTAAAGAATTAAAAAAAGGATAGTATCATATTCAAAAAAGTTGAATAGAATTCATTCGCCAAGCGAATAAATGGGGTAAGTCTGTCTATCCATCCATATTGTTATGAATTCTTAGTATTTTTACTAAAACCATTTGTATGAAAAATCTCCTGCTTATTTTACTTATTTTTTTTACAACCATTAGTTATGGTCAGAAAAGAGAATTAAAACTGACAGCTGATGTATGGCCGCCTTTTATAAATGTTGAAGGTGAAAAATCGATCCTTACCGATCTGGTTCAGGAAGCCCTTTCAAGAATGGAAGTGAAATCTACGATGCATATAGAGAATTTCACTGATGTTCTTAAAGGTATTAACTCAGGTGAATTTGATGGAACCCCTGCACTGTGGATCAGTCGATAAAAGAAAGGAAAAATATCTTTTTTCCAAACCCTATTTATACAATCAATTGGTTTTGGTGGGGAAAAAAGGCAGTGATGTAACTGCAACTTCCTTTAATGACCTCAGTGGCAAGAAAATAGGGGTAGTAGACGATTATGACTATGGCGATTTTGATAAAAATGAGCATATTGTCATCATTTCAGACATCAGTAATCAAAAAAATCTGGAAAACCTGCTGTCTGATAAAATTGATTATATGCTTGTGGATGCTTTACTGATCCAATACATGCTAAAATACCAATTGAACGATGTTACGCAGTACCTCGCAATTGGTCAAAAACCATTACTGGTTAAATCACTCCATTTTGCCTTGAATAAAAATGTGGAAAAGGCAGAAGAGATTCTTAATGAATTTGATGAGAAAATAGAAGAAATGATCGCTGACGAAAGCTTTAACAGGATCCTTGAATTAAACTGGGTCCAAGCTGATGTAGATGGTGACGGAAAATTGGAGTTGGTTCTTGGAAGTAACAATGCCGGTACTTCGGCCCCTAAAAACATTTATGGGTTGATGATGGATACGAGCTATAAAGAAAATAATCCTCCACAACGCTACTATGTTGATGGAAAGCTATATGAAAATTGGGACAACGTACCTAAAAGCTACAAATTGGACCTGGTCGAAGACACGACTCCCAGTTTAGAAGACACCTATATCAGATTGGACTTTTAGACGGATTTGAATTCTTTATGTTTTCCTGCTTTTTTTCGTTTGGTAATTATTTGCTTAAATTGTTACATCATTAAACTGTTGTATCACCATAAAACAAGGAACTATGAACGTAAAGGAAGTTTTAAGGGAGCTAGAATCTTATGCTGATGAAAGAACCAAAAACACCCATATGAAACACGGGGCTCAGGAACCTTTGTTTGGTGTTAAAGTGGCTGATCTTAAAAAGATCTTGAAAAAAACGAAAAAGGACCACGAACTTTCTTTGGCCCTTTACGAAACAGGAAATTCAGATGCCATGTACCTTGCCGGCTTAATGGCCGATGAAAAGCAAATTAGCAAAGATGATCTGAACCAATGGGTCAGGGCTGCCTATTGGTACTATTTAAGCGAATTTACAGTTCCTTGGATCGCTGCAGAATGTCCTTATGGATTTGAATTGGGTTTGGATTGGATTCGTTCTACTGAGGAAACCGTTGCCTCAGCCGGTTGGTCGACCTTGTCTAATTATGCCAGTATCAATGACTCTTTGGATCTTGAAACCTACGCCTCACTTCTCGACGAGGTTGGGGAAAAAATTCATAATGCTCAAAACAGGGTCAAATACACCATGAACGGATTTGTTATTGCCATAGGTTGTTATATACCGGAACTGAGCCAAAAAGCGAAAGGAATTGCCGAAAAAATAGGAAAAGTCAACGTTTTTATGGGAGATACATCCTGTAAAGTACCCCTGGCTCTTGATTATATCAAAAAGGTCGAAGACAAAGACAGGATCGGTAAAAAACGAAAAATGGCCAGGTGTTAGCAGTTTTAGCTCTGGTTAAATATCCAGAAAAGAGAACAATATAGACCCCCTTTTTGGTATAGTTTTTATTAATGGTTTTTGCAGCATTTGAAATTTCGAGACGCAGTTCAATAAAATTCTATCAGATCAAATTTTCTGTTTTCTGCCCAAAATTCATTACTTTCAATCTACTTTAGGAATATTAAATCATATCATGACCCAATATCTAAAAAAAGCGAAAAGCGAAATTGGACTGTCCCCTTCTGAACTTGTCTTCAGAGGTCAGAAGAAAGTAGATCAAATTCAAATGGGTATTATTGATTTTGACGAAACCACAGTTGAGGAAAAAGCCATACATAGTATCAAGGAAATTACACCCTATGCTCAAAGAAAAACAGTAACGTGGTTCAATATTTACGGCTTACACGATATTGAATTACTTCAGGAAATAGGTGAAGAATTTAATTTCGAAAAACTTGTTCTGGCCGATGTATTGGAAACACACGCGCGTCCAAAAATTGAGGATTATCATAATTTGGTATTCGTTTCATTGAAAATGATCCAGTTCTCGGAAGAAAAAAAAGATCTCTCTGTCGAAAATTTAAGTCTGATCTTTAATGATAATATTCTTATCTCCTTTCAGGAGAAAAGAGGAGACGTATTTGAACCTGTACGGAATAGAATCAGGAACCAAAAAAGGACACTAAGAAGCTCCAGACCCGATTATCTGGCCTTCGCATTGATCGATACCGTTGTTGATCATTACCTGTACGTATTGGGTTTACTGGGAGAAAGAATAGAAAATATTGATGATATGCTCATAGATCACCCGAATGATAGTGTTATCGATGAGATCAAATCCTTTAAAAGGCAAATTAATTTTATCCAAAAAGGCATCAAACCTGCCAAGGAAATGATTCTGGCCTTGTCAAAACTGGAAAGCGACTTTATCCATAAAAAAAACAGGATCCATTTTAAAGAGCTCGTCAATAATATAAACCAGGCAAGCGATACGGCCGATAGTTATAGGGAAATGTTATCGGATCAGTTAAATGTTTACCATATGATGATCAGCAGCAGGCTTAATGACATTATGAAGTTTCTGACCATATTTTCAGTGATCTTTATACCTCTTACTTTTATCGCAGGTATTTATGGAACAAATTTCGATGTCTTACCAGAATTACATTTTGAATATGGATATTATATCATGCTCAGTTGCATGGCTGTCGTCGCTATCGCTATGCTGCTCTATTTTAAAAGAAAAAAATGGTTGTAAAAGCTGTACACTGACAAAGCAGGTTGGCTATAAGTCTAATTTTTTGTTGTTCCCCTTTTGATCAAAGTCGTCTCAATGACAGTGGTCGCATACTCCGAATTTTTATTTTTTAGACGGTTGATCAGTTTTTGAGTTGCTACTTTCCCTATATCCTTACCATGCTGACTAATTGTTGTTAAAGGTGGATTACTATTCATAGATAGTATACCATTCGTAAACCCAATAATAGAGATTTGTTCAGGAATCTTAAAACCCAATCTCGTGGCTATATTTATGGCTGATATGCCGGTAAGTTCATTAGCAGCAATGATCGCATCTACCTTCTCATGCTTTAAAACAGCGTTTAGATCAGATGTGAAATCTTTATACTCTTCTATATGCAATACACGTTCAGATAAGTTCTTTCTTTCCGAAAGGGCATAAGCATAGCCACGATACCTGTCCTTACCAATGGAAGTGGTGCTGATCGGAGAAATAAAAAGTATATTCTTTGCGCCTGAATGGATCAGGACTTTAGTTGCATTATACGTTGACTCAAAATCATTGATCACGACTTTATCGCATTTGACCCGATCATCTATTCTGTCAAACAAGATTACCGGAACACCTTTAGATATCAACTCATTCACATGGTCGTATTTGCCTTGTTCCTGAGATTCCTTGCAGAGTGCCATGATGATACCATCAACATTCCCTTGAGATAGCATATCAAGTGTTGCCTTTTCTTTGGTATAAGATTCATTGGAAAAACAGGTAAGAATATTGTAGCCCTGATCACTTGCCTCTTTCTCGATACCTCTTAAAACCCTAATAAAGAAGGGCGCACGCATATCCGGAATAATAACACCAAGAATTTTGGTCTTTTTGGTTTTTAAGCCTTGAGCCAATAAATTCGGGGAATAATTATACTTTATAGCAGCGGTCTTTACTTTTTTCTTGGTGGCCTCGCTAATTTCATAGCTATCATTTAAAGCCTTTGAAACGGTTGAAACAGACACCTTCAAAATCGCTGCTAACTCCTTCAGGGTTATCTTTTTATTTATCATTCTTCTAATACTGATTTTCAAAAATATCAGTCATGAAAGTTAGTAAAAAAAACAAGATCGCCTGTATTAAATTTCTAATCATGGCTAAAGAACCCGTTTTCACCTTACAACAGAAATCTATTATTCCATTGATCAATTTTTACTAATAAAAAACAGAATAAATTGCTGGCATAGAAATTGATAATTGCACTTGTGATTCACATCATGGTGTTTGCATTGAAAGAAAGATGAAACTAAGCAGATCAAAAAACAATCATTTCAATTTAACCCTCATCTACCATGAAAACAAAAGACAAGCTTCTACTTCTCCTTGCATTTTTAGTTTTGCAAACTGCTATTGGTCAGTATGAAAAACCGTATGACTCGATTCTTGTATTTCAAAAGAATTACAAGAAGAATCACTTTCAAATGAAACCGGCTGGCCTTAAAAATATGTCAATTACTCAGAAAAAACCAAGACGAGATACGTATCCGGCAGGTGAAATTCTTGAAGATATAGGAAGGGTAGGACTTTCGTTATTCATGAATGCTATTTGGGGCGAATATACCGACACCTCAATAGATGATTCTGACGAAGTCGATTGGGTACTTTCGAGCCAGATAAAATCTCTAACCAGCAGCTATAACTGGGAACTTCAGGTTTTTACAAAAGGTATTCATTATAAAGAATTTTATGCCAGCGGAATTGACATTGGTTCAAATAGTGAAAGAGAAGTCTGGTGGGATGAAAACACCAAAGGAATACTCCTTCACCAAAATGATACGATTTCCAGGTTTGTGATGCTTGTAAACCCTGATATCAATGCATTTATAGAAAAAATAGCCCCTGAGGATTTTGAGGAAAGGAAAGTACATATAATGAGCGAGCTCATGAATACCTTTGATCAGGGAGGTCTTTTTCTTTGGAACATGGACTTTGCTGTTGTTGGTAATTTCAGAGGAGAAAATTTTGCTGCAGTTTGCAGTGAGGAAGCTGGGAAATTTTGGATATTCAAAAACGGAATTGTTGTGGCGATTCTGCAGCTGCCTGAAAATCTCGTTTTTAAACCTTCAAAAAAATCAGAAGAGCGTCATTTATTGATTGCGAAAGGAAGTCATATAAACCAATTCGACTATTTGAGGTTGTCAATGCTGTATTATTATTTCAGATCCAACTACGAATAGACCTATACCAAGAAAAAAACTTCTCATCTTCATGTTTCAGTTATTCAATGAAAGAAATTCAGTCATAAAAAAAGCCCTTCGTTATGAAGAGCTTCTTTGTGCGGGCAGGATGGAGCGTTAAGAAAATGTCTAGCAGACATTTTTAGCGAACAGGCCGGATGGCGCACTGGATCGCCCGCCAAATTAGTTTCCTTTTATATTCATAAAACAAAAAAGCCTCTCGATAATGAGAAGCCTTTTCTTTGTGCGGGCAGGACGGAGCGTAAAGAAAATGTCCAGTGGGCATTATTAGTGAACGGGCCAGATGGCGCGAGGATCGCCCGCCAGTTCAGAAGCATTTCTTCTAAAAAAACAAAAAAGCCTCAGAATGATCTGAGGCTTTTGAATTATGTGCGGGCGAAAGGACTCGAACCTTCACACCGTGAGGCACTAGATCCTAAGTCTAGCGTGTCTACCAATTTCACCACGCCCGCAAAATTTAGGATTGCAAATATAATCATTTTTGCAAATTAGCAAACAAAGTTTTAGAAATTTGTTGCTGATTTTAAAAAGTATCTTTGATCCAGTTGTAAGGCTTTCTTTTTACCCATAGTCCTCTTGTAAAATCGGGAAAATCCTGGGGCTCACCATTGTTCTTAATAGATAGCTCAGAAAGAGGTGTAATGGCACTCCAGGCTGCTGCATCATACACATCAAGTGGCGGTGCAATTTGTTGTTTTACGGATTCGACAAAGGCATGAATTACAAAGAAATCCATTCCCCCGTGGCCCGCCCCGGTGGCATGCGCTCCATATTTTACCCAGAGCGGGTGGTCATATTTTTTTAACCATGGATCAGCATCGTCCCATTTATGCGGCTCGGAGATTCCTTCAACATACATCCGGTTACCATCAACCTCCCAAAGACCTTTGGTTCCCTGAACTCTAAAACCCAATGAATAAGGTCTGGGTAAACTCGTATCATGAGTCACCAAAATTGTCTCTCCGTTCGCGGTTTCAATAGTACTGGTGATCACATCACCCATCTTAAAATTCAATTTTGCATTTGGATGATCGGCTCCTCCGTTCTCAACTATATAGTTGTGCAGCCCTCTGCTTTTAGTCGCATGTGAAGTCATGGATACAAAACGATTACCCCTGTTGATATCGATCATAGCAGCAATGGGACCTACGCCATGGGTAGGATATACATCTGCGTTACGCAGCAATGAATGTTGTGTTCGCCATTTTGCCTCTGAAATTCCTTTTTCACCAAACTCCACTCCCTTACCATAGGCTGATTTCCCATCATTAAGTTTTACAAACCGTAGGTCGTGTTGATAGCCACATCTAAAATGCATCATCTCTCCCAAAACATTTTGCCTTACCATATTAAGGACGGCCAAGACATCCCTTCTGTAATTCACATTTTCTAAAATCATCATATGCGTGCCGGTTTGCTCATGGGTATTGACAAGGTCCCAGCATTCTTCCATGGTATTGGCCGCAGAAACTTCCAAACCTGTATATTTCCCCGCTAGCATGGCATCTTTGGCCATACGAGTGTGCCATAACCAAGGCGTTGCTATGATCACCGCATCCAATGATTCAAGCTCAAGAAGGTTTTTATAGTCGAGTTCATCCTTGCCGAAAACCTCAGGTTTCTTTTGACCTGCCTTATTCATCAGGTCAAGGTTCAGCGTAATCCTGTCTTGATCAATATCACAAATCGCCATGATATTCACATCCTCTCGAAGAAGTAAATTGTTAAGATGATTGGTCCCGCGCAGACCGACTCCAATTAATCCGACATTGATCTTACTGTTTTTTCCTGAATGACCAAAACTCCAATTAGGCAAAATACTTAAGCCTACACTGGCCATCGCAGTATTTTGAATAAAGTTTCTTCTTGACTTCATACGCTCTTTTTTTGATGAAAATTTTTAGGGCCTGGGCCCACTTTTTAAAATAGGTCTATTCTTTTGCCTATATTTGTTTGCATCTAAAATTAGTAAAAAATGTCTGCTGTAAAAAACTACATCGATCAAAATAAAAACAGATTTCTTGAGGAGTTGATCTCTTTGTTAAAATTACCTTCAGTCAGCGCCGATAAGACCTATCAAAAGGACGTGTTGATGACAGCCGAAGCTGTTAAGAACTACATCGAAAAAGCCGGCTGTAAAAAGGTGGAGATCTGTGAAACACCGGGCTACCCAATTGTTTTTGGTGAACATATCATTGATGCTAATTTACCCACCATACTGGTTTATGGTCACTATGACGTACAACCCGCGGACCCGATTGATCTATGGGATTCACCTCCTTTTGAACCTGTGATTAAAAAAACGGAATCACATCCTGATGGCGCTATTTATGCAAGAGGTTCTTGTGATGATAAGGGGCAGATGTATATGCATGTAAAAGCGTTTGAGATCATGATGAATTTGAACACCCTGCCGTGTAATGTTAAATTTATGATCGAAGGGGAAGAAGAAATTGGCTCGCCTAGTCTGGAATGGTTTGTAAAGAGAAATCAGGAAAAATTGAGTAATGATGTGATCCTTATTTCAGATACCGGCATGATCAGTAACCAGCAACCCTCTATTACGACAGGCTTAAGAGGTTTAAGTTATGTGGAAGTTGAAGTTACCGGACCTAACAGAGATCTGCATTCAGGGCTTTATGGGGGCGCTGTGGCGAACCCGATCAATATCCTGACCAAGATGATCGCTTCCTTGCACGATGAGAACAATCATATTACTATTCCTGGATTCTATGATAAAGTTATAGACGCAACTCAGGAAGAAAGAACGGAAATGGCAAAAGCCCCTTTCTCTTTGGATGCTTATAAAAAAGCGCTTGACATAGAAGAAGTTTTCGGAGAAACTGGATATACAACGAATGAGAGAAATTCTATCAGACCTACTTTGGATGTTAACGGTATTTGGGGAGGTTATACAGGTGAAGGCGCCAAAACGGTGATTGCCAGTAAAGCCTATGCCAAAATCTCAATGCGTCTTGTACCTGATCAGGATCCTGATGAGATCACAAAATTATTCAGTGATCACTTTTTGAGTATTGCTCCAAAGGCCGTAAAAGTTAAAGTGACGCCACATCACGGGGGACACCCCTATGTAACCCCGATTGATAATATTGGTTATCAGGCCGCTAATAAAGCCTATACAGAAACTTTTGGTGTACCTGCAATACCACAGCGATCAGGGGGTAGTATTCCTATTGTAGCTCTTTTTGAAAAAGAATTGAAAAGTAAAACAATCTTGATGGGATTTGGTTTAGATAGTGATGCCATTCACTCACCCAATGAACATTTTGGTGTTTTTAATTATTTAAAAGGAATTGAAACCATTCCGTTGTTTTACAAAAACTATGTAGAGTTACATCAAAATCAATAGTCGATTAGGATATTTTTTTAACATATTTGGTAAGGATCACAATTTGAGTCGGGCCTACCTTCCCCTCGATATATTCGGCATTGTCTCTGTCAAGTGAAATCCTTCGAACTGCGGTACCTTGCTTGGCGACCATACTTGAGCCTTTAACTTTCAAATCTTTGATCAAGACCACAGAGTCCCCTGCTTGCAGTACAACACCGTTTACATCCGTGTGAACGATGTTATTTTCAATTTCCTCGCCCTCTCCTGAAGCTTTAGCCCATGCTAAATTCTCTTCATCCAGGTACATCATATCCAATAGATCCTGGGGCCAGCCTTCTGCTCGCAGACGTGTTAGTATGCGCCAAACAACAACTTGTACAGCTGCCACTTCGCTCCACATACTATCGTTCAAACAACGCCAGTGATTCACTTCTACATGATCGGGATTTTCAATCTGATCAGCACAGGTCGCACAAATCAAGATGCTGTCTTCCTCAGTCCTGTTTGAGGATGGTGGGACCTGGTAAATAGTCAATTGTTCTTCTGAGCTACACAATTCGCATTTAGACTGACTGCGTTGTTGTAAATCCTTTAATAAATTCATAGGGCGTTTCTTAAGATGGCAAAATTACATTTATTAAACAGGTTGACAAGTTTTAAGCCTAAATCATGTCTGCATTTTGTAATAATGACAATTTTAACAAAACTTTATCATAACAAAAGCAATATGCGAGCAACATATAGGAGGATTAATTCGTTGTTCTTAACTAAACCCTCCTCATTATGATAAAAGAATTCTTCTGGATGTGCTCAGGCGCAGACACAGACCTGCTTCAGGAAAGTCCAAAATCTGAACAAATAAAATATGCCGGTATTGGTGGTACCGTTTTTTTTACAGCCATCATGGCATTTGTATCGAGCTCCTATGCCTTGTATACAGTGTTTGACAATGTTTATATGGCGGTACTATTTGGTTTAATCTGGGGTATGCTCATATTCAACCTTGATAGATTTATTGTTGGGACCATAAAAAAAAGAGATTCGTTTTGGAAAGAATTCCTTCAGGCTTCACCCCGATTGGTTTTAGCCTTGATCATTGCTATTGTTATTTCAAAACCTTTAGAATTAAAAATATTTGAAAAGGAAATTGACAGGGTACTTTTGGAACAAAAAAACAATATGACACTGTTAAATCAGGGTCAAATAGCCCAGCAATTTACACCTGAGATAGAAAGAGTTGAAGCCGAAATTAAATCTATTGAAGGCAATATTTCAGCCAAAGAAGCCGAAGTAAACGCCTTATACGACACCTATATTACTGAAGCAGAGGGTACAAAAGGCACCATGAAACTTGGTAAAGGACCGGTATATAAAGAAAAAAGGGAGAAGCATGATACCCAATTACAAGAACTACAGCAATTAAAAGATAGTAGTGCCACAAAAATTGCACGTAAAGAAATGATCTTAACAGATCTCAGAGAAAAACAAAAACTCCAAACTGCCAATAGCCAACCCATCATTGATGGCTTTGATGGTTTAATGGCCAGGATCAATGCACTTGAAGAGCTGCCGGCAATGCCTTCATTGTTTATATTGCTATTGTTTATCGCGATAGAAACAGCCCCTGTTTTTGCAAAAATAATGGCACCAAAAGGCGCTTATGACCTAAAATTCGAGGAACAGGAAGATGCCTTAAAGGTTTGGGTGACCCAACAAAAAAATCAGCGAGCGGCCGTTCTTGAAACAGACTCAAGTCTGAATGAAAAAGTATACTATGATGTGGCTAAGGATGAAGAAATTTATGAGTATAAAAAACAAAAAGCCAAAGACCTGCTGAAACTACAATCTGATACTTTTTATAAAAAACAGCGTGATGTACTGGGCTAAATAAATGGATTATTTGGAATCTGTTTTTATCTAATGACAATACTCAGAGCAGAAAGACTGCTGATCAAAATGATCACTCTGGAAGACGCTTCTTTTCTGCTTGCATTGATGAATGATAAGGACTGGATCCTTAATATTGGAGACCGGGGCATCAAACTATTCTCCCAAGCTACATGCTTATTTCATAGACCAATTATACACTCAGTCTATAAACTGACCATGGCTCTTTTTGGGCTGTCATTCCATAGAGAGAGAGTAGGGCTCATATAACAGGAATGTATACCTTTGTGATTGACCCAAAAGAAGTCATAAAAAAAGGGTCTATATTAAGTTATTAGGATGAAAATAGACAAGATCAACAACCCCAATAAATTATTGGAACATATACGAATCAGCAACGATAGTTTATCTGCCAAGATCTATCCAAATCTCGGTGGGAGTTTACAGGAACTAATTGTCAACAAAGTGAATATCATAGATGGGATCCGTAATGATGAGTCGGGACTTAAAGATTATGCGAATTCGTATAAATCTTCCATCCTCTTTCCCTTTCCTAACAGGATAGAAGATGGTGCTTATGAATTTATGGGTGAAACACATCAGCTTCCTGTGAACGAACCTTCAGTGAACAATGCTATACATGGATTGGTCTACAATAAAGAATTTGAAGTTACTTCGATGACATCAGATAAAAAATGGGCAAGCTTAGAATTAACTTATAATTCAAATGGCTCATCTGTTGGTTTTCCTTTTCATTTTAAACTGAAACTGACCTATACCATAAGTGCAACAGGAAGCATGAATCTTAGCTTTGACCTGGTCAATCAAGGAAATCTTCCCTTTCCCTATGGAATGGGCTGGCATCCATATTTTAAGACCGAGCAGCTGACAACAAGTGTCCTTTCCTTCCCCTCTAAAGATTTTTATGCATGTAATGACAGAAGCCTTCCTGTAAAGACTTTGAAATCTGCCCTACCCTCCTCTTTTATGATGAAGGATAGAAAATTTGATGATGCTTATTCATTGCATAAATCCGAATGCGGTTTTGAAACAGAACCTTACAAACTGAACTTTGATTTTGACTATCCTGACGGAAGTTATATACAAGTCTATACACCTCCTCATGGCAAAAGTATCGCCATTGAGCCCATGACCTGTGTGGCCAACAGCTTTAACAACGGGATCGGTTTAAAAGAGTTACTTCCGGGTGAATCTGATACCTGGAAGATTCAAATGGATCTGGAAATTAACTAGTGAATTGAGACCATGCAACAAGGAGCACATAGCAACTATTTGATCGAACCCAGGATGGCTGAAAATATCCTACTGGAGCTTTACGGTTTGCAAGGAGAAGCAAGCCCGCTTCCAGGTGAATATGACATGAATTTCAAAATTCGCATCAAGGATGAGGACCGGTATATTTTAAAAATTTCGAGACCTGATACTGATCCAGAAACCTTAGATTTTCAACAAGAACTTTTAAGCCATTTAGAGGGAGGTGAAAGGGATATAAAAGCCCCAATCGTCATCAAAGACAAATCAGGAAAAATGCTTTCATCATTTGTTGACACATACAATCGAACAAGATTGGTAAGACTGTTAAGCTGGATTCCCGGTAGGATGTATCACGAAGTCAACCCGAAACTTGATGACCTGAGGACTAGCTTAGGTCTGTGTTGCGGAAAACTGGCTGATGCTCTAGAAAATTTTGATCATCCAAAGGCGCACAGGGTATTCGAATGGGATCTCGCCAATTCCCTATGGACAGTTGAAAACAGGGATGTTTTTAAAGAAAGTAACAAAGAAATTGTTACCTATTTCCAGGAACGATTTTTAGATCATCAGAAAGGATATAAAAACTTGCCGAAGTCGGTCATTCACAATGATGCCAATGACCATAATCTTATTGTCAGTAACAACCTAAAAGATCCTGAAGTGCTAGCGGTTATTGATTATGGAGATGCTATTTATTCACAAACCATAAACGACCTGGCAGTTACCTGTGCCTATGGTATCATGGATCAAAATGATCCGTTGTCAGCTGCATTAGCTATTGTAAGAGGCTATGATCAGGGTCGGAGATTGTTAGAAGAAGAATTATTTTATCTCTATGATTGTATCGCCATGAGGCTTGTGATCACGGTGACAAAATCAGCGCTGAATAAAATTAAAGAGCCGGATAATGTTTATTTACAAGTCAGTGAAAAACCTGCCTGGGAAGTCTTAAAAAAATGGAAAGAGATCAGTGCCGATTTCGCCCATTACAGTTTTAGAAAGGCCTGTGGCTATCCGGCGCATCCGGAGGAAGGAAAATTTAAATCCTGGGTCTCAAACAAAAAAATCGGGCTGGATCAACTTTTTCCAACAAAAAAAACACAAGTATGCACCCCTATTGACTTAAGTGTTTCAAGCAAATGGCTGGGGCATTTAAGCGAATTTGCTGATTTTGATCTTTTTGAATTTAAAATAAACCAACTTCAAAAAAAGCATCCTGATACTATTATTGCCGGAGGGTATTTAGAGCCGCGACTTGTTTATAACACTGAGGCTTATCAAAAAAATGGTAATGAAAGAAAAGAAAGCAGAACGGTCCATCTGGGGATAGATTTCTGGCTACCTGCAGGTACGCCGGTTCATGCACCATTAAAGGGTGAGGTAGTTATTGCCGAGAATGATGCCGGAGATAAAGAATACGGGGGTCTCATTGTGTTGAAACACCAAGTAGAAGAGCTTACATTTTTTAGTCTTTACGGACATCTATCTGTTCTAAGTGCCACTTCCAGGATTGTGGGTGAAATTATTGAAACCGGAGCATTTATAGGTTATTTGGGTAATTATCCGGAAAACGGAAATTGGCCACCTCATCTGCATTTTGAATTCATGCTTTCAATGCTTGACTATCAAAAAGATTTTCCCGGAGTAGCCTATCATAGTGAAATTAACATATGGAAAAGTATTTGCCCTGACCCTAACCTTCTCTTTAAACTTGAGTCCTTACAACAGCAAAGTCAACCCGACAACAAAACATTGACAGACTATCGAAAAGCACATTTGGGTAAAGGCATGAGCTTATCATATCAAGAACCCCTGCAAATAGTGAGAGGTATGGGGACTTATCTGATCGATCAATTCGGAGCAGCTTATTTGGACACGGTAAACAATGTGGCACATGTAGGTCATGAACACCCTTTTGTAGTAAAGGCCGGTCAGGATCAAATGGCTTTACTAAATACAAATACAAGGTATTTACACGAAAACATTAATCTTTTAACTGAGCAATTACTAGGCACATTTCCACCTGAATTAAGTGTGGTTCATCTTGTAAATTCGGGCAGTGAAGCCAATGAACTGGCGCTTCGCATGGCAAAGGTTGTCACCGGAAATAAAGACATCCTCGCCTCTGAAATGGGCTATCACGGAAATACAAATGCCTGTATTGAGATCAGCTCCTATAAATTTGATGGAAAAGGTGGAAGTGGTTGTCCTGAACACACACATATATTTCCTCTTCCTGATCGCTTTAGAGGAAAACACCGTGGAAAAGATACGGGGAACATATATGCCGAAGAGGTCCAAAAGGTCATTTCGGCACTTAAAAATAAGGGCAGGGCCCCGGCTGCCTTTATCATAGAACCCATCATAAGTTGCGGGGGTCAAATTGAATTACCTGACGGGTTTTTAAGCAAAGCCTATGAATACACTCGAAAAGCAGGAGGTTTGTGCATTTCTGATGAAGTTCAAGTGGGTTGTGGCAGAATGGGATCTGCCTTCTGGGGTTTTCAGTTGCACAACGTTATCCCTGACATCGTAACTATTGGGAAACCTCTGGGAAACGGTCATCCGGTAGCTGCTGTTGTGTGCACAAAAGAGGTTGCAGAAAAGTTTGCCAACGGCATGGAATATTTTAATACTTTTGGAGGAAACCCTGTTTCCTGTGCTATCGCGACGGAAGTTTTAAAAACCGTCAAAAGAGAACAATTACAGAACAATGCCTTGGAAGTAGGGAATTATTTGAAGACTGAGCTAAAAAAATTGTCCAGGACATTTTCCATATTAAAAGATGTAAGGGGACAAGGCTTATTTTTGGGAATAGAACTCACCGATGAGGAATTAGTGCCATTGCCAAAGCAAACCCAATATCTGGCTCATAGAATGAAAGACAAAGGCATACTCATGAGTATAGATGGTCCGGATCACAATGTACTTAAGATCAAACCACCTTTGGTATTCTCCAAGGATAATGCCATGGAACTGATCGATGCTTTGGCCTCGGTTCTTAAAGAAAATTATATGCAAACCAAATAACTTGAATGATGAAAAATATTCTTTTGCTATTGAGTCTGGTTCTTTTAAGCTCCTTTAACACTGCTATTCTTAACGATGATGAAGACGCCATTAGAAAAGTGATGGCAGATCAACAGGAAGCCTGGAACAATTACGATTTAGAAGGTTTTATGCAAGGGTACTGGAAATCTGAAGATTTAAAATTTTATGGGAGCGGTGGAGTCACTCATGGTTGGAACAATACCCTGGAACGCTATAAAAAGGGCTATCCCTCAAAGGAACATACCGGAACTTTAAAGTTCGTCATAAAGGAAATATCAAACATAGATAATGCTTCCTACTATGTGTTGGGCGAATACCACCTGGAACGCTCAATGGGAAATGCGGATGGAATATTTATGATCATCTTGAAAAAGATCGATGGACAATGGAAGATCATTGCCGACACTTCCTGTAAAGGCTAATAGTCACTACAAACATTAAAAAACCCGTTATGTATACCATCAGAAAAGCAACCTTAGAGGATCTCGGTATTTTGTTAGATTTCGAACAAGGACTTATCAAGGCGGAACGACCTATGGACCCTACGATTAAGGAAGGTGAAATTTCTTACTATGATATTGGTGCTTTTATCATGGCTGATGACACAGAGGTTGTTGTGGCCGAATTTGAAGGGAATATCGTGGCTTCAGGTTATGCAAGGATCAAAGGTGACAGGCATTATTTAAAACATGACCAACAGGGATATCTGGGTTTTATGTTTGTAACCGAGGAACACAGAGGAAAAGGCTTGAACAAATTGATCATTGAACAATTAGTCAAATGGTGCCGGGGCAGAGCTATCTACGAAATTCGACTGGACGTCTATGAAGATAATATTCAGGCCATAAAAGCTTATGAAAAAGCGGGGTTCAAAAAACATATGATTACGATGCGGCTAGATGCAAACGATCACTGATCTGAATAGTCATTGAGCGTTCAATATAATGATCATGGATCCAATTAAAAAGTTCTGTCAGGACTAAAGGGATTTAAGTCAAGGGAATTTTTGTAATCCGAAATAATTTCAGCCACCAACTTACCCGTGCCCGTTGCCATCGTCCAGCCCATCATTGCGTGTCCGGTGGCGATGATCATGTTGGAACAATTTTTCGTTCTACCAATGTAGGGTACCCCATCAGGAGACAATGGCCTAAGCCCTGAAGAAGCATTATTCATCTCCTCTTCCGTAATGGTCACTTTTTCATAGTAGTCATGAGCCGCTTTTGCGATGGCCTTTACCCTTACCGGATTTACCGCATCATTTATACCGGCAATCTCCATGGTACCCGCAAACCTTGTAAATCCATTCATAGGAGTTACAGCCGCTTTGGCCTCGGCGAGAATTGCAGGAAGTGAAATATTGGTTTCACGCTCTACGTTTATTCTATAGCCTTTACCCGCCTGCAGTAAAAGTTTCATGCCCAGTTTTTTAGCGACGAGTCCGGTCCAGGAACCGGCAGCGAGGACGTATTCATCTGCCGTATAGCTTCCCTGCTTGGTGATGACTTCACAAATTTTACCATCTTTTATTGGTAAATCAAGGACCTGTTCATTCGCTTTGATCACAACTCCTTTAGCCAAGAGATGGCTTTTCATATTCTTCATGAATTCAGTTGGTGTCGTATGAGAATCACAGGTATAAAAAGTAGCTCCGATCACATCGCTGCTTACTGCAGGCTCAAGAATTCGCAGCTCATCTTGGTTCAGTACTTTTGATTGAAGCTGTACCTCTTCTGCCAAATGAGCTACTTTGATTTCCGCTTCCAGCATCTTTTCTGTTTTACAGAGCATCAGTAAACCCTTCTTTTCAAAATGAAAATCAAAACCAGGTTCGTTCTCAATATCTTCATATAGCTCATGACTAAAAACGGCAATATCTCTGATCACGGGAATCGATCTTTTGACATGCTTCTGGGTGCAACTTTTATTAAAAGCCCAGGCCCAACGTAAAAAATCAGGATCCAGCCTGGGTTTTACGTAAAAGGGACTCGCTGGATCGAACATCCATTGAAGCCCTTTTTTAACCACTCCCGGTGCCGATAAAGGAACAATATGGCTCGGCGAAATATATCCGGCATTTACATAGGAGGCTCCTCCATCCATACCTGACTGATCAATAACCGTGACCTCGTGTCCTTCTTTTTGAAGATAATAAGCGGAGCAAAGGCCTATGATTCCTCCGCCAATAACGATACATTTTTTCATGGATCAATGAATTATTGAATTAATGAGACAATGAATTAATGAGTTAATGAGACAATGAATTATTGTAATCATCGATCAATCCAGTTTATATATATTTCTCCTCGCTTTTGACATTATTTTTACTATTTCTAAAGATTCCTTCATAAGTCGATCAGCCTCATGTTTTTTAAAATAACCTGTTTCTTTCAAAAGGTCTATCCAAAAATAAGTCTCATCGGCTTCTTCTACTACTATAGACATTTTTGAAAAAAACTCTTTTTTCGATCTAGCCAAACAAGCTGCTCTATAGTTTGCTGCAGCCGAAGTTACAGAACGAATCAATTGATTATAGATGATTCGTACAACTTCATTTTTAGTCATATATTCATACGACTGAATTATTTCTATTGCGAATTTTTTCGTCCTTATTTTAAGCCCTTCGACAAATTGATCTTTAGTCATGAATATTGATTTGGAGTCTAAACTTTAATAGCACAGATTCTAAAATAGTTAACAATTATTATTGAATCCCAAACAATTTATTCTCTCATTAACTCATTAATTCATTGTCTCATTATCTCATTGTCTCATTAATTCATTGCCTCCTTGCCTCATATCACCTGAAACCCATGTGCATAAGGGTCATCTTCATCATCGATAATGATCGTGTTATATCCATAAATTTTGGCCCAACCTTGAATACTGGGTATAATGGCCGGTATATTTTCGATACTTGTCTCTTCTTCAATTCTGCCAATAAAAGTGGACCCAATATAACTTTCATGTATAAAGTCCTCTCCTTTTTTTAGCTTTCCCTTGGCATGTAACTGTGCAAGTCGCGACGATGTTCCTGTTCCGCAAGGAGATCGGTCAATGGCCTTGTCACCATAAAAAACAGCATTTCTACCAGAAGAGGCAGGATCCAAAGGATCTCCTGTCCACAATAGATGACTTACATTTCTTATCGATTCGTTTTCAGGATGTATAAAATGATCCGGATATTTTTCATTAATTCTCTTTCTGACAATCTGAGAATATTGAATGATCTGCCCGGCGGTATAATCCTGTACTCCTGAATAATTCTTTTGAGGATCCACAATAGCATAAAAATTACCCCCATAAGCAACATCAAATACCAGTTCCCCAAGACCAGGACAGTCCACGGTTAATCCTTCAGCAGCCAGATAACTTTTTACGTTGATGAGTTTTACCCATTTTACCCTTCCGTCTTTTTCTTCATATTCAATTTCAACCAGTCCGGCAGGGGCTTCCATTTTTACTTTTCCCGGTACTTTTGGCTTGATCAAACCTTCTTCAATACCTATGGTAATTGTTCCAATCGTGCCATGTCCGCACATAGGAAGGCAGCCTGAAGTTTCCACAAATAAAATAGCAAAATCATTTTCCGGATCATGTGGCGGGTAGATAAAACTTCCACTCATCATATCATGTCCACGAGGTTCATACATCAAACCCTGCCTTATCCAGTCGTACTCCTTGATAAAATGCAGCCTTTTCTCATTCATGTTCTTCCCGATAAGTTCAGGGGCTCCACTGGTAATGACTCTCACGGGATTACCACAGGTATGTCCGTCAATACACTTAAAAATACTACGCGCCATTCTTTTTCTCAGCGATATATTGATTGATCCTCTTTTCCAGTATCGGCAATGTTACTGTACCTTGCTCTAAAATCACTTCGTGGAACTCTCTGATGTCAAACGCATTTCCAAGAGATTCCTCCGTTCTTTTTCTAAGTTCTCTAATTTTTAACTCTCCTATTTTATAGGACAAAGCCTGGCCCGGCCAGGAAATATAGCGATCCGTTTCGGTTTCAATTTCATGAAGCGATAAGGCGGTATTTTCTCTCATAAATTGAACCATATCTTCTCTGGTCCAGTCAAAGGCATGAACACCGGTATCAACAACCAATCTGCAGGCTCTCCACATTTCATAGGTCAACTGCCCAAAGCGTTCGTATGGCGTCGTATACATCCCCATCTCTGCAGCCAGAAACTCAGTGTATAAACCCCAACCTTCACCATAAGCTGAGAGGTATAGGTCTCTTCTGAAACTTGGTATACTGTCTCCCAATTCATTGTTTAAGCTACCCTGTAAATGATGCCCAGGGACTGCTTCGTGCACTGTCAAGGCAGGTAAAGTATATAGTGTTCTGCTAGGCAGGTCATACGTATTCACCCAATAATATCCAGGCTCATTTTCAGCATCAGTGCCTACATATCTTCCAGCTGTATATTTAGGAGCAATGGCATCGGGTACCGGAGCCACCCCATAGGGCTTTCGTGGTAAAGTCATAAAAAACCTGGGTAGCTGCTCATCTGCTCTTTTGGCCATATCCCTTGCGATCATCATCAATTCCCTTCCTGATTTTGCATAAAACTGCTCGTCTGTTCTGAGAAAAAGTAAAAAGTCATCAAAGGAACCTTCAAACCCCAATTCATCTATGATCTTTTGCATCTCTCCTCGTATCCTTTTCACTTCACTTAGACCTATTTCATGAATATCCTTAGCGGTATATTGTGTGCTTGTGGTGTAAAAATTAATACGATTTTGATAAAATGACGCTCCGTCAGGTGTTGCGGAAACACCGAGTGTGGTTCTGGTATTTGGAAAATAGTTTTCTTCAAAAAATGTTTTAATCCTTTTAAATTGAGGAGTTACAGACTGCTCAATAGCATTTTCTGCTGCCGCAAGAACTGAATCTTTTTGCTGCTCACTAAGATCATTTGGTAAGTTCTTAAAAGGACCGTAGAAATACGAATCTTTAAAATCATCAACCAAATGCATGTCGTAGGTGCTCTCATAACCTTTAAATATAACCCTTGGCTGAGAAACCCCCTTTTTCAAACCCTTATCGATCAAAAAGAAATATTCATCAACGTGCCTTGGTATGTCATTCAACACATGAAGATATTTCTTGGTCTGTTCGTAATCTTTTAAGGGCCTTACCCTGTACACCAAACTGCTGTGAAAACCCGAATCGGATAATAGAGGATTCAGGTACATTTCAAAATCATTATAATCAACTTGATTCTGTAATCTAAATTTCAATAATTCATAAGAGATCAGTTCCGATTCTGAAAACTGAAGTGTGTCCAGTTGATTTAATTCATTTATACAGCCAGAGGCAAAATCGGCTTCAGCTTGAAAATAAGCCTCATTGAACAAACCAAGAGGAAATTCTTCTCTTTCAAAACCTTTGTGATCCTGAACCTTTTCAATGATCTCGGCTAATACATCAGAATCCTTTTTCTTTCCTGACTCACAAGCAGATAAAAAAGTTAAGGCAAAAACAAATAGGGCGATTTTTAATTTCATATACTTATAAGGTTTCAGTGCTTAATTGATTGTTGATATATCTTTTGATGCCAAGTGGGTTCTCATTTTTTAAAGCTGCAGGTAATAATTCATTTGGCCAATCCTGATAACTAAATGGCCTGACCCATCTTTTGATAGAATTGATCCCTACTGCCGTAAATCTGCTGTCGGTGGAAGCCGGATAAGGTCCTCCATGCACCATAGATGGGCACACCTCGACACCTGTTGGTACACCATTGAAAATGAGCCGCCCTACCCTGTTCCTGAGGGCTTCGACCACTCCTCGGAAGGCAATGGCTTCATCTTCTTCGGCTATAAGCGTTCCAGTGAGCTGGCCTTCCAGTTTTAAAATGATCGCTTCAAGTTGTGCTTTGTCCTCACATTGAACCACCATGGTAAAAGGTCCAAATACTTCCTGATGCAAGGCTGGGTTATCTAAAAAAGTCCCGCCTTCAACCGTGGTCACAGCTTGTCGGGCCATATTGTTGCCAACTTCCTGCTCATACTCAGCAACCAACTGCAAGCCTTTTTGTGAAAGTGCTTTTCCTTTATTGGCTTCATAAGCCCCAATAATATTGGGATGCAGCATACAACCGGGTTCTATCAGCACAATCTCTTCAGCAAGTCTTTTAATGAAATGATCGAGTCCTGCTCCCTTGATCCCGAAAAGTAAACCTGGATTTGTACAAAATTGTCCTGTACCAAGTGTCACCGAACCAGCATAGGTTTTAGCCAGGGCCTCAGCCCTTGCTTTTAATGCTTCGGGAAGAAATACAACAGGATTTACACTACCCATTTCTGCAAAAACAGGAATAGGTTCTTCTCTTTTGGCTGCAAGATCGTATAAGGCTCTCCCACCTCTAATGCTGCCTGTAAAGCCAACTGCCTTTACCTTTGGGTGCTGTACCAGTTGCACCCCTACTTCTATCCCACTGCTGTTAAGGTTTGAGAAAACTCCCTCAGGCATTCCTGTTCTTTCCGCAGCTTTAATGATCGCAGATGCCACTAATTCACCTGTTCCGGCATGCATAGGATGTGATTTTACAATTACCGGACATCCGGCGGCTAAAGCTGCTGCAGTATCTCCGCCTGCCGTTGAATAAGCTAAAGGAAAATTACTTGCTCCAAATACAACTACAGGACCAAGAGGTATCATCATTTTTCTAATATCGGGTTTTGGGATAGGGGCACGATCAGGTTGCGCCGTATCAATAGATGCTTCTACCCAATCCCCCTTTTTTACAAGTTCGGCGAAACTTCTCAGTTGAAAGACCGTTCTGCCTCTTTCTCCCATTGCCCTTCCCCGCGGCAAACCGGATTCAGCACAATAGGTGTTGATCAATTCATCTCCCAAAGCCTCAATTTCATCGGCAATGGCATTCAGGAATTCACTTTTTTGTTCTCCTGAATAATCCTGATAGCAGGTAAAAGCCTTCCATGCCAAAGCAACTGCCTTATCGATCTCTTCTGATGATGCTTCGTAAAATCGAGTCTCATTTTCTTTGTTGCTGACCGGATCGAAGGTGCTGAATATTTTACTTCCTTCTGCACTTCTTTGGGTACCGATGTAATTTTTTCCTGTAATCATTTGATGTTTACTCTTTTTTTTATGAATTTCTATAGGTGACCAGATGAAAATAGCGTTTTTTCAAAATGATATACATTCAAATAAGCTCATTTATCAAATGGATCATTTGACAGGCTTCAATATCACCCAGACCTATCTAAAGTATTTTATAGATTTTTATAATCCGGTAATAAAGGCCTGTTTTTTATAGCCTGATCAATTATGCCTAACACCTTTTTTCTTTCCTCTCCTGCCAGGGGTAATCTGGGTTCTCTGACATGCTCTGTCCCGATTCTGGTGGCTACTTCAGCCAACTTGATATTCTGTACTAATTTAGTGTTTATATCCAACTCCAACAACGGTAAAAACCATCTGTAGATTTTAATGGCTTCCTGAGTTCTGCCAGCTTTTGCTAACTCATAAATAGCTACCGTTTCGGCAGGAAAAGCGCATACCAAACCTGCAACCCAACCATCGGCGCCAATCAATAAACTTTCCAGGGCGAGGGTGTCTACGCCGCATAAAATGGCAAGTCGATCACCAAAGCGATTTCTGATACGGTTGATATTGGAAATATCTCTTGTTGACTCCTTCACCGCCTGAATGTTTGGGCAATCATGAAGCAAATCTTCAAACATATCCATGGTCACTTCTATACCATAGTCAATCGGATTGTTGTAAATCATTATAGGTAAGGAGGTACTTTGAGCTACTTTTTTAAAATAAGTTACCGTTTCTCTGTCGTCCGCTTTGTAACGCATCGGAGGCAACATCATCAAGCCGCTAGCGCCATCTTCCTGAGCCATATGCGCCAGTTCGATAGCGGCTTTTGTAGATTGTTCTGCAATATTAATGATCACAGGAACAGCTCCTTTGACAAAGGACACCGTTTCCCTGACCAAGGTTCTTTTTTCCAATTCTGTTAACGTACTGGCTTCTCCCAGGGTGCCTCCCAAAATTATTCCATGTACCCCGGCGTCAAGCTGAGCTTGAATATTTACTTTGAAATTATCAAGGTCCAATTCGTCCTTGTCATTAAATTTGGTAGTAACGGCAGGCATAACCCCTTTCCATTGTATTGTCATCATAATAATTGTTTTCAGGCAAAATTAAAAGAAGATGACATGTCCGTGTTCATATAAATTAGCATATCATAGTACTATATTAACTCAATTTATAGATAATTACATATTTTTGATTAATATTCATCTAAAAAAACCATGAAAGTACTCCCTTTTAAAATTCCAAAACCTGAAAATGACACTTTGGTTGTTCAGGAGGATCGGGTTCCGATGCTCTATGACAAATTGCATCAGCATCAGGAAATTCAGATCAGCCTGATCAAAAAAGGGGAAGGCAGCTGTATTATTGGTGATCATGTTGGAGAATTCAACGAGGGAGACATTTTTATCATCGGCGAGAATTTACCTCATGTCTTTCATAACGATCCTTCTGAAGGTGAAGTTCATATGATCTCCTTATTTTTTATGAAGTCCGGTTATGGTGATGACTTTTTTAAACTCCCGGAATTCAAAAGTCTGGAGCCAGTATTTAAGGCATCGGCCTTGGGTATTCGGCTTAAAAAACCATCTGAAACATTACAGCATTTGTTAGAAAGAATTAACCAGAGCGCAAAGCTCAATCGATTCATTTCTTTTCTGGAGATCTTACAAGCTATTTCCAAGGAGAAGATCATTACTTTATCTTCGGATATTCACAACAAATCCTATGGCGAAGAGGAAGGAAAAAGAATGCGTGATATCTTCGAGTTTTCACTCAACCATTATGACCAAAACATTAGTTTACATCAGGTGGCAGGTATTGCAAACATGACACCCAATGCTTTTTGCCGTTATTTTAAGCAACGTACAAATAAGACCTATATTAATTTTCTACTAGACATCAGAATAGGAAACGCATGCAAGTTACTTGCAAAAAAAACAGACCTCAGTATTGCTGAGATCTCGTACAAATCCGGGTTTAACAACCTGACCAATTTTAACAGAAAATTCAAATCCATTAAGGGCATCACCCCTTCTGAATTCAGAAAAAAAACTGTATAAGATTCGCCGAATGGCAGCACCATTCGGCGAATACTTACTTAACAAAAACAAATTACTTTGATAATCCGGAAACGTAGGTATAGATATAATCGCTATGGATTCCTGTATAGTATTTGCTCATTTTTTCACCCATTTCTTTTCGGGATGCTTCATCGGGCCAGGCTTCTTCGGGAAGTTCTCCCAATCTGTCGAGCATTTTATCAAGATCGGTTAATGAATCAACATAAAAGGCCTCCAAGAATTCAGTTCTGTCAGCGCCGTAATAATGTCTGTTCGGATAGTATCCCTTTATATACTCATTCTTATGAACGATATTTTCCTGGTAGGCTTTATTCAATTCTTCCCATTCCTTCATACTTCCATCCTCAGGAAAAGCAAAATGTCTTTTTTGCAGATAAAGGGTCATGTCTTTAGTAGGCATTTCGGATAACGCTTTTGCTCCATCCATGGTAGCATATATTTCGTCTGAATGCTGCATTGAATAAAATGCTCCTTGCTTTTTGAAGAATGCATTTCTCGCTTCCTCATCGGGCCAAGCTTCTTTAGCTAATTCATTGCTTCTTTCTGCAGCTGCATGAATATCATTCCAGGAGTTGAATACCTGAACATACAATAATTCCGAATTATCTTCGGTGAACTGATGCATAAAAAATGAAGCACCTGCAATGAGTTCATTTTTCATCACAACCTTATCTAGGTATTCTTTTTCCAGCGCTTTCCAATCATCAAAATCATAATCTTCCTGATCCATGTTCCAATGCATGGTTGTTACGACCAGAAATTCGGGTCTTTTTTCTTCCTCTTGCGCCTGGAGGCTTCCTGTTGCGCATATTGCTATAAGCAATAGTAATAGGTATTGTTTACAATTTTTCATCAAAAAGTGGTTTAGGTTAATAAGCAATGAAGGTATGCCAAACTTAAGTCTTGGAAAAACCTAGTTGGACGAGATGTCCTTATTATCTTTCAAGGAGGTGTTTATTTTTACCGAACGAATTCAATAAAGAAATATACATCTTTCAGTTCTTTAATTGATCGCGTAGTTTTTTTGGTAGTCCTTTTACTACCAGATCATAAGAATGATCTATCAATTCTTTAAATAGTTCATTTGATAAAGAGCCATCAGGTTTTACCGTGTTCCAATGTTTTTTGTTCATGTGAAAACCGGCAGTAATATGATCATATTGCTCTCTTAATTCTATGGCTCGCTCGGGATCACATTTCAAATTCACTTTAAATTCTGGTTCATCTAAACCTGTTAATGCAAACATCTTTCCCATGACCTTAAATACCAGGGTGGTTTCATCAAAAGGAAATTCTTCTGTCACCATTGGTTTCTGCAAACAATACATCCTAAATTCCTCTATATGCATGATTTGTAATGATTAAGATCTAAATAAATACCAGGGCCATTTTAATCTGGTCGTAAGTTACTTCACCTTTCAATAGGTCAAAAATAGGTTTTAAACTGATTCTTTCTCCCGGTCCTTTTTCTTTTAAAAGCTGATTTCTGGCTTTTTTAACCTTATTCAAAACCCTGGTTTCAGGTTTAAAATTACTGAGATCAGTTTTCGGATACAACGCTGCGATTTTGATCAAATGTGTAGCTACTGTGCCAAGCGTCAAATCTCTTTCTATCACAATGTCTTCCAAAGAATGTCCCTTATCTATCAATTGCTTTGTGATTAAATAGGTAGATTTTTTAGTTACTTTCTGTCCTTTTTCCAAATTTTTACGGTTTTCCCGGATTTCATCTTTGTCAATAACCCCTCCACTCTTTTTGATAAAATTTCGAGCCTTGACCTCCAGGTCTTCCATTTCAATTGATGCTTCAACCTCATTTGACAATTCCTGAAACCTCAGATCGGCCTTCAGGGCCAATCCATCTACCTCGAGTGCAGTACTATTGAATCCTTTCAACTGTAGTCCGTCCATGCCTTTCACTCTTGACAAAGCCACATATCCCTGTCCTTTCTCAAACGTTTTACTCAGATCCATAACAGCACTATCAAGCGTCATGCCTTGACTTTTATGCACCGTTATGGCCCAGGCGAGTCTCAAAGGTACCTGAACATAACTGACCAGAAGTTTTCCGGCCTCATCTTCTATTCTCCAGTCTTCCGGCTCAGCGGTGATCTCATATCCATTGTTCAATTGAATCACCGGATAACCGTCATCATTATACCTCAATACTTTTCCCAATGAACCGTTGAGATACCCCTTTTCGTAATTGTTCTTAACAAACATTACTTTAGCATCCTTTTTGAGCTCCAGGGTCTCGGGTGCCATAATGGATCTTTTGATCGTTTCCGCTAATTTTAAGTTACCCTTCACTTTCGCTTTAAACAATTTTTTCCTCCCTTTGATCTCAGCTATATGGGCCGTATTGATCCTGTCAACATCTATATTATGTGTATACAACCTGGTCGGTTCCTCTGAATCAATAAAGTCTTTACTGGATTGCAGCAAAGCGACAGATCGCTCTGATATTGTACCTTGTCTGATCTCATTTAAAATATCATTAAGTTCGCTGTCAGTTTGTCTGTACTGATCGGTCAAATAACAAATTGACAAATTTGCATTTAACCAGGACTGAGACATAAAACAGAACTTATCTCTGTTTGTTTCACCTGAGGTTCCAATGGGCGGTAATTGAAAAAAATCGCCACAAAGCACTACTTGGATACCTCCGAAAGCTTTATCATTTTCCCTAAAAAACTGTAAAACTTCATTGACAAGATCAAATTGTTTTTTATGAAGCATGGAAATCTCATCAATGATAAGGACCTTTGTTTTTTCTATATGTTTCTTAAGGTATTTTTTCTCTTTAAGATCTCTGAGATTTCTTAGACTCAAAGAATCCTTTATGCCAATTCCTGACCAGGCATGAATCGTTGTCCCCTGCAGATGGGTCGCTGCAATCCCCGTTGAAGCCGTAATAGAGACGGGTACTTTTCTTGCTTTTAGGTATTGTATATATTTGTTGAGTACATAAGTCTTTCCTGTACCGGCCGAACCGGTTAAAAACACATTATCTCCTGATTTTAGTATGGCCAGAGCCTGTTCCTGATTCACGTTGTAATATTGGTTCTTTTTCGAGCTAAACTAGGCTTCCAATTTTTTCACCAGTTTTTCCTTTAGCTTTATTCCCTTGTTGTTTTTGGCGAGGAGAAGATCCTCATAGTCTAAAGTCCAGCCAATGGTCTCTACGATATTTTGAATGAGCAACACCGCTTCGAGTGCTTCACTTTTTGCCGTATCAAACAAGCCACTTTCCGGAATCTTCAACAGCACATGTTCCTTGGCCTTTGAATTGACTTCGGTAAGATCAGTTGAATCAAATTTATTGAACAATCCGTCTTTTTTATCATAATACCTTAAGTCGGTTTCAAGGCTTAAGATCTGGGGGTCAGGAAAATCAGTAAGCCTGATCACTTTCTTATCATTGTTCGCCTCCATTTTAATTTTTGAAAGATCATAACCCACATGTGCCTTGGCATTGATCAGCAATATTGCTTTCTTTTTACTGGAAACCATACTCATAAAGCGCTCCTTGGTGTTCTCATAGTGATAGATCTCTGCAAACTCTCCTTCAACAGTGATCAGTTTCCAAACCTTTCTGATCTTTTCCATAATGATCATGGATTGAGAATTGGTAATGTCTTTCCTTTTTTGGATTTTGATATATTTCAAAACCCAAAAAGTGATGATTGCACCGAGAAATAAACCTAATAAACCTTCCATATAACTATTTGATGACCTAAAAGTACTAAATATATCATTCTTTCAATAAAAACAGATCGGAAGAGATGCCATCGGCTAGAAAATAACTTTCGGGCCTTAACAACAAATGCTCTTGCTCTATATATAAGATGCCCTTTTCCAAATATTTTTCTGCCTGAAAAAGTATCTCATTTTTATATTTTTCCCCGTTCCTTTTACCAATGTCCTTAAGAGAAACACCCCATATCGTTCTTAAGCCTGTCATAATGGCTTCATTGATCCTGTCTTCCACACTGAGTAGCTCCTTTTCAAGAGGTAATAAGCCCTTCTGGATAGACGAAATGTATCTGGCATTATTAGCGATGTTCCAACTGCGGTGCAAACCATCATAAGAGTGAGCTCCGGGACCTATTCCCAAATAACTGACACCTTTCCAATAGGACGTATTATGCTTTGAAAAAAAACCTTCCCTTCCAAAATTTGAAATTTCATACTGAATATATTGCTGCTTTTTAGTTTCTTCCTGTAATATCTTAAAATGCTTTTCGGTCAAAGAGTCTATTGGAGCTTGATATTTACCACTCTTGATAAAATGATCAAGAGCCGTTTTTGGTTCAACCGTCAGGGCATAACTGGAAATATGTTGCACTCCCAGATCAAATGTATATTTGAGATTTTTTTTCCAGCTATCCTCACTAAGATGCGGCAATCCATAAATCAAATCTACGGTGATATTTTCAAAATGCTTTGTTGCCAGCTCCATAGAACTTCGGGCCTGATCTGCATTATGAGCCCTGTTCATATATTGAAGATCCTGATCAAAAAAAGATTGTATTCCAATACTCAAACGGTTTACACCTGAAAGCGCCAATGCTTCTGTTTTTTCTTTTGTAAGATCATCCGGATTCGCTTCCAGTGTGATCTCCGGATCATGAACCAAATCATAATGCTCATCTACAAGCTCCACTATCCGATCAATTTCTTCCTGATTTAATAAAGAAGGTGTTCCCCCTCCAAAATAAATAGTTCCTACCTGATCTGTTATTTCAGACTTTCTAAATACCAACTCCTTTGCTATGGCTTTAAGCATATCCTCTTTCTTTTTGAGCGAGGTTGAAAAATGAAAGTCACAGTAATAACAGGCCTGCTTACAAAAGGGTATATGAATATAAATACCAGACATGAGGACTTGAAAATATTAGATACGCAAGATACAAAGTAAGTAGCACTATCAAATATTTATTCATTGCTAAAAGAAAGGTCAACATTCACTTAAGCTGAGATATTCAGATAGCTATAGGTCAAGGTTATTTTTCCCTTTACCTCTTCATCTTTTTCTGGATAAGGGTTGTTCGTTTGCTCACTGCCAATAAATTTTAAAGGAAGTTTAAATTTTTTGACATCAAACGTACAATCGATTCGCTAAAATTCAACCAAACGCCCAAATTTTGCTACTAATATTCGCTATACCTTTTGGAAGTGTTTAAAAAATAACATTTCGCACGATTAAAAACACCATTTAAACTCATGAATAAGCTCAGATTATTGGGTTTTTTCAATACTCCTATATGCTAATGCAAGTCTAATTTTTCCTGTTTTCTGATCGGTTTCCCGAATCTCTTTGCGGTCAATAGAGACATCGCTGCCCGCAAAATTAAGTGGAATCCTGATACGGTCCATTTCAAATGAAACGTCCAATTGGGTTGGAAGTATAGCCTGGCTATCTGGGTATGTGAGCCTCAGTGTATAAGTGCCGTCTTTTTTAGTGTTGATTTCGGCCCAAGTGATGCGTTGCTTCTGGGTATCTATATGCAAATTGGCCACACTAAAATCTGCCTTATTATCTGAAGGTAAAATAGAAATTGCCAATAGCGATGTTGACTGTCCTTCTACTTCACCTCTGTCTACTACCATAAATGGATACTCAAACAACTCACTAAACGACAAGTCTAATCCGCGTTTGGGAATTAGTACAAAATCTTCAGATTTGATGACCAAATCTTCACCCTTTTTAAAAACTGCCAGTGCTTCCTTATCTGGCATTTTAATGAATGAAATATCCACATGTAACTTTATATCTGCTTGAAAGGTTTCAATACTATCCAGTCTAGATTTAACAAAAAGCACCTGTTCTTCAGCTGTTTGAGAAAAGCCATTAGCAGCAAATAAAAACAGTAAAAGTATTCCATGTAGTTTCATCCAATGTCTTTTTTCTGAAATAAAAACAGCCCCACAAGCATCGTCACTAAGATATAAAGACCCATTAAGACCGAATTGATTATAATCGTATTCCATTCAATGTCGTGGTTAAAAAAATATTGCCAGGTATTGTTCAATTTAAAAAAGGCTATCTGGTTCCATACTTCATTACCTAAGTCTATTTTCAATAATAATGTAGAAACGATCAAAAACAACGCAGCCACAATCCAAGTTTTAAAACTTTCTTTCAGTAACACGGCAAGGGTTAAACTTACCACAGAAAAGAATACCAACGAGAGGGTTCCGAATAAAAAAGCATACACCAACCTATAGAAAGCATCATCGTGTTCAAAAAAAGTGAGTCCGTTGGTATAGACCACTAAGTCTCCTTTTCCAAAAATTCCATACGACAATATAAAGGATGTTAAGGCCAATAGTAGCACTAAAAAAATGGTAAATAAACTGGCAACGATATATTTCGCTAATAGGTATTTCCACTTCACAACAGGTTGCATAAAAACCGTTTGTAACGTTTTTTCTTGATATTCGGTTGTAAGCATGCCAGATACAATTATCATGCAGAGTAAGGGTACATGAAACCAAAAGGAGTTGAGTATAAAGTATATGATCAAGTTCCCGTTAAGCAGCTTGCCTTGAAAGTAGAATGTATCCTTCAAATTGGCCAACACAATATCAATAATTCCCGTGCCTTGATAATAAGCACTTAATAGTACGATGGCTTCAATAAAAAAGAGGGCCAAAATTGCATAATAGGTGCGGCTTTGACGAAACAATTTATAGGTTTCAATATAAAGTAGTCGCATCATTTCTCCTTAGGATTAAATAATTGTTGCACGTCAAGTACAGGTCTACAAGAAGTGATTGCTATTTGCTGCTGTGATAATTTAAATATGATTTCAGAGATTTCGGTAGCCGATGCTGAAATAGTCATGCAATCTCCATTCGTAACCGTATCATAGTCGCTTAAAAAAGATGCTTTTTTAATATCGCTTCCGCATAAAGAATAACTTTTAGTGCAAGCAGCCAGAATTGTGCTGGTCGCTCCTGTATGTACAATCTCTCCATGATGAATTATTGATAAATTCGTACAAACCGTACTTAACACATCAATGATATGAGAAGAGATTAATATGGTCATTTGGGTCTGCTGTGTCAGGTCTAAAATAAGTTGTTTTAGTGCTTCTATACCTAGCGGGTCTAAACCTGAAAAAGGCTCATCCAACAACAAACAAGAAGGGTTATTAAGAAGTGCCACTGCGATACCCAGGCGTTGTTTCATTCCCATCGAGAAATCACGAACTGGATCTGTTCTGTTTAATGGCAAGCCAACTTGTTCAAGTGAGGCTTCTACTGCTTGTTTTGATGAGTTTGCTCCTTGAATTTTTGCAAATAATCGCAGGTTTTCATGTGCATTTAAGTAGGGATAGAGTGATGGTTTTTCGATAATACCTCCAATTTTTTTTGCACCGTCGCCAGCTATTTTAACCTCACCACTATCGGCAGAAACTAATCCGAGTAAAATTTTGAACAAGGTAGTTTTACCGGCTCCATTTGCGCCTACCAAACCCAAAACTTCTCCCTTTCCACACGAAATACTAACGTTATGAAGGGCTCTTACTTTACCATACTTTTTATGCACTCGTTCGCAGTAAATCATACTATTTGCGATTTGGCGATAGCCCGGTAATCAAATTTAGGTTTGTAATATTCTTCCAGAAAAGTACGGGACCAAAACATTTTTTTGAACAGAAATAAGGGCTCCTTTACCATAAAATAAGGAAGATAATGGTACCATTTTACACCAAAATCACGATAACATTGTTGCACCTGATCCTTTATCCCCAGTTCTTCTGCAGCTGTTTCTGCAGCCATACGCTGACATTTTGAACCTATATAAATGAGCGGAATTTTCTTATTAAAACCATGGATAAAAAATTGATCCTTTATACGTTTATAATTCTGGTAACGCGACCAGCCATCCATGATAACCAAATATATATGAACAAACGAAAACAGAAAAAATAAGGTCCAAAACACAATCCAAAACACTGATCCATAACTAATTGATTTTATGAGCTGTACGCCATAGATCCATGATTCTATTATAAATAGTATCAGTGAAGCATACAATAACCTACCTACCCTAAAATAGGAAATGATGGGGCTAGGCTGTATGGGTAAAATTGTCTTATTCAAGTAAACAAATATATAATTTCATGAATAAAAATTAAAAAAATGCGTTTATAAAAAGAGCGATTAAATTGCAATGTTATAAAAAAACAGGGCAATGCCCAATAGTCCCATAACGTGCAAGAATGCTCCTATCTTTATATATCGAATAAAACACTGATATCCTATGAAATTGATCGAAGGTTGATAAAGAGAAGGGGACTTTAGCATAGTCAAATATAAAAAATAGTTTTGAAAAACATTCCTTCAAGTATAAGGAAATCATTATTCGCCATACTTGTCAACCAATCCTTTTCTCATTTTGTTTTACAAACGAGCCCCATCCCGTATAACCCTTGCCAGACTGTTCCTTTCCTTCGTTATAAAAATGACAAACAGCAGCAGCAAGACCATCAGTAGCATCCAGATTTTTTGGAATCTCTTTGAGGCCCAAAACACTCTGCAACATTTTAGCCACCTGCTCCTTGGAAGCATTTCCATTTCCGGTAATGGCCATTTTTATTTTTTTTGGAGAATATTCTGTTATGGAAACCTCTCTTGACAATCCGGCCGCCATAGCTACGCCCTGAGCTCTCCCCAATTTCAGCATAGACTGAACGTTTTTACCAAAAAAAGGTGCCTCAATGGCTATTTCGTCGGGATGATACGTATCGATCAGCTCAATGGTCCGTTCAAAGATCAGTTTGAGTTTCGTATAGTGATCGCTGTACTTTTTTAACATTAGCTCATTCAATTGCATAAAGTACATTTGCTTATTGACCACTTTGATCAGGCCATACCCCATCACTGTGGTACCCGGGTCAATTCCCAATATGATTTTCTCTTTTGGCAATTTTAATTCTTTTGATTGTTGGAGGTAAATATCAGAATGATATTTTGTTTCTTTGCGTAAATGTACAATAACTTGCAAAAATACTTTTCGAGTTTGGTATTTTTAATTAAAATGCTGATTGTTGCCGGGGCTTATTATGTCATCTCCGATAAGCTGCTCAATGACAGTAATTTTAGCAGTTTTATATGGATGGAACGCTTTGAAATATTGGGTTCAAGCAGTTTGTCTTTTATCCTTTTATTGCTTTCGTTTACCCTGATCAATTGGTTACTTGAGATCTTTAAATGGAAAACACTTGTTAGTTATGTTTCGCATATCTCCTTTGTTAAGGCAGCAAAACAAAGTCTGGCTTCTCTGACTGCTTCACTTCTTACCCCTAACAGAATCGGAGAATATGGAGCCAAGGCCATCTATTATCCCAAAACTTACCGACCAAAAATCCTGATGCTTAATTTTCTTGGAAATGCCCATCAGATGTTGATCACCACACTCTTTGGATTCTTTGGCTTGTTGATCCTGGGAGAGCATTATTCTTTACAAAAGCTTCCTTTTTCTTCAATCTTGGGGATAGTAGTTGCGTTGATCATTTTATGTATTTCGATCGTCTTTTTTCAAAAAAAATGGATCAATGGTTTCAGAAGGATCATACAAGATTTCTTGCAAATCCCTTTTTCCATACACAGAACAACTTTTTTATATGCTGCTGCGAGGTATTTGATCTTTTCGCATCAGTTTTATTTGTTTCTGCTTTTTTTTGGAGTTGACCTGGAGTATCGTATCGCCATGCCAATCATTGTTTCCATGTATCTAATTTCGTCGATGATCCCTGGCTTTGTCCTTTTTGACTGGCTTGTAAAAGGGTCAGTGGCCGTTACTCTTATTTCGTTTTTTCGGAGTGGATGATCTCATCGTACTCAGCATCACATCCTCTATGTGGATTCTTAATTTTGCCTTTCCGGCCATTATCGGCAGTTTTTACGTACTGACTTTTAAAAGTAGTACTTTGGTATATAGTGAAAGTAAGCTAAGACAATGATTTACGTTGCAATTATTATTTGTTTCCTTTATGGGATTCTGATCTTGTATTTCTCTAAAGGGATCGATCGGTTGAAAGAAATAGTGAGTGATCAGAACCAGTCTGTGACTCCCTTTTCCATTCTGGTTCCTTTTAGAAATGAAGCATCGAGTTTACCGGGACTTTTGGAAAGTATCACTGCACTTGATTATCCAAGGTCTCAATTTGAGCTCATTATGATCAATGATGCCTCCTCTGATTCATCTGAATCTGTTGTCAACCGCTTTAGGGAAAAGCATCCCACCTTACATGTAACACTGATCGATAATAAAAAGCAAAGCAGCTCTCCAAAAAAAGATGCCATTCAAGAAGGAATTGCCAGAGCAACCTATGACTGGATCATCACAACAGATGCCGATTGTGTTGTTCCTAAAACCTGGCTTAGCGCTTTTAATACCATGATCAAAGAACAAGCACCAAAGATGATCGCAGCCCCAGTATCTTATTTACCAAAAAATGGATTTTTACATAAATTTCAATTACTTGATTTTTTAAGCCTTCAAGGTATTACCATGGGTAGTTTCGGGATGCAGGATAAAAAATTGGGTCACCCCTTTTTGTGTAACGGAGCCAATCTTTCTTATCAGAAAAAAAGTTTCAAGGAAGTAAATGGTTACGAAGGCAATGAACATATTGCAAGTGGAGATGACGTATTTCTACTTGAAAAAATGCTTCGAAAGTTTCCGAATGAGATTCAATTTATCAAATCAAGAGATGCTATTGTACTCACCGCTTCCAAAGATTCTTTTCGGGATCTCATACAACAAAGAGTGCGATGGGCGGCAAAGACAGCAGCCTATAAATCCTTTTTTACAAAGGGCATTGGAGTCTTGGTCTTTATGACAAGCTTGAGCATGGTCAGCACATTTATACTGGCAAGTTTAGGTCAATTACCCTGGCTCCATGTCGGATTTCTTTTTGTACTTAAATTCAATATAGATTTTATACTGCTGTATAAAACTTCTCAGTTCTTCGAGCAACAAGAGGTGATGAAATCATATTTTATCTCCAGTTTGCTCCATCCTTTTTATACGGTTCTCGTAGTCATCTTATCGTTGAAAAAAAGTTATACCTGGAAAGACAGGACTTATTGAGCAACTAATTACTCTTTGGCTGAAAGCTTTATGGGTAGTGTAAACATTGAATTCACAGGAATACCTCTTTTCAGCGATGGCTGAACTGTTGCTGGCAAGGAAGCAAAGCTTTTGAATAACAAACTATCGAGCTCAGGGACTTGCTGCTCAATTTTAGGGTTTTTGTGAATTTCGACGATGGATATTTTACCTTCAGTATCAACAAGAATGTCGACCATGATGGTCTCACTCACCGCATCTGAAGCCCCTAAAGAGTTTTTGCTGGTAATTTTTTGTAAGCGTCTGATCAGCTCCATTTCAAAACAAAGATTTTGCTTTTCACTGGTATCACAATTATTACAGTCAAGAAATAATGGGTAAACATCGACATCATTATAATCAATAACCGTATCTAAAAGGACAGTATTTCTTAGAGTCGTCTTATTAGGCGATATAAAATCACAGGAATAGGTTACCATAATAACGGATATGAGGATGACCAGCCTAAAAAACATTGTATTCGCTTATGCCTTGTGAAAGTACAAATATTTTTGAAAAACGGCCTCTATTGTACAAAACTTAAACAAATTGTTAATACTATTCAGAATCTTTTAAAAGACCTGTCAATATGATGATGTTGCCATATCAATTCCTTTAAAAATATATCATATCACACATTACTGAAATTAATTCCTATTGATAATCATAAAAGAAGATATTTAAGTAGAAATTACTAAATTGAATTGAATTTTATATCTTTCTTTTGTATCAGCTTATGGATTTGATCTTGGTATTTTTTGGTTTAATTCTTGTCATCCTTGGGATCATAGGATCAATCTTACCTGTGTTGCCAGGCCCTATCACAAGTTGGTTCGGGCTGCTTTTACTTTACTTGACCAGTGCAGTCCCTATAAATTATTATATACTTGGGATCTCATTTTTTATCGCATTAGTTATTTTTATTCTAGATTATATCATTCCAGGACTTGGTGCCAAAAGATTTGGGGGTTCAAAAAAAGGAGCCACTGGTGCTACAGTGGGTCTTGTTATCGGATTGCTCCTGCCCATACCTCTTGGATTTGTGATCGGGGCTTTTGCTGGTGCACTGATTGGAGAATTCATCCATGATCCAAAGGATATAAAAAGGGCTCTAAAATCAGCTTTTGGATCGTTTATGGGCTTCCTTGCGTCCACCACCATGAAATTATTTGCGAGTCTTATTTTTTTGGTAATCTACATCTATGAACTTTCTGGTTATTGGAGTCAAATTTTTAGCTTTTAATCTCTATATAAAGCTTGTTTTTTGGTAATTCAAATGGCTTTTCTTCAAATTTTTAATTGTAAATTTGATCTCATTGGTACAGTCCTGAACTGTATAGATCAAATAAGAATTCAAACTTTTTGTTCCTTATGACTTTTCCTTTCTTTGCCGGATTAATAGCCTCTATGCTTCATGTGATCATGGGACCCGATCATGTCGCTGCAGTACTGCCCTTCGTGATTGAAGCAAAACGAAAAGCCTGGAAAATAGGCTTGTTTTGGGGCATTGGTCATATTGTTGGTATGTTGTTTATTGGATCATTATTCATCCTTTTTAAGGAAATGATCCCGGTCGAAAAAATATCAGGTTACAGTGAGCAACTTGTGGGTTTGGTTCTTGTGATCATTGGAATCTGGGCATTCGTTAAAATATTTAAGTCTGAGCCACGTCATAAGCATTTACACGTGCATAGTGAAGATCAACCGCTCATCCATAAACACGCTCATGAACACGCTCATAATCCAACACATGAGCACGTACATCCCCAAGAGGAAAAGCAGGGTTATCTCGCCTCTTTCTGGATAGGAATACTGCACGGACTTGCAGGAATAGCTCACTTTATATTATTCATTCCCGTTTTGGGCTTTGAAAATAATTCGGACGCCGTCATCTATATAATCGGATTTATCGTAGGAATTATATTGGCCATGACTTCCTTCTCTCTTATTATCGGGAAGATATCCGATTTTGCAAAAAATGAGCACAATCAAAATCTATACAAAGGCATTCGTCTTGCCGGTGGTATTTTTGCCATCGCAATAGGCTTGTATTGGATGGTAGGAAGGTAAATCCCTTTAAAGATTAACAAATTCTAGGTAACTGCTCTCCAATAAGTGGGCTGACCATTCTATTCCCTCCAATTGAACTTTGCATCACAACTTTTTTCGGATGTTCTTCAGTTATATATCCGACACATCGGGCATTTATACCCTTGGGGTCTTTTTTCATCATTTCGAGAACCTCTTCAGCCACACTTTCTTTTACGATACTGATAAATACCCCCTCATTTGCAACATATAATGGGTCAAGACCCAATATTTCACAAGCCGCTGCGACCTGTTTATCCAAAGGCATATCATTTTCAAAAATCTTCACCCCCATGCCTATATCGATTGAGATCTCAGATAATACACTGGCCATACCTCCTCTTGTAGGATCCCTGAACAGGTGTATGTCTTCCCCAAAAACATCTAATAACTGCTTGACGAGATGGTTGACATTAGTCGTATCACTTACTATGGTAGATTCGAACTCCAAACCTTCCCTTTCAGACATAATCGCCATGCCATGTTGGGCGATGTTACCATTGATGATGATACGATCTCCTGCTTTGATATTATCTGCTGCTATATTCGCTTTGGGATGTACCGCTCCGAATCCGGTTGTATTGATAAATATTTTATCGCCCTTTCCTCTTTCCACTACTTTAGTATCTCCTGTAATGATCTGCACTCCACTTTTATCGGCCGCCTCTTTCACTGATTTCACAATCCTGATAAACTGATCCATCTCAAGGCCTTCCTCTACGATAAAAGCCAGAGAAAGATACTTAGGAATTGCACCACACATGGCCACATCATTGACCGTACCGTTGACCGCGAGCTCCCCGATATTTCCTCCTTTAAAAAAAATAGGAGAAACGACGAAACTATCTGTAGAAATGGCCATCTCAGTATCAAACTTCACAATTGCCCCATCGTGCTTCTTGTTCAATAATGGGTTGTCAAAAGTGGTGAAAATGATATCATCAAGCAGGTCCCGGGTCATGATACCCCCGCTTCCATGTCCTAAATTAATGGTACTGTATTTTTGGTTTTTTGGCTCCATACTATTATCGCATTGAATGTTCTGAAAAATTATAATAAGCGCTGCAGGCCCCTTCGGAAGACACCATGGGCGCACCAAGTGGATTAGCAGGTGTACATGTTGTTCCAAACTCAGGGCAGTTAACCGGTTTTTTGATTCCTTTAAGGACTTCTCCCGCCATACAATTGGGATGTTCCTTTACCTTGATCCCTTCAATTCCAAACTTACTTTCAGCGTCAAAGGCCATATATTTTTTAGTCAATCTGTAGCCACTTTTAGGAATCATGCCAATACCTCTCCACTCTCTGTCTCCAACTTCAAAAACCTGTTTGATAATTTGAATGGCATTTGAATTTCCCTCTTCCTTTACCACACGAGAATATTGATTCTCAACTTTATGAATTCCACTTTCAAGCTGATTTACTGCCAATTGAATACCCTGAACAAGATCCAGGGGTTCAAACCCTGTAATGATAATGGGTATTTTATACTTTTCAACCAAAGGATGGTACTCTTTATAACCCATAATGGCACATACATGCCCTGCACCCAAAAAAGCATCTATATTGCAGAATTCATCGTCTAAGATGGCTTCCATAGCCGGCGGAACCAACACATGTGACACCAATATAGAAAAATTCTTAAGCCCTTCTTTTTCGGCATGAAGCACTGATAATGCGTTCGCAGGAGCGGTAGTTTCAAATCCAACGGCAAAAAAGACAACTTCCTTGTCTGGATTATTTTTGGCAATATTCACGGCCTCTAAAGGCGAATATAAAATTCGCAGATCTCCACCCTTCGCTTTTGCCTCCAAAAGGCTTTGTTTGCTTCCCGGAACTCTGATCATATCGCCAAAGGAGCAAAGAATAACTCCCTGTTCCAATAAGGCAATGGCTTTATCAATTAAGTGTAAAGGTGTCACACAAACCGGGCAACCCGGGCCGTGAATCATTCTGATCTTATCCGGCAATAGTTCTAAAATGCCGTTACGCACCAAACCGTGGGTTTGCCCACCACAGATCTCCATAATGCTCCATGGTTTTGTAACAGATTTTTCCAGATGATCAAGTATCCGTTTGGTGGCTTCAATATTTCTGTATTCACTTAAATATTTCATCTACTCCTTTATTTGCTGATCAATACAGTGTGTATAATACATCAACTGTCCAATCGATATATTTTCATCATTAGGAGCTAAGTTACGGTTAAAAAACAGCTCGAACTTGTTTTGTGCCAATTCCCTGACCATATCTACCAAAACCGTATTTTGAAAAACCCCTCCACTCAACGCAATTTTTTGAGTTCCTCTAAGCTCTGCCATAGCGATGACCAGATTGGCAAGCGTGAACAGAAAATTAAGAATAATCTCCTCCTTATCCAAACCATCTAAGAAATCCTTGTAAATACCTTTCCATAGTAACTTAGTAGGTATCATACCATCATCTCCGGGTCTTATATAAATTTTCAAAAGAGCAGGATGATAGTCCTGAACTGCATTTTCTAATAATATGGCTCCCTCTCCCTCATAACTGTTTATATCACAAAAATCAAGTAAAGAAGCCAGGGCATCAAATACCCTTCCGACTGAAGAAGTTTGCAGCTTATTGGATGTTTTAATAGCCGTATAAATAGCTAATTCCTGAGCTGAAAATTTATCCTTTAAAAAAGCAGCTTTTGTATCATTATGTAATGAAAATAAAGACAACCTCGGCTCTTTTGACATTTTATCGCCGGCAAGCCAGTCAAAATACTCAAAATGACCTGTTCGTTTCATCTCGCCATCTTGATAGCTAAAGAACTCTCCTCCCCATATTTGACCATCATCACCGTAACCGGTTCCATCCCAGACTACCCCTAAAATATCAGCATCATGTCCGAACAAATTATGTTCTCCCAAAACTGAGGCAAAATGGGCCATATGGTGTTGTATTTTATAGAGTGGAACCTTCTTTTTTATTGACAATTCCTCCCCGTACTGGGTACTTAGATAGGCCGGATGTTTATCAACGAGGATGCCATCGGGTGATTCCTTGAAAATACGCATAAATTTAGCTAAGGTGTCAACAAATCTGGCATAGACTTCATAATGATCGAGGTTACCAAGATATTGACTTAGGTATACATAGTCATTCGGAGTAAAAGCAATCGTACTCTTCAAGTGTCCTCCTAAAGCCAGGATCTTGGTTTTATTGCTGAGCATATCATCAAAGTAATTTGGCGCAAAACCCCTTGACCTTCTAAACAGCACCCTTTGTCGGTTTCTAAAGCTAAATTTGATAACAGAATCATCCTGGGCATTTAATATACTCAGATTGTGATGCAAAAAATAGTCGGCAACATCCGAAATCAATTCGAGGGCCTTATCCTGATCACTAATGATCGGACTACCATGTATGTTACCACTTGTAGCCACCAAAGGCCGGCCAAATTCTCTGGCCAGTAGCTCCAAAATACCTGAATAAGGAAGCATCACACCTAACTGACGAAGTCCAGGGGCCAATTCATCCAATGCCAGCTCACCCTTAAAATCTTTACTTGACACAATAACGATGGGTCTTTCCGAACTAGTTAATTCTGCAATCTCTATATGATCAAGTGCAATTTCCTTCCTTAATAGATCCATTGAAGGATAAAGAATGGCGAAGGGTTTATTCGGTCTTCTTTTTAAGCGTCTCAATCTTTGAACGACTTGGGGGTTAGCAGCATCACAACACAACAAATACCCACCAGTATTCTTAATGGCAATAATCTTTCCTTTTAAAATCAAATCGCTTAATTCTCTAAACAGCAGATTCGGATCAAGCTGTATAAGGGTCCCCTTATGATCAGTCAATTCTAATTGTACACCGCAATTTGGGCAACTATTGGTTTGGGAGTGAAATCTTCTATCCTGCTGATCCTCATATTCATATTGACATGCAGGGCACATCGAAAAAGCTGACATACTTGTATGAGCCCGTTCAAATGGAAAGGTGTTTGTGAGCGACCATCTCGGTCCACAATTTACACAGGTGGTAAAAGGGTAATTAAATCTTCTGTTATCCGGGTTTGAGATGTCTTCACTACAAGATGGGCAGATTCCAAAATCCGGAGTCAAAGCCAAATTCAATTTGCCTTGCATGGAGCTTGGAACAATCTCAAAAGTATCATATGCGATACTTTTAGACTTCATCATCTTATGGCCCTTAATTCGTGCCACAGGCGGGGGGTTGCTGACAAGATCCTGATAAAACTCAAGAACATCATCTGACGCTCCTGAGACCAAAATAATGACTCCCTCTTCATTATTGGACACCATTCCGGTAAGCCCCATTTTTCTTGCCAACTTGCATACATAAGGTCTGAAACCAACGCCTTGAACTCGGCCGTTGATAATTATTCTATATGTTTTATGCATGGTCAAGTCAGGAATAAAGGTATCGAAGAAGCTAAATTATGAAATTTTGACTTGCATATCCTGAGCTAGTTTTAAGATTTGATCTGCTGCTTTAGGAATTGACTCTTTGACTTTATCGGACAAATCAAGAGTCATGGGTTTCATTTCTTTAATTGAAATCGTAAAAAGATTCATTTCCGGTTTATCATCCATTAAATAAACCGCTTCGATCATGTCTTTTAATCCCACATCATGAACGCTCAGCGCAGAAGGAAAATCAGATGCGAATTTTGGCTGAATCAGTGTAATGGTGCCTTCCTCTTTGCCATCCATCGTGGCGTCCACAAAAATGATACGATCGTAAGCTTCAAAACAACCCAGTAACAGAAAACCACCTGTGCCTCCATCAAGAATATCTATATAATCGGGAAAGTCAAGGTCCGCCATATGTTGAATTACATGTACGCCAACACCTTCATCACCCATTAAATAGTTTCCAATTCCTAAAATCAAGGTGCTCCGTGACTTATCCTTTTCAAAAAAGTAAGCATCACTGCTAACGGCTATTGGAGCCATTTTATCTTTTATCATATCTCATATTTTCGTTCTTAATAAAAAAACCTGCCTCACAAGATTCCTTTGCATCCTTTTAAACTGAGTGGATGTGACCTGAATGCCTTCTGAGGCAGGCGCTTAAAAAATCAAAATTCTTCAACCAACAAAGATCAAAATTGAACTTATTGATCATTAAATACTGTCTTCACCATGAACTCTTTCCTTCCTCACAAATTTATACCCACTGATCATCGCTGAAGATTCTCCTCTTCCTTCGAGCCAATCATGATAAAAAACGAGATACACATGAACCAGAGTAAAAATAATAAACAACCAGGTTGACATATGATGCACAAATCTTGTGGTCATCTCATCTCCCAGGACATAGGGCACCCACGCAAATAATTTGGGTAACCACCAGCCAGAAGTGGGCGCATATAAACCAAATCCTGTAAAAATCTGAACGAGAGCCAATAAAAACAGGACCACATAAGACAGAGAGGCTACATAATTGTGACCCACACTAATGTTATTAAGTACTTCTTTTTCTTCATTTTGAAGCAAGATATCCACTTTTAAAACGTGCTTGATATTGTTCCGAGCTTTTTTAGAAAATGGGAAAAACACCCTCCAATTGGAATAGTAATTGCCCTTGAAAGCCCAGTAGATCCTACCAATATAATTTAGCAGAAAAATATACGCAGTTATAAAGTGAATCATTCTTACCGTACCAAACCAATAAGATTCGCTCGCTTCAGCCGTCGACATGAAAGCAGGAGGATCAGCTATTATAAAACCGGTGGCCCCTAAAACTATAATGCATAAAACATTGAGCCAATGAAATATTCTTACAGGTAATTCCCATACAAGCACCCGTTTAAAATCATATGTTCTAGTAATTATATCCATTTCTTTATATCATAAAATTAGACCTCACAACTACCTACATTACTCACTTTTGAAATATGATTTCCATGTTCATCATATAAATGCACAGCACATGCCAAGCAAGGGTCAAATGAATGTACCGTCCTAATAATTTCCAACGGTAATTCAGGATCAGCAACAGGAGTGCCAATTAAAGCAGATTCATAAGCAGACAGTTGTCCTTTTGGATCTCTTGGAGAGGCATTCCAGGTGGTAGGAACCACTTGCTGGTAATTCTCAGTTTTTCCATCTTTGATTTTGATCCAATGTGCCAAACCTCCGCGAGGTGCTTCGGTAAAGCCCACTCCTTTTGCTTCTGATGGCCATTTTGAAGGTTCCCACATTTCCATATTGGCCATACGTGTATCTCCATTTTTAATATTCAGCAATAACTGATCGTAAAATTCCATGGTCCAGTTTGCCACCAAGTTGAGATTCGATACCTCTGGCGGCAGTTCTACCCAAAGTTGAAAATAGCGCCTCTACAGGAACATCTAAATGTGTCAAAGCTCCATTGACTGCGTCCTGAATTTCTTTATTACCCCTTCCGTAGCCTACCAGTAACCTGGCCAAAGGACCTACTTCCATGGCTTGACCTTTCCAACGTGGTGTTTTTACAAAGCTATACTTTTGCTCAACATCAAGGTGCTCATACGGAGGTTGAGGGCCTGAATAATTAATATTGGTTTCTCCTTCCCATGGATGTCTTCCGGTTTCTGCACCCTCCTTATAATTATCATACCATGAATTGTTGACAAATTCTTCAATATCTCCATTTCGATGATCCACATCGTGCACCTTCGAAAGATCTCTGTTGAGTATCACACCCTGCGGAAATTTAAAATTTGACGGATCACCGTATCCGTTTACAGGAAAATCTCCGTATGACATATAATTTCCAACTCCTTTGCCAATAGCGCCCCAGTCTTTGTAAAAAGAAGCTATGGCCAAAAGGTCAGGGATATAAACCTGTTCAATAAAATTCTTTCCGTCTTTCAGTAATTTCCCCACATGGGCAAGTCGTTCCGCATTCAATCCGCCGGTACTGTTTTCATTAATGGCACAAGCCATTCCACCAACCAGATAATTCGGGTGAGGATTTTTCCCTCCAAGGATGGTATGTACTTTAACAATTTCTTTTTGCCATTCTAATGCTTCCAGATAATGTGCCACACCAAGAAGATTCACTGCAGCGGGCAATTTCATTTGTGGATGTCCCCAGTAACCATTGGCAAAAATACCCAACTGTCCACTATCCACAAATTTTTGAATCCGCTTTTGGATATCACTAAAATAACCCGGAGAACTTTTAGGCCACTTGGATATGCTTTGGGCAATTTTCGATGTTTCTGCAGGATCGGCGCTTAGCGCATTCACCACATCCACCCAGTCTAAGGCGTGTAAATGATAAAAATGAACCGCATGGTCATGCATATATAATGCCCCTTCCATAATATTACGCACCATTTCTGCATTTGGCGGTATGGCTATTCCTAAAGCATCTTCAACTGCACGAACCGAACTGATCGCATGTACCGTTGTACACACTCCACAGGTCCTTTGCACAAAGGCCCACACATCACGTGGATCTCTTCCTCTAACAATATTCTCTAAGCCTCGAACCATGGTACTGGAACTATAGGCGTCAACAATCTTACCATCTTTGATTTCAGCCTCTATTCTTAAATGTCCTTCAATCCTTGTGACAGGATCCACAACTATTCTGTTTGCCATGATATTCTATTTTTCTTCGTTTTTATCTATATTTCCCTCATTCATTTTTCCTCTTGTATACCTTCCTTTTAATTCCTTGTATTTTGAAACATTTGCGACTATGGAATGTGCCGTTAATCCTGCCGCCACAACTCCTGTTGCTATCATACCTACTTTATCTGCAGAGCTTTCTATACCGAATCCCGGAGTATTGGTCATACGCTCGTAGAAAGGACCATTATCCCAGAAATTTGCTTCACTACATCCAATGCATCCATGTCCGGATTCAATTGGAAAACTGACACCATTATTCCATTTCATACTTCCACAGGCATTGTAGGTAGACGGTCCCTTACATCCAAGTTTATATAAACAATAGCCATCTTTGGCATTGACATCATCAAAGGTTTCAGCAAAAAGACCTGCATCAAAATAAGGTCTTCTATAACATGTGTCATGAACTCTTTTACCATAAAAGGCTTTGGGTCTTCCAATTCGATCCAGTTCAGGTAGGCGTTCAAAAGTTACATAATGCACAATTAAAGCTGCCATAGCCTCTCCAATTGGTGGGCAGCCTGGCATCTGAATTATAGGTTTGTTTTTTATGATCTTATGAATTGGGGTTGCTCCTGTTGGATTTGGTTTGGCTCCTTGTACACATCCATTAGTCGCACAACTACCCCAGGCAATGATCGCCTTTGCTCCTGCTGCAGCTTCTTTTAAATGTTCTAGAGCAGTTTTCCCTGCGATGGTACAATACACCCCATTGGCACCCATAGGAACGGATCCTTCAACACATAAAATATATTCTCCATGATATTTTTCCATGGTTTCGTGTTTAGCTGCCTCTGCCTGATGTCCTGCAGCAGCCATAAGTGTTTCTGTATAATCCAAAGAGACATTATCAAGTATAATATCTGCCACCATAGGATGATCGGACCGAATAAATGATTCACTACAACAAGTACATTCCTGATAATGTTCCCAAATGATTGGAAGTCTGTATTTGGTTTCAAGTGAATTCGCAACCTGTCCGATAACGGAGTTTTCCAAACCCATATAGGCTGAAATAAATGCGGCGAATTTCATAAAATCTCGTCTGTTATAACCCTTTCTTATTGCAGTTTCATAATAGGTTTCTCTAACCCCATCTTTTGTAGCCATATCGGTAGTTTTAAGAGTAATGCGTTGGTAAAAAGAAAAATCAAGCATAAATATAAATTATTTAAACAACTGATTCCATGATTATTATCATGTTTTTTAAGAAATATTCCTGCTATCTTTATGGGTTAATCCAAAAAATACACCTCGCCATGCATGAATTATCTATTGTCATGGGTATCCTGAAAATCGCTGAAACAGAGGCTGAAAAAGCTGGTGCGAAAAGAGTGGATCTCATTGAACTAGAAATTGGCACCTTAGCTGGTATAGAGCTTGAAGCCCTGGATTTTGTCTGGTCAGGTGCTGTAAAGGATACAGTATTGGAGCATGCAACCAGAAAAATTGACCTCATCAAAGGCAAAGGTAAATGCATGGAATGCGATCATATTTTCACGGTAGAACATATTTACGATGCCTGTCCAAATTGCCAAAACTATTTAAAAGGAATTATTCAAGGTAAAGAACTCAGGGTCAAAGCACTTGAAGTGACTTAATCTCTTGCAAAAAATATTTTCGCCGCTCTGATAGTTCATATCACAATATTTTAAAAATCCTTAAAACAGTGACTTTTGTCATGAATTCCTATTCCTATATTTAGTACTTTTTTACCCTTATTTCCTAACGATTATGGCTGCTCCAAAGACCCCCCTGCCAAAATCCTCTTTGATGGATATTCTGTGGGATATTCAAAAAAAAAGACGGTACATCGCTTCTGATGATATGACTAAAATTGCCAATGAGTTTAATATTTCCAGAACCGAACTGGAAGGTATCATTACCTTCTATCACTTTTATCATCGTTCACACGCTGGTAATTATACAATTTATCTGAATAATAGCATCATTTCCAAACAACGCAATTTTACAGTTGTTAAAAGAGCCTTTGAAAAGGAACTGGGAATTTCAGTCGGTGAAACTACTGATGATAAGCTATTCGGATTATTTGAGACTTCCTGCATCGGCTTAAGCGATCAGGAAACTTCTGCGCTGATCAATTTTCAAGCTTTTACTGATCTTACACCACTCAAGGTAAAAAATATTATTGCGCAATTAAAAAAAGGGGCAACACCCGAAAGTCTGAGCAGTATCCCAAAAAACAACATTCAGTATACCCCAACTGCGGACAAAACGATTTTTTTTAAGCCATATAAGCCTGGGGCTGCTTTAAAAAAATTAAAGAAACTATCGCCAACCCAGCTCATAGACCGCGTGAAAAAGTCGAAATTATCAGGTCGAGGTGGCGCCTTTTTCCCTACCGGTATGAAATGGGAGTTTTGTAAAAACAATATATCTGACCAAAAATATATCATTTGCAATGCTGATGAAGGAGAGCCAGGAACCTTTAAGGACAGGGTTCTAATGAATAGATATCCCGGTCTGATGTTGGAAGGAATGTCGATAGCAGGATATGCGGTTGGTGCAACTGTTGGTTATGTCTATCTGCGTGCTGAGTATTTTTACCTCAAAGATAAAATCGAGAAAGAAATTCAGACTTTCAGGACCAAAGGATTACTGGGGAAAAACATTATGGGCATTACTGGATTTGATTTTGATATTCATATTCATATGGGTGCCGGCGCCTATGTATGCGGAGAAGAGACCGCATTAATCAACTCTATGGAAGGAAAACGCGGTGAACCGTCTACTAAAGAATATTTCCCGGTAGAAAAAGGACTCCATGGTAAACCTACCATTATTAATAATGTTGAAACCCTTTGCGCCATCCCCAGAATTCTCAACATGCCGCTTGACAAGTATCTAAAAATAGGAACCGAAGCGACCAAAGGAACCAAATTACTTAGTGTATCTGGTGACTGTGGAAAACCAGGTATTTATGAGATTGAATGGGGAATGAAACTCAAAGATTTTCTAAAGCTTATTGAAGCCGAAAATCCTTATATGGTATTGTTCAACGGTTATGCCGGAGAATGTCTTTCTGCAGCTGATTTTGACAGGGAAATTTCTGGAGAAAATTTATTGGCTGAACACGTGCAATTCAAATGGGGAGATCCAATAGAATACACCCGAAAAATGAGTGCCATCGGACTTAGAAGTGGTGGTTCATTTATGGTTTTCAATGACAAAAGAGACCTCATGCCCATATTCGAGAACATCACCGATTTTTTTGTTTCAGAATCTTGTGGTATCTGTTCCCCTTGCAGAACAGGTAACTTTTTGCTCACCAAAAAACTAAAAAAGATCATGCTTTGCCATGCCGAAAATGCTGATTTGGAAGATCTTGAAAAATGGAGCACCATTATTAAACAATCCAGCCGATGTGGATTAGGTAAAACCTCTACAAACTATTTACTTACAGCTATGCTGAAGTTTCCTCAAGAGTTTAACAAATGTATTCTAGCCAAAAGCGACTTGAATAAATCGTTTGATCTTGAGAAAGTGACCGAAGAATATAATACCATTATCAATGAAATTGAAAAGGTCCATGGATAAAAAGATACATATTAATATCGATGGTAAGGAATACCAGGTATTGGAAAACAAAAAATTAGTGGATGCTGCCAAGGAAAACGGAATTTATATTCCTACACTTTGTCATTTCAGAGAAATCGAACCTTCTTTGGGTACTTGCAGAATATGTACCGTAATGGTCAATGGAAAGTTTACGACAAGTTGCACCACTAAGGTCAAGGAGGGCATGACAGTAGCGATCAACACTCCCGAATTAATTGATACACGTAAAGCCATTATAGAAATGCTGTTCGCAGAAGGCAATCATTTTTGTCCCTCTTGTGAAAAAAGTGGCAATTGTGATCTGCAAAATCTTGCTTATGATATGGGAATTACCTTTTCACGATTTCCACATGTATTTAGCAACAAATACATGGATTTTAATCCGAAACGGATGATCATGGATGCAAACAGATGCATCCTATGCAAGCGTTGTGTTGAGGAAATCCATACTACTGATGGGATGGATGTCTTTTCCTTTGTCAATCGCGGAGTTAAAACCAGGGTTCATATTGATTATGAGCAAGAAGAAAAACTTAATGAAGCTGAAGCATTGCATGCCATGAACTTATGCCCGGTTGGCGCTATCCTCGTGAAAGGAATGATCTATAAACAACCCTTTGGCGACCGTAAATATGATATCTTAGGGAAAACAATAAAAACAACTCCGGGAGAACTTAGTACCTATAATTATGAAGATGAAAAATTCATAGTCGCAACTACTTCGCTGGCTGGTTGTTTTGGATGTCATATGTCACTTCTTGATATAGATGAAGAGATCATCGATTTGTTGGAGATTGTAGAATTCAATAAATCACCACTCACTGATATTAAAAAATTTAGTAAACACTGCCATATTGGATTAATTGAAGGAGGGATTTCAAATTCGGAAAATGTAGAAGTACTCAAGGAATTTAGAAAGAAATGTGATATACTTATCGCATTTGGCGAATGCTCCATCATGGGAGGGATTCCTGCCATGAGAAATTTTTTCTCTCTACAGGACTGTCTGGAAGAGGCCTACATTCATGGAGTGACCAGTGAAATTGGAGCCAACACCATTCCAAATCATGAAGATATACCCAAGATTCTTAACAATGTTTATCCTTGTAATGAAGTCGTTAAAATTGATTACTTCATCCCAGGTTGTCCTCCAAATGCCAACCATATCTGGAAGGTCGTAAAAAGTATTCTCCTTGGAAAAGAATTTCCGGTAATGCACGAAGAATTTAAATATGATTAAATAGGTTAAGATGAGTCAAAAAATAGTCATAGATCCTGTTACAAGAGTAGAAGGACACGGAAAGGTTACCATTCACCTCGATGAAAATAATAAAGTAAAAGATTCCTTTTTTCATATTGTTGAATTTAGAGGATTCGAGAAATTTATTCAGGGGCATCCTTATTGGGAAGCCCCTGTTATGGTTCAGAGATTGTGCGGTATTTGCCCTGTAAGTCATCATTTGGCGGCAGCTAAAGCCATAGATCAAATTGTAGGTTTGGAACCCGAAGATTTGTCAATTACTGCGCAAAAAATTCGAAAGCTGCTTCATTTTGGTCAAATTTTTCAATCTCATGCCCTTCATTTCTTTTACCTGGCATCTCCTGATCTTCTATTCTCGGCCGATGTAAGTCCCGACAAAAGAAATGTTGTCGGAGTGGCTATGGAATATCCCGAACTCGCAAAAAAAGGTATCCTAATGCGGAAATTTGGCCAGGAAATCATTAAAATGGTCGCGGGTAAAAGGATTCATGGCATTTCGGCAACTCCGGGAGGAGTGCATAAAAAAATAAGCGCACAGGAACGTGATTATTTTTCTAAATGGAAAAGAAATTCCGTCAATTGATGCCATGATCGAATGGTCAAAAGAAATTATTGAGTTCATAAAGATATACCACTCGAAAAATGAAGATTGGTTTAATCAATTCGCCACTTTCCCTTCTGGTCATTTAGGGCTGGTAAATAAAAAAACAGGTGACCTTGGAATTATACGATGGTTACTTGAGAGCCATAGATGATTCGGGAAATATCACCTTGAATGACATTCCATCTGACGACTATCAAAATCACTTTTATGAAGGAGTTGAGAAATGGTCTTATCTAAAGTTTCCCTATTTAAGACATCTTGGTAGAGAAAAGGGCTGGAACAGGGTTGGTCCACTGGCAAGAATGAATGTATGTGAAGGAATTTCTACGCCACTTGCAGCGTTTGAAAGATTGTCGTTCTTAAATGCTACCCAAGGGAAAACAAATAATGCTTCCATGTACTCCCATTGGGCAAGATTGATCGAACTTCTTCATTGTGCAGAACTGATGAAAGATCTTCTTGAAGATGACGATATTTTGGGTAATGACCTGGTTAGAAGAGGAAATAGAAGAAACGAGGGTATTGGCATTATTGAAGCTCCCAGAGGAACCTTGATCCATCATTATCAGGTTGACGAAAAAGATCGAATTACCCGATGTAATCTTATTGTTTCAACTACACATAACAATGAAGCCATGAATCAGGCAGTAAGATGGGTGGCAAATGAGGTTATTGACGGTAAACAAAAGGTGAGTGAAGCTATGCTAAATCAAGTTGAAGTTGCTATCAGGGCTTATGATCCTTGTCTTAGCTGCGCTACACATGCAATGGGCCAAATGCCCTTAGAAGTTTCTTTATTCGATCATCTTGGAAATTTAACAGATGTCAGACGAAGGAACTAAAAATTTGCTGATCATTGGGATTGGGAATTCAGGTCGAAGTGACGACGGTCTCGGCTGGTTAATGATTGACCATCTAAAGAAGCAATATTAATGGCGTGGACTTTCTTTATAGGTATCAGTTACACATAGAAGATGCCGAGCTGCTCTCCCATTATCCAACCGTGATTTTTGTTGATGCCACCAAAGAAAATACCAAAAATGGTTTCTTTTTCAAGCCATGCCATCCCAATAATGGCCTCGGACTCACTTCTCACATGCTTGAGCCAGAGACAATACTTTGGTTAGAAAACCAATTGTACAAGACGAAGCCCGCTACTTTTGTTTTGGGGATTGAAGGAAAAAAATGGGGCCTTTCTCTTGAACCCAGCGAAATAGGTTTGTCAAATTTCAGTATGGCCAGAGATTTTCTTACTCAAAATATAAACCTCATTTTAGCACGTAAAACACCTTGTATATTGTAATAAAGCAAACCTGATGAAAATCATATGCTTAAACATTTGAAACTCCTATATTTGAATAAATTCAAAATTTAATTTCTATGTGTGGCACTTGTGGATGTGGAAGTCCTGACGGACATATTTCCATTCAAAAACCAGGGGTGGTTCCTCATGATCACCAGCATCATCATGATCATAGTCATGGTGAGCATACACATCAACACGCTCATCATGAACACAGTCATCATGATCATGGTCATTCGCATACGCATGATCATTCGCACACGCATGATCATACACATGATCCTGTTAAGAAGACTGTGATTGAAGTACAACAAAATATTTTGCAACACAATGATCTTATGGCTGCGAGAAACAGGGGTTATTTTGAAGCAAAAAATCTTTTTGTTATGAATCTGGTAAGCTCTCCAGGATCAGGAAAAACCAGTATATTGGAAAAAACCCTTAAAGATCTTAAGAAGGAAATTTCTTTTGCAGTGATTGAAGGTGATCAGCAAACCATGCAGGATGCGAACCGCATCGATGCACTCGACATTCCTGTCATTCAAATTAATACAGGCAAGGGTTGCCACCTTGAAAGTGATATGGTATATGATGCCGTCAAACAGCTTGATCCAAAAGCGGATTCGATCCTGATGATCGAAAACGTTGGTAATCTGGTATGCCCTTCTATGTTTGATCTTGGTGAAAGCAAAAGGGTGGTTATCATCAGTACCACTGAAGGTGAAGACAAACCTTTGAAATATCCTGACATGTTCCATAGTTCTGATATTTGTATCATCAATAAAATTGACCTCTTGCCATATCTTGAATTTGATCTGGAAAAGCTGAGATCATATGCGCTTCAAATAAATCCGAAATTGATATTTTTTGAAGTTTCCGCTACAACGGGCGAGGGAATGGACAAATGGTATAGCTGGTTAAAGAAAGAAAAAAATTGATTTAATTTTTAATTTAAAAAAAATATAAAATGTGCCTTTCTATTCCGGGAAAACTTATCGCGATCACCAAGGAGCTTGATGAAATATTCAGAGTGGGAAAAGTCTCCTTTGATGGCATTATTAAAGAAGTCAGCTTGACGCTGGTGCCGGAGGCAAAGATTGGTGATTATGTTATGGTGCATGTTGGCGCAGCCATAAGCCTTGTGGATGAAGAGGAAGCAAAAAAAACATTTGATCTTCTTAAACAGTTAGGGGAATTGAATGATCTGGATGATCCCCAAATAAATTAAAAACAAAAAAAAGCTCCTCAAAAGGAGCTTTTTTTGTTAATAAATACTTTATTCTTCAGCTATTTTTTCAACTGGTAGTATCTGCCGTTCCTTCCGCAACCCAGTTCGAGTACATCTGATACACCAGGGCAAGCACCACCGGGCCAATAAATAAGCCCAGAATTCCTTGTAACATCATCCCTCCAAGTGCACCAATCAAAATGACCAACATGGGTGTTTCCAATCCTTTACCCAAAAGCATAGGCTTTAAGAAATTATCTGAGAGCGCAACAAGAACTGCATAGATGGTAAATATGATAGCAGGTGTTGTTTCTGCATATGAGAATACGATGGCAATCGCTGGAATCATGGCAAGCAAAGCTGGAATTTGTACAATGGCAAAAATCAATACCAGCAAAGCAAAAAGGCTGGCTCCTGGTAATCCAATAATGACAAACCCAAGATATGACAGTGCGGCCTGTATAATAGCAACCAAAAGAATCCCTTTAACCACGCTCCGTATGGTACCAATACACATTTTAATAAACTCCTCTCCTTTTCCTTTGGCCAATCTATTTGCAAAAGCAACCCCTGACCGATAGCCTGCATCCGCAGATGACATAAATACCCCGGCTATAATTAAAGCAAATAGTCCTAATGCTACAGAACCCATCAAGCCTGCAAAACTACTGAATAACCAACCCAAAGACTCGGAAATTTCATCTTTGTATTTTACAATGAAGTTCTCTAGATCAGAGGAGGCAGACGACCATGCTCCATAAATCTTTTCACCTATCAATGGCCAGTCCTTAACCGTTTCCCCAGGCGGTGGTATTTTAAGTGTTCCTTGATCAAAACTTTGATAAAGTTCTTGTCCAGAATCAATAATCGAACCGGTAAGATTAATAGTTGGCACAATGATCAAGGCCACAAGGGTCAAAAGAAAAACCGAGGTTACCAATCCTTTTTTCTTACCCTTGGTTATTTTCAATAGTTTTTCATAAAACGGATGAAGCGCTACCGCCAAAATAATTGACCATACAATGAGCGTCACAAAAGGCCTTACAATATAAAAACTCCAGATCAGAAGTAAGGATAGCAGTACAATTTTGATGTAGAGATCAATCGGTTTTTTGGTTTCAGAATTTTTCATTTTTTACGGTTTAATTTAGTTGACTTGTTCTTTTTCCTGAGGATTTGTATACCAACCTCCACCCAAGGCTTGGTAGAGACTTACGATAGAGGTTATTTGATTTTTAAAAGCTTCCGAAGCTCTTAATTCTGCATTAAACTGAGAGGTTTGAAGATTCAAAACTTCCAGATAACTTGTAAGCCCTCCGTCATAGCGGACCCAAGCAAGTTGTGATGCTTTTGTGGCCATCAACATTTGCTCATTTCTTAAGTTATATTCTCTTTTATATGTTTGAACGGCAATCATGGCGTCCTCAACTTCTTGTAAGGCAAATAAATACGAAGCTTCATAGTCTAAAAGTAGTTGTTTAGTTCTGGCTTCTTCTACTTCAACATTTCTTTGCAGTTTTCCAGCATTAAATATAGGTCCCAATAACTGGGCACCCAAATCTGCAAATAGAAATGAGGGGTTTACCAATTGTGCCCCCATGTCAAGGCTTAGGGTTAATGAAGGATATTTTAATGCTTCGGCAACACCTATTCTAAGGGTTTGGGCATGTAGCCTTCTTTCTGCCTGTACAATATCGGGCCTCCTGTCTAAAAGTTCAGAGGGTAAGCCTACCGGGATTTCAGGGATAGAAATCTGGTCGAATAGCGGCAAACCTCTTGGAATACTTCTGGGCGCGGTTCCCAATAAAACACTAATAGCATTTTCTATCTGAACTCTTGATCTGTTAAAAATCTCCAGTGCAGTTTTTGCTTCACTCACCTGAATCTTAGCCTGAGAAAGATCTACTTCACTTATAAATCCTGCATTAAATCTCGCCTGCATCACATCGAGGTTCTCTTGAAAATTTTTTGCTGTTTTTTCAGCAATGATCAATCTGTTATCAATATCCCTTAGAGACACATAAGCGCTTGCTACAGCAGATACAACATTTATGTTTAGGGCTTTATAAGCTTCCTCAGTAGCAAAATAGTTTTGTAAAGCAATCTTATTCATGGTTTTGATCTTCTGCCACAAATCAACTGTATAAGAAACATTAAGGCCACCACCTGCCTGATTAGATAATCCGGACACCTCTGAATTTGCAAAACTGGAACCATAGGCATTATAGCCAATAAAAGGATAATAATCAGCCTTGGCAATATCAATTTGTAGCTGGGCTTCTTCAATTCTTGAAATGGCGACTTGTATACTTTTATTATTCACTAAGGCCGTATCGATCAAATCAACTAAAATACTATCGTCAAACAACTGCCACCAAGGGAGGTTTGAAATGCTGCTGTCTTTTGGAAAGTCCTGTGAAAAAACTTCTGGCCCAATCATTTCTTGCCGTTCATAATCCTTCCCTACTTTACAGCTCTCCAATGGAAAGAAAATACATCCGAACAGGAGCACCAACAAGCCATATTTTACCGAAGTTTTCATCATGACTTTTCCTTTCTTGCATGAACAATTCTATTTAGGATACTCATGGCTACAACGACATAACTAACGGCTATAGAGATTTGTATGACTCGACTTAATACCTCACTTCCTGCTTCAGTATCCGATGATGTTACAGAACCCAGTATCAGAAGAAAAGTCGAAAACCCACTTCCATAGATACCCGCGTATTTACTATTGGAGAATAAACGACTTCCAAAGAATAATCCTATGCTTAAAGCGATGAGCATCATAAAAGTGAAATTTGGCACAACTGTCAGCAGCCTATAGGCCAGAATCCCGAAAACACCACCCAAAATATTAGCGACGATCATCACAAGGCCAACTTTTGGGTTTGAAAGTGCCGGACTTATGGTTAAGATCGCAACAAAAGTCAATACCAGAATACTGGAAGACAACTTAAACATATAAAACAATAACAACACAGGAAGAAGGATCAAAATGATATTTAGAGCGTATCTATAACGTTCAGCTTCTGATTGTTTTTCTGCTTCTTTCTTTTTCTTCTCAAAAGGAATATCAGCCTCACAGAGCGGAAATATCATAAAAACAAGCTGAGATAAAATAATCGCCATAAAGGCATTAAAAACCAGTCTCGCAGCCACATAGCTTCCAATAGCGCCAGAATCGATTGAGACAAAGGGGATAATAACTAAACTAACAAGGGAGAATAATTTCACCATCATGGGAAGCTTATCTGTATAGTATAACCACATCAGAGAAAGAAGTAACAAGGGCATGAAAACCATGGCATAATCCAAAAATAATTCTGTAAAAATGACAGTTAATCCTGTAATGATTGTCAAAATTACAAATAAAACCAATCCCTTGCTTCATTTTGAGAGGTTTGGCACCTGGAGCCAAATAACCAAGAGCAAGTACTGAAGTAAGGTAAGCCAGATCGTAATTCATCAGTGAAGTGACACCCAAAATAAAACAAGAACCCACAACGTACCTTAACACAGGAACAAGCGTTCGCCATTCTATGGAAAGAAAAGATATATGTTGAAGTCTACCTAACATAAGAGAGTTTGGAAATGAACTTTAATCTCAGGCCTGCGATAGTATTTAACAGAAAATTATCCCCCGTATAGACCACAACATCAACTTGACCACCTAACCGGTAAAGGTCCTTTACAGCTGGATCATCACATTTGATGATCACAGGAAATCGTTGGGGATCCTGAAGCCATCCCTTTTTATCTGAGATGGTTGGAAGCCCACCTTTATTAGTTTGATCTGTCGCTACCCCAAAACCAAGACTTCTTACCCTTCCCTTAAAGATTCTTCCGGGAGCAATGTCTAATACGAATTCCACTTCATTGTCAATACTCATTTTCGACAAGTTATTTTCCTTTAAATTAGCTTGAATCCATATATCAGAACTTGAAATGAGTGTAGTGATAGGTTGTCCTGCACTGGCATAATATCCAAGATCTACATCAAAACTTTCAATGACCCCATCGGTAGGTGCAATGACAGTGGAAAACTCGAGATCTAATTGGGCTTTTTCAAGGTTCTGAATGGCCCTTCTGATTTTTGGATTATCAGGGCCGGATTCCCCCAAAGCTTGTTTCGCTCTTTCAAGACTGGCTTCAGCCGAAGCCACTTGCTCTACAGCCTGAAGCAAGGCGGTTTCTGACTGATCTTTATCTGCTTCTGATAAGGCACCTTCATTTTCTTTCATCACCCTTTGAACCCTGTCCCAATTTCTTTGGGCCCTATCCAACTGGGCTCTTGCTACTCCAAGTTTTCCGGCAGAGGATTTTACAGAAGCAGAACTTGCAGCTACTGATTGTGTCGAGTTGTCAATTTCCGCCTCAGCTATTTGAACGGCAATTTCAAAAGGTCTTTTATCGAGCTGAAAAAGGGTGTCTCCAGCTTTTATCCTGGAATGCAATTGTATGTTTACCTCAGTAACAAAGCCTGACACTCTGGGACTAACCGGTGTAATTAAACCTTGAATCCTTGCCTGATCGGTGTAAGGTGTGTGTCTGTCAGCACTAACGTACCACACAAAAAAAAGGATGGTGATCAATAGTGTAATGAAAGTAACTTTTTTGATAGAACCTTTATCTTTTGCCATAAAATTCTTAAATAAACTGCGAGATACAATTTACATTTAATCGCTAATTAACATGCCTCTTTTTTATGCTTGACTTGATTAATTCCTGAAAAATGGCAAACATAAAGGCTGTCGACCAGCCAATCAGTGTTATGCCGTTAATCGCTTCAAGACCTGCCAGCATTCTGCTGTTTGATCCTATTGTTATTTCTCCATAACCTAAGGTTGTAAAGGTAACCAGCGAAAAATACATAGATTTTTCAAAAGTCTGAAATTCTGTAATACCTGGAAGAAACATAAATACCGAAGCCCATAATTGCCGCCTGAACAAGGTGAATAAAAATAAGAAAAATAGCTGTGGATATAAGAAGTCTTGTACCATATGTCTTAAAAGTACTGGAATCCAGGCGATTTCTTTCTTTGTCATATTTAGAGACCCAAAGAATTGTGCCATAACTTTGAATAATGACTGTTAATCCAATAACAATTATTCCAATAATAATGTTTAAAGCCATGATTTTCTAATTTCAGATTCGGATACCGAAAATAGGATTTTTAAAATTAAAGCAACAAGTTACTTATTGATTTTGAATCGAAAAAATTATATTTATATTATTGAAAATCAGTAAATCATACGAAAATGATAATAAATAATCAAATTTGATAAAAACTATTTATCTTCGCAACTCAAAATAAATTCAAATACAATGTCAATTAACAACATAAGAAAGGAAGTGATGCTAACGCTGGAAAAAAATGTAGGAACCTTTCTTAAGGACTATTTGATTCCACCTGAAAAGATCTGGCAGCCTACAGATTTCCTTCCTAATCCTCAGTCTGATTCCTTTATGCATGAGGTCGAGGAAATAAGGGAACTATCCAAGGAGCTAGGTAATGACTTCTGGATTTCACTAGTTGGTGACATGATCACAGAAGAGGCACTACCTACCTACGAATCCTGGTTATTGGATTTAGAAGGTATAACTCAACATGGTGAAGACGGAGATAATGGTTGGGCAAAATGGGTAAGAATGTGGACCGCCGAGGAGAATCGCCATGGAGATGTTTTGAATAAATATATTTATTTATCGGGTAGGGTAAATATGAGAGAAGTAGAAGTGACTACCCAACATTTGATCGCTGATGGTTTTGATATTGGAACGGCAAGAGATCCATATAAAAACTTTGTTTATACTAGTTTTCAGGAATTAGCCACCTATGTTTCTCATAATAATGTTGCTAAAATCGCCAAGAAGGCGGGAATGAAGAATTTGGGGAAAATGTGTAAGATCATAGCCGGTGATGAAATGAGACATCACAAAGCGTATACTGAATTTATCAGACAAATCTTTACGGTAGACCCAAGTGAAATGATGTTGGCCTATTTTGACATGATGAAGCTAAAAATTACGATGCCTGCTATGCATTTAAGGGAATCTTTTGGCGCTCAAGGAACTTTGTTCGAAAAGTTTTCAGAAGTTGCGCAAAGAGCCGGGGTATATACAAGTTTCGACTATGTAGATATCATGAGGAAATTAAATGTTGCCTGGGACATTGACAAAATCACCGGATTGACTGCCGAAGCTGAAAAAGCCAGAGCCTATTTGATGAAATTACCCGAAAGAATGGAGCGTATTGCCGAAAGAATCGTTGTTCCCGACACCAATCATCAATTCAAATGGATGAATCCATTGGCGTAGGATTGGAAAGAGTTGATTATTTTTTTACCAAATAAAGTCCGTCACGTGCGAATTTCAATCAGCTTCTTTTTATACAAAGTGCCCTGCCGCTCTTTTAAAAGCCTTCTTACTAAGACCGAGAGAATTCTTAATGTCTTCCGGTTTACTTTTATCCGTAAGTGGTAGACAAGTACCTGCTTTTTTGATGGCTTTGAGTAAGGTATCAGTATTTGATTCTACGCTTTTCTTATAGCCTAAAGGTTCCAATAAAATATCAATTTTACCATCCTCTCTCACCTGCTTTACATAGCCTTTAATCTGCTCACCTACGCTCACCTCCTTGTGCACATCTGACTTAAAAACCAAGCCTTGATACAAATTGTTGATCACAACATTAATACCTAATTCGCTTTCCCGATAAGGCAACAGATCAACCTCATCACCTCTCTTGATATCTATCTCATCGAAAAACACAAAGTCCTCTACTCTTTGAGAACCCCGTATAGACCCATTATCTTCATCTTCATAAACAAAGAAAAGATAGGATGATCCTACAACCAAGGTTTCCATTTGCTCCTCTAAAGGAACAAACAAATCCTTTTCCAGACCCCAGTCGACATAAGCACCTTGCTCAGTAAGCAACTTTACAGTCAAAAAGGCAAATTCTTCCACCTGGGCATAAGGAAGTTTTGTACTCACCATTCTTGAGCGATCTTTGTATATAAAAACCTCTATGGTTGATCCCACTTCCAGATCAAGTCCTGTTTCTTCTTTCGCCAGAAAGATTTCCTGTCCTTTATCATCCTGAAGATAAAAACCCTTCGGGTCTTTTCTTACAATTTCCAGCTTGTTAATTTTTCCGTTTTCCATATCTGTTGCAAAGGTATCTCTTTTTTAACAAAGCTATGATGTATATACAGCTATGATTTGGCAATTATTATGAATATATTTACCTGCCAAATAGAGCCGCCTACTCACTCATGAAATTAATATCCTACGCTATGATCGTTTGCCTGTTTGCAACAGGAAACGTTTTTTCTCAGTCAAATATTCAATACGAAATCTCTTTCAAAAATGCCGTTCATCACGAAGCTGAAATCTCTGTTGCCTATAAAAATATTGAAATAGATACACTAACTGTAAGAATGAGTCGTACTTCTCCCGGACGCTATGCCATCCATGAATTTGCAAAAAATGTTTACGGTTTCAAAGCCTTCGACGAAAAAGGAAATGAACTCAGGGTGACCAGACCAAACCCCTATCAATGGGATATTTCAGGCCATCAGGGCACAGTCAAAATAGCATATACCTTGTTCGCAAATCACGGAGACGGGACCTATTCTCAAGTAGATGAAACTCATGCACATCTCAATATACCGGCTACTTTTGTCTATGCACCTGCTTATAAAAAAAGTCCTGTTCAGATCAAATTACATCCCCGTAAGGACCTCAATTGGAAAGTTGCCACGCAACTGAAACTTTTGCCTCAAAATGAATATTATGCTCCCGATCTTGATTATTTTATGGATAGTCCGATTGAAATGAGCAATCATGAACTCAGAAGCTTTAAAATAAGTTCTAAAGGCAAAGACTATGATATTAAATTCGCATTGCACCAGGCGCATGGATATGAGGGGTTTGATGCTTATTTTGAAAATGTCAAGAAAATCAGTAAAGTCAGAAATTGCGGTGTTTGGAACACTACCTGATTTTGATTTTGGCTCTTACATCTTTTTGGCCTGTTATGCGGCAAATGTTGACGGAGACGGAATGGAGCACAGGAATTCCACTGATTCTGACTGACTTGCAATCCATTGAATAAAGGTGGCTCTCAAGAAAATATCGGTACCGTGGCTCATGAATTTTTCCATGCCTGGAACGTAGAAAGAATTAGACCTTGTCTCTCTAGAGCCTTTTGATTATGACCGAAGCTAATATGTCAGGAGAATTGTGGTTCGCTGAAGGATTTACAAGCTATTATACGAATCTGACCCTGTGCAGAGCCGGAATCATATCACGTGAAGCGTATGCAATCAGGTCTTTCAAAAAACCTTAGTGATGTTTGGAACTCGCCTGGCCTTAACTATCACAATCCGGTTGAAATGAGCTATCAGGCGCCATTTGTAGATGCAGCCACTTCTGTTGATCAGGTGAATTGGGAAAACACTTTTGTGTCTTATTACTCCTATGGTAATGTACTTGGACTTGCCCTGGATCTTAGCTTAAGAAATTTGGAAGGGAACAAAACACTGGATGGATTTATGAAACTTGTTTGGCAGACCTATGGGAAAAATGAAATTCCTTATACATTAAAAAATCTTGAAAACAAGTTAGCCGCTTATGTCAGATAATTCTTTTAGCCAACAATTTTTTAATCGCTATATTTACAATAGTAACATGCCTGACTACAAGTCTTTACTAGCTTCAGTGGGTATTGTTTTTTCGGATCAATATGATGATCGTCCGTATTTCGGGGCAAGCATTGAAAATAAAAATAATAAATGGCTGATCAGCTCAAATCCCCAGCAAAACTCGTCTTTTTATAAAGGAGGGCTATCAAAAGGAGATGAAATCATTTCCATTGATGGGAAACTCACCAATAACAAGATAAAACCCGAGGCATTTCTGCATTCATACAAGGTTGGGGAAACCGTGAAAGTTGTATACAATAGATTTGAAAATCAGCATGAAGCGGAAATAACCTTTGTTCGGGACCCTGCTTTTAAGACCACTTTGATGAAAGAGACTTCCAAAGAGATTCGACAAAGACAAAATGCCTGGTTAAAGAACTAATCCTGCAATCTCCCTAATCTGTCTAAAGTTCCTGAAATCCTTTCCAAATTCTAGGCATAAAAATCGATTATTGTCTATATTTGGTCTAATCAATGTAAAGAGTTTAATCCATGACGGAAAAATCCAAAATGCTATCAGGAGAATTGTACAATCCCAATGATCCGGTTTTGGTCGCTGAAAGACATCGTGCACGTCTTCTTTTTCAAAAGATCAACCAGCTCAATGACGACAGCAAAAAGGAAAGAAAGAAATTACTTTATGAGTTACTGGAGCATGCCGGTAAAGGTCTGTGGGTTGAACCACCTTTTTATTGTGACTATGGATATAATATCCATACGGGTAAGAATGTTTTCTTTAACTTTAACTGTGTTGTTCTCGATGTGATGAAGGTAGAGATCGGCGATCATGTGCTTATTGGTCCTGACGTTCAAATTTACACGGCTACGCACCCATTGGATGCCAAAACAAGGAAATTCCTGGCTTGAATATGCGAAACCGGTTAGGATTGGGAATGATGTTTGGATCGGTGGAGGCGCTATCATTTATCCGGGAGTGAACATAGGGAACGGAGCCGTAATTGCAGCAGGTGCAGTAGTTACCAAATCAGTTCCTGATGATGTTGTTGTTGGAGGTAATCCTGCAAAGATCTTAAAGGAAATAGACAATTCTTAAAATTAAATTTATTAACCTTAGCGATTCATTTAAAAGCTAAAATGATTAAACATTCTTGTGAAGACTGATAACCTAACAAATAAAATCCTACATTTCAGATGGCTGATCATTATTACTGTGATCCTTGGTACGGCTTTCTTTGCCTTGCAAACGACTAAGCTCACCATAGATGCTGATGTTTTGAGTTCCTTACCCGATGATGACAAACATGCCCTCATGCTGAAAAAGATCGGTCAGAATTTTGGCGGGAAACAGAATGGGGATCGTCATATTGGAAACAGATAATATTTATCAGACATCCGTAATAGAGCATATTCGAACCATAACTGATACTGTAGGTAAAATAAAGGGTATATCATCTGTGTCGAGTATTAGTAATATCATCAATATCAAAGGCAGTGAATTCGGTATAGAAATAGGCAGGCTAGTTGATGAATATGACTTACCTCAAACCAAAGAAGATTTTGATGCACTTCGCAACAATATAGCAGCCAATGAAATGTATAAAGGGTCTATCGTCTCAGAGGATGAAACTTCCTGTCTGGTGGTTTTTACATTAGATGATAGCGCCGATGTAAATGAGGTGGCCAGAACTGTGCTTGATAAAACCCAGGCATTACAACTTCCGGAAAAGCTCTATTATATTGGGTCACCCATGCTCATTACCTATATTGCCGAACTTATGAAGAACGATCTGGTCATGTTGCTGCCCATTGCCTTTCTTCTGATTGCCATTATACTTTTTATGAGTTTCAGATCGATCAAAGGTGTTGTACTCCCATTGCTTTCAGCTGTTATTGCCATCGTTTGGTCTTTGGGTACCATGTCTCTGTTGGGATATTCCATGTCGATGATCTCAAATAATATTCCAATCATTTTACTTGCCATTGGAAGTGCATATACCATCCATGTGGTCAACAGGGTCAATCAAGTAGGGAAATCAAAAGATACTGATGTGATCAGGTTCAGCTTTAAACTATGTCATGATTCCCGTCATCCTTGCGGCCATTACAACGGTCATTGGTTTTATATCCTTCGTGTTTGGCGCCTATCTCGACATGATTGTTGATTTTGGTATTTTTACCGCTTTGGGTACTTTCGTTGCCTGTTTGATGGCTATCTTTTTTGTTCCGGCCATTCTGGCTGCGCTTCCTAAATCATCAAAAAAACTCCAGGTTCAAAAAGAAGGAAATGGGTTTATAGAAAAAAGACTGTTGCTTCCTCTTAATAATATCCTGTTTAAGCGTCCTAAAATGATTCTTTCGCTATGGCTAGTTGCAATTGCCGTTAGCCTAACAGGAATCATGTCTATTGAACGAAGTGTTGATATTCAGGAATATTTCAAAAAAGGTAATCCAACCAGGGAAGCCGAACGGATCATGGTTGAAAAATTCGGAGGAACCAAACCTGTGTTTGTTCATTTTAAAGGAAATATGCAGGATCCGGAGGTGCTTAAAACCATGATGGCAACCAGTGCTTATATGGAACAGAGTCCGGATATCTATACCTCTATGTCTGTAGCTAAACTGATCTCTGAAATTAATCTCGCGATTACGGGAAGTCGCGAAGTGCCTGAATGATCAGGCTATGGTCGAACAATTATGGTTTTTATTGGATGGCAATGAAATTATGCAGCGATTTGTAAGTGAAGATCTTACAGAGGGTATTATCATTTCTAAATTCAAATCACCTGATAACAAAGCAAAAATAATTTTTGCCAAATATATGGATGACTTTATTCAGAAGAATTCCAGAGCAGATTGCGAAATTGAAATAACCGGTATGCCCTTTGTCGATATTACAATGGACAGAAGCTTAATTAACAGTCAATTAGGTAGTATTTCTATTGCCATTATATTTGTGATCATCATCGTTGGCTTGATGCTAAGATCTTTGATCAATGGTTTATACGCTACTATCCCTATCATTGCTGCCATCATTATTCTTTTTGGGGTAATGGGACTTACAGGGATTTCACTGAATATAGCAACGGTTCTTGTGGCAAGTGTGGCCCTTGGTATAGGGATAGATTACTCGATTCATATCATATCTCATTTCAATGAAATCTATACAAAAACAGGATTGCTGGAAAAATCTATTCATGACACGCTAATGATCAGCGGAAATGCTATTATCATTAATGTGATTTCGGTTTCTGCAGGCTTTTTGGTACTCGTTTTCTCCGAGATGGTTCCTTTGCAGTATTTTGGCATACTGATTGCGATTAGTATGGTAAGTTCGAGCCTTGGTGCTATGACCCTGCTTCCGGCAATACTAATCATCATTAACAAAAATAAAAATTTAAGCTCCCCATCCAAATGAACAAATTAAAAGTCATACTTGTAAGTTTCCTTTTTTTATCGATGGTAAATACATCATTTGCTCAAAGTGCTGCTTCCTTACTTCAGGGTATGGATGCATTAATGTCAGCTCCAAAAGACAAAGAAGCCTTGGTCAAAATGGTCTTAAAAGACCGATCTGGCAAGGAAAAAGTGAGAGAAGCCATCATGAAACAAAAAGGTCAGTATCACAAAACATATCGCTATACTTTTCCGGAAAAACAGGTTGGAACAGCGACACTTTCACTTCCGGATGATATCATATGGTTGTATATGCCTGCTTTTAACAAGGCGGTTAAAGTGACCTTACTGAGCAAAAGTCAAGCCTTTACGGGCACTGATTTTTCTTATGAAGACATGAGCGGCACATCCTATGGTGAAAGGTTCACACCGAGGATACTTCCTTCTCCAGATGATCAGATCTATCAGCTCGAACTGATGCCTAAATCAATGAAATCAAGGTATTCCAAGATCATCGTTTATCTTAACAAAAAGCATCTTTATCCAGAGAAAATGGAGTATTTTGATAAGGATAAGGTTTATTTTAAATATGCTACTTACACCTACAAAAAACAGGGTAAATACTGGTATGCTGAGCGGGTAATGATGCATGATACGCAGAAACAGCATTCAACCGAAATCTTTTTAACACAAATCAAATTTGATCAGGGCTTAAGTGACGATGAATTTACCGTAGATAATTTAAAACCAGAAAAGTAAATAAATCAGTCATGTAAGAAATCATAGCTTTTACCCTGATATTTCTTTTTATGTATAATATCACGTGAGACCGAGTAAGGTTTTATAAGGAGAATCAGAAACAACCATATTGGCCATCCAGGCTTTAATGGACCCTCCGGGATCAACCTGCATCTGAAAAACAATATCTAATTTGCCATCTGAAACTTCTCTGATCTTCCAATACCCATATCCATCCATTCTAACATAGTCCCCTTTGGTTTCAATGTCTTGTTCAAGCATTTCGATTTCGACATGAAGTTCTCGGGATGTTTTGTCCCAGGTGATCTGATTCAAATATATACCATCTCTATTCTTGTAGGGCCAAGGTGCCTTCGCCACTGAATAATAAGTCTGACTCATATCATCGGGTCGATGCAGCAAGGTTGACTCTATGGTATTGTAGGCCCAATCCGAGAGTCCCTCCACATCGTACAATACTGCGAGGAATTGACTCACCCCAGCCTCAATTTGCATAGTGGCTTTAAACTCCTTGAACGATGATAACTGATTGGCTCTGGTAAAAACCCTTATACCCTCTTTATCCTTGATCATTTCCCATTCACCCTGGCCAAATAACTGGAACTGGAGCAACAATAAAAAACATATACTCGTAAAGTACTTACTTTGATTCATTAGATTCAATTTCAATGTGTTTTGGAATTCCATATCCCCATTCTTTCATTGCAAAGCCCCATTCATTTTGGATTTTTTTCATCAATGCTTCTGAAATATGATGTTTATTTTTCTGATAACTTTTCATTTTATTCAAATAAGCTTCAAAATAAGGCCGGCCTTGATCATAACCAGAAAGATTAAGTTCCTCGTATATATTTTTGATACATGTCACTGGGTCAGTCTCTAGAGTCTCGAAGGGCAACTCTACCAAGTGTCCCTTGGGAATCAATTGCCTTTGCTCAAGGTAATCCGTCATCAAATTCTTATACAATTCAAAAATATGATCATCTAAGGTTGATGCCTCGATAGTTTGAAGCTGTAAATGGGGAAGCATCTTATCAAAAAAATTAGACGTTGATAAATAGACCTCTACAGGATTTCTGTGAATATGAATAAACCTGGCATTGGGAAACATTTCCAATAAAACTTTAATTCGCGCCGTATTAGGAGGATTCTTTGAAAGAAATCTATCTCTCCCTGTATTTTTCATGGCTTTGCTTATCAAAAGCCTATAGTCTTTCTTCCAGGAACCAATCATGGCTATATCCATATCCTTAAATCTTACAAATTGCTCATAGAACTTCTTTAATGATCTTGGAAACATCCAGAAATAGTAAAAGCATATGGGTGTTTTATCTCCCAAGGCAAATTCTTCTTCCTGAGGAAGCATTGTCCCCAATGTCACATTGTCTCCCTTTCTGGTTCCAGGAATCAGAATTCTTGCAAAACCCTCGAACAGGAATCTTCCTGCTTTGTTAAATAAAGTGTCTGGAAAAACGCTCTGAAAAGTTGTTGTATAGGCCATTTGAGGATCCTGGCAAAGAATATTATGCAAATGAGTTGTGCCACTTCGCCAATGACCAATGATAAAAATAGGGTCCTTTTCTATCTCAGCTCGGCCATACTTCTTATTTATAAACAACTTTTCATAAGTCCTAAAGGGCCAATTAATTAAATTAATAAGTAGGGTTAATATAGTTCGAATGATAAACTTAAATGAAACGATGTGATTACCAAAAAGATAGAACAGCACCCTGAATGAATATCCAACAGCCGGAGGTAAAAGAAATCCTTTTTTTTGACCCTTTCCCATGAATTCTACTTCAGATTTCTTTTAAAAAATAATGTCTCACTAAGCATAAAAGTAATGTTATGAATTTTAAAAATTGCAGATCTAAAAATAAGTATTAATAATCAATTAAGGAATCTAATATCAATAAAATAAGGTTTAAAATACCTCATCTAAGTAGGAAGAAAATAGATTATTTTTTGATCAGCTTCTTGGTTACAAAAAATTGATTTGAATGGATCTTGATCATATAAATACCTGAATTAAGATTTCTCAGGTCAATTCGCAGAAAATTAGTGTTGACGTCTTTCACTAAATCTCCAAGTAAACTATATACCTGAACTCTAGTTATTGGCAAGTTGGAACGTATTGTTAAATAATTCTCCACAGGATTGGGATACATGCTTAACGCATCGTTCAAGGCAAAATTATCCTTAATACCTACCGTATCTTCTCTATTCGCATCAGACTGGGCCGAAAGGGCTGCAGTTCCTGCCAACATAAAAAAGAAAATTAGTAGCGCGTATTTTTTCATCATATATCTGTCATTTCAGAAGTCGATTACAAAATTACTGATATTGTACATGGGAATCAAAATCCTAGCTAGGAATTTATTAACCATTAACAAAAAACAAGCTTTTTGGTTTGTTAATAAAATACCCACTTACAATGACTGATGAAATTAAAAAATTCTGAAAGAAATATTCTTTATTTTTTGTTAAGTTTTTTCACAAAAAATAACTGTTGTGATTTTTAACTTCTACTACCAAAAAGACATAAAAAAAGGAGCCATTGGCTCCTTTTTTTATTAAGTTATGCTTTTTTTAGTTTTCACAAACTCTTATAGCATCAATATTATCGCTGCTCCTATTTAGGGTAAATTGTTCCTCTTTTACAAGTTTACCACCTTTGAAAGAGTCTAATTCAACATTCAATGCATTTCCGACAATAGTCAAAGTAAAAATTCCATGTTCTCCAGAACTTTCTTTTATTTTAATCTGGACTTTGTTTTTCTTGTTCTCAAGAACCTCAGTTGACACTGACTCTGAATATTTTTCATAAAAATAACAGTCATCTATTACATTATACAACCATAACTCAAAAGGATCGGATTCCGATCTGTTGATTTGGGCATAAATGGTAAGTCCATCTTTAGGTTCTCCAAATTTCCATAAGGTTCCTTTATAAGTTTCAAGAAAAGATTTATCCTCTTTCTCTTTCAGGTTAAATGCACTAAAGAAAATTGCGATTATTACAAGTACAGCAAATGCCTTTAGTCTTAAAATATTTGATTTCATAGCTTCAATTTTAATTTAATTCCAACTCTTAAAACGAAATTAATGCGTATAAATTGTGAATATCAAGACATAAGATGTTTAAATCTGACTTCTTGTCAGCTATGTATGTTTTGGCTTGATATTAGAAGTTCTCTAGCCATGAGTAAAAACAAAGTTTCCTTCGCTTGGGCCTTCAAAGAGTTTATTTGGCCTCGTAAAAAGATTGTATTGGTCGGTTTGATACTGATCATCTTGAAAAGTTTGGCTGGATTAGTCTTGCCTTATGCGACCAAGAACCTCATTGATGACATTATTCCTTCTCAGGACATGAAAGCACTGTCGATACTTCTGGTTGTAGTAGTCATTTCGATTGTGATACAGGCGGTTAGTTCATTTTCACTGACCAGGTTATTAAGTGTAGAAGCTCAGCATCTTATCTCTCTGTTAAGAGCCAAGGTGCAGAAGAAACTATTAACCTTACCTATCAGTTTCTTTGACAACAATAAGTCAGGGGCACTTGTTTCAAGAGTGATGACCGATGTGGAAGGTGTAAGAAACCTTGTTGGTACTGGATTGGTTCAATTAATTGGCGGTTCTTTAACTTCAATTATTTCCTTGATCATACTGATAAAGATCAACGCCACAATGACCCTTTTTGTGTTACTCCCTGTTGCTGTCTTCGCGGTTATTGCCTTAAAAGCCTTCGGTTATATACGCCCCATTTTTAGGGCAAGAGGAAAAATCAATGCTGAAGTTACAGGAAGGTTGACAGAAACCCTGAACGGCATTCGCGTAATCAAAGGATTTAATGCTGAAGCTCAGGAATTAAGTACTTTTGAAGATGGTGTAGAACGCCTCTTCCTCAATGTAAAAAAGAGTCTTACAGCTACGGCCTTAATGACCAGTTCTTCTGCCCTACTGTTGGGTCTTGCCTCAGCAGGAATTATGGGAATGGGAGGCTATTTTATCATGAATGGAGATATGACTTATGGTGAATTTGTTTCTTTTACTTTATTTCTTGGCTTTATGATCGCACCGATCGTTCAGATGAGTAATATAGGTAGTCAACTAACCGAAGCCATGGCAGGATTGGACAGGACGCAGGAATTGATGGATATGGAAGAAGAAGACGACCCTAAGAAACGGACACTAATAATTGAAGAAGTAAAAGGCGACATTTTATTTGATAAAGTTTCCTTTAGTTATGAAAAAGGAAAGCAGGTATTGCATGATATCTCTTTTTCAGCACCGGCGGGAAGCGTCACTGCACTTGTAGGATCGTCAGGTTCGGGGAAGTCGACCATCGCAGGTCTTGCAGCTACCTTTCTAAATCCTAATCAAGGAAAGGTAACATTAGATGGAATAGATCTTTCAAAAGTCAATCTCAACAGTTATAGAACTCATCTTGGTGTGGTACTTCAAGATGATTTTTTATATGAGGGAACGATCAGGGAAAATATATTGTTTCCGCGACCAGATGCCAGCGAAGAAGAATTAATGGAGGCTGTTAAAGGGGCTTATGTCCATGAATTCACTGATCGTTTTGATGAAGGTCTTGAGACGGTTATAGGTGAACGCGGGGTTAAACTTTCTGGCGGTCAAAGGCAACGGATTTCTATAGCAAGGGCACTTTTGGCAAATCCTAAGGTCATTATTCTTGATGAAGCCACGTCAAATCTGGACACTGAAAGCGAAACTTTTATTCAAAAAAGTTTGCAGTCGCTTATGAATGACAGAACTACTTTTGTGATTGCACATAGATTGAGTACTATTCAACAGGCCGACCAGATTCTGGTGATCGAAGAAGGTAAAATTGTAGAAAGTGGAAAACATCAGGAGCTTCTGGACAAAAAAGGCCGTTATTACGATCTTTACACCTACCAAAGCAGAATCTAGTGGAAAGTGTTGCCTTACCCAATACCATCTGAACCTTCTAGGCTTCCTGAAACGTGAAAAAGTCAACCTTATAATGAGATAGGATCAACATCCCCAATCTGCAGGACTATGAAGGAATTGTTAATCTTCACCAACCTATCGCATCTTTAATATTTCTTTAGATTTTGGCCTTACATTTACCTCATAAATTAAAAAACCCCCTAAACTGATTTAAAATGATACGCAAACACGTCACTACAGCCGATATGGTTAAAAAACTCTTGAACGTAATTGAACACAGAGTTGAAAAAAGCAAAGGAAAAACATTGCTGCGAAGCAGGAATGTTGAAACTACTCTTTAGGTAAGAATTTCCACAATAAGTTTCTTTTACATCTTACTTGTCATATCCATTTTAGGCACAAAAAAAAGCTCCGGTATAACCGAAGCTTTTATAAAAAGAACTGATTCTTATTCAATTAATCAGCAGTTTCTTTACTCGCATTTTCAATTCATTGAAACTTTTAATCAGACCTTGCGCTCAAGCAGTCAACATCGAATACAATCAGTTCCTTACAATTAATTACGGCATCACTACTGTATCGATAGCATGTATCACTCCATTGCTAGCGTCAACATCAGTTAGAATAATAGTTGAAGAATTACCTTTAGCATCCATCAACATCACCTTTCCATCCATCATGTGTGCGGTTAATTTCTCACCATTCACAGTTGTGATAACAAATTTACCATTGTTATCTTTGATCGCTTTCACTACATCCGAAGCCATAAATTTACCGGCAACTACATGGTAGGTTAAAATCGATGTCAATGTACCTTTGTTTTCAGTTTTTAGTAAAGTTTCAACTGTTCCAGCAGGCAATTTTGCAAATGCCTCATTTGTTGGTGCAAACACCGTAAAAGGTCCTTCTGAATTCAAGGTGCCTACTAAATCAGCTGCTTTAACCGCAGCTACTAAAGTGCTAAAGTTATCATTAGAAGCAGCTACTCCAACAATAGTAGCAGATTCCTTTCCTCTTAGTTCTGTAGAAGTTTCTCCATTACCTTTCTTGATTGGATCGTTGTTGTTTGCAAATGCAATACTTGAAGATAATAATAACACTCCAAATGTAAATTTCATTAAAGTTTTAATAGTTTTCATGGGATATATGTTTTTTAGTTTCGTCAAAGATACATCTGTAATGACATAAATAGTGTCTTTTTTGTTTAAAGTTTTGTTAATTTTCTTAAACACGATTATTTTTAAGAATAATCACTTGTTTTTACATCGATGAAAATCAAAAAAAAAAGCTTTTGATAGAAATCAAAAGCTTTTTGTTGTAATCGTTTTACTTTAATTTGAAAGCCTATATGCAATTATACATTCATTCTAATTATTTTCTTTTCGTCACCTTTTAAGATGGTGATTTCATAGGTTTTTTTCACATCAAAACCTTCTTTGTAAGACATTTTGAATTTATTCTGAACGATTGTCCAATCTTGATATCTTTGAAAGACCAATTTTTGAATCTGAGACGGCAGAACTACATTGTTTAATCGCTTCTCTGCTGCTATGACGCTACCTTGACTGTCATACTTAACTTCAGCAAAACCTTTATTAGATTTGAATATAGCAACAAATGGTTTATTTCTTGCTTCAAACTTTGGAGATTCTCTTACATCCCATTCGGATATGATCTGCGATAAAAATTCCACTTCTTCCTGAGACGCGTTTTCATGAACTACCTCCAAATATTCTTTATTTAATTCGATAGCAGATTCAACAGGAGCTATCTCTGTTTTGTCTTTTTCCTTTTCTTTTACAATAGGATCATTGTTGTTTGCAAATGTCATTGTTGATGATAATAAAAATACTCCTAGAGTAATTTTTAAAATGTTTTTATTTGTTTTCACGGGATATATATTTTAATTTTCATCAAATATACAGGGGATTATTCGTTCCTAATGGTGTTTTTGTTTAATGTTTTGTTAATATTCTTAAACATAAAGTTAATGTTTAATAAATCTGTATTTGTATACCCTAAAAATTAAACAATTGTAAAAGCCCAATTACTCATTCATAACTCAGTCATTATATAAGGAGAACTGAAGTCCTATTATAACTTAACATAAATTAGGAAAGTTACTATATGACAGTTGATCGGAACTATATTCAAATCAAAAGCGACCAGAGCCTTACTATCAGAGAATAACCAATAAGATCCCTTTTTAACTCAGTATCAAAAGCCAATTTAACAGATAAACATATCTCAAATCTATTTTCCAAACAATCAATACTGGTTTGAAAAGAGAGGTCATCGGAGGACTGAAATCCAATTCGTTTTGACTTAGTTCGTCGATTTGACTATCTATGATTGGTTCTGACAACATTGGTTCTGGTCTGCATGAATCAATTACCAATGAAATATGTAGTCATATCTATTCAGTTATGCCATATCTAAATTTTCTTAACATTAATTTAACTGTATTCTGTGTTTTAGGACATTCGATGTCGTAATTCTATAGATAAACTAACTGTACATTCGTACTATAATTCTAAACCAAGAACAAAATGAAAAATTCAAAATTACAAGCAGTACTTGCTATAGGGATATTAAAATTCACAGATATTAACGAAGGTTTTCTTTGCAAAATAGAAGCAAGAAAAATAAAAAATGAGGTTGAAAATGCCATCATGAATCTTAAAAAAGGCATCATAGACCAATTGGAATTCCAAAAGATCATTTTTAGCAATCAACAAAAACTAGATGATGTGTTGGTAGAATGGACATAATTCCAATTTAAATTACAATAACAGTTTATAAATTTCTCATAATTATAATTAGGTTTCAGATTAGGTTAAAAGCCGACATGATCATCATGTTGGCTTTTTTATAACTTATTCCTTGGTTTAAGGTCAGCATGACTTTTAGTTTGACTATCATCAACGATACCATTGATTTGGATCATCCAAAATTCTCTCTTTAACCTATAACTTAGAAGAAACTTAATTCTATTCATATCATGGGACTCATTACAAAATATTCCGCAACTCTTTATACAGGTGCTTCAGAAAGCGATTTACAATGCAACGCTATCATTAATTGCTATAATGACACACAAATTACACCGGTGATGACCGCGTGTTTCTATCGTCAGGGATACTTTATTCCCCCCAATTCGAAACATATTGATAGGGTAAATCTACGCTATTCAATATCTGAATATGACCACTTCCTTGATCTTTTAAGAAATGAGAAACCGGTATTCTTTTTTTACAATGAACATACAAAAGTCGGCTATATTAGAACCGGACAAGAACCTATCTGGGAATCTACAATCGAAAAAAGTGAAATGGAAGAAGTTCTGCAACATGACTTTTGATCATACTGACTTCTGAAATAAACTTAAGTTCTTTTTTAGCGCTTAACATGGTTTTGTTCCTTCTATTTTTAGCATACATTTGTAGGATAAATTTTATCAATTATGAAAAAAACTGCCCTGATCACTGGTGCTACTTCAGGAATCGGAGAAGCAACAGCAAGATTGTTTGCCAAAAATAATATCGACCTTGTTCTTTGTGGCAGAAGAAAAGAAAAACTAACCTCCCTTGAAAATGAGTTAAGTTCCCTTGTATCTGTGAAGACTTTAAGTTTTGATGTAGGTAATAAAGAATCGGTCAATAAAAACCTGAATTCACTAAAAGGGACATGGCAACATATTGATATTTTGGTCAATAATGCCGGAGGGGCCCACGGGCTAGATCTTTTCATTGATGGTGACCTCAATGATTGGGAACAAATGATCGATTATAATGTTAAAGGCCTGTTATACGTTTCGAAGGTTATCGTGCCTTGGATGATCAAACGAAAAAAAGGTCAGATCATCAATATAAGTTCGATTGCAGGGAAACAAACCTATGCCAAGGGAATGGTTTATTGTGCGAGTAAATCAGGAGTCGAAGCCATTAGTAAAGGGATGAGACTCGAATTGGTGCCACATGGTATTCGTGTGAGCAATATTGCTCCAGGAGCAGTTGAAACAGAATTCTCCATTGTTAGATTTAAGGGTGACCAAAAAAAGGCAAAAAGTGTTTATAGTAATTTTGATCCTTTGGTTGCTCAGGATATAGCTGACAGTATCTTCTATTGCATCAATGTTCCGTCTCACGTTCAGATCGCTGATATGACGATCTTTCCTGCCGCGCAAAGTGATGCCACAACGATACACAGAGCATAAACCTTTCTTTAAATCCTGTTGATAAACGATATGTCCTCATAAGGCTTTTGACCTGGGTCAGTAAATTCGATGATCTGTATCATTTCACAGCTCCTTCAATCTCCTTATTTTAGAAAAGTATTGAAATATAGTTTGTATTCAATCAAAGTTTCATTTAAATACAAACATCATGAAAAACATACTTGTATCCATCGACTTTAACAATAGCGAAAAATTATTAATTGATAAGGCAATCGACATGGCCAAGGCTTTTGATGCAAAAATATGGTTAGTTCATGTGGCAGCTCCAGAGCCTGAATTTATCGGGTTTGGTGTAGGTCCTCAATATATTAGAGATGGCAGAGCCGATGAGTTAAGAAAAGAGCATCGCCTGGTATCAGATTATACTGATTTGGTCCGTCTCAACAATCTGGAATGCGATGGCCTTTTAATTAATGGTGCAACCACTGAAATGATTTTGGAAGAAGCGCATAAACTTGCCATAGATCTCATCATTATAGGGCATCATGACCATAATTTATTGTATAAGGCATTATTTGGAAGTGTAGCTTCCGGAGTGATCAAAAAAGCAAATATTCCAGTATTGGTCGTGCCACTTGAAGACTAGAGAAATACTAAAAATTAATAGTTAATCATTTTTTTAGCTCAACATTTATGAATTCAAATTCTATTGTTCATCATTCAATTAATCCACTAAATCGCTTGATGATCTGTCGTTTAGATTAAAATTCCAATATATTAGCATGAGCACAAATCAATCCATCGCATATTCATGTTTTCAATTAAGGTAATTATCCCTTAAAAAATTGACAAGGATCTTTGCACATATCATACTAATATTACAAACCTAACGTTATAATAAATGAATTGCTATATTCCATTATCCTCGTGATAAAAGAACAAAAAAAGAATTTTACTATCTATGAAAAAGGTAAAGTATAAGGACTTGCTCATCCATTCCCTGGAGCTAAAAATATTTCTTCTTGAATTAGAAACAAACCTTACAAAGCTTGAAATTGAAAGTAAGGAAGACCCTGGAGGAGTTTAATTGACAAAATAAGTGATTGTACAATGTATTGGTGATGTGAATTTTATACTGCTTTTTATAAAAGTGATTTTTTTTACGCAAATCATGCTGACTTTAACACTTGGTTTACACTAAGGCATAAACACAGTTGCTATGATACAAATACATTCACCCAATAGAGAAGAAATCAAGAATTTCTTAAAAAAGATCGAGAGTAGAATTCGAAGAAATGAGTTAAAACCAAAGTCTGCTCAGAAATTTGAATCAAGATTATAATCATCTTGTTAAGATATCAATAACTAAAAGTATGTGATATGCTGCTATTCAGCAGACAACAGGTCAGTAACAAAATTGAAAACATAAAGCTACGTTAGAAAACAAGTCGCTTATTTTTCCCCGAGTACCAGTTGCCCTTAGGCAACTGGTATATTTATTTTTAATGTTTACAATGCCACTACTTAGATTCCAGTTGCCCTGATATATCTATCATTCTGGTTGTTAAATCTGGAAGTTCCATCTGTTTATCTAAAGGGAACATGGGGCGTCTGATACGCTTATATTCTAATCTTTCAAGGTCTTGATCAACTCCTCCCGGGGTCAAAGCCATGATCCAGTCAGCCCTCATATCATAGAGTTCAGGAACCAAATAACCAATTTTAACGACAAGGATATCTGCCTTTCTTGGGTCCAAGCCTAAACGTGTAAAATCTTTTTCACGGTGATAGGGTTTTCTCTTTTTGGTAACGATCACTGAGGCGCTTCCCACCTTGACCACTACTTCGATTTCAGCATTCTTATCCCCCTTTTCAATGGCAGTAACAATTCCTTTTAATTTTATCGGCGGAGCGTACCTGTTGTCAACTGCGGCCCCTGCCAGTCCTTCAACTTCTCCTCCTACTCCGGCCTTCAATGCCAACTCCACGAATTCAGGCCCTGGAATTGACGCATAGATCAGTGTTTTTCCTGTTGCCGATTTAAATTCTGGTCTTTTGAGAATTTCCTGCAAGGTCCAGGTTACATCTCCGGCACCCCCAGCAGTAGGGTTATCACCCATGTCACTGATAATATATGGTTGTTTTTTACTGGAAATGGCCAGTTCCAGACTTTCTTCAAGAGTCGCTGTTGGTGCCACAAAAACAAATTCATTTCTCACCTCCCAAAAACTATTTGCTAATTCTTCGGCAGCTATCGACACTGCTTCGCTATTATCCCCAGTCACCATTACAACAGCATGATTCCTCGGCTCATCTGCCCAAGCATATCCAATCCAGATTGCCGCATCTGTAATTCCTTCTCTTTTAGTGATTGGGTCGACTTTCGCATACAAACTTTTACCAGGTTCTATTCTGGTACTTGTCTTTTCGCCTGGCAATAATATGGGAACCGGAACCCAGGCCTTAAACCGTGGTTTCCCTTTTCCATTTTCAAGACGGTCCAGTAGATTTTCAAGAGCTCGTTTCTTTGATTCCATGGCATCCTCATGAGGTGCCATTCTATAACAAGTAATGAGATCAGTTTCTTGAGCAAGCTTTTTCGAAACGTTCCCATGGAGATCCATTGAGGTAGAAATCAAAGTTTCATAGCCTACAACTTCCCTGATACGAGTTATAAAATCTCCTTCGGCATCATCAAGTCCTACAACGCTCATCGCCCCATGTATATCTAGAAACAAGCCGTCATAAGGCAAATTGAGCTTTAACATTTCCAATGTTTTTGCCAATAAAGACTCATAAGCCTCTCTGGTGACAGTTCCTCCAGGTAGCGCATGCCCGGTTATAGTTGGGAACCATAATGCTCTGTTGCGATCTATTGAATCTTTTGCCATAAATGGATAATACTCTAAAACGGGATCTCCCACCCTTGCATGAAATGCCTCTTCATGCGTTCGGGCAGGTGAAAAAGTACTTGATTCTATCGCTATGCCGGCAATGGCGACTCTAGGCAGATTTTCAGATTCACTACCTGCATGCGCAGTACTTTTTTCTTTGGACTTACCACAGGATGACAAAAGTATCATCTGAAATACCAGGACAAAAAGGGATAATTTTTTCATAAGAATTCAACTATTGTATAAAATAAGACTACTGGTCATTTTAACCAAGAGGTTTAATTTTTAAGACTCATTGTATAACAAGTCATGTTTAAAATAATAAAAGTAACCATATTATTCAAAGTATAAACCTATAATTAACATCTTTTGTCTACTCAAAAACAAAAAAGCCCGTCCTATTGTTAGGACGGGCTTGTAACCTAGAATCAGTATTCGTTCATTTACAATAGAACTTAAACTAATTTAATTAATTAACGCGTTTCACATCTTTGATCTTCAAAACTTCCATGACTTTGCTCATTTTTTTAACATCAATATCCTTGGCAAAATCGGCTGGGATTATGGCAATTCTATAGATAAGACCATCGGTATCATCTCGATCCAATCTGCTAAAATCAGCATCGCCATCTAAAAACAACCTCACATCAAACAAGGTATAATCAAAGCCATATAAAAGAATACCGCTATCTCTGAAAATGGTTTGAGGAAGAGGCTCCCAAATATCGTTACCTTCAAATGCTCCCATAAGTCTGTACACCATCACAACATCGCTGTCGAACACTTCTATATCTGAAGGAATCTCTACAAAATATTCAAAATTAGTTCCGGCATTCAAATCTGCTACTACTTCAATAACCTGTCCAAGTAATCCTGAACCATCTTCACCTGAGGGTCCCGGAGGGCCTGGAGGTCCCGGAGGGCCAACTGAACCCTCACATGATATCAAAATTAAAGCTAATAGAATCAGTGTGTATCTTATTTTCATAATAATTGGTTTTAATATAATCTGACAATTATCGGGCCAAATATTTTCAACTATTGCCCTTTTGGTTTACGACTACTTGTTACTCTTATCAATAGGAACATTATATATAAATCTTATACTGGCAATTAAGCCATCGTGAAATGAAATATTTTTTTGTGTCCTGTTATCCCCAAAACTTACTAATGGAATACTAAAATCTACTTTTTGATCAGCCTCATATTGAGCGTAACTGCGACCCAAGGCATATCCGAATCTTCCTTCCAAAAATATGTTTCCAAAAAGCTGATATCTCGCAAATAAAGATTCATCTATACTTTTCCGCTCTAAATAATCTCCCTCATATGCCGGATCTCCTAACCTAAATGTAGTAACAAAACCAAAATGACTCATACCGGCACTAAGCTTCTCATTAACTTTGTATTTTACTTTTCCATAAATTGGAAATAATCCTGCAACCGACCACCTTTCTGAAATTTGCCAATCGAGATTGACCAATGGAACCAGGTTAGGACCAAAGAATTCCCGATTATAGAGGGCCCCAAATGATATTTTTAAGCCTTCTCGAAACTTTTTCTCATAGAGAAACATCAGTCCTAATTGAAAATGATCAATACTGATATTTTTAAAGTCACTCATTAGTCGTGGAGCCAAAAAGATTTGAATCGCCCTATCCTTAGAGAATTTTTGATACAAACCTGTTCTAAGAATAAGTCCATGTACATTTATTGGATTCATTATTTCAGGAGGTGTATCTTCATCATTTCCAACATGAAAGTAGAAATAATTAATACTGTTGTACCATATCGATTTCTCATTCATTTTAATCGGTGCCACTAAAGAAGCCAAGGCCCCATACTCTTTTGCTTTTGATTTATAAATAGAATCATATGATTGAGGAAACCCATACCTTCCCGTAAGGGTAAGTATATCCAAAGTTTCCTGACCAAAAGATGCAGTATAACCAAAAAGCAGGAGTGCTAAAACAGTAAAGGATCTCATCTTTTTTGAATGAAAATAATATTCATTTTTTAATCTAAATTTTAACAGTAAGTAACACTTTTACCAAATTTCAATAAATACCCTTATAAAGAATCTTTCTAGCAATTTAGGAATAACAATACTTCTATCCATAAACAATTAAAACTATTTTAAAAAAAAACTTCAGCTTAGGCTGAAGTTTTTTAATGTATAATAAATCCTAAAGATCTTAGTAATTGGTGGTTTGCATATATTCCAAGCTCTTCTTAACACTTTCTATCGGTGTAAAGTTATAACGCTCTACTTCAACAATGCCATACTTAAGACCTGATTCTTTTTTGTGCTTAAAGATCGTATTGAAATCCATCTCTCCACTCTCTCCTAATTCCATTTCATCTTTGATATGCCATAACATAAATCTACCGGGATATTTTTCAAAATACTTTAACGGGTCTTTTCCTCCATGTGTGATCCAATACAAATCAAGCTGAAACATCATTTTATCAGGATCGCTCAATTCAACCATATGGTCATATAATGGCTTGCCGTCAAACATAGTTGTAAATTCTTTATCATGGTTATGATATCCAAAATAAATACCTTTATCTCTACATTTTGCTCCAACCGCGTTAAAATATTCCACATATTTCTTAAGCCCATCAAGGCTCTCATAACCTTCTTTGCTCATCCAAGGCTGTACGATCCATTTGACACCTGCAGCAGCATGTGCCTCTATAGCTGTATCCCACCAAGCCATGGTTTCGTCCCACTTCTCTTTACTTGGCAAATTCTGCCCTGTATGAGAGCCCAAGAATTGTAAGCCGTTATCTTCACATAATTTTTTAAACGCCAGCGGAGTCATCCCATAGAACTTCCCATCTTTATAGCCTGCAGCTTCAACAAACTTAAAACCCATGTCACCTACTTTTGCAACCGTACCTTTCACATCTTTATTCATATCATCTCTTAATGAATACAGCTGAAGTCCAACAAATTTGTCTTTTGACTCCGGATCAATTTTTGTAAAACCCTGAAACATCAATGCCAAAACGCCTAAAACAAGGAGTCCTTTTAGGGCCATCTTTTTAATTCCCATAATTAAATTTTTAAATTCTTAAAACATTTTAGTTTGTCGATAAACAAAAGCCTTTAGCCTAGATCATTTATTAAATTAAAGCCTTTTGTCCATGAAACTCAAATTTACCAATTATTGATTAGACAATCAACAACTTAGACATTAATTTCATTTGATTATTATCAAAATATAAATACAGAAATTACAAATATATCTTTTTGATGAATTGTAATTAAGCAGGCAGATTCTTGTCTTTTGGAGGATCAATCTTTTTTACTGAAGACGGGATATCTTTGAGATGTACATCCCGTTGAGGAAAAGGGATCTCTATACCATGCTTGGTAAACATATTATAGATAGCAATCGAGACATCACTTTTTGCCTTTAAGCCGACTTCATAATGCACCCAAAAGCGCAATTTAAAATTAAGAGAACTATCCCCAAATTCGCTAAATAAAGCATGAGGAGCAGGATTTTTTAAGGTATCCTTACTACTCATTGCTGCTTCCATTAATATATCCAGTACCTGATTCGGGTCTGAACCGTATTTGGCTCCTATCAGAATCTCGACCCTTTTGATACTGTCTGACAAGGTCCAATTGATCAAATCATTCGCAATCAAATTATTATTAGGCACAACAACTTCAGCCCCATCAAAAGTCATCACACTGGACGATCGGACACCTATCCTGTTCACGGTACCTAAAAGATTATTCACTTCAACAGTATCACCAACATGAATAGGTCGTTCAAATACCAAAATCAAACCCGAGATGAAATTAGAAACCACAGTCTGTAATCCAAAACCAATACCCAAACCAAGAGCTCCCGCCATTAAATTAAATTTACTAAGATCTATTCCTAAAGAAGACAATGCCAAAACAATACCAAACGCTATGATCAAATACCTTATAACCAAAGATATTGCAGCGGGAACACCTTTAGGTAATTTTATGATTTTTATAGACACATCACCACTGTCAAACAGAAAAGAGATCAAGCTGGTAGCCACATATGCAATAACCAGAATCACTATAAATTGCAAAACGGCACCAATAGTGAAAGTAATACTTCCAAACATATAAGGCTCACTAAGCGCTTCAGTGAAAAATTCCGTTAGTGGGTTCAACAAATCTATCATTCCTAGAAAAAAAAGGAACCAGGTAACAAATGCCAACACTCTTATAATTTGAAGCGTCTTCATTTCAAGGGCAAATTTCCTTTCAAAATCAATTTCTGAATTTGTACTAAAATGCCAATGTATGAGTCCGATAGATAAACCCCCTATTATTATCAATATTCCATAAAATAAAATGGTAAACACGCCACTTTGTATGCTTATTTTCAGCGTAAGATCGGTTAAATTGGTATAGCCAAGAATATTAGAAAGGATTGAAATAAAAAGTAAGGCATATACTACTGGCGTTAAACGGATCAACAGTAAGCCAAAATTACCAATATTCATTTTTCTGGTCTTCAGATATGGTCTGGTAAAGGCAACCAAAACACCAACAACCAATAAAGCTTCAAATAACAGATACACTCTATATTGCGCCGAACTAAACCACATATAGGTTTTGGCAATATCGAGAATATAGAACAAGATCACAAAATAGATGATCTTTTTAAATCTTTTGTATACATAAGGCTGAACCAAGGGTACAGAGAAAATCAATATCAACAGCACCAGAATATGACCAAATAGCATTGGTGTATTTGTGAAAAAAAACTTTGCAACGATCAGGGTAATAAAAATCATACTGACCACAGAATTATTCACGATCACATCCTTTGCATTTTGCAAATCTCCATTTTCCTCATTGAACTGATACTTCTGAAAAGCTTTTTTGCAGAAATAAACCAAGGCCAGTAAAAAAGTGACCAATAGAACATACAAATAAATGCTATGTTCATTTGTCTCGACAAATTTGCCAATTCCAATGACATTTTCTGATATAGATTCCACTTCATCCTTTTCACCTTGATCCTTTTCAGGGCTTTTAAAAGAGGATTTCCAAAGTGGTTCATGCCTTAAATAAAACAGATCGTAAACCTCTGAATCCTTAAGATCTTTCAGGTCATCTACAACCTTGTTTACAATCAGTTTCTGACTGTTGATCTTTGATTCAAGCACGAGATAATCATTGTTCTCTTTGGAAACAACTCTATTGAGTTTCTTATAATCATTCCATATAACCTTAATATTGGTCAACACCTCTAACGGTACTTTCTCAACAACAGCATTATTATAGGTAAGTTCCCATGTTTTTTCGTTGAATTCTAAGACCTCCTGTACAATGATATTTCTCTCTTCATGTCCATTGATGATGGATTCCCAATTTTCAAGATGGTCATAATAACCGTTCCATTTCTTGATCAGATTATTGATCTTTTGCCTGTTTGGATTTGCATCAACAAAGTGATCCTTACGTTTCTTTTGTGCCGAGATGAATTTTGAATATGCCGGAAATAACGAATCAATTCTTCTTACATCTCTATCAGATGATGTTCTTCGCTCAGCTTGCTTGATCTCTTGATTGGCCTGCTCCACTTTTTGAATAATATCGACTACTTTTATGGCTTCTGGAACATACCTTCCTGTAGAATCGATCTTTTTTGAGGATCCAATTTGAGACTGCCCTATACATGGCACTAAAAAAATAGATAGAATTAGAAGGTATCTGGAAAGTATAACTGTTAAAGATTGCATATATAATTAGATAAGGCCATTAAAAATACTCATTTAACTTGTCTCGACAAAAATTGATAGTTGTAAAAATACATTGCTTAAAGTAATGCCTGGCTCCTTTAAAAATAATTTTATTTCTTGTCATTCTGATTCAATAGCTTCATGTATTGAAAAAATGGCAACTTCTCCTGAATTCAGAAGGTAATTACGAACTTCTTCAAACTGTGATTTTGAGTTTTCAGTGAATATCTCCCTCCGCTTTTTAAAAACCAAATTTGCTTTTAATAATTTATTCATCGCCTTATTGTACTCCTTAAGATGCTCTTCATCGACACCGTTGAAATCGACACAATTAAAAAAAAGATCTTCCTTTTTATACATTTCCTGTTTCATGTCAATCACTTCATAGGTAATTGAATAACCTCCTGTTTCAGTCTGTATCTTGATCTTGTTTCCAAAACTCGCCTCCAAAACTTCCGCCATTCCACTCCTTTTCGGGTAGAGGTCCTTTCCCATGTTTTTGTACAACACCTTTGTACTCCCTTCGACTAACATCTCGCCTTTATTTTTATCCAGGGAAACAATTTCAAACTCTTCCGAATTCTCTTCACTGCCAAACCATTGTTCTGCTCTCGAGAGCACGAGTGCTGGTTCAAGATTCTCAGATGTATAATGCTTACTTATTGACTTTTCTTCTATCTGGCTTCCCTGTGCCTGAATGAAAAAGGAGAGCAATAAAAATACAAACATAAAAATCTTAAATTTTCTCATCTCAAGGATTGTCATAATGGAATGATTATTAGGTTATAACTCAATCCTAAATTTCTACTTTTTATTGGTAACTGCTGTTTGGTGCGTAAGAAAGTTTTAAACAACTTATAAAAAATCAAATGCTGAGCAAAAAATACCGGTTTATATGCAATGCATTAATTTTTAGTCGGGAAGACTATTGGCTCTTTTCAGCAAATAAATCAAGGCTGCAATAGCAATCAAAAGCCCCATAAATTCCCTGGTTCCTTCTACATAAGGCTTATCATAAACCATATCCCCAAAAAGTTCCGACTTATCGTCACTTAGCAACCAATCATAAAAATATCCCACGTGAAAAAAGGCAAACAATACAAGGGCTAAAATGACAGCTTGAAAAATGATTTTTGGAATCCTAACAAAATTTGAAACAACAAATAAAATAGCAACCAAGCCATAGACCATGACCCAAACATAAGGATCAGGGTCATTCAATTGTACATAGGCAAATAGAAAAAAAATGACACAAATAACCAAATTAATGAGCTTTTCTAATGAAAAACGAGACCGGGCCATAGCTTTAAAATTGAAATTTATTATACTTCAATGATAAGATAATATTTGCATTTTATCAGACATAAAAAAAACCTTCTACATCATACCTCAATAATCTCAAAGGTTTTAGGATGCCTTACCTCCTCCTCCAAATAGAATTCCTGCACCAAGTACAAAACCAAAATCATACCAGGACCCACTATTATTAACGGCATATAAGGCAACATCATGCTATAAACAAACTAACGATGAATGAAAAAGGTGCTATAAAGCCATGCCAAAGGCCTCCAAAAAAACCATAAGGTGCCACCTCCAGACATTCCTCAATTGGAATCGCCTGGGCACATCCGGTTAGTACAATGATGAATAGTGCAAGTAAAGAAATGCGTTTTAGGGAATTGGTAATATTTTTCATGATGTGATCTTTAATTTCTCATAAATTTAAAAAAGATCTTAGAACTAAATGAGGATTAAACGATGAATTAAATGCAAAAGAACCATTTTGTTGATGAGCAATACACAATTTGATAATTGATCCTTTAGATAAGAAATAACCGCCCCTTGGATAATTATAAAGGCAGTTCGTCCTTTTTTGCGTAAATTTATAAAATCAATGCCTTACCTTCCGAAGGTATTAACCCTAAAATCCATTTTATGAAAACTTTAAAACCTTTTTTATTAAGTCTTCATTTTTATCTTTGCTTGCGCTGCTTTATATAGTCAAAATCAGCATAGAGCAACACTTAGATGCAATGTGGCCGCGCTTCAAGCTGGAAATCCTGAATATCAGGTTTGTCAATTTACGGATCAAGCTCCCGGAACTGATACCCGTGAGTACACTATTTACGCTGAAGTGGGTGATACAATCATTTGGGGTGGAGAATCTTCTGATGGAAGCGCAGCCATAGACATTCGAAAAATTAAATACCACAAAGGAACTAATGTTTTCAAGAAAAAAGAATTGGATGGAGAGACAACAGTAGTAGGAGAAGTTCAAGAAAAAACCAATGGCAAACCTTATAAGTATAAAATTTATTTTAAGATTGATAACACAGGCAAAATGTATTCAATTGATCCTAAAATTATCGTTGGAGGAGGTCAATAGGGTAAATTCTCACTGCAAGTATGATTATAAATAGTTTTCTCATATATACTTTTTTTGAGAAAAGAGCTCTTATTACATTGGGCTTTTTTCTCATTTTATGCACACAGCTTTACTGTCAAGGGCAACAAGCTATTGACAGTCTTGAACAGGTGTATCTTGCAGGTACTTATAAAGAGCAAGAAAAATTAAAAATTTTACAGGAGCTCGCTTTCAACCACAATGACCCTGAAAAAGCCCTTCGTTACAGTGAAGAATCAATCCTCAATGCTAAGCGATTAGATTCCACAATCCAGTTGTTTGTTGGTTATTTTAACAAAGGGAACGCCCTTACTAGAAAGGGAAACCTTAGTTCAGCCCTGGAAAGCTATTTTAAGGGAGCCGAAATTGCTGGAAAAGAAAAATCAAGTCATTATATGGGTGAGATATGTATCGCTATAGCTGATGTCTATTCGATCATGGGAAATCATAATAATGCAGTGTATTATTATAAAAAAGCAATCGTCATTCATAAGGAAAATGATGATCCAAAGCAATTATCAACTGCACTTAATAATCTTGGTGATGAATACCTACTCGTATCTAAACCAGATTCAGCACTTATGATGTTTGAACAATCAGGGCCCGTGTTTAAGCGTTTAGGATTTACGGAAGGCATTGCCATGACTATTGGTAATAAAGGAATTGCTTATGCTTTAAAAGGACAAGATGAATTGGCTAAAGATGAAATTAACCATGCCATCAATATGTTCGAAAAAATGGAGAAGTATTATCCCATTGCCGTCTTTCTCACATATATGTCTGATCTTTATTTAAATCAGGGTGATTGGAAATCAGCACTGAGCTACGCGAAAAGAAGTTTAGAGTTGTCCGAAAAATATGGCTTAAAAGATGAGATCAGCAAAGCAAATTTGCAATTGTCAAAATTATATGAAGTTTCTGGCGATGCAGAGGCTTCTTTAAAATACTTTAAAGATCATATCTCTTATAAAGATAGTGTCAATAATATTTCTGCGGTACAGCAAATGGCCAATATTCGAACTGATTTTGAAATTTCTCAGAAACAACTTGAGGTAGATTTGTTAAATCAGCAAAAAAGAAACCAAAGAATTGTTGTTATTGCGACCATCGTAGCACTGATACTCATTATAGGTTTGGCAATAGGCCTTTTCAGACGAAATAAATTCATTGAAAAAACGAAACAACTAGTTGAAATTGAAAAAGACCGTTCCGACAAACTATTACTGAACATTCTTCCTGAGGGAACTGCAAAAGAGCTAAAAGATAATGGTAAAGTAAATCCGCAAAAATTTGATTCTGTAACCGTCATGTTTACAGATTTTGAAGCATTTACCAAATACTCACAAGACCTTACTCCTGAGTTATTGGTGAAAAGTGTTGACTATCATTTCTCTAAATTCGATCAAATCATTGAAAAATATGGCTTGGAAAAGATCAAAACTATTGGTGATTCTTATATGTGTGCAGGAGGATTACCTAAGCCAACCAAAGATCATGCGCAAAAAATGTTACATGCGGCATTTGAAATCAGAGATTTTATTGAAAATATAAAAAGCTCTGAAGTTCGCGAAATCACTCACTTTAATATACGCATTGGCATTCATACCGGTCCGGTAGTAGCCGGAGTGGTTGGCCTCAAAAAATTTGCCTATGATATTTGGGGTGATACGGTAAACATAGCCTCTCGCCTGGAGTCGAACTCAGAACCTGGAAAAATAAATATCTCAGAGAATACTTACCATCTCATCAAAGACTCATTCGAATGCGACTATCGAGGTGAAATTAAAGCAAAGAATAAAGGCATGATGAAAATGTACTATGTTCATCATAAAAAGTCTGATTCAAAGACTTATTTCAGACGACAACAAAAGTGAAAAATATTCAAATAATTCTTCTCAAGAGCGCGTTTCTTAACCATTATTGCAAGTTAATATATTGATAATAAGAGTATTTGATGCTAAAATTTTTGATCAATATCAACCATTCTATTGACTAGGGTCATTGAACAATTCCTGAATAATCCCTAATTTGCTTTTTTCCAAAATCAAACAATCATGTATACTGAAATAAAATCATACCGCATTTTTCTAGACTCGGGTTCTCAGAAGCACAGGAGTTTTACAACAATCAATCTATATGACAAGGACGATGAAGTAATTGGTGTTTTACAGTTCTTTGAAGACGAAGGAGACATCATAGAGCCTATAGATTTTCATCGATTTTATATTGAATACCCAATTTTAAAATTTCCCTATATCGTCGATATACTAAGAAATGAAAAACCTCTTTTTGTAGGCTATTGGGAAAATAAATTTGGGAAATATGGCAGAATCTGTACGGGTAGAGAACCAGTGGGTGAGACAGAGATCCATGCACAGTTATTTCATGACAAGAATCAGTAAAATGTGATATATTGCCTGTTAATTTTTAAAAATATAAAGAATTAGGCATGGTCATGTTGGTTTTTTAGTTGGATAAATGAAAAGGTACTTTAGAAAAGAAATTAGGCCTGTTGGTCCTAAATCGATTGCCTGGCAAGCATTTTACTCCTAGCTTGAAGTTTTTGTCGTAAAAAAGAAATATGTAATCTCAATCTACTAATTATGAATCCAAAGAATATAATTGATCTAACTAAAATGAAAGATCAGGATCAAATTGTTGCATTAACTATTGACGAACACGGCGTTGTAACCAAAATGCAGAACCTGTGGGAATCTAATCCTGCCACAGCCAAAGGTTTTAACAAGGATAACCCTTGCGATTTCAGTACACCCGTTGATAAAGGAAGAACCATCAAATGGATTGGTTTCCCAGATCCTGCTAATACCAAATCTGTTAAAATATCAATAGATTATGTCTTGATGGTCAATGGCAGAGGCAAACAAATTTTAAAAAATAAGACTTATAATAGAGGATCAGGCACTACCGTTTTAGGTAAAGTGAAAACCGGTGGTGTCAGAAATGGAGAAATTGAAGACTACTATATTGTTTATAGTGTTGACGATAAGGCTTATATACTTGACCCTATGTTAGAAGGTCATGGTTTTTGATAATTATTTGATCCTATTTTCCTTTAACATATATGCAAACTCTTAGTGTAACTCTTCCAAATATTACACATAATGTCTTTTTAGTCATTGGTTTTATCTTCATTTTTCCAATCACCGGATTTACACAAAATCAATCTATTACAGATAGTCTTGAGTTCATTTACATAAATAGCAAGTTTAATGAAACAGATAGACTCAACAACCTAAGACATCTTGCCAGGTATCATACAGACCAACAAAAAAGGATTCAGTATAGCGATGAGCTCATAAAAGAATCAGAAGCATTAGACTCTATTCTTTATTTATGGAGTGGATATTTAGAGAAAGGTCATGCTCTCAACAAAATAGGAGATCCAAATTTGGCCTTAAAAAATTATTTATCAGCAGCTGATATCGCTATTGAACTTGATGACACTGAAAAATTAGCGACTACCTATACAGCAATCGCGGGCGCCTATGCTAATGCAAATAATCATGACAATACGGTTTACTACTATTTAAAAGCTCTTGACATTAATAGCAAAGAAACTAAACGCGATTCTATAAATTTTGCCGTCACAAACTTGAACCTTAGTGATGAATACCTACAATCAAAACAACCTGATTCAGCCTTGATCTATCTACATCGATCAGAGCCCATATTCAATGCTTTGCAGTATGAAAATGGAATTGCCTATAATCAAGGAAATATGGGAATTGCCTATGCCCTGCAGGGAAAATATGATTTGGCTGAAAAATATATGAACGAAGCCACAATTGTTCACAAAGCCTTAGGAGATAACTATCCAGTTTGTGTCTATCTTATCATTAAGGCAGATATTTATGTTCAAAAAAATGATTTTCAAGCAGCCCTGGGGTTTGCTCATGAAAGTTTGAGATTGGCCCAAGAAAAAAACCTGAAGCAACAGATCAGTGATGCAAATCTAAAACTGGCTGATCTTTATGAACTTCAAGGAAATACCAGAAAGACTTTAAAGTATTATAAAGATTATATTACCTATCGCGACAGTATCCATAATATAGAAAATGTGCAGAAAATGGCCAATATGCGTACAGATTTTGAGATCTCAAAAAAACAGGCCGAAGTGGATCTAAAACAGACCGAGATAGATTTGAAACAAACGGAAGTCAATTTACTAAACGAGCAAAAAACCAATCAAAGGGTACTTATATTCAGCATGATCGCTATTTTGGGGATGACAGGGCTATACTTTAGAAACATTAATAAGGAAAAACGCAGGTCAGATGATCTTTTGCTTAATATTCTACCTGCAAAAACTGCGGAAGAACTCAAGGAACATGGCAAAGTAAAAGCCAAAAAATTTGATTCTGTATCAGTAATGTTTACCGATTTTCAGGCTTTTACCAAATACTCTCAAAGTCTCTCTCCGGAAGTACTCGTGCAGTCGGTAGATTATTTCTTTTCAAAATTCGATCAGATCATTGATACCTACGAACTGGAGAAAATTAAAACTATGGGAGATGCTTATATGTGTGCCGGTGGGCTTGCTACCGACTCAAAAGATCATGTTATTAAAGTTATTCAGGCTGCTTTTGAAATCAAGGCACTTCGTTGAAGAAACAAAGCAAATATCAAATAAGGATATCGCACATTTTAATATTCGAATTGGGATAAATACCGGGCCAGTTGTAGCAGGGGTGGTTGGTAAAAAGAAATTTGCCTATGATATTTGGGGAGATACCGTCAATGTAGCATCTCGAATGGAATCAAATTCTGAAGCCGGAAAAATCAATATTTCAGAAAACACGTATCAGCTTATCAAAGATCATTTTGACTGTGAATACAGGGGTGAAATTGATGTCAAAAATAAAGGTATGATGAAAATGTATTTTGTCATTCGGCCCAAAAACAAGTCCAAATTCCTGTCAAAGGCGAAAGTTTCGAAGTTTTATGTTAACTTTAGCAAGATTAATTGATTAAAACTGAGTACAGCATGAGACAGGATCCAAATAATTATTGGGAGCAATTGGAGCGCTTGGAAAAGCTTATTCGGGCCTCTGAATTAAAGGCTGGTATCATCTTTTCTTTCCATAGTTTAATCATCGGTCTTTTTATAGACCGTATTGAGCAATTCGAACCAGTTATTGAAACCAGCAAAGTTTTTCTAGTAATTTCTTTTTTATGGATGGCCTGCGTATTGGTTTCCATTTACTATTGTTTCAAATGTTTTAAACCCCAAATTGAGATGAAATATGAGAAGAACGTTTTTTTCTTTCGAGATGCGGTATATGCCTTTGGTGACGTTAAAGCCTATACTAAAAGGCTTATGGAAATTTGTGAAGGAGAAGAAATTTATGAGCAGTTAAGCCAGCAAATACATATTGAAAGTAAAATTATAGATCAGAAATTTATCAGTGTTCATAAATCTATAAAGTTTTTTGGTCTGAGCTTTATTTTTGTTATAATAGCATTAGCCTTTTGGTTGATAATGGTTTAATATGTTTTATTTGCTATGAAAGGATATTATAAATTACGAAAGCTAATAATGGAGAGACTGCAAAATGAGCTATCTAAGGATCTTCATTATCACGGAGTGCATCACACCCTAGATGCGTTGAAAACTTGTGACCTCTACTTAAGACATATACAGATTAATCCCTATGATGCGCGTTTACTTCGTTTGGGTATTTTGTTTCACGATATAGGTTTTACCATATCAAATGAGGAACATGAATATAAAGGATCAATTATTGCGAGAGATATGCTAAGCCAGTTTGATTTTAAAACTAAAGATATTGACATTATCGTCGGTCTTATTTTATCGACCAAAATACCTCAAAGTCCTAAAACGCTTTTAGAGAATATGATTTGTGATATAGATCTTGATTACTTGGGACGATCAGACTTTTATGAGATCAGTGAAAGTTTATATGAGGAACTAAAAGTAACCATAGGTCTAAAAAACAAAAATGAATGGAATAAAATTCAGGTAAAATTTCTTGAAGCGCATAAGTATCATACTGAATTTGCCATCAAAAAAAGACAACCCGAAAAAGAAAAGCGAATTAAGGAACTCAAAAAACTTATTGAACCTTAAAAAAACACCTCATTTAGCGCTGTTTAACCATGTTTTACAGTATTGTCAAACTCAAGTGTTTTGACAAATAAATAGAACACCCCATTTTATTTGAAAAAAATTACCTATTTATGTTAACCTTTTTAAATCCAAAACATAAATGTATTACCCCCTCATATTTTGACTTAACGCATATTTGCAAACCCCTGTTTTATGAATAGGGGTTTTTTTATTTGGATAAATTGACGGTTAAGGCTATTGTTCGATTTTTAAACTACTCTTAGAATTTTCTTTTTGTTCCCTAATTTACTCCACTACTTAACCCGTCAAGGTAGTTTTTGAAATTTTTTTCTTGAATATCCAGTTTTTTCCTGATTCTGTATCGACCCGTTTCGACGCCTCTTACTGAAATATTTAATAGTGGGGCAATTTCCTTATTGGAAAGATCCATTTTTACGAAAGCACACAGTCTTAATTCTCTTTTTGTCAAGTCAGGGCTAATTTCAAGTAGGCGATTAAAAAAATCCCCGTGAACTCTCTCAAAATTAACATCAAATACTTCCATATATTCCTCACCAATTTGATGCTGTTTGATTTTTCCGATTAGATCTTGAACTGACTTTCTATTGCTTCCTGGCTTAAGCTCCTTACTGATTAATTTCAATTCGTCATACATATTAGAAATCACTTCCTTCTTTTTTACAAGAAGCATCGTATAGTTCGAAAGCTCTTTGTGTTGTGAAATTAAATCTTCTTCAAGCTTGTTCTTCTGCTGCTCAATCTCATGGCTTTGTTGTTTTAGCTTTAATTGCTCGATCTCAAGTTGAAGTAATCTTTTTGATCTTTGTGCGGTGTCTTTTTTCCTTCTGGATTTTTGCTTTCACTGATTTCTGCGCGAAGAATAAAATTCCTGATAAGATCAGCATGAGTATCACTACAAAGCCAACTTTTGCGAAATTCGTTTCATACCAGGCGCGAGGAATGATAAATGAGACGGATGCCATGTTACCAGTTTGGCCTGTCATATTGCGAGATCTAACCTTAAAAACATAGTTGCCAGGCTCTAAATAAGTATATTCTTTAAAAGTATTATCTGACCAATTCGACCAGTTTGCATCTGCCTTTTCTAGTTTAAATTGATACTGGCGTTTTACAGATACTGACATGCCAGGTGTTCCGAATTCGAATCTCAGAACATCCATTTTTCTTGGCAATTTTTCTATAGAATCTAGAGAAAAACGAATCCAATTTTTATTGATTCCAGAATAATAGCTACCTCTTGTAATATATGTTTGAAACTTTCTGCTTGCGCTTTCTGTTTCTGTATGATATAAATAAAGACCATCGTTCGCCCCTATTAATATCCTGTTTTTTCCTAGCGGCTCAAAGCTTTCCATACTTCTATTCAACTTGCCTTTTAGGTTAAGAAACAAACTCTTATGTAGTTCCCTTTTTGAATCATTATTATGAAAATACCCAAATTCGTTATTTTGAACAAACCAGGTTCTATCTTCCCCTCTTAAGATTTTCGTTGTATTAAACTCAGGATTTAAAATTTCATTAAGGGGTAAAAAGGGTTTGAAAATAGCCTCTTCTTCATTAAAATTGAATATCCCAGTGTTTGTTGTAAAAATTATTTGATCATTATATCGAGTTACATTAATATTATAAGGCGAATCAAGGCCGTTTTTATCAGTAAAATGCTCAATCGAATATGCCCTGTCAAAACCATTCTCCAGCTTTAATCTGTAAACTCCTTTATAACCATGACATATCCAGAAGGTATTTGGTTCATCCCCGGCCAGAATGTCCCTACTGGATTCATCAAAACCTATGATCTTATCACCTACAATCCATTTATTGTCAATGAACTTCAATGGATACAGACCTTTATAGCTTGCAGCTAAAAAATTATCGGAGTCTTTACCAATCGGAAGAATCTTCCAAAATGAATCTTGACCATTTAAAAGTTTTGGCTTCCCATTTTCCAGATAGAACAAACCGTTGTGTCCGCTTAATATTATTTGTCCATTATATTTTTGAACAGACCAAACCTGACCTTGTAAGTTAGGGACTTTTTCAAATTCAAAATTATAGCTCGCATTTGATTTCAATTTAGAATCAGAATAATAAACCCCTGAATTCGTGGCGAGAAAAATTGTTCCATCATCAATTAAAATGTCATATACAGATGCCTTATCAAACAAATGAAAATCCGGCAGATCGAACTCTAAATAAGACAGTCCGCTATTCTTTAGAATCCAAAGATTATCCCCTGATACATGGAAATTAACAAATGACACATTCCCTAAATCAGAAAATGCCGCATAATCTTTTACAATTTCCCCACTATCCAATAGCATTAATAATTTGGAATTTCTGGTTCCCAACAAATAACCATTTCTGAATCGAATGGCTGTGGACAATTCGTCCAAAGGGTCTTCAAAGATCGACTTCCAAAGACTTGCTTTTTCTTTTACGAGATCAATACTATAAATATGACCAGATTTGGTCGCCACATAAAAGTTATCGGTTTGTCCCGAAGGCAGAAAAGCACTAATCCCGTTTAGGTCTTGAACCTTTTGCTTTAATGCAAGACTTAAGCCTTTCTTTAGCGAATCATATCGCATCAAGCCAATATCATAATCCATGGCATAAAATTCTCCATTGATCACCCCAGAATAACTAAAGAAATTTTTTGGTTTGACAAATGTTACCCCCCTATCAGAAACAAATAGCAATTCACTAAAAGACCTAAATATTAATTGATCACCAAAAGAATGTGCTTGCCATAAGTATTCAAAATTACCCTCATTCAATTTGAATTTATCTTTTAAAGACAGAAACATATAACTTCCTAAGGAATCCTTTTTGATCTGACCAAGCTCATTATATCCCCCAGCATATATCCGACCGTCCTTAGATCTCACGAGGCTCGTTGCAGCAGAGTTGTTGGGAAGCACTACCTTATTCCAACGCTCACCATCGTAAATGAGTACCCCATCATTATTTCCAAAATAGAGAATTCCTTCTTGATCCTCAACCATGGCATAGAATTGCTCATTGGCTTTAAAATCAAATCCCGAAAAATTAGTCAGTCTTGGATTGAGATGCAGGTCGGGTAAGATCTCGCTGTTCTGTGAATACAACGAATTCGAACAAAAAAAACATAAGAGTATGATCCAATAATGAATTCTCCGCATCTTAAATCCAATTTATAATTAGCACAAATCAGTTATTTACAATTACTTCAACCGATTAAAATTACTCAATTTTTATCACAATTAACATATTTTAAACTTCTTTATTTCAGCAACTTACGCAATAAGACGTATTAAAGATGTAGTAGGCGCATTAGCTGACGTAGATTTAGTGTAACCTAATCTGTTCTCTGATCAGAAATGAAGTATACATTTGAAATGGACAAATAACTTATTACTTATGAAAAGAAAACTACTATTGTTGATTATGATTTTTACCAGTGGCTTTATCTGTAGTCAAAATCTAAAAACAGAAGAGAAAAAAATTGTTGACGGAAATGGCGATGAAGTAATTCTTAAAGGTGCCGGTCTTGGAGGATGGATGCTTATGGAAGGCTATATGATGCAATCTTCAGATGTGGCAGATACTCAGCATGAATTTAGAGAAAGACTGGAAGAATTAATAGGGAAAACCAAAACAGATGAATTTTTTGATGCCTGGCTTGACAAATCATGTAACCAAGACGGATATTGATTCATTAGCTAAATGGGGATTTAACAGTGTTAGGTTACCCATGCATTACAATTTATTTACGCTTCCTATAGAATAGAACCGGTAGCTGGTCAAAATACCTGGCTTGACAAAGGTTTTACTATGGTTGATGATTTACTTGAGTGGTGTGAAGCAAATCAATATGTACCTAATATTAGATCTTCATGCCGCTCCTGGTGGACAAGGTGCCAATGCAGCAATATCAGATTATGACCCTGACAAACCATCTCTTTGGGAAAGTGAAGAAAATCGAGCAAAAACAGTTGCTCTTTGGGGAAAACTTGCTGAACGGTATAAGGATGAACCATGGATTGGTGGATATGATCTTCTAAATGAAGTGAACTGGAACCTGCCAGGCGGAACCATGTTAAGAGCCCTCTATGAGGAAATCACAAAGGAAATTAGAAAAGTTGATTCGGATCATATCATTTTTATAGAAGGAAACTGGTTTGCTAATGATTTTACAGGCCTTACTCCTGCCTGGGACAGCAATATGGTCTATAGCTTTCATAAGTACTGGTCGTTTAATGATCAGGCATCGATTCAATGGGTACTTGATCTGAGAGAAGCAGAAAATGTGCCTTTATGGATGGGAGAAGCAGGAGAAAATTCAAATACCTGGTTTCAGGAAGCGATTTCTCTTTTTGAAAAAAACGGAATAGGCTGGTCCTGGTGGCCCATGAAACGAATCGAAACTACTGTGAGTCCTTATTCAATCTTATTTTCAGATGGTTATAAGAACATATTAGAATATTGGAGAGGCAATGTAGCCAAACCGTCAGAATCTGAAGCTTTTAAAGCAATGATGGAACTGGCTAATAATGCAAAAAGCGACAAATGTAGCTATCATAAAGATGTGCATGATGCCCAGTTCAGGCAAATTACGACTGATGAAACCAAACCTTTTAGTGAGCAAAAGATACCCGGAACTATTCATATGTCCGATTACGATTTGGGTAAAAATAATTTCGCATACTATGATATCGATGCCGCAAATTATCAACTTTCTACCAATCAGTTTCAAGCTTGGAATTCAGGTTGGACCTATCGTAACGATGGCGTTGATATAGAAAAAAATACGGATGATGTCAACAGCAATGGCTACCATGTTGGTTTCACTAATAAAGGAGAGTGGATCAATTACACCGTTAAGGTCGAAGAGTCAGCAGTTTACAAGTTAGAGGCAAGAATAGCCGGTGAAAATGCGGGAGGTCAATTTCATATTTCTGTGAACGGAGAGACAATTACTACAACTCAAACTACTGAAGCCACCGGAGGATGGAGCACTTTTGCAACACATACGATCAATGATGTTGCCTTAGAAGAAGGTACTCAGGTAATCACCTTGCATTTTGTCGGTGATGTTTCTTTCAATATATCCAGTATCACTTTTAGCAAAACCGGTGATGCTGGTTCTTTAGATGCCACCGCCTTAAACGGTGAACTTGGTATTGATGAATCAAGCATTGAAATCACTATAAATCAAGATATTTTAGAATCGTCTTTAACAGATTCAAAAGATGGGTTTAGCCTTACTGTCAATGGAGTCGCTGAGCCAATATCTGAAATTAGTCTTGCAGATTCCAAGAAAAGAACGATCCTACTAGATGTTGATCGATCATTTCTTTCCAGCGAAGAAATAAGAGTGAGTTATAATGGGAATGCGGTAAGCACCATTTCAGGAAAAAAACTAAATGCCTTTACCGAGTTACTTATCAATAATAACCTGCCCGTTCGTTCTGTACTTCCGGGGAAAATTCAAGCAGAGAATTTTAGTAATATGTCTGGCTTACAGACCGAAGACACAAGCGATGACGGAGGTGGAAAGAACATAGGATATACGGATTCTGGGGATTATGCAGACTATTTGGTTAATATAGAAGAGGAAGGAAGCTTTATTTTTATTGCGAGAGTAGCCAGTGAATCCACTGCCGGAAAAATAGGGATCTATATTTTGGGAGCAGAAGAGAGTGAAACAGAATTACTACGTCTTGACCTTCCTGTAACCGGAGGATGGCAGCAATGGAAGAATGCATCTAGCAGTATTACCCTTACAAAAGGTCTCCAAACCCTAAGAATGAAAGTGCTAACAGGAGGTTTTAACTTGAATTGGATGGAGATTTCAGGTGCTGATACTGATCAGGATGGCGTTCCTAATAGCGAAGATGAATGCCCTAACAGCAATCCTGGGGTGGAAGTTAATGAAAAAGGATGTGAGGTATTCTCTGTTGGTTTAGACAATTTTACGATAAAAGTAGAAAGTGAAACGTGTCAGGTGAACAATAATGGTAAAATTATTGTGACAACCAAAAAATCATTCGCCTATACAGCATATTTATCGGGGCAAATTACCGGTTCGAATGAATTTAGTTCTGAAACTGAATTTACTGATCTTGAAGCCGGAAGTTATACTATTTGTTTTAAAGCGGCCGAAGACGATACATTTGAACAGTGCTTTACCGTTCAGGTTACAGAACCTGAAAACCTAAGTGTGTATTCAAGTATAGATGTCGAAAAATCAATGATTTCTTTAAAACTTTCTGGTTCAAAAACCTATCTGATTACTCTAAATGATAAAGAATACCAGACTTCAGAATCATTTTTTAGTGCTCCTCTTGAAACTTCCAAAAATACTTTAACTGTAAAGACAGATAAAGATTGTCAGGGAGAATTTAAGGAACTGATCAACCTAAACGGGAGACCATCTGCATATCCTAATCCTGTAAATGGGGATTATCTTTTTATCTCGTTGATAGAATCCAATTCTACAGATATTCAGGTATATGTATTCGATATCACAGGAAAATTGGCCATTTCAGAGCTTAAAAAAGGAGGAAAAGGCCCATTACAAATTAATGTTTCTGCACTTCCAAAAGGACTGTATGTTCTTAAGTTGATTCAAAATAACAATACTTATAATTACAAAATTTTAAGATAATGAAAAAGTTAAATTATGTATTCATCACTTTGTTTATACTAATAGCAGGAATAAGTTGTGGAGGAGATAGCGAGGTTACCGAAGATTTTCCCCCTGCAAAATCTACTTTGAGTTTTCCGGAAAATAACAAAGATTGTTACGAAGGAACGATTGTTTCGGATACGCAAAGTGAGGTTACTTTCCGCTGGAGCGTTGCAACAAATGCAGACTCCTATACCTTGAAAATCACTAATCTTGACAGTGGATCTAATCAATCCGTAACTTCCAAAGAATCTGAAGCCACTGTAAGTATTCTAAGGGCTACTGCGTTTTCATGGTCAGTCGTTTCAAGAAGCAGCAGTTCATCAAAAACTGCTGAGAGTGACACCTGGAAATTCTATAATGCCGGACCACCTGATGAAAACCATGTCCCAAATCCGGCAACCGTAGTTAGCCCCGGTTTGGATTCCAAGGTCAATGAAGGAACCGTTAGTTTGCAATGGACTGGTAGTGATCTTGATAATGATATTGTTGAGTATGAGGTTTATATGGACAATTCAAATCCTCCTACAACATTAATGGGAAAATCATCGAGTAATAAATTGGATGTCACTACAACAAAAGATCTTGAGTATTTCTGGCAAGTTATCAGTATTGATGCCATCGGAAACAAATCAACATCAGAAGTTTTTTATTTCACAGCCGAAGAAGGAGCTCCTGTTGAGCCCTCAGTGAACCTTGTCCAGGATGGTGAGATGAATGATACAGGGAAATGGACCTACCGACAACTTTGGACTGCAGATGACAATAAGGTAGAACATAGTTTCGTAGACGGAGAATTTAAATTTAAAGGTGAAGATGGTACTAAATTTTCAAATGCTATACTGTATCAAGAGATAGCTGTTGAAGTTGGAAAGGCCTACAAATTTAGTCTTAAAGCCCGTAGTGAAGGAACAATGAATTCATGGCTCGAAGTTTATTTCGAAAAAAAATCTGTTGCAGATGCTGATGGCGACTATGGGCCAGAAGGTATGGATGTGTTTATAAAAAGTTTTGGTGGTGATGTTGAGGGTTGCGGAAATGACGCCTTTAACGGAAATATTTTTGACGTCATAAAAGACGGTTGCGCCTTACCTGATGGAACACAGTTCGACGCCAATGGTAATATCACTTTTTCAGTTGCTGATCTTACAGAGAACGGTACCGTTTTCCTCGCTATAAAAGCAGGAAACTATGACGGAGACTTTGGTACCGGTATTTTTGTTGATGATGTTGAGTTGAAAGAAGTTAAATAGGTCAATATCCTAAAAAAGTAAATAGCAATAGCCGCATGATGACTGCGGCTATTGTTTTATACATCTTGTTATACGTCACTGTATTAATGATAAACTAATAAAATATGAAATACATTTTAACTATTACTGTTCTTGCATTTTTATCGCTTGTTATAAGTTGTGGCGATAGCAACAAAAAAAAGGCTAAGTCTACTCCTTTAGCATCTGATATCTGGGAAGTTGATTTCTTGGATGACTTCGACACTTTTAATGCTGAAAATTGGCAAGATCAGCGTATTTGGGTAAATAATGAAAAACAGTGTTATGTTCCAGATAATAAATTTGGAACACGAGAAGTGAGTGATGGCACATTAAAAATAAAGGTAATCAATATAGGCGAGAAAATTGATTGTGACAATTTGGATAAGCATGGTAAAAAACAAATGGAAACGGAGTATGTCGCAGGACGAATTGCATCTAAGAATCGTAAAGAATTTATTAAAGGAAAATGGACTGCAAGATTAAAACTCTGGAGCAATGGCGAACCAAGTATGTTTCCTGCTTGGTGGATACTGGGAGCACAAAATAATGAATCTCCCTGTGCAAGATGACGACGAAAATATATGTTGGCCTCTTGCAGGGTCTGGTGAAATTGATATTTTTGAACACCATGGCGATGGTGATGACAATCATTTTACAGCTGGTGCCATCAAAAGCTTGGATACCTGTGATAAAGGAGATTGGTGGAGTTTGCGGACAGGCATTGAAGCAAAGTTAGATGACTATCACGAATACTCGGTAGAATGGGAAGGTAGCGACCTCGTATATCGCATTGATGATAGAGAGGTTTATCGCAATGCTGGAGAGGGTGATAAATACCCTGAACCCATGTTCGCTATTTTAAACTATGCTAAAATAACCGACTCACCGATGACAGGTGAATGGGTTATGGAAGTGGACTGGGTAAAACATGAATATTTAAAATAATTCCCGTTCAAATCAATAAACGCCAGCCAGGTTTAATGAATTGAGATTACCTCAAGCACCTTTAATCATCAATTGCCTGCCCTGTAATTTGGCGAAACTTCCAACCGGAATTATCAACTTCAGTATCCATGGTTTGCTTCATCAAAATACCTATGACCTCCTCTTGGGGGTCGGCCCAATACATGGTATTAAAATAACCTCCCCATTGAAAGGTTCCTATACTACCTTCTCCACCTTTATCCTGACCCTTTTGATCCAATACACCAAAGGCTATCCCATAATAAGAACCTGAATCACCCCAAAGATCACCAATTTGATTGGCCATCATGAACTGAACCGTTGTCCTGCTTAATAAGCGAACCCCATTCAGCTCTCCTTTATTAAGATACATTTGCAAAAAAGTGGCATAATCTGTAGCTGTACTTGAAAGCCCCGCTCCTCCAGAAAAAAATGCTTTAGCACCCTTTATTGGGTAATCAGGATCATATGCATCATTTTTGGGATACTTTATCCATTTCCCATCTTTTTTTGTTTGCACAGTGACCAATCGATTAAATTTTGATTCTGGCAAATAAAACCAGGTATCATCCATATCCAATGGATTAAATATCCTTGTTCTAAAAAATTCATCCAAAGGCATTTCCGAAACGATCTCTACAAAATAACCCAAAACATCTAAGCCTTCGCTATAAGTAAATTTTTCTCCAGGATGATGGTGTAAAGGCAACTTGGCGAGTTTGCTAACGTTTTCTTCAATCATAACTGGATCGGTAGTAAATAAATCAACTATTCCGGCTTTGGCATATATTTTCTTCATGCGCTCGTCACCATCAATATATCCATACCCAATACCTGAAGTATGAGTGATCAAATGTCTAATAGTAATTTCTTTGTCCGCCTTTGAGGCCACAAATGAAGAATCCTTTTCTATTAAGGAGTCCAATACTTGTGGATTCTTAAATTCAGGAATAAATTTTGAAATGGGATCATCGAGCCTAAATTTACCTTCTTCCCAAAGCATCATCACCGCAGTCGCCGTTATTGCTTTTGTTTGAGAGGCGATTCTAAAAATATCATCCTTTTTTAACTCTCTTTTAGCGCCGTTATCGGCCATCCCAAAAGCCTTATGATACACAATTTTTCCCCTTCTCGCCACCAAAGCTACTGCTCCGGGTATTTCCTTATCCTCTATAGATTTTAAAATAGCATCATCTATAAAGGAAAGTCTTTCTTCAGACATACCAGCAGAAGCTGGTGTTGACTCGATCAAAGGAGAACTATTCTTAATCGATTTTGTTTGTGCCATTCCCGACACAATGACAACAAATAGCAAAAATTGAATTACTGTTTTCATATGTTATTATAGGTTATAAGATTAGTTTTAGGACACGCTACAAGAAAAAATACACAACAAGTGTTTTTCACTCGTCATTGCCTTGCTCAAGATCACTCAAATGGTACTCAAGCGCCTCTACCGAAATCTGAATTTCTCTAATTAACAGGCCCAGAGATATGATCAAAAGGATCAACGCAATTCCAAAAACCCAAACTGCAGCCAGATGTTGCTCTATATAAATAAGAAACATCGTCAAAACACAAAGCAAAAGACTCGAAATACCAAATATTTGCATGGCACGGGTCAAATACAAACGTTGACGAAGGTTCTTTATCTGTCTGATAAAAACCTGATTCTGATTCTTTTTGTACTTGTCATGTAGGTTTCTGACCACTGCTGCATAAGCCAAAAACCGATTGGTATATGCCAACATGATCAACGAAATTGCCGAAAACAGTAATGCCGGAGTAGTGAGGGTTAGTTGTTCCATTCTCAAATATAATCCAAAGCTTTTAGATTATAAAGTCTTCATGGAAAATATGGTGCCGCGAAGGTGTTCCGAGGGGGTTGGAGGTGAACCTTTCACTTGCGAACCCCTCGCACGTGAACCCTTCACTTCCGAGGGGGTGAGATAAGGAAGGGTGAGCTTGGAAGCTTAACTATTAAAACTTAATTCGGTATTCCAGACTGGCGACAAAGCTTCTGGTCAAACCGTCTGGCCTTGCATCTCTAACGATAAACGGAGAGCCTACATTAAATTGTAAAGCCTGTTTTTGATCCAACTCATAATCCAAATATAAATTCCAATTCAAGGTAAGCCCCTGAGAACCTTCAATTTCAAGTTCTACACCATCCATGTCGGTATATTTATCATTTGCTAAATGGTATATCGGTAACAAACTCGGCGTTAACTTGAATTTTTTACCAAAATCAATAGGGTAAGACGCCCTGAGCATCACATCTCCACTTCTTTTGAACTGATTGGTCGATTGAAAATCTCTTAAAGGAGAACCAAAAGGAAAGTCTTCAGCAAAAAACTCATTGTTGTTTTGAGTCAAAGGCTGTTGGAGTGCGGCTACCAATTGTAAACTTCCAATATTATATCCAAAACCAAGAACAAGATCAAAAGTTCCTAAACTCGATTGATAGTCCATTGGCAAAGCCCTTCCATCTTCCATTTTATTAGCATCAGACAAAGGTATTTTGACTCCTAAAGTAACCGAAGCCTTTTTATTGATTCTATAATTTGAATTGATATAAATATCTGATAATCCAAAACTTGAAATATCATTACCTGACTGTGATAATGAGGTGATCTTGGCATCAATTCCAAACTTTTCATTCAATTGCCTGTTGTATTCAAGATAAGTTCCAAAAACAGCAATGGAATAATCCGCTGCTCCATAGGAAACTCCAACTTTGAATTGATTAAGATTTTCTGAAATGCTATCCAAGCCATTGGGCTTAAAACTATGCACCGTACAAACTCCGGCATCACTACAACCTTGTGAATAGACATTTCCCGTATATATAAAAACCAGTCCTAGTGATAGGATCAAATAACTTGATAATTTTGTCAACATATGCTTCAAATAATGTAATTAGTTGCCATTTAGTCTCAAAGAATCAAATACCTTTCAAAAAAAAATTGAAAGATTAGGATGCTTCTAAAAACCATCTATTCTCCAAGAATAGCATGCTCCTATTATCATAACATATCATACCTCCGAAAATTAATACAATACCCTCGGAAAGAAAACAGCCTGCTTCGTCCCTTTTTAGCATTTTATCATTGACCAAGAACTTATCTTGTATATCAAAACAAAAAATTAATTTAAATTTATACATTATGTCACACCACCCTGGATTAAAGAATCACCAGGTTATTCTATATGTCGATACAGATAAAATAACAGAAGGCACTGAAGAAGATCATTGCTGGTTGGGGAAACCATACAATAAAAAGCCAAATCCTGATTTTTATACAGAAGTACATCAAGGCGAATCAATCACCTGGTTGGGATTTTCAATCTCGAATCCAAACACTATTGTAAACATTAAAAGTATTCACCACGAGAAAGAAAGCTATGTTTTTGGAAAGGCAACTTTGTACGGGAATGGGAAAATGCCGGAAACTGTCATAGGCACTGTCATAAACCATACTAAAGGTGAGAAGGAAGTTTATATTATTAACTTTACCATTTATGATCAGAATAACGGCGGAGAACGTAACGGTAAGTTTCGCGTTGATCCAAAACTAAAAATAGACACACAAGGTCAGTAAATGTTCACAAATACTAGAATCATATTCATTGTATGCATTATTCTGTTCTTTATTCGATCAGGATTTGCTCAAAACCAGAGAATTGCTGATAGTCTCATTATAGAATTAAGAAATATAGGTACAGGGAGTGATTCTTTGCGTCTGAGTCTACTTCACAAAATTGCGTTTAACTCAAATAATCCAGACAGTTCATTTTATTATGCTCAACTTCTGGAGGCCGAGGCCTTAAAAACTCAGAATCAAAGATATTTGATCATTGCATATGCTAATATGGGTGCTTCCTTACGAATGAAGGGAGATCTTGAACAAGCCATAGAAGCTTATTTTAAAAGCGCCGACATTGCCAAATCGTTAAAAAGGAATTTACCAATGGCTACGGCTTATTCAGGTATTGCAGATATTTACTCAGTTTCAGGAGCGCATGAAAATTCGATTTTATACTATAAAAAAGCCATCTCCATTCAAAGAAATGAAAATGACTCAATTTCATTGGCTTCTTCAATTATCAATGCAGGAGATGAATTTTTTAATGCAAATGAGCTAGATAGTGCTTTAGTTTACTTTCAGGAATCCGGTACAATTTTCGATCTTAAAAATTACGCTCATGGAAAGGCATACAATTTAGGTAATGTAGGGATGGTCTATGCCAGCATGAATAAAAACGACTTGGCAGAAGAAAAGATAAGTGAAGCTATTGAGCTTTTAGAACAACTTGAGGATTATTATGCGATCTCAGAGTATCTTACTTATATGTCAGATATCTATAAGGATAAAGGCGATTTTAATCGCGCTCTAAATTATGCCAATAAAAGTCTGAATTTGGCAAAAAATTATGGCTTAAAAGACCAGATAAGTGAGTCGAATCTTTTGCTGTCAAATTTGTATCAAGAAATGGGTGAGATCGAAGATTCGTACAAATTTTATAAAAATTATATCAAATATAGGGATAGTATAAACAATCTTGAATCGATACAAAGACTCGCCGATATTCGAACCAATTTTGAAGTATCCCAAAAGCAAACTGAGGTTGATCTTTTAGATCAAAAACAGCAAAAACAGCGTATCACAATTATTGCCGGCATCATCTCCTTATTGTTGATCACTTTACTTGCTGTTGCTCTTTTCCGGCGGAATATTTTTATAAAAAAGACGAGTGCAATCATCCAAGAGGAAAGAGATGTGTCCAATAAACTATTGCGCAATATTTTACCTGAAGAGACAGCAAAAGAACTCATTGAAAATGGAAAAGTAGTCGCAAAAAAAATTAATGAAGTAAGCGTTCTTTTTACCGATTTTAAAGGTTTTACAAAAGAATCAGAAGACTTGTCACCAGAAGAACTTGTTGAAAGTGTGAATTTCTATTATTCTAAATTCGATCAAATCGTAGAAGAATATGGTCTTGAAAAAATCAAGACAATTGGAGATTCATATATGTTAGCTGGCGGACTGCCCTTTCCAACGAAAGACCATGCTGTAAAAATTGTCACAGCGGCATTTGAAATTGCAAAATTTGTAAGTGATACAAAAAAAGATGATACTGATCACATAAAGCACTTTGACATCCGAATTGGTATTAACACTGGTCCTGTGGTAGCCGGGGTTGTAGGTATTAAAAAGTTTGCCTACGATATCTGGGGCGATACGGTGAACATAGCCTCACGTATGGAATCGAATTCTGAACCCGGTAAAATAAATATTTCAGAATCCACCTACCAGCTTATCAAAGACAAGTTTAAATGCACCTACAGAGGCGAAATCGAAGTCAAGAACAAAGGCAAATTAAAGATGTATTTTGTAGACAAGGCCTTATCTTAGGCCATTACTGAAGCTTTTTTTGATTTTCTGTATAGAAAAGAATTGAATATATTTCTTTTTCCAAAATTATTCAAAGATCTGCTATTCGCAAATTTGTTAAAGAGTTTATGGTTTACCCCAAAATACTCATAGGTATTACCATCAGTAAAAGTAACCTCTAACCGCATACTCTTATGATAAAAATCTGCCACCTGTGATTGGTTGATTGTATATGGTATTCTTCAGTATTAGCCTCTTTGGTTTCCGGAGCTATACTCACCAAAAAATGGTATCCATCAATGATTTTCTGGCTTACTTCACCCGCTTCTTCCTTTTCTTCTTCATTCTGAAATTTATCCGGATGCCATTCTTTTACCAAGCCTCTGTAAGTAGTTTTTAATTCTTTCAAATCAATAGATCCTTCTACTTTAAAGAGTTTTTTATATTCATTGATGCGCTTCATACTTGCTATTTTCAAATTGACGGCAAAAGTATTCATATTAGTTGACATAGATCGTAAGCTTTTTACTTATTTAAATATGATTCACTTTATACAATCCTTTTGATAAATAATCACTATGCTTCGGACAATTTATAAGGCTTTTCGTCCTAGACTGTTCGTCCTTCCTTCCTAGTTTTCCTAATCTTATGGTTCTTAAAAGACAAATTAAATGAGCTTATCTACAAATCCCAGCAAAACAGAACGAATTCACGCCTTAGATTCTTTAAGAGCCATTATGATGTTACTCGGTTTGGTTATTCATTCTGCCGTTACCTACGGCACTTTCGAAGGATACCATTGGCCGCTCAAAGATCCTGAAAGCACCAATCTGTTTATGGATTATGTCGTTATTTTTATTCATGCCTTTAGAATGCCCATATTTTTCGTTGTAGCCGGATTCTTTGGAGCCATGCTATTTTTTGAAAGAAGCTCAAAAAAAATGTTGAAAAACAGGATTGATCGTATTCTTTACCCGTTTATTGTGTTCATATTGATTCTGGCGCCAACAATTAAATTTGCAGATATTTATACCAATAGTACTTTTGCTGGAAATACAAATCCATTAATGGCCGCTTTGGAGCCATTCAATGCCTTAGTGAACTGGCTGCCAGCATCAACCAGCCATCTTTGGTTTTTGTACTACTTATTTATGATTACTATTGCCTCATATGTATTGGGGCTTCTATTCAACCATTTTGAACAGTTCACCATAAAGACTACACAAGTGTTCAATTGGATCATAGAAAGACCAATTCTTAAAGTGTTGGTTTTTTCCGCCCTAACCATTATCCTATTATTTATTATGGGAGACAAATGGGTGGCAACGTCGACTAGTTGGATACCTGATTTCAATACTTTTATCTTCTATTTTTTCTTTTATGGTGTTGGATGGGTACTATTCAAATCAAAAGACAAATTAGATACTTTCAAAAAATACGATTGGGCTTTTTTGAGTTTGGCTATCATTTTATTTACAACTCGATTTCTTTTTGCTGAAAGTTTGGATGAGCTTCAAATCACTATTCTCAATGCCGTAAATGTCTGGTTGTTTATTTTTTCTATCACCGGACTTTTTATTCGGTATGGAAGTCAGCATTCGAATTTGATGCGTTACAACTCTGATGCTTCCTACTGGATTTACCTGCTTCATTTAACGTTTACTATTTTATTACCTGCATTTATTGTCGATTGGGATATTCCAGCCTTTGCCAAATTTGTATTTGTTTTACTCGTTACCTCAGCGATTTGTTTGGTTACTTATCATTATCTGGTACGCTCAACTTTTATCGGCAAATTTTTAAATGGAAGAAAATATCCGATTAAAAGAGCGCGCTCTGAACAGAAAACTGTTGAAGTAAAAACAGTGTAAGCATATTTTTAAAAGGGTATTATCGTGAAGTTTTCTTAAGAAGAACACTTCCTACACGCATACTAAAGTCCCAAAAGTATTTGAGCCTTCAAATAATAACATATATTGAACAATTCCATCTGTTCTTTTGACCTCAATCAATAATTGCGCTGATTAGGATCAATGCAGCAAGTCAATAATTCTAATAATTTTAAGTGTCTTAATATAGAACCTCTATATTCAGACAAATGTTCTATTCATACAACCAGTCAGTCTCTGATTTGACCTAAAAAGCGCGAATTATGGAAAACAACATGTTGAAAAAATCGGTGAATGATTATGTGAATTCTCTTGAGAAAGTATTGGAAAAAAGAAAACAATGGAGAGATTTTACCTTACCCTTACTGCTTAAAACACTGAATGAAATACAGGCTAATTTTGATATTGGCTGGACGGTACAGCAACTTGACTGGCTGATGAACAACAGTGCTATCAATATTACTTTTAACACTTTTCCAGCATCTATGATCGAAAAACTGAATGGCGCTACGGATTTTGAATTTATTAAAGGCGCTGCTTTGGTTTTTTCACAGAAATATAATGGCGATATAGCAGTGTTTATCGTTTATCCAGCTGACCTTGAACCTATAACTGAAGGAGATATTAATGAAATAGGAAGTTTCAATCCGAATGAAATCAACGAAAATTTTATCACAAACAAAGTGGCTCATTTTCTGGATAAAATTATTATTCAAGAAGAGAATGTGCTAAGAAGAAAGGTCGGTTTTTAACATTATTATTTACTAACTCGCTGAATCCTCGCTTAAATTTTATAAGATTTCCTTGGGAAGAATTTTCCGTGTCCAGGTTTTGACTCTTTTCAAATTACTTACCTCAGAATCAGGGTTAAAGTCAACGGTTGTTTCCCAGGAATTTTCAGCTTTAAATTCTTCTTCCATACCTTTTAGTACCTGCTCTGAAATTTTTTCAGAATGAATAACCGTCACGCATTCTGTGTTTAAATTGGCACTTCTAGGATCTAAGTTAAAGGTTCCTATAACTGTTATTTGACCATCTACAACCATAGATTTAGCATGGAGACCAAAAATAGGTTTATGATCCAAAGTTTTTTGTAATTCACCTGTCATGATCCTGGTCCGTTCAGCAGCATCAGGGCGGAATTCATAAATTCTTACTCCTGTTTGAAGCAATGTTTTTCTGTCCGATTTGGTAACTGCTAAAAGCCTCTACATTGTCAGTTGAGGCAAGACTGTTGGTCAATATCCTGATTTTTACACCTCGCTGCACAGCTTCCCTAAAAAGATCCTGACTCAGTTCAGAAGTGATCAAATAAGGGGTTTGAATCTCAATAGAATGCTTTGCATTTTTGACCAAATCAATAAGGGCGCTGGTTGAAACACCTCCTCCTCCCAGGCCACTTTTTCCATCGTTTTTACCGGGTAGATCCGAAATAAAATCGACGTCATCAACCCATATAAAATCACCTGAGTTTTTTAAAGCTCTAAAAGCCATAGGGATATTCTCTATTCTCGTCCGAATCTGGGGCCAGAAATTTTCGGGATTACAGGCATATTCATGCAGTCTGTGCAAACTTATTTTCATCACTTAGCTTATCGTTAAGTTCATCGCTTAGCTCATTGATAGAAACACTTAACGTGTTGTCCCAAAATTCGCTAAAAGAGCTGCCCACACTTTTTGTTGCTTTTCCCAGCAGCAACACATCCCGGTCTCTAAAATTATACTCATGATCATAATCGAAATATTCATCAGCAATATTTCGCCCTCCTGTGATAACAACCTTGTCGTCTACAATAAAGGTTTTATTATGCATCCGTTGATTTACCGATCTAAAATCAGTTAAAACCTTTTTGGCTTTTGCAATGATGCTTTTCCCAAGATTGAAACCCGGGTTGTATATTTTGACACTAATATTTTCATGCGAATCAATGGTTACAATGTCTTCCAACTGTGCATCTACCATAATATCATCAACAAGAATCCTAACTTTAACACCTCGGTCTGCTGCCCTTACCAAATAATCGCAGGCAATAAGCCCCACATTATCGGTTGAAAAAATAAAATACTGAATATCAATTGTTTCTTCGGCATATTCGGTGAGCCAGGCTCGGGAAACCATTGAGCCCGCACCATCCTCGAGGACATACACGCCTGTTTTAGTTCTCATTAAGTCAGTCAAACCTTCCAGTTCTTTTGACAAACTTATACTATCATTTCTATGGATGCTGGAGCAAAAATCGTTTTCCTGAACAGGAATAGTGTCTCTTGCCTTCGAACATGATGTCAATATAACAATGGTTATAAGACATAAGGATTTGAAACCTCCTGACCATTTAAAAAAAATGGGTGTTAATATCATTCTATGGCTTAGTTAGTTAAAATAAACTAATTGTCAAACGAGCAGTATAGGGCCTTATTTCACAAAGGTCAACAGATTTGATAAGTTCCTGATCAGGGCTTTTTACAATATACAAGGTTTAGCAAGTCCTTCAGGAAATAAAGGAAAAAACAAAACAACATTTACTGATCACTTTGTCTGTGTCATCGTATCCGCAACTACTATAATATAATGGGCTATTGTTTCTTTCTCGTCATCAGTCATTTCTTCCCATTCTGTCTCGGTAACGGTTGTTATTGATTTTATGTCTAAACCTGGCTTGATTTTATTGATCCACCATATGATTCCTTGCTCATAGTTAGAATGATAAGACCCTTCAAAATGAAATAGGAAATCTCCCGGCTTAAAATTTTTAAGCGAAAAATGTGCCATAGTAGCATCCTTCGAGGCTTGAGCAGTTTGAATATTTAACATATTTGGCGGTACGTGCTCTCCCATCATATCAGCCATCTCAGCATAGGCTTTTACTGTAGGGTCAAAATATTTTTCCAAATCAGGGCCGATCATCTTCAATGCCTCCGGACTTAATTCTTTTAAGGCATCTATTCCTTTTTTATTGATCATAGAGGCATATCTTCTGGGAATGTTAGTTGCTATAAAACGTAAATTCTTTTCTTTTGCAAATTCCATCAGGGGCTTATAATCGGTTTTATAATTTCCCCACATCTGAGTAATTTCCGGAAGCATTTTATCTTCAGCATATAATCCTTTCAAATATTCGTCAATCACCAATTGGTTGCCATTCTCAAACATTTCAGCACCAAAAAATAACTTATCTCCTTTGATCTCATAAAAACTCTTACTCATCTCCAATTGCAGCCAATGGGAAATAGGATTGTTATGGTATTCACCAAAAAAAACCATGTCACTTTTGGCCAGATCCTTGATCATTTTATCATATTTGGCAACTTTACCTTTATTCTTATACAATTGATAGGCGGGTTTATCTTGTGCCGAGGCTACAACCACAAAAGCCATGAGAAAAAAAACGGTTAATCGTAAATGCTTCATTTATTCTTTTTTAAATTTTAGTTTTAAGAATGACCAACTTTACTGCAAAATAATATAAAATCTTCACAATTGTGAAAAATATAAAGGTTTCAAGAACACGCGTGTTATACTGTTCATCGCGTTGGCATATTCTTCTAGATTAATGATTCGCTGCCATTCAGGGTGCGGGCCAAATTTCGACCAGGCCATTTTGTGTTCTTCCATGTCTTTAAAGGCTAGCATATAGGTCAGGCATGGCATCTGATTACCCGAGATATTGGCTCCAAAAAACACTGTATTGAGCCCAACATCTTTAAAAATATCAAATTCACTATCATTGAACATTTTTACTTTTCGTCTCAAAGCATCTTCATTGTAACTCTCATAAATTCTCAATTCAAATACCTCAGAATGCTCAGCAGGCTTAACCAAGCTTGGAAATCCTTTAGTTGACCTGATAAAAGTACTTTCAATGCGTTTAAACGGAATTTGATCAGTAGATGCAGTCATATAAGATTCCGCATCAGATTTGAATTGCGCATCATCCGCCAGTTGATCAGAAACCTGCTGATGAGCTTGCATATTAGGATAGGCAATGAGTAAGTAAATTTTCTTGGGTAAAGCTTCTCCGGTTTCTTCAAAAGCTCCGACATTGTTTATCCCCTGGCGATTCAAAGCCGGGATAAGTGCCTTTTCAAAATAATCGTGCAAGACATTGGCTGGCTTAAAGAACTCCATTTCATACACCCGGAGTTCGTAGATTTCAGATTGGCCAAAAGTTGATATGAAAAAAAATAGAAAAAAAACACTTGAAACAAGTCTGGATATCATGGCTTAGGTTATTTATAGTTGTGATCTATAAAGATACAATTTTAATCTATCCAGGCAGATTCAACACTGAAGGATGCACATCGTTTGCTATCTTTCTCTAGCTATACCTAAAATAGAAAAACCAACAAAAAAACCCTCAGCGAGGCCAAGGGTTTGTTTATACTATTCTTCTATAGGTAGAGTCTTATTCAGTAGTTACCGGAAACCCTCTGTCTCTCATTAAGGCTTCGATTTTGGCATCACGGCCTCTAAACATACGGTAGGCATCTGCAGGGTCCATAGAATTTCTTGGGGCAAAAAGATACTTGACAAGTCTTTCCGCAACCTCTTTGTCATAAAATCCATCAGGAGCTTCTGAAAAAGCTTCTGCGGCATCAGCTGTCAATACATCAGCCCACATATACCCATAATATGCAGTGGCATAGCCTTCTCCAGAGAATACATGGCCAAAATGCGGTGTTCTGTGACGCATGACTAATTCTTTAGGCATTTTTAACTCAGTCAAAGTTTCACGTTCAAATTTATCCACGTCAATATTTGATGGATCTGCCAGGTGAAATTTCATATCCATAATGGCAGAGGCCAAATATTCAGTTGTTGAGAAGCCTTGATTAAATGTTGAAGCCTTTTTAATTTTAGAAACCAATTCTTTAGGCATTGGTTCTCCAGTCTCATTATGTACCAAAAACTGATTGATCACTTCATCTGTGGATAACCAGCGTTCCAATAATTGTGATTGAAATTCGGTGTAATCTCTAACTCCTCCATTTAAGGTTGGATATTTCACATTAGACGAGAAGAAATGAAGTGCATGACCAAATTCATGGAAAAAGGTAGTCGCATCATCCCATGAAACTAATAAAGCCTCTCCAGGGGCTGGTTTGATAAAATTCGAATTGTTGGAAGCCAAAACATTTTTATTTCCGTCAAAGGTGGTATGACTTCTGTAAGTTGTTGCCCAGGCTCCAGATCTTTTGCCCTGTCTTGCATATGGATCAAGATACCAAAGACCAATATTTTCACCAGAATCCTTATCTGTCACTTCCCAAACTTTTACATCTTCATGAAAAACAGGTACGGTACCTTCAGGAACAGGGGTAAACTTATAATTGAATAAACGACCTGCAACATAATGCATGGCATCAGTTAATTTATCTAACTGCAAGTATTGTTTTACCTCATCAGAATCCAGATCATATTTTACTTTTCTTACTTTTTCCGCATAATAGCGATAATCCCAAGGCTCAATGGTGATTTTATCTCCATTTTTATCAGCGACTGCTTGCATATCAGCAACTTCTTCTGCTACTCTGGCAATAGCAGCCGGCCAAACGGCTTCCATCAATCCCATGGCATTTTCAGGTGTTTTTGCCATTCTATCTTGTAAGCGCCATTCTGCATAATTTTTATAGCCTAATAATTCTACACGTTCTCTACGCAATTTTAAAATGTCACTGATCAATTTATTATTGTCATACTCGTCGCCATTATCACCTCGAGAATAATAGTTTGTCCAAACTTTCTTGCGAATATCCCTCTCAGTAGAATAGGTTAAAAACGGATCCATTGAAGATCTTGTATTGGTAATGGCATATTTACCTTCTTGCCCATTATCAGCCGCAATTTTGGCGGCTGATTTTATAAACCCTTCCGACAAACCTCCCAATTGGTCTTCTGTAAGGTAAGTGATATAATTTTCTTCGTCGTGAAGTACATTATTTGAAAATTTGGTATAAAGACCCGATAACTCTTTGTTTATTGCTGCATATCTTTTCTTTTTAACACTATCAAGTTCTGCTCCATTCATCTCAAAACCTTTATAAGTAAGTTCAAGAACACGTTGCTGATCTGCTTCATACGGGTGTACCTTTGAAGCGTCATATAATGCCTTTACTCTTTTAAATAGTTTTTCATTTTGGGTAATTTTTGATCTGAACTCAGAAAACAGTGGAGCCAATTCCTTTTGGACTTCCCTAAATTCTGGAGCTCGACATGTTACTGCTAAAAATTCCATAATAAGTACGTCCTCTGTCAAAGGCTTCTCCGGATCGTTCCATTTCTTCAATGGTATTTTCAAAATTAGGCGCTTCCTCATTATTAGCAATAGCCTCAATTTCCTCAAGATTCAGCTCCATACCTCTGACCATGGCACTCTTAACGTCTTCTACTTTCATTTTATCAAAGGCTGGAACTCCTCCATAAGGGCCAGTCCATTCTTTTAACAATACGTTGGTCTCCATTGGTTTTTCTTCTTTTGTTTTTTCCTGATTACAACCTACAAAAGCTACTAGAACAAATAAAATAAGTACCCTAAGATGGTTGGTTTTGAGTTGTTTTATCATTGTATAATCTTTTAATTAATGATGTCTTTAAAAATCAAGGCAAGTTATCAAAACAATAGAAAAATACTGCTAAAAAAGTATAGAAATATTTAGACATTCAACTATTGGAATTCAATTCATTTTAGAAAACAAATGTTACTGTGAATTTGTTCCATATATAAAAATAGAGCAAGGTTCAAAGAAAAAATAATAATGACATATATCATTGATTTACAACCAATAAAGCCCTATATTTGAGTATAACAATACAAAATCTCTAGATATGGATGAAATTACTCTAAACAACAGTACTCGGATACTGAAATTTGTTCAACTGCTCAAGCTCGATTTTAATGAGTACAGTATTTGGAACTATGCACGAAAAAAATTCCACTTTAAGGAAAATGACAGGCCTTTAATTACTCAATCTCTTGAATTCCTTCAAACCCAAGGTTATATTGAACGGGTAAGAAGATCCGGATATTACCGACTTTCAGCAAAAGGTGAAAATTTTATAAGCTGGGATCTGGAAAAGATTGAAGACCCCTTTGTTGAGGCTTCAAAACCAGAACAAAAAAGTTGGAAAAGCTGGCTGCAACTAAGCAAAGTTTAAATAAAGCTTGTAACTCTTCATTAAAAAATAATGCTCATCCACTTTAAAGAATCTTTTGTCTTAGAGTGGATTAGCATTAAAGGTATCTCCCTGCTCAAGATCGCCGGTAACGAATCCTTTTTTAAACCATTTTATGCGTTGCTCAGAAGTTCCATGTGTAAACGAATCAGGTACTACCCTGCCCGTAGATTGCTTCTGCAAACGGTCGTCGCCTATGGCAAATGCCGCATTTAAGGCCTCTTCAAGATCACCTGTTTCCATCATTTGAGTCATTTGCTGGGAATGATGCGCCCAAACTCCTGCCAGAAAATCTGCTTGAAGTTCCAGTCTGACAGAGTACCTGTTATATTCTTTCTGGCTCAATTCGCCTCTAAGACTCTGCACTTTGTCGGTGATCCCTGTAATTTTCTGAATATGATGACCTACCTCATGAGCAATAACATAGGCTTGAGCAAAGTCACCGGGAGCATTCAATTTTCTCGCCATGTCATCAAAAAAACTCAAGTCAAGGTATAATTTTTCATCACCCGGACAATAAAAAGGTCCTGTAGCACTTGAGGCCGATCCGCAGGCAGAAGCAACAGATCCGGTAAAAAGTACCAGTGTAGGCTCACGGTAATTATCTATTAGTCCATTCCAAACATCCTCCGTGTTGGCTAAAATCGTCGCGCTAAAATCTGCTAGTTCATTTTCTTCACGTGTTCCTTCGTAAGGCACTGCGCTCTGAGTTTCACTTCCGCCTCCTCCAATAAAATTACCTATCAAACTCAATGGATTATTACCAGTAATAAAGGAAAATGCAAGAAATACTCCGACTATGATCAAACCTGTTTTTGAAAAAAGGAGTCTGATCAAGGGGCCCAATAACATTGGATTTAATCCGCCAGAACGTCTGCCTGGACCCGACTGACCTCTTCGGTCGTCAACATTCGAACTTTGTCGTTTGCCTTTCCATTTCATAATAATGATTGCTTAGGTGAATAGTTTGAATGCTCAATTTAGTTATTATTTCACTAAAAATAAATTGTTGTTGACAAGAATAAAAGATCCTTAGGTAAATCGATTGATCACTCGGCGCCAGCTTGGTTATCCCTTATGTCAAAAAAATAATCCAAGAGGATTAATATTTTAATTATCTTGACTGTCTTTAAAAATAAATTCTAATACCTATACTAAGCCATTTTCACTTATGATAAAACATATTCTAACACTTTTCCTTCTGATAACGTGTCTAACAATTACTTCGCAAACAACTAAAAAAAACACTAAAGATTCTCTTTCTACGTCATGGAATGTATCAACTCCTGCGCTTCCCTTTAAAGAAGTTACCATCAGTACGGATGAGGGTACCTGGATGAGTGTAGATATAAGTCCTGACGGATCTACTTTAGTTTTTGATTTGCTTGGCGACATATACACCATGCCCGTTTCAGGCGGGAATGCAACCTTGATAAGAGGTGGCCACGCCTATGAAGTACAGCCTAGATTTAGTCCTGATGGCACACAAATAAGTTTCACAAGTGACGCAGGAGGAGGTGATAATATTTGGGTGATGTCTGTCAACGGAAGTGATGCGAAACAAATTACCAAAGAAGATTATACACTTGTCAACAATGCGGTGTGGTCAAATGATGGAAATTACCTGTTTTGTAAAAAGCATTTGACCTCAGAACGGTCACTTGGTGCGGGGGAAATCTGGATGTACCATAAATCTGGAGGAAAGGGTATTCAATTGACAAAAAAGAAAAACGAACAACAGGATGCCGGTGAACCTTGGCCATCTCCAGATGGACAATATGTCTATTATAGTGAAGATGTATATCCGGGCGGTTACTTCCAGTACAATAAGGATCCGAATAGCCAAATTTATGTGATCAATCGCTACAATTTAAAAGATGGAAAAACAGAAAGAGTTACAGGAGGTCCGGGAGGAGCCATTCGTCCTGTCATTTCACATAAGGGTAATACTCTTGCCTTTGTGAGAAGGGTAAGAGAGAAATCCGTTCTATTTTTACATGATCTTTCAACTGGACGAGAATGGCCCATTTACGATCAACTCAGTAAAGACCAACAAGAAACCTGGGCGGTATTTGGACCATACACAGGGTTTAATTTTACGCCCGATGATAAACATATCATTATCTGGGCGCAAGGGAAAATAAAAAAAATTGATGTTACTTCTTTAGAAGTAGCTGAGATTCCATTTCAAGCAAGCGCCAGCCATAAAATCGTCAATGCCCTCAAATTTAAAAATAAGGCTTTTGAAGATACCTTTTCTGCAAAGGCAATTCGCAATGCGGTCACTTCTCCGGATGGAAAAACTTTGGTGTTTAATGCTGCAGGGTATTTATGGGTCAAACAACTCCCTAATGGAACTCCTAAAAGGCTCACCGCTGGAACTGATTTGGAATTCGAACCCACTTTTTCCAAAGACGGGAAATTTCTGGCATTTGTGACTTGGAGTGATGACGATATGGGAAGTATCCATAGGATGGATATGGCATCAAAAGCAAGACCTGTAAAGCTTACACAAGAAAAAGCAATATACCGTGAACCTTCTTTTTCCCCAAAAGACCATAACACGCTTGTATTTCGAAAAGAGCGAGGAAATCAGGACCAGGGCTTTGTCAATACTAAAAAACCAGGAATATATACACTTATATACAACACTTCAAAAAAGTCAGGCGGCATGGCTAAGGAGTCTTTTATCACTGAAGAAGGTATGTTTCCCAGTTTTAATATGAACGCCACTAGAATCTACTATCAAACAGGAGGCTATCTCTTTGGTGAATTAACAAAAACCTTAAAATCAGTTGACTTGTCTGGTCAAGATGAACGTGAGATCGTAAGCTCTAAATATGGTCAAAGAATCATTCCCAGCCCTGATGATCAGTGGGTTGCTTTTTCCAACCTGTATCAAGTCTATATTGCGCCCCTGCCCCCCAGTGGAAAAACTGTTGAATTAGACGGAAAATCTACAAGTGTACCTGTTGTTCAGTTTACAAAAGACGCAGGAGTAAACTTACATTGGTCATCTGATAGTAAAAAACTCCATTGGACACTAGGAGATAAGTATTTCAGCAATGCCCTTGATCAAAGATTTCTCTTTATGAAAGGGGCTCCAAAAGAAGCCCCCGCAATTGATAGTTTGGGGATAGACATGAACGTAAAAGTAACTTCGGACAAACCTGAGGGTATTATCGCCCTAAGCGGAGCCCGCATTATTACGATGGATGGCGACAAAGTCATAGAAAACGGTACTATTATTATCAAGGATAATAAAATTCAGAGTTTAGGTGAAAGTTCGGAAGTCGAGATTCCTTCAAAGGCAAAAATTATTGATGTAGAAGGTAAAACCATTATGCCTGGTTTTATAGATGTCCATGCGCATTTGGGTCATTTTCGCTACGGTATCGCCTCACAAAAACGCTGGCACTATTATGCCAACCTTGCTTATGGAGTTACGGCGACTCATGATCCTTCAGCAAATACCGAAATGGTTTTTTCCTTGTCAGAAATGGTTAAATCTGGAAGCATGATCGGTCCGAGAATATATTCAACCGGGGTCATTTTATATGGGGCTGATGGTGATTTTAAAGCCCCTGTAAATAATCTGAAAGATGCTCAATCGGCTATCAGAAGAACAAAGGCTTTTGGTGCTTTTTCAGTAAAAAGCTACAACCAGCCTCGAAGAGATCAAAGACAGCAAATCATAAAAGCCGCCTCTGACCAACAGATTGAAGTGGTCCCTGAAGGTGGCTCTACATTTTTTCATAACATGTCGATGATCTTAGACGGACATACCAGTATTGAGCACAATATTCCAATTGCCACGCTACACGATGATGTGATTCAATTATGGTCGGCAAGTCAAACGAGTTATACGCCCACCCTGATCGTCAATTATGGAGGTTTAAACGGTGAATATTACTGGTACCAGAAAAATAATGTCTGGGAAAATGAAAAACTTTTAAAATATACCCCTAGAAGTATTATCGATTCCAGATCGAGACATAGAACCATGATCCCTTTAAAAGAATATGACAACGGGCATATTCTTGTTTCACAAAGTGCTAAAAATCTTGCTGACAGTGGCGTAAAAGTTAATCTTGGTGCTCACGGACAGTTGCAAGGTCTTGGCGTTCATTGGGAACTTTGGATGCTTTCACAAGGAGGTATGAGCAATATGGAAGCATTGAAATCGGGAACCATAAACGGTGCGCAATACCTTGGCATGGAAGATCAGATCGGCTCTTTAGAAGAAGGTAAATTAGCTGATCTCATTGTGCTGGACAAAAATCCTCTGGATGATATTAAAAATTCTGATTCTGTGATCTATACTGTGATCAACGGAAGAATGTATGATACTTCTACCATGAATGAAGTTGGTAATTATGATACACCCAGAGGTCAGTTCTTTTGGGAAAAGGACCAATATGCTCCAGCCTTTGACTGGCATGGTGAAACAATGCCAAAATGCTCATGTGAAATTGGGCATCAATAAATGTTGAAATACGCTACTTGATTATGACACTTGATTTAAATTATGTTCGCTCACAATTTCCAGCTTTTTCGGAACCTTCCCTTCAGGGTTGGGCTTTTTTTGAAAATGCCGGAGGCTCCTATCCTTGTATTCAGGTCATCAATAGACTGACCGATTTTTATATGAAAAACAAGGTGCAGGTGAACTATCCCTATCCGGCATCAATGCTGGCAGGAAGACTTATGGAGGCATCTTATAAAAGAATGGCTGACTACTTGAATGTTGATGAGTCAGAAATTCATTTCGGCCCATCAACAACACAAAATATTTATGTCTTGGCAAATGCCATGCGACCCATGTGGGAGGATGGCGATGAAATCATTGTTTCCTGTCAGGATCATGAAGCCAATGCAGGGGCATGGAGAAGATTAGCAGATCGTGGAATAAAAATTATAGAATGGCATGTGCATCCGGAAACGGGACTTTTGAGCCTGGATGAATTGGACGGATTGTTTTCTGATCGAACAAAGATGGTCGCTTATCCGCATTGTTCAAATGTAATAGGCCATATCAATCCTGTAACAGAAATAAGTCAAAAAGCACATAGGCATGGAGCGCTCTCTGTAGTGGATGGTGTAGGTTATGCACCTCATGGTTTCCCTGACCTAAAAGATCTGGGTGCGGATATTTATCTTTTTTCACTGTATAAAACTTTTGGCCCTCATTTGGGTTTGATGTATGTCAAAAAAGCCTTGATCGAAAAGATGGAAAACCAGTCTCATTTTTTCAAAGAAGGAATCACCAGAAGTATGTTAACGCCAGCAGGACCTGATCATGCGCAAATTGCAGCTGCGAGTGGTATATTAGATTATTTTGATATGGTTTATAGACATCATTTCGATGAGGAAGCAACTCCTGCCGAAAGAAACAAAGCATTAAACAAATTATTTCAAGGACATGAAAAATCGCTTTTAGAACACTTACTTGATTTTTTAAGATCTCGTGATGATATTAAAATAGTAGGCCCTGATCATGCAACAGACAGGGCGCCAATTGTTTCTATTATTCCCATCTATAAAAATATTAAAAGAGTTTATACAAGCCTAACAGAACAGAAATTGATGTTGGGTATGGGCAATTTTTATGCCGTTCGTCCGCTTATGGATATGGACATCCCGAGACAACCTGGTGTGTTGAGAATTTCATTTTTGCATTATACCAGTATGGAGGAAATTAATCAGCTGATAGAGGGCTTAAAAGTTGCTTTGGAGTAACAAGTATTATCTATTGATACACCAATTCTATGTCATCCAATTCCAATGTACTTCCAATGGCACCTTTAAAGAAATCTCCCTCAAAGCTGGATGTTGCAAGGATCGTAATATGAGTAACTGTTTCGCTGCCATCTCCCCAAACCTCGCCTTGTACAGGTTGGGCATAGGGATACCATGGATCAGAAGCATCTAATGGTCCGTATTTAATCGGCACGTTTTCTCTTGACCATTCTGAAACGGACGTACCACTTCTAAACCATGCCGTTCCAACCCGTTTTACTTCGGACCCTTCTCTGTTCTCCAAAAATAAATAGATGTCACATTGATCTCCATAAGAAAGAGGGTTGCCATTTGCATCTTCATTATCGGGCCCGGGCTGATAGGTATAACTAAAAGAAAATGAAAGTGGCCTTGCAGAAAAAGGGGTGCCAAGTGTTATATTAGATCTGGGATCGGTGACACTAGGAAAACCATCCGCAAATTTACCTATAAAAACAGTGGCAGCAGCTATTCGAACAAGAGCCGGTGCAGCAACAGATTCCATTTTGACATAATTTGAATTGTTTCTTTCCTGTTTGCTCGTGTTTCCTGATGCTCCTCCTAAGGCAAGCCCTCGGTTGGCCGTTCCCCAAATCGTAGAAGCCTTATCAATACCTGGTTGCTCAACAGTTGAAAAACCTACCGTTTCGGTATACCAGTCTTCGAAAGAGGAATTATCCAATTGAGGTTGAGAACCACCTCTCACGACACTAACCTTATAAACGCTTACCGAACCATCCTCCGCGGTTACAAAATATTCCACTGGAGTGCTGAAATCCTGAACTTGACCTGCTTCAGGCATCACTGAAGCAAGGTTGGAAACTGTAATCTCAGAGGGCTCCAGCATAAAATCAGTCATGGTTTCAGGAATAGTGACAACAATAGTCAGAGAGTCATTATTGATCACTGAACTACCTGATTGACCAGAGATCAAAAAAGTCTTAATTTCAGATCTGTTGGATTTTCCAAAATGGTCATCGCTCACGCAACCAAATATAAAGATGGCTATTGCTCCTAAATATTAACAGATATCTCATTTGACAGGGAAATAAAAAGTTATACCTAAAAAGAGGCTTAATAAATCAATTTCAAAACTTACATCATTAGAAAACTTAGTCCCCTGGTTGTCTTCATCGCCATTAAATGTAGTTGTTGTATACTTAGAACTCAGGCCCAATATTGAAGTACCTACCTCAAACGATACAAGATCTGTAATAAACGCTGCAATTCCGGGTTGAATACCAAGCTTAAGTTCGTATGTATTACTTACTGTACGGTTGATATCATCGGGGTCCTCAAGTTGTCGAACTTCACTTCCATAGGTAAATTCCAAATTCGTTTCATTAAATAATGAAAAGGTTCCCTTTCCCAGCGGTAAATAATTTCTCATAAAGGGGGCAAAACTATAAGATCGACCTAAGGTTTGGTCAAAAACTTCACCAGTGTCATTAGTATAATTCAACTGGTCTAAATTGTTGGAATACTTAAAAAAGGCTCCAATTGCAAATTTGTCTTTGATAAAGTAACCTGAACGCAAGGTTATATTCCAATCGAGTCGGTATGAATCATCTAAATTTTGTATCAGCCTGGTTTCGTTTTTACTCTCGGAATGACTCAAAGAAAAAGTAGTTGAAATAAGTACATTTCCTTTGCTGGTAGAGTTCCCTCCAATAGTGTGGTCCTGAAGCTGCTCATTTTGCTGTGCTGAAACCGACCCCGCAGACATGATGATGAGCAACACCATAATTAATTTAAAAAATAGCTGTGTAGAAACTGTTTTGATCATATTCATGCTGAAAGAAGATTTTGTTTACAATACATGCTTGAATTATTTTACAAGTTTACAAAAATAAGTGAATCTAAAAGTGAATTTATTCTCATAATTTTCCTGCTTTGATTTGCTTATCCGCATAATCCACCGCTCTTGCGGTCAGAGCCATATACGTAATACTCGGGTTTTGAGTTCCTGAACTTGTCATACAAGCCCCATCTGTAACAAATACATTCGGCACATCATGCATCTGGTTCCATTTGTTCAATACACTGGTTTTTGGATCGTGCCCCATACGAGCGGTACCCATTTCATGGATGCAGGCACCAGGAGCAGTTACATCATTATAAGAACCAATATTTTCACAACCGGCAGCTTCCAGCATTTCGATGGCACATTGAACGGCATCCTGCCGCATTTTCATTTCATTCTCTCTCAATTCGGCGTCAAAAGTAATGGTTGGCATACCATACTTGTCTCTCTTCTCAAAATTAAGGAACATTTTATTTTCATGGTTTGGCAGTATTTCACCAAAAGCAGTCATACTTGCCCAATACGCACCAGGTTTGAATATGGCATCTTTTAATGCTTCTCCATAGAGCTCCTCAGGATTGTTACTCACTCGGTTTATGCCCCCTTGATAACCAAACCCACGCAAATATTCTTTTGTTTTTGTTTTCTCATTGATATTACGAAACCTTGGAATATAAAAACCAACAGGTTTTCGCCCCTTATAATAGGTGTCTTCCATGCCTGGTAATTTACCCCAAACCCCCATTCCATAATGATGATCCATCACATTATGGCCTAATTCTCCACTGCTATTCCCCAAGCCATTGGGAAAGCTTTCAGACCGGCTGTTCAATAAAATAGCTGTTGTACCAACGGTACTCGCATTACAAAATACAATACGAGCAGAAAATTCAATTTCTTCTTTGGTTTCAGCATCAATTATTCTCACCCCTGATGCTTTTTTTGATCCCGAATCGTATACGATTTCTGATACAATACTATGGGGTCTTATCGTTAAATTTCCTGTAGCTTCTGCCACAGGTAAAGTTGACGAAACACTGCTGAAATATGCCCCATACGGGCAACCCCTCCAGCATCTGTTTCGGCTTTGGCATTGACCTCTTAAGCCTTTATGAATTTCAGGGTCATATGCGGTAAGATTGGCAACCCTGCCCGGAGTAACAACTCTTTCAGGATACACTTTCGCTACTTCTTCCCTAAAATGCTGCTCCGCACAATTCAGCGGAAATGGTGGTAAAAAATTTCCGTCAGGCACTTGTTTTAATCCTTCTTTTTGCCCACTGACGCCCACAAAAGTTTCCACTTTATCGTACCAGGGTTCAATATCTTTATAACGAATGGGCCAATCAACAGCAATGCCTTCATTTTTATTTGCTTCAAAATCCAAATCACTCCAACGGTAGCAATGCCTTCCCCACATGATCGAACGTCCCCCAACATGATGTCCTCGAATCCAGTCGAATCTTTTAACTTCATCATATGAATAATCACTGTCTTTGTTGATCCAATGTTTATTATCCTGATTTACCCACCAATTCAACCTGTTTTGTTGAAAATAATCCTTTTCCTTCTCTTCATGAGGGACCACATTTTGGCTGGGTATTTCCCAAGGATCTTTGTTTGCAGTAGGGTATTCGCCATGCTTTACCATTCTACCCCTTTCCAAAACCAATGTTTTGTATCCTTTAGAACACAGTTCCATCGCCGCGTAACCTCCACTAATCCCCGATCCTATAACAATGGCATCAAAGGTGTTTTCTATTGAATTTTGCACACTCATAATGCCCAGGCTTTTCCACCTACTGATTCTAAAGAAATACATGCTTGGTATTTTCCGGGAATGGGTAAGTAATTTAAATATGTAGTCGCTATTTCTTCTGTTGAGAGGTAATATGCAATTGCTTGTTGCTTGAATGCTAAAAAAGCAGATTTTGCCATTTGGTCCTTTTCTTCGGATGATGTTACCACCTCTTTAAGTTGCTCCAATTGACTTTTGGAAGCACAAAATGGTTTCAAAACAACAAAGGATTCTGAAAATTCTTCTTTTTGAGCAGGACTGTACACTGTTCCAACCATGGTATCCATAATTTGATGTACTCCAACATCAACAGCTGATGGGCTGTCGGTTTTTGGCAGGATAAAATTCAGTAGATTTTGGGCTAAGGAAAAATCTTCTTCATTAAAAAAATGAATGGTATAATTTGAATCCTCAACTTGGGCTACTTTTTTACAAGCAGTCAAAAGTGAACTTGATAATGGAACTGTCAAAGCGGCTCCTGTTGCCAATGTCACTAATTTGATAAGTTCTCTTCTTTCCATAGTAAAGTTAAGATCAATTTAGGGTTTGGATTTACCATGTATTCAAAAAGACAAGGCTGAAGTAAATTTAGTAATAATATTCAAGACAGTTGTAGAGAACATATTTGTTGAAATGTGAAAACATGACGCGAATAGAAGTATTAAACTTTCTCAAAACTACAAGCCTCCGATAACTTGAAGTCTTTGGTCAATTATACATTTTATTTTCAGATGCCTCTCTTTAGAACCGCTCTTCCCCTTTTAGACCTATGACAAAAGCATCTTTAAAACCATTCATTTTTAACAAATTCAGATAATTCATAGCCTCTGCACGTGACGCGAAAACACCGGAGTAATATCTATTTAACCCATCATTATACTGATAATTGAATAAACTTGATAATTCGATGTATTTATCTGTTTCTGCCTTTCCCTGGAAAGCCCCAATTTGAACTGTATACACTTCCTGAGCGCTGTTGAAATTATAATTCGAACCTAATTTAACATCTTCCTTTAATGCGATACCCTGGGTAGTCTCGTCTTTGTTAATGTCAGATCCTATCTGCAACTATCATGTCTTCCTTTGTTTGATCTTCTTTCATAGTCATTACAAGCTCTAAAGGTTCCGCATTAAGATCATTAACAGTTTTAATGGCAAGTTCTCCAACTAAATACCCATCGAGATAGCCTTTTAGGGTATAGGATGCGTTACAAGATTGCTTAAAACTAAAAGAAGCATCCGATTCATTTGAGAGAAAAGATGATAACACTTCCTCATTATCGCCATACAATGTGATTTTTACATTCCTGAGTAATTCCTGGGTATCTGCATTTTTGACGATGCCTGAGATCTCTTGTTGACAGTCAATATTGAGCTCAGAGGGGTCAATAGCCGCATATATTTCTTCCACTCCTTTACCTGATTGTTCTTTAAATGAAAAAGTATTCATTTCCTGATTTTCATAAATATCGTAGGTGAAATCAGTTTTTTCTATGTTCAAATTCTCTTCTAATTTTACCGGAATGGACAGAGAGTTGTCAAATATTTTACTTGCGAAAACATCCAAATCACCTTTTTTATTCTGAACATCTGATGAAAAATACAAGATGTTATCCCTATTTATAAAAGGCAGAATCTCACGCTCACTGCTATTTATTTTTGGTCCTAAATTTTCAGGGCTTCCATAAGTTCCATCACTGTGCACTTCAACAACAAAAATATCAGTTCTACCCAACGATTCAGGTCCGTCAGATACAAAATAAAGTTTGGTGTCGTCTGTATTTAAATAAGGTTGTCCGGTAGAATAACGTGCACTATTGAACGGCAGCATTTCTAAATCTACCCACTCTCCGGTTTCATTCACTCTTGCCCTAAATAGCTGAAGGTTTACAGCTCTCTTGGTCTCAATGACGTCTCCATTGACAGACTTGATCTTCTTAATTTTCCTGTTTACACTAAAAAACACGGTCTTCCTGTCTTTGGAAAAAGTAACCATTCCTTTACGGATCAAAGAACCGCTGTCTTTAATGAAGGCTTTCTTGATTAGAACTCGTTCATCTTTAACAATCATTCGGGTATAAGGATCCAAAAATGGCATGCTGGCATAGGCATTTAGATCATGAGAAAGTCCCTCTTTAATTGAATTCAAAACTTCTTTATTGTCTTCCACAAAAGCAATATCAACATCAGAATTAATGATTTCATTATTTTTTAGAAAAGTAAGATCTTGTGATTCTTGGGCAAAGACTCCAAATGAAGCCCAGGCCAAGATTAGTACTATTAATTTTTTCATTGATTTATTTGTTAGGGGGCATATACCTAAAAAAAATAGGCTTACAGTCTTTAAAACTACTGATTTATTGAGGCATTTCGTAGATCACAACGTATTAGTTATCAAGATATTTATCAACGAACTTCCCCTTTTTAAAATGATAGTTTCGATGCTTCTTATAGGATTGATCTAATCTACAAGGCACTATGTTTTTTTCTGTCTTTTCAGTTTTAACCCACCTTCAAATATGCCTTGACGGCATCTATTTATATAGAAGCTGATGTTCTTTATCTATATGGTATATATCAAAATTTCTTATCTTGTTCGAACCTTAACCCAACCTCTACATGAAATTCAATAAGTTTTTAAAAGAATGTAATGAAAAAGATGTCTTTAAAAAACTGTCGTTATACGTTGTTACAAGCTGGGTGATTATCCAGGTATTCGCTACCATATGGGAGCCCATAGGTCTGCCAAAAGAGTCTGTTACCATATTGCTCATCATTCTCTTACTCGGTTTTCCGATTAACGTTTACCTCGTATGGCGATTTGATCTAGCGAAGCAGGAACCACGTACTTTAAAGATCAATAAAAAAGGGGAGGAAGTTCCCGGGAAATATCAAAAAAGCAACTTTCAACAGGCCTATTTCTCTGTATTATCGATTCTTAGTATCGCTTTTGTGGGAATTGTCATGGTGATTGTCTATAATAATTTTATAGGCTCAATTGACAGGCATGAGCCGGAAGTCTCTGACAAGATCGCAGTAGAAATCTTTGGCAACAACACAGGAGATCCTAAAAATGACATCATTGGAAAAATGACTGCCGACTGGATCATTCACGGTATTTCAGAGAACGATATAGGGCCGGTAATTTCACAAAAAACAGTTGATGATTATGCCGGAATTGTGATGTCCGGAGTCAATTCGTCCAGAAGTAAGAATTTACTGAAAGAGTATTTCAAACCAGGAAAAACGATCAGTGGTAATTTTTATCAAAAGGATGATAAGCTATTATTTCAAGGATCATTAACAGATGCAAATAACAACGATGAACAAATCTCCTTTAGATTAGTTGAATGTAATTCTGACAACCCCTTGGACTGTATTGAGCAGCTAAAGCAACTTATTTTGGGTTACCTTGTGATGAATGAAAACCCACTGTTGACTTTGGAATCGAATCCCCCAAAATTTGACGCCTACCAATATGTCATTACAGCAAGAGCAAATGCAAAAGATTACGATGTTTATATTGATGGAATAGAAAAAGCCATTGCTGCAGACCCGGATTATTTTGAACCTAAATTACTTGAAATTGTATTTTACTATAACCGACAAGATTACCATAAATCTGACTCCTTGTTACGTCAAATCAAACCCAATTCAAATACAACTTCCAGACAATTAAATTTATTAAATATGTATACCTCCTTATTGCAAGGGGATAACAGAAAAGTGTACGACTACATTGCGAGGGAGTACGGCTATAATAAATTTGATTTAGAAACGAACCAAAGTCTAATGGTGATCGCCTTGCAGTTCATAAATCGGCCAGAACTGGTAGAAGGTATTTATAAAGAAATCCCTTCTGGAGACTTGATCATTGAGAATTGTTTGTTTTGTGAATATCGAAATTATGTGATGTCAATGGCTGACATTCAATTGAAAAGATATGATGAAGCGATAGCACTACTCGACGAAACAATGAATAAAATTGACGAGTTTTATTTGAATAAACCCTTGTCTTCAGCTTTTATAAGATCAAACAGAATAGATGAACTGGATCAATTAGTGGCTGATGTTGAACTAACGGCCGATGCCAAAGATTTAAATGTCTTATATCTCTTTATAGGGAATGAATTTCTGCTTCAACAGAACAGTGTCATGGCGAATACCTATTTCAATAAAGTAATTCAAACTGAGAATGAGCAAAGGAATTTACTTGCTGAAAAATATTACCTTCTTAAAGAGTATAAAAAAGCCGAATTGATCTACCAGACACTTTATGATGAGGATCCGGAAGATTTTACTTATCTATCACGCCTCGCTTCATGTTTGGCTAAAAATCAAAAAATAGAGGAGGCTACGAATATGATAAAAAAAATGGAGCTCTTGAGAGACGATTTCCAGTTTGGCCAGGTAGATTATCGTTTAGCACAATATTATGCTGTACTTGAAGACGAAGAAAATGTGTTTAATTATTTATTAAAATCAATCGCCCAAGGCAACTATTACACGATTTCATCATTTCAAAACGATCCGCATTTTGCTGCATATTTTAACAGTAAAAAATTCGAGTCGATACTTAGCTATTGGCATTAAGCACCTCACGAGTCATATCATCATTTCAAAATATTAATTTAAATTTCACACATTTGTTAAGTGTGAACTTTAGATCTAATAAAATATTACTCAACGTAAAATGCTTCTTTTAATTGCCGCCAAGTAACCAATTGTATATTCTCCTCTTTGAGGACCTTCGCACAGGTATCACTGGTAAAAAAATCATAGTCTTTTTGTCTCCACTCATTGCCCCATTCGGGATGATCTATCGTCATGGCTTTTAATTCATCATTATCATAGGCCGTATGGATCAAAAACGTTGATAAGCCTGGTTTTAAATTTTTAATAGCATCGATATAATACTCCTCAGAGCCCTTAGCGTATTGATCAGGCAAAATGGTTAAAGCATCCTCCAAAACAACTTTTACGTCATATTTTTTTAGCAGTTCCGAAGGGAATTCTTTCGTTATAAGAAGGGGTAATTTGTACACCTGACCCATTTTTAAATAGACCTCTATCAGTTCCTGTGTTTGAAATAAACAACCCATATGGCTGTCCAAATGTGTAGGCACCAACCCCATTGCATAGGCCCTGTCAATTTGCGCCCGTAATTCGGTCTCTACCTCCTTGATATCAATTTCAGATTGACAATCTGGATGAAAATAACCGTGCTCATTGATTAAACTAGGCACCTGATCGCTCGAACTTACCGGGCCCCATCTATAATTTTTCCATTCAGATGATAAAACCAAATGCAAACCAAAATCGTGCGTGTCGGCATGTGATTTGGCATAATTAGCCACTTCAAGCACCCAGGGTGTTGGCATCATAACACTCGCAGAATTTACAGATCCATTTTCAATAGCCTTAAAAGAAGCCATATTTTCAGAATGAGCAACCCCCAGATCGTCTGCATGAATAATAAGCATTTTAGCATCCTTTGGTAAACCTAACTTTGTTGCCATATTTTCTTGAGCTTTAACTGTAAACCCAATCAACATCAAAGTTGTTAAAAAGATATTTTTATAACCTTTTCGAAATAGCTGATATCCTATTTTCATGCTAGTATATTTATAGTTGCTCATGATAAATTTCAGCAACCCGGCCTTTCAAATTACCAAATCTTAACCCGCTTGTCTGCGGCTAAATAAAGAGAATCACTTTCTTGAACATTAAACGCTGCATAAAACTCTGGAATATTGCGAACCACACCATTTACTCTGAAAGTAGCAGGTGAATGAGGATCTGTATTTATTTGTACACGCAAGGCCTCATCACGCGATTTACTTCTCCAGGATTGAGCATAGCCAATAAAAACGCGTTGCTCACCTGTAAAGCCATCCATAACAGGAGATTCTTTACCATTCAATGCTATTTTATAGGCTTTTAATGCGATAGTCAAACCACCAAGATCTCCGATATTTTCACCTAAAGTAAACTCTCCGTTAACATTCAGATCTGGCAAAGCCTCAAAAGCATCATATTGAGCTACTAAGGCAGAGGTGCGTTTCTCAAATTCTACTTTATCTTGTTCTGTCCACCAGTTACGCATGACGCCATCTCCATCAAAGGTAGCTCCTGAATCATCAAAACCATGACCTATTTCATGTCCGATAACGGCACCAATAGATCCATAATTTACAGCATCATCAGCATTCAGATCAAAAAATGGAGGTTGTAATATCGCAGCAGGAAAGACAATCTCATTCAAAGTTGGATTATAATAAGCATTAACGGTTTGCGGTGTCATGCCCCACTCAGTCTTGTCAATGGGTTGACCTAACTTCGCCAACTCTCGGTTGTATTCCATCAAGGTAGCGCGTTGCAAATTGCCAAATAGATCATCCGCCGCAATATCTATATCGTAAGTCTTCCACTTATCTGGATATCCAATCTTTGGTGTAAATTTCCCTAACTTATCGAGGGCCTCCTTTTTGGTGTCGGCACTCATCCAATCAAGTTCATTAATACTTTGTTCATATGCCTTTAATAGGTTCGAAACCAAAGTTTCCATTCTTTCTTTGGCTTCAGGTGGAAAGTGCTTCTTCACATATACTTTACCCACAACTTCCCCTAAAGTTCCATTAACAGTTGAAACACCTCGTCTCCATAAAGGTCTTTGCTCTGGGGTTCCTCGAAGTTCTTTACTGTAAAAATCAAAATTTTGATCATTCAGAGGCTGACTTAAACGAGAAGCATTCTCATTGATGATTCCCCATTTTAAATAGGTCTTCCAAACATCAAGATCTGTAGAAGTGATGATTTCGTCTAAGGCTTTTGTATAGTCTAACATAAGAACACCAAGATTTTTTTCATCCTTGATACCTGCTTCTTCCAAATAAGCAGACCAATTAAAATGAGGCATGATATTCGACAGTGTATCTACAGGAAACATATTATACAAACCGACAAGATCTCTGGTCTTTTCCTTTTCCATATGTTTCTCAGCCAATTTTGTTTCTAGAGCCATAACCAACTCAGACGATTTTTTACTATCTGGCAAAGCAGCCAAATCAAACATTTTGGCTATATGTTCAACATATTTTAATTTAATCTCTTTAGAACGATCATCGTCTTTAAGATAGTATTCACGATCAGGTAAGCCTAAACCCCCCTGCCAGGTATACACTGTATAAATCGTTGGGTTCTTTAAATCCTGGTAAACGAATAGTGATAATGGCACACTGAATCCATACTTATTTGCGTAGGCAAAATAAGCAGCTAAATCGTCATAATTATTTATGGCATCAACCTTATCAAAATCCTTTTGTAAAGGGGAAGCGCCTAATTTATCTCTGGTTTCAGTATCCATATAAGATTTATAAAGATCTCCTACTTTTTGTTCATCTGAGCCCTTTTCAAAATCTCCGCTTGCTGAGCCTTCTATAATTTTTTTTACATTATCTTCTGATTCTTCATGCAAGATATATCCAATGCCATAGGAAGATTTGTCTGCGGGGATTTCTGTATTCTTAATCCAAGTTCCATTGACATATGCCGCAAAATCATCACCAGGCTTCACCTGTGTATCCATATATTCTTTTAGAACTCCAGATGAAAGAGCAACTTCCTGTTTTTCTACTTCTGTCTCTTTTTTACAACTTATGCTTATTACTAGTATAAAAAGGGGTAAAAGCTTTACTATAATTCTGTTTCTCATGAGGTTGAAATTAATTATTCATATTAAAGGTTCCCAAAGATAACATTTTATTTGGCTCAAAAAATAGCAACCTTCTGTTTGAACTAACAGATAGTCTGTGCCACAAGTCTTGAAAATTATCTTTATTGAAATCAATAAACCCCATTATAATAAATTAATGGGGTTGATTGTTGATGTGCGCTGTGACTTCTAGTTTACATATGATAATATCAAACAAACATATACATAAAAATAAGCGATCAATCGATCGTCATGATTCTTTCATATATGATTCTTCGCTCAAAACCGTTGGGCATCAAAGAATCCATTTTAGTTTTTCCAATAACATCATTCCACGCCGCAGCATTGGGAGAGTTATCTGACGTTTCAGTATATCGAAGATATTCAAGTGCATGGTTGAGTTTGTTGAATCCATCGACAGTAAAAATTGTAAAGCGATCCAGATTCCCTGTCGGATAGATGACAGATGACATACCCCAATAAGTCATATTATTCAGGATATTGCTAACATTTGCCTCGTGCACGGGTTTCCAAAGTGTTTTGTTCTCTTGCATAAATGCTGCAATATCAATTGGTTTGGCATAATTTACAAGGGCGTATTTATAATCACCGGCAACCTGATCCTCAGATTGTATAAAATAATCAAAGGTAGTTGTAGTAAAAGAATCTGTTTCAATGTCTTCGGGTTTCACATCACCTATGGCATCCATGTTATCAGACCACACTTTATCCAGATCCATTTTATCGAGGCTTTCAAAAGTATTCACAAAAACATAATTGGGAGTAAGTGCGTCAGCATTAGTAGTTCCTACCTTTTTCCAAAGTGACCAGGATATCATTTGATCTTTTTCAATAGCTGATTTTGCTACTTTAGACCAGTGTTTTGTTTCACGCTCTAAAAATTTTGCATCATGATCAGCAGGAACATGACGGTATTGCAAATAACTTATTTGCCCATTCATTGAACCGGCAAAAAACATTGCAATTAAAATTAAATATAGATTTTTCATGATAAAGGGTTGATTAAGATTAATATTTTCTCTTAAAGTTACATAATTTTTGATTTAATCTTACAAATTCTATAGTATTGGTTGTCAAATATTTGTCAAAACCAAAATGTTTATATCAAAATATACAGTAAATGACTATATCCAAAAACCCTATAAAATAAGGCCATATAAAGGATAATTAGAAACTTAAGCCACTACTCAGTGATGTTATTTTGGATGTTTCAAATGCTACAAAATTTGTTATTCGAATGAATAAATTCATTGCTACACAACTAATTCTTGCAAATAAAAGCTGTTTGTAATATGTGAAGTCGTCCTTTATCTTTATACAACACTACCTGGTAAATACGGTTGTAAATACTCTCGTCAAATGACGCTAACTCTTCTCCCACCAAGAGACCGGCTAATACAGGGGTTGTGTTACTATGCCCCACCACCAAAACGTCTTGCTCATTTTTGATCAATAATTTCGCAAAATCATCGAGCTTCTTCGGGTCATAATATTTAATGTCTTGCACCTTATTTTGGGCTACTGGTTGGGCCGTATTTTTCGTACGTAAGTAGTCAGTACTATAAATAGCATCCAGATCTATTGCTCCAAAAAAGGTTGCCAAACTCTCTGCTCTTTGCTCCCCGCATGGAGTGAGAGGTGGGTCTTTGGGATTCTCAGCCGACACTTCTTTTTCTGCATGCCTCACCAAATAAATTGTAAATAATTTGTCAGCTTTCTGGGCATTCAACATATAAGGCATACTCAGCATCAATATAACAATTGACAAAAAGATTTTTTTTCTCATAAGGCTCAAAGATTATTGCGTGCTATTCATAGATAAACTGGGATGACTCTTTCAAATGTACTAATTCTATTGGAGTAGAGAAACCTACCAATAATTATAATTTACATCAAATAGTTATATGTCATTGATTATCAATCAAAAGACCTAATCGATTAGATCTGTTATTTATGTTTTTCGAGTTTTGCTACCATATCTTTTTTTGATCCCTTTCATGACAAAATAGATCCCACTCACTATGCCAATAAAAATAAGTGTAGCGATGACTTCTCCTTTGCTTAAACTAGTTAGCAACCAGATAATGGATCCCATTCCAAAAATTGGGACAACCAATCCTCCAGGTACTTTAAATGTCTTTTCAACAGTCTCTTGCTTTTTCATTCTCAATACAATGGTTGCTAAAACAACAAGGAGATAAATAAGCAATATGGCAGCACTTGCTAATAAGGCCAGTTGTTTAAAACTGCCAAAATTTGCAAAAACAAAGATCAATCCGGCAAAGCAGGCAATTGACCAATAGGGTGTTGCAAATTTTGGGTGAATTTTACTCAGAAATTTCGGAAACAGACCATCCGCAGAACCAGCATAGATAACACGGGGTGTATTCAAGATATCAGTACTCACCGCACCAAAACAAGAAATAGCGGCAGCAATGATTAAGATTGTGCCCCCAATGGGCCCTATTATGCTTTCTGCTACTGCTGCTAAAGGTGCCTCACTCACCAATCCTATATCTGCACCCAACATGCCCTGAGTTACTGTTTGCAGCAGTAAATATAGGATGAGTACAAAACCTCCTCCAAATAAAATTCCCAGCGGTATGGTGCGCTGAGGGTTTTTAATTTCACCACTCACCCCTAGTGCGGTTTCAAAACCGGCAAATGCAAAAAACAATATAAGCGTGGTATTGCTAAAAGAATTGATTGATGGCAAATGTTCCCAATGCAGATTATCAGCATTGATCAGGCTGAATCCGAAAATGATAATCCCGAATAAAGGCAATAATTTTATAATGGTGATGCCCTCTATCAAAGCGACACCTTGTTTTGCTCCGCGAATATTTGTTAGCACCAAAAAGCCAATGAGGATCAAATACAATAACCCACGAATCCATGGATTTAAGAAAACTGGAAATATGATCGCAAGAGAATCAGCAATAACATTCATTAGTGCGGCGCTACCCAAAATACTCCAGCCAAAAACAGCGAGCCAGCTTACAATAAATCCTGCATAATCACCAAATACGTTTTCTACATAGGCATAACTTCCTCCTGAACTCGTGATTCGGGTACCAATTTCTGCATAACAAAGCATGATAGCCGCCATCATAATCCCGCAAAATAGATACGCGAAAATACTGAATGCCCCCAGTTCTATCCCAACAATGGCCGGTAGCGCAAAAATACCTGCTCCCACCGTTACATTGATAATATTAAGTGATAAACCAGTGACGCCAATGACGCGTTTTAATCCTTCTTCTTTATGGGTATGCGGCATCTTTGTTTGGGTTTAGCTGGTAATATAAAGTTTAAATATAAAAGCAGGGCAAATGTTTGATAATCAGATATAACTAATGATTTGAATCGTTATTTTTTAAGAACACTTTCCAATTCATTCAATTTTCCATCAATAGCTGTGGGTATATCGATGCCTAAAATATCGCACATTAGGGGATATATATGGATGTTTTTCACCGATGGCGCCACATATCCTTTTCTAAAAGCAGGGCCGTTGGCATAAAATATGCCGTGCATATCCTTTTCTGTCGGATCATATCCATGCACCCCAATCGTTTGGATTGAATTCTTTTTTAAAGACGCTATACGCCTGCTCGAAGTAAAATAGTATTCAAAATCAGGTATCACTTGAATACGCTCCCCAGTCCTTATTTTGAGGTTTATATTCAAAGCCTGGTGTATTTTCAGTTGTATACACTTTAAAATGATGTTCCTTTTGTTTTAGTTCCTGAAAAATAGCGTCGATATCCTCATTTTTTTTAGGGTGGATATTTACAATAGCTCCGTTATCGATGGTCGTATATAAGCTGTCATTTTTTATATTATCTATGTCGATTAAATGATCAGTGGCCAGGTTCGCCATACCATGATCAGAAACGATGATAATATTTACGGGAAGTCCGGTTTCTTTTACCCCCTTAAACAGATCGCCTAAATTACTGTCTAAATTCAATAATGTTTTCTTTAACTCATCATCATTATCAGGTCCGAATCTATGTCCGGTATCGTCCATATCAGAAAAGTACATGGTAATGATATGCGGTCTTTCTTTTTCGGGCAAGTTCAACCAATCTATAGCTTGAGCCACACGGGTCTTCATTTTTTACACTCCCATCATACTCATGATAATAAGTAGGATACATGCCTTGAACGTTTGCCTCGGAGCCTACAAAAAAATAACTGGCCGAAACCATACCTGCTTTACCCGCTTGTATCCAAATAGGAGTTCCGCCATAAAAACTACCATCTTCAACCATGTTCCGATCTCCAATTTTATAGGTTACATCCTTTTTATAGCTATAAAAGGAATTCCCAATGATGCCATGTTTATCTGGATAAAGTCCGGTGGCAATAGTATAGTGATTTGGAAATGTTTTAGAAGGGAAGGAAGGAATCAGAGACTTGGCTTGCACTCCATTTTTTATAAAATTAGTGATCTGTGGTGGATTGTATTTTTCGACGTAATCCCAACGAAAACCGTCAAGAGAAATTAATATGAGATAGGGTTTTTCAAGTGATTCAGTAGAATTAGTAGTTGGGGTGGCAGCAACTATCTTCTTATGAGACTTACAAGATAATACAGCTGTTGTTCCTATCATGAAGATAAGCAGGTAGATAAAGATTCTTTTTAACATCCTTTTTTATATAAGTTAATTTCAAAACCCAAACAATCTACATACGATATATTGTGAATTATTTTGGTCAGCAACTAAATTAACAAAATAAAACGCGCTTATTGAAAATCCTATGATTTTTTCAGGGAGCCTAAAGCTGGCAATAATGATATCCGATAATCTCATTGATAAGGCCACGAGTACTAAGGTCAAATTTGAAGTTGAAAAAGTTCCCACCAATAATTACGGAACGGAATTTTTTCTTTCTATAGATCTACTTACAATATAATATTGAATACATAACCTGATATGATGATGCAGATGGTTACAACACCAAAGAAAATAGCTATCAGCCTTAAAGTCATCACTTTTTTTAAGAGCATCGCCTCCGGAAGGGAAAGACCTACAACAGCCATCATAAAAGCAATGGCAGTACCTAGTGGAATCCCCTTGGTCACTAATACCTGTACTACCGGTAAAATTCCTGACGCGTTTGAATACATGGGTATTGCCAAAATCGTAGCAACGGGTACAGCAAGCAAATTGTCTTTACCCATATATTGTTCAAAAAAGCCTTCCGGAATATATCCATGCATGAGTGCACCTATACCGATACCTGCTATTACATATGGAATTATCCCTTTAAGAATTGTCATGACTTCAGCCCAAATAATTTTTAGCCGATGTTTAAGCGTGTGCTTTTCTTCTTGAAAAATATCTTGTTCTATTTGGGCATTTGCCAAAATTTCCTGTACCCAGGGTGTCAAATAGGATTCTAATTTTAATTTTTGAAGAATGATCCCTGAAATCGTTCCTAACAACACACCACTCACCACATAAATTATGGTAGTTTTAATACCAAATAAGCCTACAAATAAGCCTATGGCAACTTCATTAACCAAAGGTGAAGTAATCAGAAAAGCAAAGGTCACTCCTAAGGGAATCCCCCCTTTTACAAAGCCAATAAACAAGGGAACCGATGAACATGAACAAAAAGGGGTAACAACACCAAAAAGACTTGCCATGAGGTATTCTAAACCGTATAATTTCTTACGTGATAAATAGTTTTTTACTTTATCTATTGGAAAGTAGCTATTGACGATACCCATAAAAAAGATAACGACAAAAAGAAGTATTAAAATTTTGGTTGTATCATAAATAAAAAAGTTCAAGGCTTCAGTTAAATGTTCGCCTTTTTCTAAATTTAATACATCATACACCAACCAATCTGCCATATTTTGTACCCAATCAAACATTCTTAAGTGTATTGATAAAACCTGAAATGGGGTCAGACAATGATAATTTTAGTTGAACAATGCCAACACCTCTTCTTTTGAAGGTACTCTTCCTTTTATAAGAACAATATCATCGATGACCAAAGCAGGTGTTGTCATGATATTGAATTTCATAATTTGAACGATGTCCTCAACTTTTTCAATAGTTGCATCAATATGATTTTCCTTGACTACCTCTTGAACAATGCCAGTCATTGTTTTACATTTTGGACATCCGGTCCCTAATATTTTAATTACTCTCGACATATGCTTTCTTTACTGATTACAAATTTGCAATTAGTTTTACTGGCAACCTTTGATATTTATCATGTTTAGTTGATTTTTTAAGGCGATAAGAATGAATATTGCCCTGATATAAAAAAAAAGCGACTTAGGCTTGTGCCTAAATCGCTATTCCTTTTACAAATTGTTATTTGCTGACCTATTTTTTTTCCTTTACGGCGCAAGTAGTAATTCCAAATGGCGCGTAGAGAGGACAAAAGCTTATGAAGCTGGTCAAAACAAATATACCTGCCAAAACCAAAAGTACGATCCCTATAGTTCCTGAAATTGTTCCCATATAATAAAGGACTCCAATTATTACAGCGACTAAGATCCTAATGCTTTTATCTGCTGTTCCCATATTTTTTTTCATCTTTTTTTAATTTAACGGTTATATATTAATGACAGTAGAAAGATAAAGTTACTACAAAGTTTTTACAGTGACTTCTGTTATCATTGAATAATTTCACTACTGTCTGAATGTTTTCGATTTTTCCCGGATATGCTTGTCTGGGTCACAAAGTACCCGTTTTACCATCGCCATCTATGTCTTTTACCAAATGGGTTTCCAGCGCTATGAGTGTTTTTTTGAGCAAGGCCTTTGTATTGACCAAATCTTCTTCTAACAGCTTTACCCGCTCCTCAATGCTGCTTGCTTGTTTCTTTTGTTCTTCTAATTCGTCTTGTTGTATTAAATCCCAGAATATTCCCATAATATGTTTGTTTTAATTAGATTCTGTTTTTTGGTTATCATCGGCTACCAAACTGTTTTAGATGATGATCAAGATGCTTATATATAAGCCTTGCCCATTCTTTCCTGTCAAGTTCTCCAAAAAAAGGGTGTGCCTTTAAATGCGTTTGCTTCTTTACTTTTTCCAGGTAAATTAATAGCTCTCTTTTTTCGATTTCAATTTCGGTTTGAGAAAGAGTTGTAGTCTCCATATTCATTTCACCCGGAGTTGTTGCTCCTTTTGGCCAAGGTATGTTTGAGAATAAAAGCCATTTACCCAACTTTGATCTCATCAGCGAAGGGCCCTGTTGCTTGTGTGAAATTTCGCCCAAAGCAAGTTTTAATTGAGTGGTGCAATGAAGGAGCATTTGCTGCATGTCCATGTTACCCCAAAGTCTTGAATTTGTTTCAGAAAGATTTTGAATTCTGTATGTGATTTCTGCATCATCAGCTTCGTTCAAAATATTCTTCATGATTTCAAGATATTTTCAAATTAGACTCAATTAAGGTCATAAGTAGTTGTGTTAACTGCATCTAATTTACTAAAAGAAAAGATAACAGCGTAAAATACTATGCATATTGGCCATCAAAGAGCTGGTAGACTAGATCGAAAAGGAAATGAATCGTTGAGATTGGCTGTGAATTAGAATGATCCTATTTTTTATATAAGGTTTAGTTGAATAGTTTTTCTAGTTGTAGAAATTCAGTTTCAATATAAAAAATATCCCATTCGCCATATTCGTAATTCCCTAAATTTTTAGCTCGTGTAAAGAAGAAGTATTTTCCATCTCTTGAAAATCTTGGTCCACTTTCTTCATCTGCTGTATTTATTTTTATTCCGATCGGCTTTGCCTTAGTCCATTCAGTACCTATTCTTTTGGAAATAAATATATCTTCACCACCTGCACCTCCCGGAGCTCCATAAGAGTTAAACACCAAGTACTGTCCGTCTGGAGATACAACCGCCGAATAAACCCAATATTTTTCATCATCAAATAATCCTTTGATTTCTATAGGGATAGAAAACTCACCGTTTTTATAATTTGTTTGATATAATTTAATAGCCTTCTCACCTCTCACCATTGTCGTGAAGTAAAAAGTCTCATTGTCAATAGCGAACAGAAAGTTATTATTAGATGAAGGCCACTCCTCATCCTCAATTTGAACATCGTTTATTGGAAATGGCAAAGGTTCTGGCTGAGTCCAACCTGAATTCGTGTTTTTCATCATCCATATATTCATATCAAAATTACCTTTGTTTGGCTTGTTAGGTATCGGCCTTTCAGAGCCAAAAAAGAATAATTCTCCATTGGGAGTAATTGAAGGAGCTTCATCTCTATCTGTTGAAAATGCAGATAGAATGGGCACTGTCCATTTACCATTTTGGAATTCAGATTCATAAATTTTTTGTTTTTCCTCTGGAGCTCTTCGTGAGAAATATACTGTTCTGCCATCAGGACTAAACATTAAGGAAAACTCACTATTATTTTCTGTAGAAATTATTCCTTTTACAAATGGAACAGCTACGTTAACAGGTGCTTCTGAATAATTTACCGAATTCGATTTTTCACTGCATGAAAGCAAGCAAATCGCAATGATTATTGCACCTGGTAAGATTCGTATTTTCATATAATTTCAGCTAATATTAATACGTTTTATATCCCTGACCAGTTCGCTTGCAAGGCTCCTTCCGCAGCTTTAACATCCACCACAATACCGGTTAAATGAGCCATTCCAGATATTTTATCCAACTTTTCCGGACCATCTGCAGCCAGGATATTTACATTTACTCCGGCGGTTTTATTCGCATGGTTTAACCCTTTTGCATGTTGATGCCCCCATCCATGGGGAACCGCTATGGTTTTTGGCATTAATGTTTTTAAACTTTTAACAGCAAGCCGGATAGAAGCCGTTTCTGAACGAACATCAATTAAATCCAATTCCTGCAAATTCAATTCCATGCATATCAGTTGGATGTAAATAGGCATAATTGGTCTCTCGTCCTTTAGAAGTCATCCGTTCAATGTTGTGTGTCCAGCTATTATGGGTCGTTACGGCGCGTTTTGTAATCAATTTAAAACGATCTTGATTAACTTTTTCATAGTCAAAATGCGTTTCCAGCTTTTGCGATTGTTCCAATAAGATTTCCGGGGCCAAACACAGTTTTTTATCGACTGTCATCACTCTTTTCGGAATAAAACTTCCAGGCTTGTGGTCTTTGCCCAAAATTCCATTTTTATTTTTCTCTATTTTTTTGAAGGAAGATTGCCTGGTAAGTCGCAACAATCCATTTAGCAAGGCCTCTTGTGGTAAGGTTGGAAAGTCTTTTTTGTTTTTCCAGGTATGATAGTTTTGTATACCCGTAAAAAACGACTGGGCCATTTTAGAACCAAATAGTGGCATTCCACAGGCTCTGGCAAGATCCAGATAGATGGAGCTTTCGTCACGTTGTTCGGCTACAGGTTCAACCACTGCTTTTGTAGCCTGCATATAAGGTTTTTGCTGGAGACCAAGCATCAAAGGAAATATAAATGGAAGATCGGGGCGTTGCAAAGGATCGGTACATGGTAAAACGTAATGTGCCTCTGAGCTTGTTTCGTTTTGGTATATATCCAAGGTCACCAAAAGTTCTAATTTTTGCAATGCCGTTTTCAATTTCTCTGAATTGGGCATGGTAATCAATGGATTTCCACCGGTAACAAAGAGGGCCTTCAATTGCCCTTTACCGGGAGTGAGAATTTCATCTGCCAATAAGCCTCCGGGAAAAGCATCATTAACAGAAGTCATTGCCTCCCACCCTACTTTTATCCGAGCGCATAAGGATCCCATTTTTAACACCGAATTTTATAAAATCCATGATGCCTTTTCCTACCAGTGTGCCTCCTTTTTTATCTAAGTTTCCTGAAATAGCATTGATCACTTCCTGCAGCCAAAAAGCCAATGATCCATTTCCACCCATATTCACTCCGGTAGAACAGTATAATGCTGCCCCATCTGCTTGAATATAATCCCTCACCATTTCTTTTAAATCTGAAGCTTGTATTTGGGTAACTTCTTCCGTTTTTTCGGGAGACCAATCTTTTACCAATTCTTTAATGGCGTTTATTCCGATGGTATGATCTTGAACAAATTGATCATCTACTCCATTTTGATTGATGAGTTCATGGAGAAAAGAAAGGTAAAAAAATACATCGGTAGCAGGACGGATAAACAAGTGTTTTCCGGCAACCGTTGCGGTTTCTGTTTTTCTGGGGTCCACGATATACAATTTACCACCTCTTCTTTCCAGATTTTTTAATTTTTTACTGGGATTTGGCACCTGTAAAAAGGACCATTTTGACACAATTGGGTTGGCTCCAACGATGATCAGACAATTGGTATGATCGAGATCCGGAAAGGGAAGTGTGAATGGAAATCCGTAGACAAGTTTTGAAACTGCAAATTTATTGGAACAATCTTGTGTAGATGAACTGTACATGCTTTTAGAGCCTAATCCAGTCATAAAACCCTGAGCAAAAACAGGATGTAAAACACTAAAACCAGCTGCTGTTCCTACATACATCCCTATGGAGTCTGCACCTTCATCTTTATGCAACTGTTTTACCTTATCGCCTATTTCCTGTATGGCCTGCTGCCATGAAACTCGCGAATAAGAACCGTCTTTTTGCCTTTTCAAAGGATATTTTAAACGATCAGGCGATTGATACATTTCATGCTGATAGAAGCCTTTCACGCAGGAAAATCCATCTGTAGCCACATGATGTTCATTGGGTTTAATGGCAATTACCTGATTGTTTTGTGTATTTATTTCCAGACCACATAAAGACTCACATATTCGGCAAAAGGTATGATGGGTTTTAATTTCTTCCTGTTTGGGCTGCATGTCTAATTTGAATAATAGAGATTATCGTTGATTCGAAAATACGGATAAAACCCATCATTCGCAAAACACATGTTGGAATAAATACGTCTAATTTTATTCAGCGTATTTGGTTTGACATATATCTTGAAAACTACATTTTTCATATATTCACCATTCAACGACCAAAATCTGTCATCACCTTCGTCAGAAAAACCCTTGACAACATGATGTCCTTAATATTAGTCTTCAATCCATCCCATAACCGTATTTGCCACAAAACGAGGTTCAGGGGGTAAGGAGTAAATATCTTTTTCGTAATTTTTATTATAGGGTGAAATATTCATGACCTTACCATCTACCACCAAGGTGCTGCTGCCGCCCGGATCAAAGCCCATGGCTTTATCCATACCATATTTCAAAAGTATATCTGCCATGTCAAAATGTGTTGCCCCTACAGATTCTCTAATCCTGCCATTGACCATAAGTACCATGAGTTTACCTTCATTGGTAATCCCTACAGCTATTTTGGGTCCTCGCATATCAGTAAAATCTAATCTGGCAGCTTGTGTTTTAATCGAATTAGTTGTTTTCCATCCTTCTTCTTCCATATTCAATATTTGTTTCCCTTGATCAATTAGCATAGGCCCTGCTTCAATGGCATACAATATATCATCCCAATGATAAGGATTGTTTTCAGGCTCCATTAAACGGATGTCTATGGGCTTGCCTTCTTCAAACAGGGTACTTGAAAACAATTTTAAAGGAATAGACAAAGTGATTCCCACGGGAATGATAGCTACAGTTTCTTTCGCTTTTGTCTTTATGATCTGTTTTACCGTATTTCCTGCTATCCTTATAATGACATTTCCATTGCCTTGTATGGTTTCATTCAGGATAAGACAAATCATAATAACAGGGTGCTGAACTACTGTGTTTGTTATAATTGGCAGCTGGAAATACAAGATTACTTTGTTTTCCCTATGACCGTAAAACCTGCTTTACTATTTACCTTCCTTATATCCACATGTCCATTTTTATAGATCATAAAAGCCGGTTTATTAAAAAGTGGCGGACAAAACACCTTATTGTTCATGATCAATAAACCTAAGGGAGAACCAATATAGGTTTCTGGTAAACCTAGCTTTCCTACCAATTCAGGATTGAGTATATAACCCCCATTCCAAGCGAGCTCAATTTTATTCGAATTATTGTTTTTCTTTTTATATTCTTTAACTAATGCCAGGTACATTTTTTGGTTCCTTATTGGCAATATGGGCGGCAAACTTCCAGTTGTGTTCTTTCGTATCAATTTCGGCCAATACCCCACTCCAGGGCAAACCATCTTGATATACACCTCCGGCAAATGACGATTTCACTTTTTCCACCGTCTTATTTTTTCCCATTTGCTGCTTTAATTGCTCTAAAAGCTTTTGAATTGGCGTTCCATTTTCAATAGCATCCTTAGAAATAATTTGCAACAATTCCTTTTCTCCAATCTTGTTTCTAATTTCTTTATATAAATCGCTCTTTAATGCTGTTTCAAAATCCTTGGCCGTTTGAATAGGCGTAGGATAGGCCAGCGTTGTGCGAACAGCAGCAGGTACAAATTGAATAAAGCCACTGCCTTTTGGAATTCCCATGATCTTGGCTGTCATTTCATTCAACACCTTCCCTATATGGAAATGATCAATTTCAATAATGTCAGTCATCATGGCGGCCGACTCTCCATTAGTAATAATAAAGCCATTTGATTCTTTGATTTCTCTTAAAATCTTGATGGCCTTGGCGCCCATTTGAGGGAAATGAACACCTTCTGACCATTGTTTTGTTTCAATTATTTGTACAACTCCGGCTTTATATAGCAATCCTAGTTCGGGCTCTTTGCCACTCTCCAAATACTCCTTGATATTGGCACTTGAAAACCATTTTGTAATTCTTGGCTCATGGATAAAAATAGTTACCTTTTCTAATCCCTTACCTCTGGACTCAAGTATTTCAGCAGTCAGCTCTTCTTGTATGGTGAGTTTCAGTTGGGCACGAATTGGTTGTAATACAAAATATTCCAACTCATGTTTGATATAACGACCCGGGAAATAGCCTTTAGGCACATTGTTCTTTAAATTTTTAGTCAATATTTTTCGGTCGTCAATTCCTAAATATTTACTATTGGTCAATTGAAATAAAGCCAATTCCCAATCGGCAAAAAACTGAGGTGCCAAAGTTAAATCAGCTAAATCTTTTGGCTTAAAAACATCATTGTATATCATATTGACCAAACCAGTCACTTCATGGGCAGTAAAGGCCTGATAGGCATAAGATTTCTTATTTCTATGTCTGTATGCCAGAGCGTGATCATGCCTTATCAAAAATTCTCCATCTACATATCTAAAAATATCATCAATGGCATTGTAGTATTTATGAATGAGCTCCAAATTCGTATGTACCAATTCCGGAATATCATTTTCCATCCTTCTGGCGTAGCTCATTATTCTGCCCTTTATCAATTGTTCTTCAACCCTAAAAAAACTTGGATCAATTAATGATTTCAGGTAGAGCATGAATGACAAGCGTCCATAACCCGGCAAATAATGTCTTGTCTTTTTATTGAGGATGGCATCGAGATCTTCATTGGTGAAATTTACTGATTTTTTATACTCCTTCAATAAAACAACAACTTGCGGATCAACTTCAATTGAATGAGCGCCCAACTGTAAGTGCAATCTTTTTAGAATATAGGCCATGCTTTTTTCCAAAGATTCCAGGCTATAGCGCTTATTAATCACGTTTCTGTTATGCGTTACATCTACCATCCTGTTTTGAGGATAAAACACGTGGTCGCATATACTTTCCGCCAGTCTTTTTGGAATTTTAGAGCCCTTAAACTCTAAAACGTTCAAACGCAATGACTCATCTAAATGACGACCTATAACCTCATCATATACCTCTCTGGGTTCATATTGTCTGCAAAAAATTGGTGTCCCGCAAGCGGCAGCTTCAATAATGGGCAAGCCCCTGCCCTCAGTTTGACTGGGCAGTAAAATCAAAGAGGCTACATCGTATAATTGCTCAATATCTAGCGGTTTTTTGTACTTTTTCTTAAATTCATTTTTATCGAACTCACTAAACAAAAAGCCGAGAAGCACTCTTGATTTGAATTCATCAGGAAGTTCTTTTAAGAAATTTTTAAAATCCTTTTTCAGTTCTTGATAATAATCGCGTTGCCCGTGAGGGATGGGTCCGGAAACGATCAAAGACAGTTTTAATTGCGGATTGGTCTCAAACTTCTCAGCAAACGATTCATAAGAAAATAAACGTTTGATCAATTTAAAGTTAAGCTCAATGGATTTTCTGCTTATGACTCGTGTTGGCTGCAGGAAAACTATATTATTATTTACAAAATCAAATTTTCGAATGGTTTTATAGCCCAATAAGATGGGTTTTAAAGAGCGTTCACTTTTCGTGTGTTTCGCCGCCGTGATGAACTGTAATGGTCTCCTTTTTATTGGCAAAAATTGTAGACACCTGCATAAACGCTTTTATAATATCGCGCTTACTCATCTGGTGTGTTTTGGTATCAACTGCCGTTCCTATTAAAGCAACATTTGCCGGATTATGACCATTGATATCAATCAAGGTGATTTTGTTGAATTTTATTGATGTTGACATTCATCCAGGAACGACTTTCCCATGGATAAACCATTTCGATCAATGAGAAAAACTCCCCTACATGAGCGTTGTGAAAAAAGAAATCTCTAGGTCCTTTTTTTAGGCCTTTCTTTTTAATTTCCACTTCTCTATTACCACCTTCCCAGTAAAAATCATGGTTGTTATTGATCACCGGGAGCCCTAAATATTCTGAAATTAAAACCGTAGCCAGGGCCAAAGAAACATTGCCCGGATTTGAGCAAACATTAATTAAGTAAAGTAAGGAAATATCATTTTCTTCAATATAAGTTCCTAATTTTTCAACCAAGACCAGCACCTCTTTCCAAAATTTCCCAATCAGTTCATTGTATCCCTCGCTCCCGCGTTCCATTCTAATTTTAAAGAAGTCATTGTATAAGGGCCAGGCATCAAAAGCTTCCATTTCTGGAATCACTTTTTTAAAGGCATCTTTTGGGATCAACTCATCTGCTTCCTGTTTAATGTCGCCCGCAATAAAATGAATAGGAATATTTGGGTATAAATTTTTAAAAGTCTTGGCATACTTTTCGGTTTCTACTGTAATTCCATCTATGGTAAAATAAAACGTGACAAATGCAATACCTCCTTTTTCTAGATAAGCGTCAAATACCTTCTCGTTTCCTTTAAAAGCTGATGTGAGTTTTTTCTCTTTAAATCTGTCAATAAACAATCCCAGATCAAACCATGTATTTATTTTTTCATTTTTTAATTCCTGTAATACCTTGTTCATTTTCTCACTCCCCTTATCAATCATAGTTTAATTTCTTAAAATTTAAATAGTGTATTCAATTTTTCTTCAAGTACGTCATACGAGAAATATTTTTTACCAAGCTCGAAGTTGAATTCACCAATTTCTTTACACCTTTTTGGATCGTAAATGATGTCAGACATTTGCTGAACCTTTTCATTTGTGAGATGACTATCTTCTATCATCACGGTTTCAAATCCCTTATTGCCGATATCCTGCATATATACGGGTTTGTAATTATTTACAAATATTGGCTTTTTGGCAAGTACTCCTTCCACAAAAGCATTACCAAAACCTTCATAAGTACTAAAATAAGTACAGGCCCTGCCATGGGCATAAACGTCAGATAAATCTTTATGATCTAATACTTTGTGTGAAGCAAAAATGACCTGTCTCGATAGGTTCAATTTATGGATCTGGTCTATCAATTCATTAAAATACTCCTTATTTTCGTCATCGTGATTATTTCCTGTGATCACAAGTTTCAACTTTTTATCGTCTAGCTTATCGATCAATGAAATAGCCGTTTCGATCCCCTTACGTCTTACAATTCGCGTCACCTGTAACAAGGCAATCTCACCTTTTTTTACCCCAACATCTTTCAGAAAAAATTGGTTTTCGGGAGTTGGAACTCCATAAACACGATTAAAATCCATCACATTGGGCACTAAAGTGGCATCGAGATCAAACCTCTTTTTAAAGGTTTCAACTCCAAAAGTATTGATAACGGCGTGTTTTACATTGGGTAATAACAATGGAAAATTATCATCTACGTATTGATTGATCTCCGGATGAATTGACATATAACGCTCGCCCCGTTCCCAATGAAAATCATGGTCATGCGTGACAATAGGCAAGCCCGTATTTTTAATCAGCTTTTTGATCGCAATGCCCATAGAAAGTTGACAAGGCAATGCTGATGCGTTTTCTGACAATATCACCTCAATTTTCTTATTGTTAACCCATTGAAGCAAAACTCCTTCAATCATAGTTGACCATTTCTCAACATGAGTGAGCAAAGGTTCCGGATCTTTATCAGGCTCAAAAAATGCTTTCCTTTGTTCCCATTCGGCTTCAGCCGAAAAAAAAGACAAGGCAGGAAAAAGATAATCGCGTTCATAATCCATATTCCAAGACTCAAATTCTCCTGACATGATAAACACCTCATGGCCCAACTTTTTTAATATATCTATCCACTTTTCAGTTTCAAGTGCTACGCCATCCACACCTCCTATTCTTCCAATAATAATACCTATTCGCATGCTCAATAATTAAGGGTTCGTTCTGACTAAAGATACATTTTTATAAAAAATCTAAAAGGTTTTCAAGCGTTGATTTCAATAATTTACCACTTCAAAAATTTTAGCAAGATTTAATTATGGCTTCTGAAATCTACGGTGATTATTTTATCAAATCGATAACTTCAAAAATTCCCTACAAGAGTGAAAACACTCCTTTTACGTCTTTTTACATACATTTTTTACTGCAGAATTAATTCAATTCACCGATAAGGTAGTCTTTTAAATAACAAAACTACCATAGGATCTTTCAAGCTGCTATCTAGAATTTTTAATTCGTTTAGATGCTAAATCAGTGCTTAAAAATACCTCAAAAACTTACCCTTTTAACAATCAAATTCGGACTGTAAATCGTTAATAAGTATCTTAATAACTAATAAGTACCCGATAATCAGGTGTCTAAATAAATTATTATGTTGTAACAGTCTTAACCCGAATTCAAATCCCTCTATGATTTCTTTAAAAAATAAATCGATGAAAAAAATAATGACCATGATGTTGGTAGTGATTCCATTCGGAATGTTTGCGCAAAATTCGCAAGATGTTTATGCCCTAAATGATGAAGTTTTCAAGATGCCTTATGCTGATTTAGGAATTTCTTTTACTGAAGAAAAAACAGCATCCAAAGATGCCGTAATTTCAGAAGCGTTAGATGTATATGTTTCTGATAGTGAAATGCTTGAAGTAGATGATATGCTGCTTGCTGACCCTGATTTTGACATTCAGGAAGATATGATATCCTATTCAAAAGATCAAAAGACTGTTTATTTCAGTGCCAATAAAAAACTAAAGGCAAACAAAGAGAATGAGGCAGCTATAAAGATCAAGAAATCAGTGCATCTTCAAATGTTTAAAGCCAAGGTGACAGAAACTGGCGAATGGGTAAACCTTGAGATGCTTCCTTTTAACGGTAAAAGCCATTCTACCGGATATCCTGCCCTTAACGGAGACGACACAAAACTCTATTTTGTCTCTGACGGACCTGAATCAACAGGGAAAACAGATCTTTTTATGGTTGATCTATTAGAAAATGGAACTTATGGGAAACCTGAGAATCTAGGCTCACAAATTAATACTGCTGAACGTGAACTTTCTCCATATATCGATGATAGTAATGTGCTGTATTTTGCATCAGACATTGAGACTGCTGGTGAGGAACTGAATGTTTTCGCCTCTGAGGTCATCAATAACGAACCATCTGCCCCCATTAAACTGGATGTGCAAACCACTGCTTCAAAGGAGGATTATATTGCCGCCTATAAAGCAGTAGATACGGAAGCAATACTGGCTGAAAAAGCGGCTATCTTAAAAGATATGGAAATTCTTCTGGAAGCTGAAAACTTGTCTGAAATTGAGCGTATCAAGCAGGTCTATGGAGCTGAGATGACCGGAGCGGCCTATGATTTTGACCAAAACGATATCATGTACACTGTGCAAATAGGGGCTTTCCAGGAAAATGTGAAAACCGGTACTTATACAGATTCAGCGGGTTTGTTTAACCATCGTTATGAAGATGGATTCAACCGTTTTTATTCAGGAGTTTTTAAATCCCAAAAGGAGGCGCTCTCGCATTTGAAAAAAATGAAAAAAGACGGTTATAAGGACGCTTTCGTTCTTGGGCTTAAAGGGAGTGAGCGGTTTTTACTTGAAGCCTCACACTGATATTAAATATCAAACCTGTCAACTAATTTTTCCTAATCACAGTTTTTGGGGCTTGGATTCCAGTTGAAAACATAAAGGAATCACGCAGCATCGCCTTGCCGCAGCTCTAAGCTTACTCAAATTCAATAAACCCGGTGCAAGCACCGGGTTTAATAATTTTGTTTCGGATCATTCTGGTTTAGGATCTGAGGAGAACTTTAGGAAGCCTCTATATGCCCCGATATAAATACTGTTATTAGGCCCAAAAGTATAAGTTGCCCAGATATTATTGAATACTTTCTTGTCGTAATTCTTTAAACCCATCGAAAACGATTTCATCAAAAAAGAGATATTTTCTCTGAATTGTCCTTTTTCAAATTCGGGCCGCAAGTAAAAAACTTTCCTTCCCGTTTCGTAATCAATTGCCGTCATTTGCCAATCATAATGGCCGCTATCAGATTCTTCCTGTCGATTATAGACATAGATAGCACCTATTGCAGTAGACATTTTAGGCGTTGCAGTTTTTGCATCAATATCCTCTGCCGGCCAATTTTCCTTTCGCGCGAATTTTCCTGTCTGTTCATCATAATCAAAGCGGTCAATGCCGCCAGGCGTATCATTATAGTCAAATGGATCTATATAATTTGATGTATTTCCTATAAATAGACTGTTCTTATACGCAACTATTGAGTTTTCGCAAGCGCTGCTGTCTTTTGCAAATACACTGTGCCGGCCGACAAGGTGGCCATCCTTCTGTGCATAGATGTTCACATTAACTTGCAGGGAGTCATTATCTGCAATAATGACAAAGCGATCATCCATCAATGTAGGTGTTGTTCCACTACCGTCATTTAACTGTCCTTTTTTTTGGGTACCATCATTGGGATAGATTAGATCTCCAGACTCGTTGAAGGTTCTCTGCCAATTGGGATCTAGTTCTATGACCTTCTTTTCATCGTTAAACCTAAACTTATACAAAGCAATATTTGAAACAATATATATCCCATCCGGTCCAACCGAAAAAGAATTCTGTATCTCTTCTCGCGTTTCCGGTTCCATCATAAAAAATTCCCGTAATTCATTTCTGTACTCAGCATCAGACATCCCTTCTCTGTAAAACTCCACATCTTCAAGACGCTCGTACTTTTTCCCAAAGAAATGCTCAATCTTCCTTAACAAGCCAAAGCCACCTATATAAAATGAATAGGTATTAGGACACAATCCTTTATCTTTAAAATCTCCTTGTCTAAAACCCTTCAAATCAATGACGCCTATCACACCCATTTTCGAAGTATACCAGATATTACCTTGTGCATCGGGCATTACTGCTGTTAACTTGTTGCGTCCCTCTTCATCAGATATTCCATCAACAAAAATATCCCCTTTTTCAATTTCTTCCAGAATATCATAGGACACCGTTTTGTTCCTAACGAATTTTTTGTTTTCTATAGGAATGTAAAAAATACTGTATTCAGGCCCGGGAATAATAACCTCATTGTCTTTTGAAAGGAAGAAATAAGCCCCGCCCGAAGTGTTTCTGAATAAAGCCATACGTGCCTTCTTACTGGCAAGTTCCATAGCCTTATGTCCTCTGCCGGGAATTTTAATAGCGTCGATAACATTAATCGTATCACGTATGTCGAGAAGGAGTAAGGTGGTATTTTTCCTGCCAAAAGACAAGGTCACCATGGTGTATTCATCAATAAAAGCAAAAGAAGGACACATACCCGAAAATTCATCTCCTTTTTCTTTCACCTGAAAATATTGAACTTTGGCATTTTCCGGGACAGGCCCCTGGAGGTTGCTAATATCTGAAGCGTAGGAATCTTCGTGCATAGCACTCGGCAGACCTTCCTTCATAAACGGATGCTTCCATTTGACCAAAGGATCAAGTGCATCAGGATACACAACACTATCATTATGATATTCAATCCAACTGGGATACCACTCTGCCTCAACCTTTACAAATTTCGCTTCTGCCTGAAAGTCTGTTTCTACAATTTCAAAGGGTACACAATATTGACTATATACTGAACTGATCGGAAGCATCAGGAAGATTCCGAAAAAAAATAAGGCTGATTTTTTCATTGATTTATATTTTAGTTTATTCGTTCGTGATATTTATAATTACTTCCTTTGCGGAGCCAAGGTCAATTCTAAACTGCTCATTAGCATGTAAGCGGGCTATGGCTGTTGTATTTAATTTTTTATATTCTCTTTAATTTTATTTTAAATATTTTTCACTCATCAGATTTATAAATCGTTTTAATTCAAACGTACATTGTAGCTCAACATAAACACCTTAAAATTATCGCCAGACTCTGTAACCACACCCATACTGAAGCCCCCCTTTAGACTGTGCCTACCGGCAAATGGATAAGCTATGGTACACCCAATCTTTGAATTCCGTTGTAGATCTTGATCTACCAGATTACTGCGACCTCCCCTAAAATAGTTTACATCGATAGCAGCCCAAAACCCTGGTGTGAATCTTCGAACTAAATGAAATTCACTAGCAAATATCGGATCCTGTTTCCTGGTCTTACCAAGAAACTCATCATTGTCAGTAAAAATCCACATTCCTAAGTCCAGTTCAACCAGCCACTTTTTTGTGAGTGGAATCATATAACCAAGTTTTGGCTTAAACGCCCATCTGTTAGAACCAATGTTGATCAGCTTGTCTTCCTCATAAGCACCTATAGGAACCAGTATCTTCAAGCTGACACCAAGAATTTGTCGAGGATTGTTTCTAAGTTCCTGAAATTCTTCAATGTCCATAGTGGGCGCTCCAATTAAATTCATTCCAAAAGTGACACCAATATCTGCAATGCCTGCCATATCACGCCTCGCCAGAGTCTCCTCATCAGGAGCTAAAATAATCCCGGTTGTTGTTGCACTCGTATAAGGCAGTTCAATTATTAAGTTTGTTGTTCTGTTAAATAAACTAAACGTTTGTAGATAGCCTAGAAACCCTACATGGATTTGCGAATCCAATCCTGTAATAGGTAGTGAGGGATCAGTAAGTACATCACCGAAAGAATATTGGTATCCAACAAAAGCTACCTTAGTTCCTTTAGGTGCTGGCCAGTTTGCACGTGGTGATAACTCCTGTGCATTGCCCGATTTAAGGGAAATGCTGAAAGCAATCAAAATAAGGATATATATATTATACTTTGTTTTTATTCTAATATCTTCATATAGCATTCATTCTGTATAATTTTTTATTTAGAAATTGTGACTTTTGGCAATACATATAAAGGATCAAGACTCTCTGGTTCTGGCCAGTAAAGTCTGGCTTGTAGAGAAAATTTTCCATCATATGCTGGTAACCAGTTGGATACTTTGTCGGCTGAAGGTTTTTCTTTTTGAATGTAGATATCTAAAGAACCATCTTTATTGTATTGAAGGCCTTCCGTAGCACTACTAATGACATAGCGGTTGATAGAATTTTCTGCAAAAAGTTGTTCTGGCATTTTATACATAGAAAAAGACCAAAACGCTTTTACCGGTGGGAGCCTGTCTTTTGAAAAATGAAGGATATAGTTATGTTTAGAACCATCAAGCGCATCACCATTTTCATCTATCATTGTATCTGGGTAAAAAGCCTCCTCAAGGTCATTACCATAAAGCCCGAAATAGGCAGCCGCTGCACGGGTTAGGAATTTACCTTCCATCGCTTTTGGTGAGCCAAAGGCTCCTGAAACCTGCATCCAGCCATCTTTTACTGTTCCCAAGTTTTTTGTCTCCGCTTCTATCTCCACCATTGCTTCATCTATAGCTTCTTGCATGATTTTTTTCATCTCAGGGTCAATACTGTTCACATCAAAGGGAACATTCGCACCAATACCGATTTTTGAAAACCGTTTTAAAAGCACCTTTTCACTTGGATTTGGTTTGACTAGCCCAAGTGAAAAATTGAGATAAGTTATGAACTCTACCGATCTGATTTTTTCAAGAGAATAGACTGGAAAATCTAAATGAGCTGCTGCTTTAGGAGCTGGAATACCCATGTATTGACTCAGGGTCTCCACCTTATATTCATTCATAATTTTCTGAGCATTTTCTGCATCATCCGCAGAATAGACTTGTGTACGTGCTAAAGCCAAAAGAATGTTAGAATCTGTTTGTATAACCTTAGTTATCCCTTTAGGCTTTTCCCCACTCCAGTTAGGTCCTGCAATGAGATATTTACCCGCTTTAAAGCCTGTTGCACGTGTACCTACATAACCAACATTATGTGTGAACAGATCTATGAGTTGCCATGAGTAGTAACGATTATCAGAAATAGCTGGAACACTTAGAATCATTGGTTCCGCTCTTAAATCGAATATTACATTTGAATAAAAGGTATCATTATTTGGACGAACCATAGTGGTATATTCCGGACCAAGCAGAACCGCATTATGTGTTAGCTCATTAAAAGGTGCCTCATATACAGGGGAGTCTTCCCAAACTTTTAGAACATAGATCATTTTATAGTTCTCCATCATCGGATAGGCATATATGTACGCTTCCTTGGTAATTTGTTTGGCTTCATCTGGTGTTAACTCAGGTGCTTTTTGATTACAAGCAAAAAAGGCAAAAATGCCTATGGCGAATACTACTAAAAATTTAATTTTCATTTTTATTTCTCTTTATTATTGATTTTATTTTTATTTCCTCTATTTAATTCTTTGATACTTTAACCAATGCAGGAGCAAGCCATTTCCCTTCAAGAGCTTCTTCTTTAGGGCCATACAAACGCATTACCACATAAAAAGGTCCGTCAGGAGCAGGTAGCCAGTTTGACTCTAAGTCCTTCCCAGGCGTTTCTTTTTGCACATAAAGCGTAAGTGAACCATCTTCGTTCATAACAAAATCATCCATCATAGGAGAATTAAGAAGATATCTGTTTAAAGGGTTATCTATAAGAAGTTGTGTTTTACCATCGTACATAGTTAGCGACCAGAATGCCTTTACAGGTGGAAATTCACCTTTTTCAAATGACATTGTATAGTTGTTTTTTGAAGCATCAAATGGAGCACCCTCTGTATCTACCAAATAGGTAGGATAGATAGCTTCAGCACCTGAGTTTCCATAGATACCTTTTTCTGCGCCAACTGCACGAATCATAAATAAGTCTTTCAAACTATAATTATCTTTTGCACTCTTGTTTAAAAATGCTCTTGTACCAAATACTTTTGCGCTAATTAATGGGTCACTAGTTTCTTTTATACCAAATTCTTTTATGGCATCAAGGCCTTCTTGAGCACCTTCTTCTATGGCTTTTTGAATTTCAGGAGAGAATTTGGTGATATCAAATTTCTCGTCAGTTCCCAATCCAATCTTTGCAAACCTTTCCATAAGGGCTTGCTCTTCTTGAGGCGTTTTCACAAGGGTTAACATAAAGTCCAAATACTTAAATGCCCCCGCACTAAACTCAGTTCCATCTTTCCACTCAGGAAAATCAATTTCCGCTGCTGCGGATGGAGCTTCTTTTCCAAGAAAAGTACTTAGTGGCTCAATACGATACTGATCTTGAATTTTTTTAAGATTATCAATATCGCTGGGGTTAAAGAGTTGCGTACGGTGTATGCTAAAAAGAAATTGTGTTTCGCAAGAAATAACTTCTGTAATACCTTCAGGAACTTCTCCATTCCAATCAGGTCCTGTTAATAGGTATTTCCCAGGAACATTCCCAGTTGCTACCGTACTGATATAGGCGAAATTATGTGTGTAGAGGTCAATAAGCTGAACTTCATAAAACCTTTCTTTTTCTATCTCGGGAATGGTAAATACAAGTGGCTCAGCTCTCAAATCAACCCATGTCATGCAATAAGGTGTATCTGAATTTGGCGTAATAACAGCTTTGTCTTCAGGCGTGTATACTCTAGCCGCACATCCTAATTGATTAAAATCACCTTTATATTCAGATGACTTTTTATCGACGGCATAGTTGTACATCGTTTTGTAGTTGAGGACTAAAGGGAAGCCATAGATATAGGCTTCCTTGGCAATTTCTTTGGCTTCATCTGGTGTTAACTCAGGTGCTTTTTCACTACAGCCAATTAGTAGTGCAATTAAAAGAGTCGATAGGATTAATTTAGTTTTCATTTATTGATTTTTTTGATCATCTATTTTTTTCGATTTTTTTGAAATTTTTGCAGGAAGAAGAAATTGCGCCTGCATTCTCCATTGCCATTCAGGTCCAAAATCTGGCCGTACTATATTATAGTACAATTGCGTTTGCAGGTTTAGCGGCAGTTTTCCGCCAAGCATGATCACTTTCCCTCCACCGGCACCCAATGGAACGATCCATCGATCATCAGAATTGGCAGTCCAATCGGCTGTAATTATGGGTGCACTGTTTACATACCAACCACCACCTAATTGACGAACTACAAATAAATTCAACAGCATGTGGTTTACATCAGCACGATCTGAGTCTCCGGCAAAAGACCAGGTATTATTAATTAAGCCTCCAAAAGTCCATTGACCCGGTTGAGCCAATACGACCAATGATGGCCCTGCACTCCACTTTTCTGTTCCACGTATGCTACCTCCGGTTGGCATTTCAATAACAGGACCAAACCCCCACTGGATACCTTTACTTTCTGGAACATAAAATGCAGTAAATACTATATCAGCCAGTCCGGAAGACAGTTTGCCACTTTCGGCACTAAAATCCGGAATATTGACGATAGGAAAGATGGTACGGGTGATTATTTTACCCCCAGCAAGAGGAATAACAGGTTGAATGTTTAATACATTAACATTACGGTTGTATTCTCCATAATTCATATTCAGGTTATTCTGAAACGGGAGACTTATTAAATCTGCTAATGGGTTTGCTGCAGCTTCAGATAATTCTTCTTGAGATTGTTGAGCACTTATCACCCCTCCTAATAAAAGGATAAGAAGTGCTGTTGTTACTAATTTTTTCATATAATCTCTTACTAAGATTTAATTCTGTCTTTATTTAGATTATTCAGCTTTAGGAACCAGATAAATTGGGGCATCTTTCGACAAATAAGCATCATCAGTAGGATCTAGTTTGTTATGTTCCATTAAGGATCTAAGAGATTTCACATATTCCTCACCACGTTCTGAATATTTTGTCAATTGCCCCGCCAGAATATGCCCTGTTATTTTTTCATCCTTTTCTCTGAGTTGCGCTCTTTTTTCGCGCAAGTCACTATAGGCATTATGCGTATTTAAATTAAGCATATACGCGCTAATAGATTGTTGTAAAGTTTCAAAAGAAGCAATACCATAGTTCCCCAGATCCTTTCTTTGCTTCTCAGGGGTAATTGCATTTGATCCCCATGTCCATTGCCCGTAAACAGCATTGCCTTTGGCAGCAAAACGAGAGGTTCCCCAACCGCTTTCCTCTGCAGCCTGGGCCAATGCCAGTGAAGCCGGTACGATATCTACTTTTTTCCATAAGGTGTCCATTAAAGTAGATGTAACTTCATCATCCTTAGCGTCAACCTTATAAACTTTGGCCAGCTTCAAAACCCATGATTTGTCTTTTTCTGAAATAGCTGCATTTTTCTTATGAGAAGATCTAATATCACTCAGTCTCTGTCTGTCGACCATAATCAATTCATTGCCGCGCAGTATCAAAGGTGCCAAGGTGCGAAAGAACAGGCGCTTTTTATTATCCACTGTAAGTTCGTTTGAACGGCCTGAACCCCATTTCTCTCCAATTAAGGGAAGATAAACTCTGGGAACTTCACGGATTCCCGACTGCCATGCTTCAGGGGTATAGTTAAGTTTTCCATACAATTCAAACAGATCCTTGTAGTTACTGACTTCAAAATTGTTTGCGGGATCGTTGCTCTCTAAGGTCTTTGAATAGTTCTGTGGAGCGGAATAGATAAGTGTATCTAAAGTATTTGAATTAGTTCCGAAAATTGCTGCGTTTGAAGACTTATTATCTCCTGTACTTATGCATCCTAGAAGGATGGCTACCACTCCAATTGAAATTGTCATATTGACTAGCCTCATGTTTTTTAAGGTAACAGAAAAAAGCAGATTCTAAAATACGCCTTCCTCATTGATTATTTAATGATTTACATCAAGCTAAAAGGTGATTCTAATCAAATAGGTATTCAATCAATCTTATGAAGGAGCCTTCAAATTGCAATATCTTTTAATTTGCCGGCACTAATTTTGCTCCTTTCTTAAATCTGTACCTTGCGCTAATTCCCCAGTTATTTGATTTCCATTTTGCATCGTTGGTTAGCCGAAAACCGGGACGCCAGTCAAAACCAATTGTTAATGGAAATTTAAAGGCATATTCCACTCCAAAATCTCCGGCAACGGCAACATCAAAACGATCTCCAAAGAAAAATTCAGGACCTACACCCGGATAAAATTTCAACCCGGTTGGCCCATCAGATAACGCAAACATCCAATCAAAGTAAGTGGCAACTCCAAAGCGATCGAAATAAACAACGGGGTGAAGACGTGGTGTAGCTCCGATAGGAATCGTAGCCTCTGCAGACCAGTTGTCACCAAATCGTATTCCAGCTTCCCAGTTGGACTGGGCACTTACCTTAATTGATGCAAGCATTAAAAAAACAATTATGAATATTGAGGGAAATACTCGAGGGGAAATTTTCATAGCCATTAGATTGACATTAGTAATTAATATTGATCATCCAAACCAAATTGGAGTACCTTTACCTTGAATTACTTCAAAGTTATGAAGATGTCATGTATCAATTTGACAGCTATGTCAAATCACGGAGGGTTGGAATTGAAACCTTTGAAAATGAATTTAGGGAACGGCTTTTTTTCATAAGCGCCAAAATGGTCTGCATGATTTCTTCCACAGCACTAGTTGATTTTTCAAGCGTCAAATCATCAATATCCAATCGAGAATACCAGGTGTCTGTCAACGATGCATGCAACTGCGCCGCTTCTTTAACAGCTAATGGCAACTTATAATAGTCTATAAATAACCTAAGCGCAAATTTGCGTTTAACCAATTCATTACATTTGACAAAGACGTCATTGTATTTATCATTATGCCTGTGATTGAAAAGTTGTTTCATGAATTTTAACCCGTTAGGAAACGCAAGAATTAAGATGTGAAGATCAGGAAGGTACTTCTTGCAATGCAGTTTGCCTGCATCACAGAATTGATGGATAAGGTCATAATGTTTATCAATCAATTCATCGCAGAATTCTTCCTTATTTGAAAAATAGTAGTTAAACGAAGTTCTTGCAATATCGTGCTCTTCAGCAATCAACTTAATGGACAATCTCTCGGGACCATAAAGCCCAAAATGTTCATATCCTTTTTCAATCCATAAGTCACGTGTATCCATAATTCTCTAGTTTATTATTTCCTTTTTATCCATAAACTAAATAAACAAACGACTCATAAAGTAAATAATTTATCACAGTATTCCATTAATTGGGAACAACCTGACTGGAAACATTGTAGAATTTAATGTAAATATATGGAAAAATGCTAGTTATCAATATGATGGATATCATACTCTTTCTTTAAGGAAAGTAACGTCTTGGTTCAGTACCAGTAGTTGATCATAATCTGGGGCTTGATCAATACCTCACCTCCATTGTATAGCCAAGGCCCATACCTTTAAGCTTTTTTTTCATCTTAGCTTCTTTGGAGTTTCGTTCATAGGTACCTCCCGTCAAGAGACCCACAGAAACGATCAAGGCCTCGGTAGGCTTGACTTCTCCTTCACTGTCTATCCACTCCAGGGTGACCAAAACATCTTCCGTAAGAACAATATCGTAGGCATTTAAATCAGTGGTGATCATACCTATTTGTTTTGGTTCAACAGCGATGATAATATTATTTTTAAGGATGTTCTCTGTTGGTTTTCCATTGACCATTTTGTACATATTCAATCTAAAAAATGCCTTTGCACTAAATCGATTATAAGAGATATGGAAATTAAATGATTCAACAAAGTTTGGGCGCCTCCCAACATTCATCCTTATACCCATTTCTCTTCCGAGTTGTTCATAGTAGAAAACATGTCCGATAAAAGTTGATTTTGTATTGTTTCCCAAAGTTTTATGCTTCCAAGTCTTGGTGCTAATCACAACTTCATTCAGCTCCGAAATTTCTTCTTCCAAATTAACCTCGACATTTCCTTTTTGGTTTAACAGATTTTTGACCGGAATGGTTTTAGGTTTGTAACCTATCATAGAAATTCTAAGCGTGTCATTGGCATTCGATTCTAGAAGATGAAACTCAAAACTACCTTCCCGATTACTAACCGTTCCGATCTCCTTGTTTAGCACACCTATATTTGCATAGGATAGTTTTTCTTTTGTTTTTGCGTCTTGAACCATACCCGATATCAAGAGTTCTTTTGGTTGTTCCGTACTATACTGATAAGGATTTTCGGTTATGTTTTTCGTTTCTACCAGAAGCTTATAATAGGTGTCGAAGCCAGTTTGTTGCTTTAAGTTCTTTTGAAAAAATAAGCACTGTGCTTTCCATGATTTTCTCAAACAGCGCTACTTGACTTTCAGAAGATTTTAAGCCCCATGCGATACTTCCAAAATCTTCATGTTTACTATCAACAAAGCGCAAATAACTTTTTTGAGAATTGATTTTTTTGAAATAATGATACTCTCCCGTTGGCGTAAATTCATCCAATTTATTGCCACTTTCCATATACAAATAGGCAGCAGTTGTTTTCTCAGGATGAAGTAAGTCTGCCTGGTAAATCGCAGAAAGAAAAGTATCGTCGTCATCTGTTTCTCCAAAATAAAAAACATCCGTCCCATCCAAAGACGCAAATGCTTTTATATCTGGATGTCTATCCACTATCATGGCCCCACTCATGCCTCCCCAGCTTAAGCCTAGAACCCCTGTTTTCTCGAAATCAATATACAGACCAGCCTCTTTTTTAAGTTCTTGCAGCGCAAATTCTGCGTCATAAACCTGCTCCATAGTATCAGCTAAGCCATTGGTCATATCACCGGGATATGTTCCTACTGAAGAAATCGAAAGCACAACAAAACCATTCTCGGCTAATCGCTCCAGCAAACGGTAATTCTCCCAACCCATTCCATTATAACCGGCCATATAAATGATCAAAGGAAATTTACCCTTGGCGGGAACAGCGTTTTCAAAGCTTTCAGTCTTGACTTTCAGCAAGCGCTCTCCTTCTTTAGCTTCAAGACCGAATCCTGCTGCTAAATAGAGAATAAATTCATCTGAAAATCCTGTGTAATCGGTTTCATCCTGGTATTTATTTGCCCTTTCTTCATGAAGTCTATACAGGTCTTCAAAAAGTAATTGTTTCCCATTTTTTTCAGTGGTAGGATACCAAATATCCAGATCTAACAAACGAAAGTGCAATCTATCGGTTTCGGAAGTATTTGGCTTGTAAATTCTGGATGAATCTACTAATTGTAAGGTCTTGAAGCCCGCATTATAAAGAGGTGCCTCCTTGGAATTACCATGAAAATTAATGAAAAGAGACAGGTAGAAGCCAAGTACTATTAATTTCATGAAGCTAAAATATCAAGTCAGTCAGAAACAAAGATGTAATCTTTTGTTAAAAATTGAATAGTGTAGCGAGTTTGTATAAAAACTGTTTCAATGAATGATATACCTTATTTACTTTTCACTATTGATTCCGCAATTCTCTATCAATAAGTTCATTTAGGTTTTCAAGCGATTTTTCCCATTCTTCATACCAGTATCGCTGATCTTCTCTATAAGCCCTTGAGGTTTTGAGTATGCTTATAAATTTTTTAGAATTTCTGAGCTGTTTGATGTCAAAGGGTTTCATTTCACTTCTCATGACAACTGTTTCAAATAATTCAGCCAAAACGGGAGAGGCGGTATTATAAAAATAGTCTTCTTGTCTTCGTCCCAAGATTTCCATCCAACCCGAATCATAAATGTTTAAATTTTCTCTAATGGTATCATTTGTTATTAGATTTATGCCATAGGTTTTAAGGCTTTCATAACCGGCGTTTTGAAATGACGGCGTACACCATGCTAAAGATCTTGAGAAATGAACTGCAAGTGAATCGTGATAGGGCAAATTTTCCTCTAAATGTTTGAGAATAATATCTGCAGATGTAACGCTCTCTGCATTTGCTTCTAAACACATGTCCAGCTGAAAAAAATTACCTTCCATTGATGATTTAATATCATTTAAAATTTGATATTCAAATTGTTTCGTTTTTCTCAACTCATTCTTGTTGTTGATGGCCAAAGCAATCAATATGCCTATCACTACCAATACAATTTCACCAATACCATAAAGTAGATATTTACTGAACCTGCCCGATGGCAAGGCAGGGCTGTTCTCAGTGAGCAATTGTTGTCTGATTCGCCTAAAAAATTTAATCATTGGTTACTTGTTGTCAACTAAGATAGTAAAATTCAACAAAGATTTTATAGAGCTTGAGGGTTGAAGCGAGATGTGAGAAGAACACTTATCCTTGGCACTTCAGTCTTAATCCTTCTATTGAGTATCTAGCACCCAAAAAATGACCCATTTTTCAGAAAAATCCGCAACCTGCCTGTCGGCAAGACAGGAAAAATATCAGATGGCATCAGACCTTATAATTCAACAAAATGTGTTTGGTTGGACTGGCTCTTAGTCATTATAAAATCTCTTTACATATCATTAGAGGAGATTCTTACAAAACCTCGGTAAGCACCGATGTACAAACTGTTATTTGGGCCGAAAGTAAAGGTTCCCCAGAGGTTGTTAAATACTTTTCTGTCGTAGTTCCGAGACCCCAAAGATCCCCATTTCAACATAAAACTGATGTTGTCTTTAAAGTTCCCTTTTTCAAAATAAGGTTTGATATAAAATACACGTAAGCCTGTTTTGTAATCAATACCCGTTACCTGCCAATCTTTGTGCCCTTCAAAATCACCGTCTGACCTATTATATACATAAATCATACCCGTTGGCGTCGAAAGCTTTGGTGTTGCAGTTTTACAATCATACATTCCTTTTGCGGGCCAGCCTTTAACCTGTTCAAAAGCTCCAGATGCTTCGTTAAAGTCAAAACGCATGATTCCTCCTGGAGTATCATTTTCCATAAAGGGATCCTCATAACCGTAGGTATTGGCTACTATATAGCTATTCCCATATGCTACCAGAGAGTTTTCAACTGCAGCACCTTTACTGTCAAATAACTTGTGTTTTGATACCAAATGACCGGTCTCCTGAGCATATATACACAAATTAACCTGCCCTGAATCATTGTCACAAATAGCTACAAAACGATCGTCCATCAGAGTCGGAGTAGTACCACTACCTGAATTCAGTTGACCCGGTTTTACCTGGTGATCATTATTGTAAACCAACTCGTTATGTTTAAAGGCATCGACCCATTTTGGATCAAGTTCTATTTTCTTGGTACTTTCATTAAATCTAAGTTTGTAAAGAGCGTAATTTGAAACAACATAAACGCCATCTTTTCCAATTGAAAATGAATTTTGAATTTCTTCATTCGTTTCTTCCGACAACATAAAGATTTCTCTGAATTTTTCCTTAGTTTCGGGCGAAAAATCTTCTATATGCGTATATGTACTTATTTCGTCATAAGACTTAAAATGAGTACCAAAGTGCTTATTGATCTTATGAACTGTTCCAAAAAGCCCAATATAACTCGCATAAACTTTAATACAACCTTCTTCAGTCAAGTCATCTCGATGAAGCAGACCAACAATGCCGTGACGGGAGGTAAACCAAACATTTCCTTCATTATCCGGCATTAAGGCAGTAAGAAGATTCATTTTGTCCTTTGCCGATAAATGATCATCTACAAGATCACCGGCGTTGATCTGGTTTTTAATATTTACTGACTCTATACTTTCATCAACAAACTTTCTGTCTTTGATCTTTACCCTAAGTATATTATTATTGGCGCCTGGTATGTAATAATTATCATCATGAGACAAATAAGAATAAGCTCCTCCGGCTGTATTATGAAATATTTTTTCACGACCCTTTTTACCGATCATCTCCATCATTTTCGAACCTCTTCCAGGAATTTCCATCTTATCTAACACTTGGAGTGTATCACCTGCATCAAGTAAAAGTAAAGTGGTATTCTCGCGTCCAAAAGAAAGCGTCACCAAAGTGGAGTCATTTACAAAATCAAAGGCGGGGCACATGCCTGAAAATGATTTACTTTTCTGCAAAACATGAAAATACTGAACACTTACATTTTCAGGCGTTGGCCCTGACAAATTACTCACATCGGTAGAATGTGAATCTTCGTGCATTGCACTGGTATAACCAAACTTCATATAAGGATGGTTCCACTTTTCCTGTGCTGGTAATGGACTGGGTAAAACCTTCTCATTTTCTTGAAGCCATTCTTCATACCATCCTGTTTCAAATTGTGAAAATTGCGTAACATAATCAAACTCTGTCTGGCTCTTGACTTCTATGTGGCAATGCTGGCTATACCCTTCTAATGAACTGATAACAAGAAGTATGAATAATATTGTATTGAATTTAATCACTGCTTTTTTAAATAAATATACAGATTATTTTATAACCAGTATTAATTGACGCTTGAATTTTTTGAGTCACATTTTCTTGTGTTTATGAATTCAATCCCAAGTCAAATCAATAAACTTTCATTGAATTTAACTAAAGATGGTGCTATCAGTAAGGAATACTTTTGATAATTTAATGCTGTTAACTATAGCTTTATATTTCCCAACCCAGCATGTTTAGAAGGATAGAGAATTCCGTTCTTTAAATCAAATAAATTGGTAAAGGGGTCTTCAAGTAAATCAAGATGTCCATCCAAATCAGCATATTCAATGTTTGGTCTGCTCAGTGCAAAATGGAGCCCTGCCGAAATACCCAAGGCACATTCATCAATACAGCCAACCATTACTTCCATTCCGGCTGCTTTGGCCACAGAGTTAATGTGTTGTGATTCAAGAATGCCACCAACTTTCATAATCTTGATATTAACCATATCAATTAAGTTGTTGCTGGCCAACCTAAAAGCATCCTTTAGCGTTTTGATGCTTTCATCTGCCATAACAGGAATATCAATATTTTGGGTTACTTCACCCAATTGTTCTTCTTTTTTTTGTTTTGTAGGCTGCTCAAGAATTTCAATTTTTGCGCTTTTTGTTTTGTTGATAAATTCGATGGATTCAGCCGGGGTATAACCCTGATTGGCATCAAAGCGAAGCAGAAATTCATCTCCATGTTTTTCGCGCAGTTTCATTATTTTTTCAATGTCTTCTGCTAAGTTCAATCCTCCTTTTAACTTGATGATGGTAAATCCTTTTTTCAAATAATAATTAGCTTGTTCAATGGTTTCCTTAAGTGGTAAAATCCCAATGGTTATACTTGTTGGAATTTCATTCCTATAACCTCCAAGCAATTGGTACAAAGGCAGTTTTGCTTTGCGCGCCATTAAATCATACAAGGCGATATCAACCATGGCAATAGTTGAAGAAGCTTTTGGGCACAATTGTTTTAACTGATGTGTGATCCGTGCAAGCTGAAATGGAGATTGATTTTTTAATAATCCGATAATCACGTTTTCGATATTATGGATCACATCTTCAGGTGTTTCTCCTGTAACTTCCAGGATCAGGAGCAGCACATCCCCACCCTGTAATACCTTTATCTGTATTTAATTTCAGAATAATGTTGGTGGTTTTGCTTACCGTTTCATAGGCAATGGTATAAGGAATCGCGAGTGGCATATCTAACCTGAAATATTCAATGTGGGTAATTTTCATTTTAGTACCTGTTTTGAAATAATTTATCTGAAGGTGTATTTTTAATGGATTCCACAAATTCAGCCATCTTACGGATCATGATCTCCCACATTTGATGTCCTTTCTCTGCGGTTGCTTTTTTTGCATTACCCATTACTCCCGATTTGGTAAGGCGTTCGGTATGTACATACCAACTTACACCGCGTTCGGATGTATAATCCAGGTATTCATTATCTAAATCCAGGGTATCATCAACTGCTTTGTCCATGTCGACCAATTCGGGTCTTATTGCAAGGGTTGTGCTGGTTTCAATCTCACCGGCATGAATGTCATTATGTGTATCAATGAGATTATATAAATCAACATCACTGGTTTCACCGGTTTCCACACAAACAAATATCTTGGCATCCCGGTTGATCATTTGGGCAGCATAGGTAAGGGTCGGTACATTGTCTCCATGACCATTCAGGATAATAATTTTTTTTATCCCATTGTGAGCCAGGCTCATTCCAATATCATAAATAAGAGCAGATAAAGCGTTGTTTGTAACAGATAATGTTCCTTTAAATCGCTGTGATGATATGATACACCATAGGGAATAGGAGGCAGTACAAATGGTTTTGGATCCTCGACAGGCTTCAGCTACTTTTCGTGCCATATAATCGGCATCAAAAAAATCCACATCCAAAGGTAAATGAGGACCATGCTGTTCAATAGCTCCACAGGGAAGTATTGCTGTGTCAACCTTTTTAAGTCGTTCTTCAATTTCAGGCCAAGTTAAAGTTGCCCACATAAATTCAGGGTATTTTTCTTTATTTTTCATCAAATTTATATTTTGTATTCGTTCAATAAAATCATCATTAATTTCTATGTCAACCCATTTGTTATTAATTCTTTTCACGGCACCATTCAGAATACAGGGTTAAAATATCAAACAAAGGTTTTCGTATATATTTTGGCAAGTCTTCCAGATTACTTCTTTCCTGATCGAAACGGAGTTTCATAATTTCAGGATGTTCCTTTGCCGCTTTCCGGGTAAAATCATTTTGTTCAATCAGGTTTTTATCAAGTAACATAAAATATAAATGTGCCGCGTCACTACCAATTTGCTTTACTGATTTTGAAGACAAAGCAGCAAGTCCGTTTTTTATTTGGGTTTCGTTATAACCACACTTTTCCGGATTTTCGTCAAGTGATTTGATCATGCCAATAATTCGCCTGCATTTTTCACATTTCCCGCAAGGATACATCCTTCCGTCAACCTCATGAGCAGCATGACAGGAAACCTGTTGTTTTTGCAGTTCAGGATATCGTTTGATCAATACTTTCATGATCAGCAATTCCGAAAGACTTCGCAGCACGGAGAACTGGTATAATTTTCCATCCTTTCATCCTGATAATAGCGGGTCATTGCATTATCAAAATATTTACTTTGGTCATAAAGGGCATTATAATGACTGATACCTTCCAAATTTCCTCTGACAGTGGTATCATATTCATCACCAATTAAAATATTTCCAATGCCCTTTTTTCTTGCCACAGGAAGCACACCAAACAGAAATACAGCAACAGTCCAAAGCCGGATTGGATAAATATCGGCCCTGATGCTGGCATAATTTTCTTTGATAAATGGAAATTGTTTCAACATCCAGTTGAATAACCTGATCACTGTTGCACCAGGGTTTTTCAGTATTGGGTTCAATTTGTTTATAATAGCCGATGTGAGTTTACTGCCGTAAACCAGTGTCTGCCTGCTTCATTGATAAAAACAGGATAAGGTTCGCCAATTTCTTTGATGATGCCATAGGTCAGCAGGCTGTCTTTACCACCACTGCTCAAGATTGCATATTTATTGAGATCTGATTGATATTTCTTCTTTATGTAATTCTAAACTGTCAAATTGGGTATTTGTGAAAACAAGTTTTGCCTGTGTATATCGCTCTCTTTTTTCAGCTTGCAAATTGTCAAAAGGTGGTTTTAAAAATTCATTCTTAATGAGCAGCTTATTCGTCAGGATTTCACGTGAAGTGTTTTCCATCATGTCCTTGATAAATTGCTGATCAGTTTTATCATAAAGGCCATCAAATTCAATGATCTTCAAAGAATAAGCCATAGTTCAGGGCTACCTGAGCAAGCATCATCGAAGCCAGATTCACATCTGCAGGGTTCTTTTTACTGAAATAAGCATGCTCGTAACGAATAGATCAACTCAAACGAAGCAGTTTCGCCCGTAAATTTTTCAACACAATAAGTAGCCTTAACCTTTTTGGGTTCGATATGTATATTCTTTACCGAAAGCTTCTTTAATACCTTGAAGGAATCAAGTGATGATCATTTTATATAAGATTTTAAAAGTTCAACCAATTCGTCAGCACCATACTCTAACACATCAAAGGCAGGTAAACCTGTTTCTTCTGTAATTTTTTTGCAGGCGGGTAAAATTTCTTCTTTTGTCATTTCTTCATGGTTTACCGTAATGGCAATGACTTTTTTACCTGAAATGATTTCGATGGCATTGATTTGCTCTTTGATTGGGTGCAACATATAACCGGGAAATCCATCATATTCCATACGTTTCGGGGCATGTTGAAGAATAACATAATCGGGACGACCTGCTGCCAGAATCTCAAAACCTCCCGGATAAGCCGGGTTCATCAGGCTGCCTTGTCCTTCAATAACAATGAGGTCGGGCGATTCGTTTTTCCAGGCTTCATGAACTGCATGTTCAATTTCGCCCGAAACAAAGTCATTAATGCAACTATCCATAATCATAGAATATTTTGCACCCTGCATCCAGGCTGTTTGACCGGTGCCTACCATTTCGGCTTTCATACCAGCTTTGCGGAATGCATGAACAAGGATCCAGGCAGTTGTTCTTTTTCCAATGGCTGAATCAGTACCAAGAAGGGCAATTTTTAAACAATCTACTTCTTCAATTTTTCCTGTAAAAAAATGAAGCTGATCACGATCAGGTGTTCGGCGCACATCCCGAACACGGCAGTTATTTGCTTTCGCAATCGCCATTAAGCGCTTCGTCTTTGAAAAGAAAATCATGCAGGCCGCTATCCACATTCATACCCAGTTCCAAGGCCTCTTTAATGGTTGTTTTAGCTTCAGCAGGAAGCCGGCCTCCATCAGGAGCCAGACCAATCACCAACGAAGCTGGTTTATTATCCTGCTCCAAGTTTTGACAAAGCCTCTTTTAAATCTTTATAAATTGGGATGCCATATTTTTTTCCGTCAAGTACCAAACCAGCATCTTGTCCGGCGTATTTGATGGTCAATAACACCAACTACTTCATATCTTTCGGTGAACCGAACCAGGCCATGGGCTGTTTTTCCACTAGGTGTATTGAATGCTCCATCACAATATACAAGAGCTTTCCCATCAATTGTTGTTTTCATTGTTTAATATTTTCCGGTTAAAATTGCGACATATCTGTCGTTAATCATTTCATTTTTTTCATGCAACTCAAGCAAGGCAATAAGGCCGGATGTTGAGGCAGGTAAAATCCGGTAACCTTCTTTTTTTAAAAGAAAACTACTCATTTCTTTCATTTTTTTATCGCTAATATGATTTGCTTCACCACCGGATTGGTTGATGGCATATAAGGCTTCGTTGCCATCAAAGCTATGCCAGTTGATCAAAGGTTCATTGATTATAGTTTCTTTAATCTTTTTAGGGTCAATGTCTTTACAACTATCTAATCCCAGCTTAAAAGATGAAATAATTGGATTTTTATAAGCTGCCGAACCGGCAATAAAAATAGGTATTCTTGATGTTCTTCCTCTTTTGTAAAGATTTACAAAACCCCGATATACACCAGCAAGTAAAGTTCCGTTCGAAACAGGTGTAGCAATGTATTTCGGAGCATCACGTAATTGGTCATAAATTTCGTTGGCGATTTCTGCATAAGCATTGATTTGTAAAGGAAGTGTTGGCTCCTCCCGGATTGGCATCATACCACCTATTTATTCAAAGCAAGATTACTCGATTCGGTTACCGTATCTTCATAAGTGCCAGGCAATCTGATAATTTCCGCATCAAAATCCTCCATTTCCTTGATGCGTTCAGTATGATAGGATTCAGGAATAAAAATTTTGCATTTTATTCCTGCCAGATAGGACGCATAAGCCACTGCAACACCATAGTTGCCGCAAGTGGCAAGCGAAATAATATTGTAATTTCTTCGTAAGGCATCGTGTACTTGTGCAAAAGCGATGCGGTCTTTTTGTGTGCCTGATGGATTTTCGCCTTCATATTTAATATACAATTGCCGAATATTAAATTCCCTTTCAAGGTTACGTGCCCTGTTCAAAGAAGTATCACCAATTTCAATCGACATGATATCTTCAAAAGACTCAATCCGGTCAACAATTGACAAACTGGGATTTTTGACCATATCACTCAGTATTTTTACTTCTTTGGTGATTTTTATATTGGCTGATTTAACGCCATCAAGAATGTTCATCTTTTTTTGAGTATTTACCATTGAAATTTGACTTCATATAAAAATTTAATATAGGCTTTTTATTTACCCCCCTGCCAGAGAGGAGGCAAACCATATGAGCTGTATTTTAATATAAAGGTAAGTGTAATCTTATTTGCTTTTATGATTTAGTTGCATTTTCTATCCAGGTATTTATTTTGAATTTTTATAAAGAAATATGTAATGGATAGTTGCCAAAAAAATCATCTCTTGGTATGGAGTAATGTGGAAAATTACCTTTTTACTTAGCCCTTCATTCTTAATCCCTATATTTAGTATCTAGCAACCAAAAAATGATTTCATTTTTCAGAAAAATCCGTAAAAACATGGCAGATGACAACCGACCGCTTAAATATGCCAGATATGCAATTGGTGAAATTGTATTGGTAGTGATCGGGATTTTGATTGCTTTACAGATCAATACATGGAATGAGGAGCGGAAACTAGCAAATGAAAGAGTTGATATACTTAAAAACCTGAGAGACGATCTCAGCAATGACATTGAAAATTACCAGTACTCTATTTTGAGATTAGAAGAAAGGCAGCTCGTTGCAAATGAAGTTCTCGCCCTTTTTGAAAACATTCCAGAAACTATAGATTCTTCCAGTACAGCACGTAACCTTCTTGTTCTGGGATTTATAGAAGACCATAATCCAAGTTTTTCGACCTACAATGAAATCCAGGGTTCAGGAAAATTAGCGCTCATAAACTCAAAAAAACTAAAAACAGAGCTCAGCAACTACAAGTCATTTATAGACAATTTTCACGCTATAGGATCACATTGGAATGAAGACCTAAAGGACTACGAAAGAATTGTGAGTGGCTATTTTAAAGGAATCATTTACCAACAATTTCTTCCCATGGACCGAACAGATGTGTCTCAAAATCGGCATTTGAGATTTGACTTAGACGAAATGTCGAAGAATTCGGACCTTATAGCAAGAATAAGACATATTGCCTATTTCACAAAAATGGAAATAAATGCAAATAAATACGGGGTCATCCCCTTATGCGATAGCCTAATTATGATGATCGATCAGGAGTTGGAAAAGAAATAATAGCATCGAGTCTTTCGAGAGATCCTAATATCCTATCGCGGCTCCATCTGAACTTGAAGAATCGGAAGCTCCAATCATGATACCCCCTTTTGCATTGATTTGAATTCCCATCAAAACACCCAATGAATTTACGGGGACTAAAGTATGGTTCATCGCTTCAAGAGCCTTTCTCGTATCAGGAGAAAGCAGCATTCTCTCATATAGAATCCGGTCGGGTAACCACTGGTGGTGAATTTTCATCGCCTCGATCGCCTTGTCCACTGGCATGTCATAGGCAAGTACATTTAGCACAGTTTGAAATACGGTATTGATGATGGTTCGCCCTCCGGGACTTCCGATAATAAGATAGGGCTTACCATCTTTCGCTACTATGGTTGGTGTCATGCTTGACAGCATCCTTTTTTCAGGTTGAATAAGATTGGGATCTGTACCAATCAGACCTGAATTAGTCGTAAATCCAGGCTTCGGGTTAAAGTCACCCATTTCATTATTAAAGATAAAGCCTAGCTTAGAAGCACCCATTCCTGAACCATAAGAATGTTCTAAGGTATAGGTCAGCGATACAGCATTACCAAATGCATCAGCCACAGAAAAGTGAGTGGTATTTTTTCCATCATAGATCTGCCCAAAACCAGTGGAATCACTGACGGAGGCATTTGCCATATCAATGTTGTCAAAACGAGTTTTTGCAAAGGATTTAGAAGTCAGTTTATCCAAAGGCATATCCAAATTAAAATCAGCATCACCCAAATGTTGAGCCCTGTCTGCATAGGCTCTTCGCATGACTTCCGCCACCAGATGTACATATGCAGTAGAGTTGAATTCGATAGAATCCAAGTTGGCCAACTCCATAAGGTTCATCATTTCGATCAGTGCTACACCTCCTGAACTGGGGGGAGGCATGGAGTAAATATCATAGTCCTTGAAGCTTCCCTTCATCGGTTTCCTTTCAATGGCTGAATAGCGCTGCAGGTCTTCCATGGTCATAATACCTCCATTCTCTTTCATAAAACGGACAATTTCTTTTGCCACGACTCCTTTATAGAAACCGTCTTGACCATGATCTCGGATCTCCGTTAAGGTATTGGCGAGTTCAGGTTGTTTCCATAGCTCTCCGAACTGAGTCAGTTCGCCATTATCCTTGCAGAAATAATTCTTTAGAAATGGAATAGGTGAATTGGCATTAAAATAGGTAGCCGCGCTAAAAAGACTCCAAGTAAGTGGAAAGCCATTTTCTGCTATATCAATAGAGGGTTGCACCAAATCTGCCCAGGGTAGACTCCCATATTTTTTATGTGCTAGATACAGACCCGCTACTGTTCCGGGTACGCCAATCGACTTCACTCCAACGTGATGCATACTAGCTTGTCTCCCATACAGGTTTGTACCTTCTGGAAGGTTACCGTCATCATCCAGAAACATACTTGGAGATGCTTTTATGGGCGCTTTTTCTCTGAAGTCAATGGTCGTGGCCACTCCAGATGAATCCATAAAAACCAAAAAACCACCTCCTCCAATATTTCCCGCTGAGGGATGGGTAACTGCCAGTGCAAATGCTGTTGCAACTGAGGCATCGATAGCATTCCCTCCTTTTTTTAGAATGTCTATCCCTACTTCAGAGGCTATTTTGCTGCTTGAAGCAACGATACCGTTTCTTGCATAGACTTGACCAAAAATGTAGTTTACCTGCAGGAAAACTACAAGGAAGAACATAAAAAAACGCAGATTGTATTTCATAAGGATATTTTATAAATTGTTCAAAGACACTTTATCATATTAATTTGTAACTTTTTACTGCTCCAACAATCCCTAAGTATCACTGGTTTTTGATCAAATAATTTTTTAAAAGTGCTTTTGATTTTTGTAAAGAATAATTACTGGCTTCGTGGCTTACTTTGTAAATATAATATATTTACAGAACAGACCAAGCTACATCATTTCAAATTGAGATGATTGTTTACAAACCGGCTGAATTACCGCATTATATCTAAATAATGTGATTCCTATTTATTCTTTCCATACAGTTTGAAATAATACCAAGACGCAATACTACCAATAAAAGAAAACAAAGCCAACATCCAAAATACATGTTGGTGGCCTTCTTCACCTGGAGAATTATCTAAAAGATACCCCATTGCAGGTCCTGCAAATATATCAGGTGTATAACCTACTAGTGAAATAAGACCCACAGCAGTCCCTGTAAGCACCAAGGGTATTTGCCCCCTCTCCATCACCGCAAAGTATAGAGAACGTGCGGCGTATACTCCAGTGGCCACAACCAAAATCGAGATAAAAAACAACACTGTTGTCGAATCTGAAATGATCCCTGTCGCGAACAACAATGCTCCGATGAAGGAAATTACAAAACTTAGGACCAACCAGAGTGTTGTTTGTGTTCGGTCTGCTACTATTCCAATCAGGATACCAACGACAGGACGCACAAACAACAAAAAAGTCCCGACCTGGGAGGATTGCACTTGATCATAAAACATCACATCTTGCGCATATAGCGAAAACACATCTGTAATTTTGTAGCCTACATAAGCACATAGAATAATGACCATCAACAACCATACTGAAGGCAAACGCAAGACTTCTTTAATTTGTGGAATCGCTATTTTATCTAAGATGATCTCCTTTTCTGATATGTAATCCATTTTCATAAATAGCCACACGAATACGCCAACAAGAGAAATCACACCAGTGGATACAAGAATCACATACTTAAAGGCTGCCCTGTTTTCGGAAACAGTAAGTTCAGAAATTTCAGCAGTAATAAACAGTGAAAAAGTAATGACGCCCATGGCTCCAAATAGGGCTCCAACCAAACCTCGCCCGCCATCCAAAAATCCAAAGGCCTTACCTTGGGAAGTTGATCCACCCCAGACCCGAGTGGCCTTGATCAACGCAGGCCAGAAAAAAAATATGGTTGTAAAACCCCAGTAGCCATAAAGTATTTTTAATATTGTATAACTGGGAAAAGTAGCATAAACCAATCCTCCTAAGGCAGTCATCCAAAGTGCCACTGCGATCAATTTTCTAGGAGCAAACTTATCGGCCATGGGGCCTCCAAAGAGATAAGACAGCAAAGCTACTATGCCGTATACAGAGAAACAGATACCTAACTGCACATTATCTAAGTCAAACACATCAAGTACTGTGGGTCTAAAAACTCGTGATAGCACAAAAGGAAGAATAAATATAGACTCCCCAGCCAAAATGAGCAATAAGAGGAAATGCCAAGGGGCTATTTTTTGATTCATGGGCTTATACGTTGTTACTACTTAATTTGTCAACTCTTACATACTTTCTCCGAAAGTTAGCAAGTTGCTATCCGGATCAAGAATGGCAAATTCTTTTTGTCCCCAGGGTTTGGTCTGTAATTTTCCGTTTGGATGTATTGCTGTTTTATTGTCGCGCATAGATTTATAAAAACCCTCAATATCGTTGGTTCGTATATATACTTGTCCATAGTTTTCTTTAGGGTCAAGCTCTTTAAATTCAAAGAAATGAATTTGAATTTGGTCTTTTTCCATCATCAAATAACCATCATAATCAGCACTTCCAAATTCCTTAAATCCCAACTTGTTTGCATAATATTCTCTTGTAATATTTTTGTCACGCATTGGTAGTTTGGGATTGATGTCTGTTAGCATAATTTCACTTTTTGTTTTGTAATGACTTTAAATATATGAAAAGGTCTTTAGATCTAGCCATGGCTAGCAATTTTTGATTTAGGGTGTTAACCTATGTTTTAACAAAAGATTACACTTTTTAATATGAAAATTGAACACAATATGATTATTTTTATAGTATAACTTTTAACTATGAAACTATTACTATCATTATTTCTATTTTCTATCAGCTTTTTGGGCTTTTTCCCAAGATATTAAACGCGAAATTGTTAACGGAAAAATTATTGTCGAAGGCAGTGATATTGAAGGCATCACCATTTATAACGCCTCATCAGATATAGGTACAGTGACCAATAAAAATGGTGAATTTACAATAGCCGTAGCCCCAAAAGACCTTTTAGAAATTAGAGCCTTGGAATATCAAGACTTTGATGTTGTCATTAATAAAGCGATTCTGGAATCAAAAAAAATAAGCATTTTTTTAATTGACGAAATGAATATTTTAGATGAGGTTATTGTCACAAATAAAATACTTACGGGCAACATTGCAACAGATGCGAATAACCTGGAAACATTTAGTCCAAGACTTGATGCAATTTATTTTGGAATCCAAAACGTCGATCCCTATGACTTAAGTGATGATAACAGAAGTCAAATTAAGAACCTAGAGATGAACACACAAGGTAAAACCATGGTCAATGGTTTAAATGTTGTCAACGTCGTAGATCAATTATTGATCCCGCTTTTTAGATCTGAAGTGAAAGATAAAAAAGCTGCCGGCGTTCCGGAAGTACCAGTAAAATCTATTAAATATTATCTTGGTTCAAATTTTTTAGTCGAGAACTTTGATATTCCTGAGCATCGTGTAGAAGAATTTATTAGATATGTTGAAGACGAAGCTTTTGATTTTGAATTATTAAACTATGGTCATGAAATAGAATTTCTTGATCTGCTTAGTAAAAAGAGCAAACAGTTTTTAAACCCTAAAAGTGATATCGAATAAAAAATACTTTTTTCTACCGCTATTGTTTTATCGCTCAGAAAGCGAATGGAAGCACTAATGAGCCTGGTATGAATTGGTCATAGCAATTGCTGAAATCTTGCTATTGCTTTGATGGAAAATGGGTTTTTCTACCAATTACATCAAAAATACTGCTGAAATTATTCCAATCTATCACTACCTTTGTTAGGGTACTAAAGTTCAACATTATGAAGAACCGAGATAGTAATTCCATATCAATTTTTGTTGTTTCCGGAGGTAAAGGTGTAACCGGTCATACTATAGTTCAAACTTTAATTATTCAATATCCGGAAAATAGTTTAAAGGTTAAATTGATTCCTGACGTACGTACAGAAAAAAAGATTCTTGAGGTCATTAAAAAGGTTAAAAAAGCCAACGGAATACTTACTCATACCATGGTAAATTCTGATCTACGTGTTTTCTTGATCGAGGAATGCAAAAAACAACAAGTCAGGCAGGCAGATCTTATGGGTGGTCTTGCTAATATCATAGAAAATGATTTTGGACTACAATCTGTTAATACTCCAGGTCTGTATCATAAAATTAACGCCCAATATTATAAGAGAATTGAAGCTATAGAGTATACACTCAATCACGATGATGGATTGAATACGCAGAATCTGCATCAGGCAGATGTTGTTGTCACAGGTGTTTCGAGATGCGGAAAAACACCATTAAGTGTCTATATGGCAATGTTTGGATGGAAGGTGGCAAATGTGCCACTTATAGAAGGTATCGAGCCCCCAAAAGAATTATTCGAAATTGATAAGAATCGGGTTTTTGGCTTAGATATTAACTTAAACCATTTGGTTATCCAGCGACAGAAACGATGGAAAAGTTTTGGTAATTTACCAAACACGAATTATGTTGATTCAAAACTTGTTGGTAAAGAACTTCAATATGCGAATTTCTTATTTAAAAGAGGAGGATTTACAAAAATTAATATTTCTAATAAGGCCATTGAATCTACTGCCAATGAGATAATTGGCCTGATTTTTGACCGATTTGACAAAGAAAATCATCATAAGTTGCGTTAGTATCAGAGGGATATAAAAAAGTCAACTTTTATATTGGAAATGGTGAAAACCGCAGACACATCAAAATCAAATGCTACTATTAAAAAAAGCATCTATTATTATTCTCGGAATAATTATCACTACTTCCTGTGATGATCATAAGAAAGCTGATTTAGAGTTAAAAGCTTCGTATAAGATTCATGTTCCTGAGCCTTCCGGTTTGGCAATTAATGACTCAGGTACTGCATTATATACCGTTAGCGATAAAACTTCAATTGTTTATAAATTATCCCTTACAGGAGATGTGACCCAAACCTTTGATTGTAAAGGATCAAATTTGGAAGGCATTTCAACCTATACTGAGCATAAGCTTTTATTAGCAGAGGAATCAAAGAAGAAAATTATTGTTTTAGATATGGTTACAGGAACATCTTCAAAGCACAAAATTACTTATAAAAATTATGATCGTAATAGTGGTATCGAGGGAGTTACTTTTGATACCAATAGCAACACAATTTTTATTTTAAATGAAAAAAATCCAGGAAAATTAATCCGACTTCGAAATGATTTTTCTGTTTTATCTGAGTATGATCTTACATTTGCTGCCGATTATTCAGGAATTTTTTACGAAAATTCTTCTCATCAGCTTTGGATTCTCAGTGATCAAAATAGAACAGTAAACAAATGTACTTTAAGTGGTGAATTGATCGAATCTTTTAGAATTAAGGTAGCACAACCTGAAGGCATTGCAGTAACAGACAACAGTATTTACATAGTTTGTGATGAAAAGGCTACATTATATGTGTTCAAAAAACCATAAGTGTATTGAACTACCCAATATGAAGAATTATAGTTCAAAGCTTTCATGTAATGGCCGAAAATAAAAACTTTCAAGCCTGCATTCCCTTAGGTCGGGAGGTGAATGAGGAATAGTAATAGGTTTTGAGCTATTCTTTTCGAAACGAATAAAGTATTGTGTTTACAGCGGCATCTTTTACAGATGTTACAGCCAGAATATCATATCCAGCCTCTAACATTTGATTCACAAGCGGCACATGACTTAGGGTCTTCATATCCTTTCCTTCAGCATCGGTAAGGTTATTCTTTCCATATAAATATTTCCGATCCTGGCCGTAATCTATATAGACCTTAGATCCTGAATTCGATTGAGTAATCCAAATTTGAACAAATTCTTGATCGATTTCAGACAAAGGTTTCCCGTCTACAAATTGAGCCTGACTCGCAACGCTCATAAGAAAGAAGGCAATTAATAATATGTTTTTCATTTTTAAAAGGCTATAATATCATTCAAATGTAGCAAAAAAAATCAGCCAATAGCGAGACCAGGTATCTTTAATCAATTTCTTCTTTAGCTTAAGCTCTTGAAAAGAATTTAAGTACTTCCGGAAGTTATTATATACCTTTCGTCCTTTAAGAGTCTTTAAAAGGAAGTATTCATACTATATTCAGTATCAAATGATCCCCTTCTTTAGAGGACAGAGCGTCAAGAGGGCAGAATGAAAAAGCCAACGATTTGGCTTTTGAATGATGAGCCAGATGAGGCGAGGCAAAGTAGACATTTTTAGCGCTTGGGCCAGATGGCGCGCAGGCATTGATAATGATAACTATGATAAATTTTTTTAGACGAATCCGTATAAAAATGGCAGATGATAATAAGCCCATGAAGTATTTGAGATATGCTATCGGGGAAATTGTACTTGTAGTGATTGGGATACTGATAGCGCTGCAAATAAATAATTGGAATGAGGAGCAAAAAATAAGGGTTGAAGAAAGAGATTTACTCCTGGAGTTAAGTAGAGAATTGGAGCTGAACCTCAAGGAGCTGAACAAATTCAATAACAGTGCAGATCAGACAGTAAAAGATTTAGAATTATACTGGAGTTATTTTAAGAAAGAAAACAATGAACTAAATAAAGATTCAGTTGTTGATTTTGTTTTTAGTATTGCAGAAACAAAACCTTATTCTTCAGAATTTAATACATTGAATTCTGTAGTTTCAACCTCGAGAATTAATTTAATCAATAATGAAGAATTGAGATTTTATTTAAATCGATTGATATCGGCCACAAAACTCCTCCAAGATTTTGATGATGAAAGAATTTCTTTAAGAAACACCCAAGTCATCCCAGAACTTAGAAAATATTTCGACTTAAAAAAACTCCGTGCATATTTCTTGGATCTCCAAAAATATGACAACAAAATCTATGCTGAAAATGTTCGCACTTTTTTCTCCAGAATTGATTACAGCAGCTTGATCAGCGAATATCAGAAATTGACTTCTTTTGAATCGGGCACCTGTTCGTGGGTAATTGGGATTTTGAAGGAAACCAAAGGAATTATAGATCTTGAATTAAAAAAATATAATGACATCCCCAATAAGTCAATTTACGGTGAAATCAATATCTTTTTTTATGACGGTGAAATGCACTTTTTGCCTTTGGAGCCTCAAAATAAGGAGCATACCATATGGAAAGGTAAGGTGAAGCTAAAGGAAGGTGAGGTTGTCTTTGTCAATAGGAACAGCTTTGCCATTGGATGGATAGGAAGTACTTTTCCAGCAGGAGATCTAATAGAGAAGGAAGGCGATTATGGCGCTAATTTACCTGTTAAGGAAGGCACCTACCTTGTAATTTTTGACCTGGAGAACAATATCTATGAATTTATAAAGCAAGATGATTAATTTCTTCAGAAAAATCCGTAAAAAAATGGCAGATGACAATAAGCCCGTGAAGTATATGAGATATGCCATTGGAGAGATCGTATTGGTTGTGATCGGGATATTGATAGCGCTGCAAATAAATAATTGGAATGAAACACGTAAAATTAACAACAATATTGAAAGTGTTTTTACACTATTCGAGCAAGAACTGGAAAACAATATTTATGATGCTAATGATTTTTTGAGGTATGGTTACTGGAAAGATTCCATAAAAACACTTTTTAATAACAATGAGGTAACTCCAGAGATGATCAAAGCGTACCCTGGTCTAGTTTATCGTGACTTTGGCACAAATACTCAGCAATATCTCCATGATGGCCTTGACGAGATCATATCATTAGAAAAACAACTGCCCGAACACTATCGCACTTTAATTACTGAGCTAAAAAAATTGAAAACACGTATAAACTCCCAAAAGTTCTGGGAAGGAGAATCATTAAATTTAGCAGCATCATTAGAAAAGGAACATGTCGGTAAATTTACTTGGTATGATAGATATGATTCGCTTTCATTGGAAAAGGCCATTAGACACGCTCTTACAGATTCGATATACAGAAATAAAGTGAATCATTATACTAAACTTCTATTAAATGAAAATGTTTGGGACGCTACCTTAATCCGAACCTCTTCGTTAGCCTTACTTTGGAGAATAAAGTCTATTAAAGGGGAGGATAATTCCATGAATATTAAACAGTTTTTTGATGAACATGACCTAAAACCATTACTTGAATATGCTTGTGGAGATAAACCTTATAGAAGATATGATATCAATTTTAGGCGAAACTTTATTATTTATAACAACACTAATGACTCCATTTCATTGTATTCTATCGATGAATCTGGTAAGCGATTAGATAGCACGGAACTTCCTCCAAAGCAATTTCTATTGGAACAATTTTCAATGCGTCAAAATCGCTTTTTAGAGATAGCATTAGAGTATGAATGCAGTAGGGTCTTTAAATTATACAAAGAAGATTATCTATTAATTGAATAAGAAAAAAGTTCCGTTTTGCTATTAGACAACCAACCCTATGATCCCCTTTTTTAGGCGAATAAGGTGGCAACCTTTTGATGACTTTAAAATAAATCGGATTAAACTTTACATTGAACTGCGATTCTTTTGGAATATTTATTTTGAAAATGCTACTTTAGCAGCAAATAAATTGAAACTACTGTCCGAATAGCACAGAATATATAATGTGTTTTTTTAAGCTATGATTAAATCTTCATTGTTGTACGTGTTTTTTCTACTTGCGTTGACATCTGTCGCCCAACAGCGACATGAGTTAAAATGGAAAAACATTGACACGCTTGAATTTGATTTTCCGGAAAAAGATTATACGAGCGACAGCATCTTTTTCTATCATTCCTTGCTCGAAAGAACGGCAAACAAGGGCCCTTTAGGTGAGGCACCTTCTTTCTCATTTTCTGATCATGCAAAACCTTTAGACCTATACAACTATTGGGACCATAAGGGCGAAGAACAGTATGATGTCTTGTTGACCAAAGTTGCCTATGTTTTAGATAAAACAGCTGATTTTTTTTCAGAAGAACGATTGGCTGACCCCGGCTTTATTTCACAAACCATGCCAGCTGCAAAAATCAAGAGAGTGGATAGTATCTATCATATTTCTGTCGGTTTTGGTGCACCGGATATTGACTATACTTTACATTTTTATTCTTCTGAGGAATTTGAGCACCAATATCCGGAACTAAAAAACTACTTCAAAAAATACGATGGGTTAGCGCTTTCTCCCAACCTTATCGTGGTACAACATAATTATCAATATGGAAAGATCATGTTTCAGGAAACGAGTAAAATGTCAATATCCATATCTAGATATTTCCAGTTGAACAAAGAGCAGACTTTAGCAGTCAATTACACTTTAAATTACATCCAAAATATTCCCCCTTCTTTTATTGGTGGCAGCGACTTTTTGATCGACAAAATCAAAAAAGGGATAAAGGCCTTGATCGACGAAACACAATATGTTTGCAAGACCACGGATATGGCAGAATAATTATTTAAGTGGTATTGATGGCAATGTTGCAATGCTGCAATGCTTCAATGCTACAATGCTTAAATAAGCCTGGGCTAACGAAGCATTAACTTCATGACTTTTGGGTTTTAGATCAATTCCTTATTGGCAATCGGTTCATCTTCAGTTTCGAATTTAAGAATTCTTTGATCGACTATGAATGTCGCAAAAGGAAATAAAGATGCGGCCAAACAAATTAGTGTTTTTATAAGGTTCCACCTTTTTTTCTAGCATAATAGGCCACCCAAACGCTATACAAGATAAATAATAAGCCGTGAATACTTCCTACAATCTTATTTGGGAGTCCCATGTCAAATCCATACTTAAGAATAACAGTTGGCAACAATAAGAGGTAAGAGATTCCCTCCAGAATAGCAAGGATTCGTAATTGACCAAGAACAGTGTTTAATTTCATTTTTTGTTTGTATTAGCTAGCGTATGGTGTCCATTTTCAATTGACAATTTTGAACTGGGCAAAGATTAAATAATTATTGCATATTCTCGAATACTATGAACTAAATTTCATTCACAAGGTCTATCAAACAAAAAAACCATTACCTAACTTGATTTTCCCTATATTTAAACATCAACAAGCTAATCCATGATCCCCTTCTTTAGAAAAATCCGTAAAAAAATGGCAGATGATAACAAACCTATTAAAGTATATGAGATATGCTATTGGAGAGATCGTATTGGTAGTGATCGGGATATTGATAGCACTACAGATCAATAACTGGAACGAGGAAAGGCAATTAAAGGAGTCTGTAAATATATATTTGAAAAGACTCGTTGAAGACCTAAGTGATGATGTTGAAAACCTTTATTATGAGAAGGCTGAACATCAGTTTAGGTATCACATTATGCAACAATTATTAAAGTATGCTGGTCTTCCGAAAAACACAATGGTTAGTGTAACCCCAGATCCATATCAAGGTGAAATATCAGATTGGAAAAATCCTATTCCAGAGGATATTGATCCTCAATTTTTAAAAATCGCCTTTGATCATACTTCTAGATTAACAAATGTGGTGCTTGTAACATCAACTATTGATGAGCTAAAAAATTCTGGACTATTCTCTTATATAAATGATGAAAAAACAATAGATGGTATTATCGAATATTACAATTTTTTCGAAAAAAATCTTGGTGAATCTGAGGATGACAATATTTTACTATTTAGAAATAATTGGACCAATATACTGGCAGAGAACGGTTACAATTCTTATGGAATGACTGATTATAGGGTTATCATTGAATGGTTGAAAAAAGATCCAAGGGGAGAAGCTGCCTTAAGAAACCTGATCAGCAATGCTGAGTGGAGATATTTGAGTTCCCAGATGCAAATTGAAAAAGCAAATGAATTAAAGATTATAATTGATTCGTATTTAGTATCAAATTAAAAAATCTTACCTTTATTTCATCGTTTTGTTATGAAAAAATTATTGCTGCTTTTTCTTATGGATTGATAATTCTGTTTCATCTGAAGTCGGCAAATTCTCAATCAAAATCTATCGATGAATCAGAGCTTCAGGTGCTTAGAGAAATTGTTTTGGCAGATTCTATTCCCAATGTTTATTTTAAAACAACCATTTCTGACCTGAATCAACCGCTGTCAAGGCACTTGTTCTATATAAGCGAGTTTGACATCTGTAATTCCCTTGGAAATATGGGTTCAATTAAAATGAAAGAAGAAGAGAGGCTTTATATCCTTGACAGGTTTACCACAATGGAAGTTGCAAACATCAACAAACTGATACGTGATCCTAAAAATCATACCCTGAAACAAGCCAAAGGAGATCATTGGTTTGTGATTTCACTTCCAGTTGTATTCAGAGATGGTAAGTATGCCATATATTATTCTAAAGGAGTCTATAGTGGACAATTCGTTTTGATGGAAAATATAGATGGCAATTGGCAAGACGTATGCTATTCCAGGGTTTGGCAGGAATAGTGAAGTGTTAAGGACTAAGGACTAAGTGTTAAGGACTAAGTGTTAAGGACTAAGTGTTAAGTGAAATTACTTTTTCACTTAGACACTTAGTCCTTAATCCTTAGTCCTTATTGTTCGTTCTGGACGGGGCATAAACTTTATAATTAAAATCTTTTTTTAGCTGCTATGACTTGTGACAGAAAAAATACTAATCATAAAAAAAACTGCCTTTCAGCAGTTTTCGTTTTATCTTCATGATAAATGATATCTATTTAATCATCACAAGTTCCTAGATAATCTTCTTCATGCTGGGCTAAATGTTGATAGATGGCATTTACACTTATACAAATCGTTTTTCCTTTATGGCAGATGTACACTTTTTTGCTATTCTTGTCACAAAATTTATAGCCATTATGATTATCGTCATCATCTGAATCATCGTCATCATCTGAATCATCGTCATCATCTGAATCATCGTCATCATCTGAATCATCGTCATCATCTGAATCATCATCATCTGAATCATCGTCATCATCTGAATCATCATCATCTGAATCATCGTCATCATCTGAATCATTGTCATCATCAGAATCATCGTCATCTGAATCATCGTCATCATCAGAATCATCATCGTCTCGAATCATCATCGTCATCGAATCATCATCATCTGAATCATCATCAGAACCTTCGTCTGAACCATCATCTGAACCTCCACCTGAGCTGTCATTAAAACTCTCACAGGCTTCGACAGCCATTTGTAAAGTTCCCTCTAATTCCGTTAAATTGTTTAGAACTGTTTCATAACCATCTGTATCCAACAAAGTAATTGGAAAATAAATGTACATTTCATAATTAGGCGAGGAAGCAACTGCTGCGTTTTCAAAAGTAAACAACTCTATAAAAGCAATTAATTCTTCATCTGAATTGATTTCCTTCACTTGAGGAATTGGATCATCTCCAGAGAAAACTTCAAAAGTCATGGGATATAAGAAATTAGTACACTGACCATCATCTTCAGTGATCGTACTCTTGGATAAGCCACCTTTATTTTGTGTAAAAATCTGATCTGAATCACTTTGAATTGCAGATTTCATTAGCCCAAGTAATTTTGCGTCTATCGTCAGTTTATTTTCCGAATTACCCTGAGGTTCTTCAAATTCACTTTGACAAAATGAAAGCAGGAATAATGGCAGAAGCAATAGATATTTAATAATACCCGGTTTAATTTTTGCAGTTTTCTTTTTCATAGCATTTTATTACAAATTAATATTCATTTTTATAGCTCAATAAGGCATACGCTAGTTATAAAACTAATCCATGCCCACTGATGTCCATAAAAATGTCGACCTTTTAATAGCAAATTAAAAACTCGTTTACTGAGTTTATTATATTCTTTTTCTAAGATTTTAAACGAATTAAATATGTAGATATTGTAATTTCCTTCCTATTATTTTTATTGAAATGAATAGAACAGAACAGGGGTCAGTGAGGGGTTAAGGGTTAAGGGTTAAGGGTTAAGGGTTGAAGGTTAAGGGTTAAGGGTTAAGGGTTAAGGTTAAGGTTAAGTAAAATTAAATCATTCCTTAGTACTTAACACTTAAAACTTTAGTCCTTTTTAACAATGACTCCTTTCTTCTTAAGAATCGCTTATGCTAATAAATCAATAAAGCGTATGAGATAGGTTGTTGTCAGATTTGAGTTTTTATTTATATTTTCAATAAATATTCAGCGCTGGGTTCAAATTTTTCTGGGGACATTTCTACATAGAAATTCTTTACCCCTCCAATCTTGGCGGCTTCAAAAAAATCTTCCCAATCAACATCACCTTGTCCAATGGGCACTTGTGCTTTTTCGTCTTTTGAACAATCTGCAAGATGGGCAGAAATAAACCGGCCCGGGTATTTTCTGAAATAGTCGGCAGCTTTATAACCAATATCGACCACTGCTACCTGAAATTGCATTTTTACCAGATCAGGATCAAGAACCTTTAACATTTCATCATAAATCAATTCATCTCCCCGTTTTTCAAATTCCATATGGTGATTATGAAAAACCATTTGAATTCCTTCAAGCTTTGTTTTTTCGCCTATTTAATTAGCTCTCAGATGATTTTCTATAGTCATCCATAGAGGCATCTTTTGGGAACCAGAAATGGAGGACAAAGGCATTTGTTTAATCCCCATCTGGTGCGTCCATTCAATGGTTTTTCCAAATCCGTCGCGTAATTCACTCAAATTATAATGAGAACTCGTACACTGTTAATCCCTGGTCTTCGATAATTTTTCTCATCTCGTTCCGCTCGTACTTATTCAAATGGTCAAAAGTGCCCTTATAGCCAAGTGGAGAACACATTTCCACCTCCTTATAGCCCAATTTTGGCCATCTTTTTTAATGTTCCGGGAAAGTCTTCAAATAGTTGTTCGCGAATGCGTCCATACCTGAAACCCAAACGATTTTGGAACACTCGAAAAGCTGCTTAATACAAAGGGTAATTGGCTGATGAGCGCAGCTGAACCAATTGCCTGACCCGTTGATTTTATAAAGTTTCTTCTTGATGTCATTGATCGTTACTTTTCAATGTTTTTAAAATTCATGTTTCTGATGTTCACCTTGAGCCAATGACATTAAACGTCATCCAGACCCCACCCATTTCGATAAGTTCTGTCCAAGGTATTCGTTGGCCTTTTTGTCATTTTTAATTTTCATGGCATCGGCATCGTAAAGCAAAGTTTTATGTGAACGAAGTGCAGCGGCATATAAATTCACTGCTTCGGTTATGGGCCATGCCTGTCGGAAACCACCTTCTATTTGTTTACCGGCTTTTATTCCCTCAATAAAACGTTGTATTCCCGGCATCTTTACTGCGCCGGCCGCAGCAGAAACTTCTTTGTTGACCTTAACGCCTCCGAGAGTAGATAAGGATCCGTGCCCAGAAATCCTCTGGTCATGATAATCCCTTTACTTCCTTTAAACATGATTCCTTCGGATGGAAAATCAATTCCCTGCTCATAAAATTCTTTGGGCACAGGTGGACGCATGCCGCCATCATACCAAACAAATCGATAGCCGGGCGGCCCTCAACAGCAGGATATTTAAACCGCATGGAACTGGCAAACGGAAAGCTAAAATCATTATTGATCTTATAAGCAGTCCCTTGTTCACTGATATCGCATACATGATTAAAATTCGGCTCGATAATCGTTGGTTTACCAAGTTTTAATGCTTCAAAAACAGTCCATAAACTGTAATGCCCCATGTCGGCCATAGAGCCACCACCAAAGTCGTACCATCCTCTAAAGACCATATTGGTATAATGTGGATGATACGGTCGCTCAGCTTCAGGGCCCAGCCATACATCCCAGTCAAAACCATCCGGAACTTTTGGGGTATCGGTAGGTAATTTGGCATATTGCGGCCACACCGGACGGAAAGACCAATTATGAACTTCCTGCAATTCTCCAATGGCTCCACTGTTGATCCATTTCCATCACTTTCGGCATATCTGCGCCATTAGAATCCCAGGGTATGCAGATGGGTTGTTGCATTTGATTTGATTCGCCATATCAATCACTTTTTTTCCCTCATCAATCGATTTGACAATGGTTTATGAACCGAAACGGCGATATTTCGTTTTATTGCTGCTGCTGACATATAACACCATGCAGATGGTCCGGTGTCATCACCTGAATCGCATCAAGATCTTTTTCTTTATCAAACAATTCACGAAAATCGGTATAGGCATTACATTTGTAGTTCTTCCCGGTCTTTGGCATAATAAGCATCTACAATTTCTTTTCCATTATCTAGACCTCCCGGAATTGTGTTGTTTCCTCCTGTGGTCCAATTTGGATTACCTATAAGTTTTCGCATCTGATCGCGAAGCCCGGTTGGTCCCCAGTCATAGTAATTGATTGCTTTTCTTTGCGGATCACAAACAGCAGTGATCTGCACATCCTCAAGTTGAATGAGTTCGGGTAATTGTCGCAATCCTTGTGTACCCAAACCAATATAGGCCACATTTATTTTATCGCTCGGTGGAACATGTCTTCCGCCTAACACGGTTGAAGGTACAATAGTCAGCCCAATAGCTGCTGACCCTGCTCCTTCAATAAACTTTCTTCGACTTATTGAATTGTCATCATTGTTCTCTCCAGATTGTTTAGGCATTTGTATTTTCATTGAGTGAGGATGTTTTGTCATAATTTAGGTATCTGGTTTAGTTTTACATAAATAAAGGAAGTAACCCTCAAATTTATATGCATGGTGTTTTAAAGGTATGACATTGCTATAAAATCTCCAATGGTTTCCTGAATTTATTGAATTGAAATTGACTAAGGACATGATCTTTTTAAACAATACCACAAACACCTTGGCGCCATTCGTTACAAAGTGCTGATCGAAGCACAAAAACTTGTCGTTCCGGACAGGGTAAAGACCCTGCTTGGTTTCAGAAAGCAGCAATGGATGAGGCTCGTGATCCCGTTATACCAGTTCAGCAGAAAGGTCAGCATAGACGGGCTGTTCAAAGAACTGCTGCTGCCATCAGCTTACAAGGTAAGGATCAAGGCCCTGGATATTGATGAGGAATGAAATATGGGTTTGATGCATATAAATTTCACTAATGAATTATAGTACTTAGAAATGTAACTTACTTTTTATTTTTTCAGTTCCTTGAACCCATTTCTTAGGCGCCTTGAACCTGTATCCTACAAATATTTGAAAATAAGAAATATTGTCTCTTGTATAAGTAGTTTCATCTGTATTATGGTTCAGGGCCAGGTAATTAAAGTCAACTCCAAAAAACAGGTTTTCGATGTCATAAGTGGCAGTGCCCGAAACATTCCATAAGGTCAAAAGTGATGTAAATGTTTCGTCATAACCCCAGGAATGATTCAGTCCGATGCCAACATTTCCTCCCGCTGACAGCAATAAATTTCTGACGGGAACAAAATTATAATGATAACCCGCAGTAAAAGCGGCATCAATAAAATATAAATTCTCATCAATCGATACGTTGTTATTTTCTGCAAATAAGTTGAATCGGTTATAATAATAATTGACACCTGCAATAAAGCTACCTGCGCTTTTGACTTGCTTTTCGTCTTGGTTAGAAATCGCTCGATATGAAAAACTATCATTAAAAATATAGGAAGTGGATCCGCCTATTTTCAGATTGTTTATTTTTGGAGCATAAATGCCGCTGTTCGTTTCATAGAATCCTTTTTGTTTATAGATATCAAAGGTCTGCATCCATTTCCCCAAAACAGCTCTCAAATGGAGATTGAACAATTTGGAATCGGCATTATCCTTGTTTTCAGCTAGAAAATCAGGAGCAAATGAATAGGCCAGAGTAATAAAACTATATGATACACTGCCTCCTACCCTGCTCTGCTTATTGGGCTCCAATGTATAACTTACATCAGTGTCTCTTCCTGAAAAGGTATATGAATTATAGGTATCTGTGTATAAGGCGCGGGCAGTGATCCGGTTTGGGAACTTTTCGATGTATTCACCTTTAACGGAATAAAGAATGGAATCGTTTTCAATTTGGGCATGCCCAGAATAACAAAAAATGATCAAAAAATAAACAATGAAACACTTGATATTCATAAAAATGATTTTGTTATTTTCCACACAAGGACCATCTATTATCCATAGACAATAAGAATTCAACCTAACCTATATCTCTAATTGAATCCCTGGATTAACAAAGAGGAAAAAATAACCTACTAAGAATATACCTTGGGGATTGCACAAAAATATACTAATTTCAACCAATAAAGCAAGGAGAGTTATGAGATTATTCTGTTCAAATACATCTATACCGTATATTGAGTTTTCTTACCTTTAAGCACTAGCAACCAAATCTATGATGAATTTTTTTAGACGAATCCGTAAAAAAATGGCAGACGATAATAAGCCTTTAAAGTATATGAGATATGCTATCGGGGAAATAGTGCTTGTGGTGATAGGGATATTGATAGCACTTCAAATAAACAACTGGAACGAAGCACAAAAAGAACTAAAAAAAGAACAACAAATACTCCTAAATCTAAGGGAAGAATTTCAACAGAATATTAAAGAACTGAAATTTGACCATAACATAAATGAAGGTTGTTTAAATGCAGTTATTACATTATTGAATTTCGATGACACCAAAGACTTTGAATCTAAAACTATAGATAGTTTAATTGGGCAAATGTATAATTATGCAACTTTTGACGCTAGATTGGGAGTTATGAATGATATTATCTCCTCTGGCAATCTTGAATTAATTAGAGATGCTAAATTAAAATACGCTTTAAATCAATGGACAGGAGAGTTGGAAGACTATAAAGAAGATGTTATTATTCGAAGAGAATTCTGGGTAAATAATGTTCCTTCCATTATGTACAAATTCTTGCCACTTAGAAATGCCGACGCATCCATGGACAGAGAAGATTATAAAAGAAATATTCTTATTGAACCAATACAAGTGCCAAAATCTAACTATATAGCATTTTTAACCAATTTGGAAGTTGATAGCATGCTATTCGATTATTATATGAATCAATCATTTGTCACTGTAAATGAAAATAGCATTCTAACATTTTTAGAAGATACCCTTAGTTTAATTAATGCTAATATAGAATGATCCCCTTCTTTCGTAAAATCCGTAAAAAAATGGCAGATGACAACAGACCTTTAAAGTATATACGATATGCTATTGGAGAGATTCTACTTGTGGTGATTGGGATTTTGATTGCTTTGCAGATAAATAACTGGAATGAGGAGCGGAAGCAAAGGGTTTTTGAAAAGAAGACCCTTCAATTGATGAAAGATAATTTGAAACATGATGTAAATATGTTTCGCGGTTATGCCATGACAGTACTAAAAAATTCCATAGAATCATCCCAGATCATTAGTGAACATCTATCCGAAAAAAAACCTTATCATGATACATTGGACGTACATTTTGCCAGAATACCTGGATTTACCCTAACAATGACCAACACATCAACTTATGACAATCTAAAGGCTAATGGTTTCAATCTGATAAGTAATGATTCTTTAAGAGAGAGGTATCAAATGTTATATCAATTTCGTTATAAACTTATAGACTATCAAGCTAAGGAAGTTGCTGCCAGGAGGGCGACAGAGTTTGAGAAAATTTATCTGAAAAAATTTTATAATTATCAATGGTTAAAACATGTAAAACCAAGAGATTATGAATCTCTTTGCATGGACCTTGATTTTATAGAGCTTGTAAAACTCGTTAAGGGGCAAAACGACGATCGACTGATTGGATTCAATTCAACGATTGAAGAAATTGAAGTCCTCATATCACTAATAGACGAAGAGCTTAAAAACATATAAGTATGATTAATTTCTTTAGAAAAATCCGTAAAAAAATGGCAAGAGAGTCTGTCTAGACAGGAGCTGTCAATCTAATGACTACTGGAAGAAATGAATATTCGAAGGGTTAGGGTATCATTCTGTTACACCAAAAAATTATCGTCTAAATATTTTTGAAACTTTGATTTGTATTGATCGCTCACTGGAATGTATTTCTTTTCATCAAAAACAATACGATTTCGCTCAACAACCGTAATTTTATCCAGACTCACTATAAAAGACCGGTGAACACGCATAAAATCAGCTTCTGGCAAAAATTCTTCCATTTTTTTCATGGTCATCAAAGCCATGACAGGTTTTTCATTTATCAAGTGAATCTGAACATATTCGCGCATACTTTCAATATACTTAATATTAGATAATACAAGACGAAGCGTTTTATATTCTGATTTTATGAATAGAAACTTATCATTACTTTTAACTTCAGGCTGACTATCTTTTTTTAATTGCAACCTTTCCTTTGCCTTTTCAGAGGCCTTTAAAAAATCGCTATATCCAATTGGTTTTAGCAGATAATCAATTGCGTCTACCCTAAAACCTTCCAGCGCATATTCGCTATAGGCTGTTGTGAAAATTACTTTGGGCAGATTACTCAGCGATTTAACAAAATCCATTCCATTTAAATCTGGCATGTTAATATCAACAAACATTAAGTCAACCTTATGCTCGTGGATATAAGAAATGGCATCCAAAGCACTTTCAAAACTTTCCTTTAGCTCTAAAAATGGTGTTTTTTCTATGTATTTCTCTATTTGCTTTAAAGCCAGAGGTTCATCATCAATAGCAATACAATGTATCATAATGGAATGCTTAAATTCACTTTATAAATTTCCTTTTCTTCTAAAATTTCTAAATCAAAATTGTCCTTATACAATAAGCTTAATCTTTTTTTAGTGTTTTCAATACCAATTCCCGATGAGGCTTCTGTATCTCTGGGGTGATTACTATTCTCTATGCCAAAATTCAATCTGTTTTCCGAAAAAGACATCACAATTTTAACAAAAGATATCTGGTTATAACTAATGCCGTGTTTAAAGGCATTTTCCAGTAGCGAAGTGAATAACAGCGGTGGAATAGATTTATCGGGAATGTCTTCAGGAATATCCACCTCAATATTGACTTTATCCGTGAACCGGAGTCTCATGAGCTCAATATAACTTTGAATAAACTCCACTTCCTTTTTAATTGGTGTCAATTTCTCCTCAGAATCGTACAATAGATGACGCATCAATTTAGAGAGTTTGATAATGGATTCTTTAGCTTCCTCAGCATCGATATCAATCAACGCATGAATGTTATTAAGCGTATTCATAAAAAAGTGCGGGCTTACCTGATTTTTCAAAAAAGCCATTTGATTTTCTACATTCTCCTTTTGAAGTTTAAATTTTTCCTGTTCCAGATTTGCCCAACGCATTGATATTTTTAAACCTGTGTCAAAACCCACTAAAAGGACCGCCAATATTAAAAAATTAGCATATTTAGGGATTGGGTTTGGTGCAAGCCCTTGTGATTCCATTGGAGGCGGAGGAGGAGAATGGGGAGGTGCATCATCTCCAGGGATACCGCGTGGGGGTTTTTCAAATGGTCTTTCGATCGCTATTTCGTGGTCGTAATTCAGGGTCACGTCTTCTGTTATCCAAAGTATAAATAGCTACTGTAATACCAATAATTACAATAAGGGTGCTCATCACATACAGTAGCCCTTTACCTTTAAAGAATAATTTTGGCAAGAGAATAAATCTGTTCACCAAAAACAATCCTAGTAAGGGCAAATAATTGATCCAAACCTTAAATACGTGACTCCACTCAATTTGTTCTTCAAAACGTCCAAATAATAAAGGAGAGGCAAATAACAACAACCAAAAGACGATGATTATGACAGGTTCAAAATGGGTAAAATTGTAGTGTTTTTTTAAACGATTCATTATTGAAATTTACGTCCTTCTTTTTTTGAACAAAAATATCTTTGCCTGCATTGCTCAGGGGAAAAGGGCAATACAAACAAAGATATCAAATCTAATCTAATCTAAATATTGATCAGCTGCTGCCGATCTGCTTTCAGCGTGCTGATGAAGTGAGCTTATTGCCTGAGAAAAACCGGCTGGGTTGTTCAAAAATGAATAGCCAGGAACTTCTGAAGTTGCATAGGGTTCAATTAATGCTGCATATGCATCATACACCGATTGTATATAGGATGTTTCAAAAGGTCCATCTATAGTTTCCTGTACATAAGCATCGTATTTTGCTTTATAAACTTCATCGGCATATAAATATCCTATTAAAGGCCATTCTGAATCATTCATCCCAGAAAAATCAAGTGGCAAAGAACCACCCATTTTACCCGCTTGTAATGCCTCATTATTATCCCATGGAATCCAAGTCAAAAGGTTATTATCCGGGTTGTTATATAGATAATAATTATGTTCCATTCTCCCGTAAGTATCCCAGTTTTGAATGACTGTATTTACTGCTAAATAGTGAAGAAAGATATCTGTGTCTAAAACAGCATCCAAACCAGCTCTCCATGTTGCAGGATCAGAAGTTCTTGTCTCGGCATGCAAAGCGGTAAAAACAGCTTGAATGTCTGACCAGTCAGCATCATCCTCATTGGTTTTCTTCTCAAAACCGTCTTCATTAAATGTACCTTCAGCAAAACTTGCTCCATATTCTTCAGGTTTGTATAAATTACCGTCATCACTTGAAAATTGTGTATCAATGACGGTATTATCAACTTCTTCTACTAAAGTATATAGTCCAAAATATTCGGGGCCATTTCCATGATCTATATAAAGTGTATAAAAAGCAGTGTTGGAAACTGCCAGACCAGCATCTGCGAATACGTCTGCCGCAACTTTTTCCCTTAAAAAGGATTGATCGTCATAGTTATTTTTAAGACTGAATTTTTTAAAGCCATAGAAACGTTGGTTGTCTATTTGTGGATAGTCATCTTCGTATTCATCAAAATCCATTTTAAACGCGAGTTTTAAAATACCCGCTGACCAACTGCTTTGCAAGCTTGAATTTCCTTTAAAACGAAGTCCTACTTTGTACCATTGTTTTCCGTTATAAAATACATCCCCAGGCACAAAAATCGGATCTTCATCTAACATCACTTCACACCTCCTCCTCCACCAGGCCCTCCGATTTGATGCCCCAAAAGTTCCGTAAAGACTTGTCATATCATCCAGCATACTTTGCCAGTTTTCTTCTGAAATCACAAAGTCAAATCTTTTTACCGTTGTATTATCGAATACCTCAGCAAAATTAGGATCTGCACTCTTACTATGGGTTTCCATCTGTCCAATCTGTAGGATCAAAATCCGGATCTTCAATGGTGGTATCATCATCTGTTTCTGTGACTACAATTGGATCTTCATCCGAACAACGCACGAATAAAGATATTACCACAAACAGGATACTTAATGAGGTTATAACTTTAAATCTTGGTTTTTTCATGATACTATTTTTAAGTGTTACTGAATTCATTTTAAATATGAAACAAAGAAACGGCAGCCATGAGTAGATAAAAATTCAAATCAATGTTTGCGGCTTTTCCATCTACCAATGAGCCATAAATGACTATCAATACATTGTCAAGATCCGTTTGGATGTGTTAGAACTATAATTGTTTGGAAACCAGTTATAAAACAAAAGGATCGGCTAAAAACATAACCGACCCTCTACTTACAAACTCAAAATAATTATGAAAAATATCTTTATAAACTGTTTTAAACATTCCAGGTATTAAAAGGTTGTTTTTCAAATTGCATATTGCCATCTTCTCCTTTAAATATATTGATCCAGGCTTCCCAGTTTTCATTATCCATTTCTGGATAATCCAAGCGATAATGACTGCACCTGCTTTCTTTTCTCATTATAGATGCTTTTAATTTCATTTCTGCACTTATGATCATATTTGCCGTTTCATGTGCCAATCGCAGTTCATGCAAATTCGCAGCTCTTAGCATTGGTAAATGATGATCTCTTAATTCTTCAATATAAGCCAAAGCAGCTTTTAATAAATTTTCTTTTTTTATATAAATAATAAAATTTGGAATCATAATACCTTGTAAGGTTTGTGTTACCCAGGCAGGACTATAACCTGCTTCTCTTTTTAAAGGTGCTAAAATTTCTTCTTCAATTTCTTTTATTTTTGATAGTTGAAATTTCGATGTGTTTTACATTTTTACTATAATTTGCAGCAGCTTTCTCCTGCAATACCACCTTGCACTGCTGAACCTGCCAAAGAAGAACCAATTTGTGTATAAATGGCTCCGGCCATATATGAGCCCAAAGCATCACCCGCAGCATACAATCCCGGAATATTAGATTCGCATTTATCGTTTATTGGTACCAATCCTTCTGCTTTATGAATAGACATTCCTGCTGAAGAACCACCAACTACACCACCGCCCATTCCTGGAGGTCCTCCTTCACCTTCTTTTCTTGGAGGTCTTTTTCTCTTCGATCTTTTCCTCCTCTTGAGGTGGTCGCGATCATTCTCTCTATTAAATTCTTCTGGTCTATAAGGTCCTCCAGTATACTGCTTATTTCTGCTTACCCATACCTGGAGGCCCCATTTGTGCAGGACCACCATTCATATATGCCATATAATTCATGTCAACACCTAAATCATGACGAATTTCAATACTTGTAGTGCCTGGTTTTTTTTCAAACATATCTCCCCAGCCATCATAACAGGCTGCAGGGTTTTCAGATCTGGCAGGATGACCATCATTCCATTCTTTTCCAGTGACTTTTGCACCAATATTATATGCCATTATTGTTCCATCATGAGTTAAGTCGCAAATAGGAAATCCATTGGGTTTAAATCCTCCTGCTCCAGTACAAAGAATCACACTTTTAGCTTCATAAAAAATGACTTTTGCTTCATCAATACTAAAACCTGCTGCTCCTACAATCTTTCATTTTCTTTTATTAAATGTGTAATAGTAACACGTTCTTGAACAGGAATATTACGTTCTTCAATGGGTTTACTAAAACTTTTATTATACAAGGAAGAGTCAAAAAATCCCCATTCTTTTAATTCATTTACTCGAGCCAAGGAATGTTCAGCCAATTGTCTGGTATATGCTTGATTATTGGTTCCTAGTGCAGAACGTGAAACTTTAGCTACAAATTCATCAATACTTAATTTTTCTTTTGTCTGGATCATAGGCAAAAATTCCTTTCGCAAAAGGAGTTTGACCTGAAGCACCTAATCTTCCTTTTGAAACCATCAAAACATTGGCTCCAGCATCATGTGCTTTTACAGCAGCAAACAAGCCTGCCATTCCACTTCCAATCACCAAAACATCAGTACTTATTTTATCAATATCCAATGCATCTAGCATCAATTTCAGGATTGTTTAAAGCCCAATCTATATTCAACTCCCAATGCTGCAATTGCAGCAAAACTTGCAGCTCCTCCTGCCAAGGTAATGAATTTTCGTCTTGACATATTGTTTTATTGATTTTTTATTCATTTTTTTGAAGTTTTAAAAAGATACTTTCTTAAGTAAATAATAAATTCCACTAGCTACAATCAATACATAATACATTGAAAATGAATTATTACTATGTCTTCCCATATTAATTACATGCCAAGTTGCTGTAATTACAAACAGCAAGGTCAAATAACCATGTAAGCTTCCTCCATGTCCTATAGTTTAAATGCAGTTTAAATCTGAAAAAATGCTGTAACCATAAGGATTAACATAGTGGTATAGGCAATTAATCCGAAGATGATTCCTGAACTATTAAAGGTTGTAATTAATTTTAAAAAGGCATCATGCTGGTGTCACTCCATTGTCAAAAAACTTTGGAACAATGATAAAAAATGGATGAAATAATAAAATTGAAATAAAAACGTATCCAATAAATTTATGAATTCTTAATACATTGACCATTCTAATTTTTTTACCAATTTTTTATTGATTCTGGATGAAAAAGAATTGGGAAACAGTAATGAAAATCCTAAAATAGTAATTATCGAAAGAGTTTCCATTAAGATATTTCTTCTTGGGAAATCTCCAAAACAAATATAAGAATAGGCACTGCAATAAAGCAATGATCAATGAGTGAAACATTTGTATATGTAGCTTTCTTTTTTCATAATTATCCCCATGAAACAATGACAGGAATCGATTTCTCTGGTGTAATTGTTATAGCATCAACCGGACAATACATTCGGCATAAATGACAAATCTGGCAATCTTCAGGAAATATAATTTCTGCCTTTTTGGAATCAGGATTTAATCTGATAACATCAGTAGGACAGCTTTTAATGCATTCTTCACAACCTATACAACCGTTAATACTTTCTATTGGCATAATCTTGTGGTTTAAACAGCGTTATTTATTTGCTTATTCTCTTGATGACTTTGATCGTCGTTTTGAGCTATTTTCTTTTAAATACGCACTGTATAATTCTTGTTGTTCTTCAGTTAAAACCGCATTCACTTCCTTTTCAAAGTTCGTTTTCAACGATTCCATTTCATTGCGATCTGGTCTTCCTGATTTGGTTTTCTCCTCTACCTCATCAAAATGGGCTTGGTAAATATCCAGTATCTCATCTTCCTGCTCCTCATTTAGTGAAATCTCTTCGGAGATGTCGCTGACCATTTCCTTAATTTCTTTGGTAGTTGGCAATTTTGGTGGCCTCTGACCTCCTCCTTGGCCTCCTCCACGAGATCCTCCTTGCTGCGCATAGCTGGTTCCAGCTATAAGTATCATGCAAAGTAATAGTGCTGAGCTTATCCATTTTTGGATGGCTCCTTTGGTCTTTTGATTGTTTAACAGTAGTAATTTCATTCGTATTTATTTTTAAATTATTACACAAAATAAGGGCAGATGAAAGTGATACGAAAAACAAATCAATGAAAGGAGGTTTCCTATCTACAGAAGGAAGTATTTTATCAACGGGTTTGTATGGGATACTGGCAAATAATCATCCAGAAAGCTTATTTTAAGGTCTCTAAGAGGTACATCTTACACCATGGATGATGCTCTTGACCACAACATAAAGAGATGAATAGCTGAATTCGCTATTCCATGAAGACGATTTAGTTCATTGACACTAAATTGACCAGTATCAAATTCCTTAACCAAAGATTGTATGAATTCATCCGCAAATATGCGACGCTTTCGAAGTTTTTTAAGTTTGCTTTCATAAGGTTTTCACTTTAAAAGTGGTCAACCTATATCAGGGACGTAAAATTATCTTCAAAGTATAAAACTAATAAACTTTGCATTGGTTAATTAGCGATGATCTCAAGTTGGTCTTTTTTTAAGGCTATATCTACTATAACACCATATTCCAAACCCTTTATTTTTGGAAGAATTAATTCGAGTATGGTCGGCTTTTGAATGTGATCTTCTTTAGTTTCGGGATCAGGCATATAAACCAATCCTTGATAGGTTTTATCATTAAAATAGAGCGATACATCAAAAAAATAAAAATTCTCAGGAGGAATATAATCCGACCAATCTATGTTCTTAAAAAAATATTTTGGTTTCTTTATTTCATATGCGTTAGGTGAAATATCTAAATTGATCGTACCCATGAAATAGTTGCTCAAATCAAGACCTTGTTCTAAAAAGTGCTTAAATTGTTGTTTTAAAGTTCCTTCCGGATATCGCTCATCCTTACCTTTTCCAGATGCAACACCATGACCCGACTTTATTTCACCTCGAACCAGAGCGTACTGTATGGATTCTGACTTGTTTCTTTTTTTAGCCATAAGTCAAAGGTAGAGATTAAACTAACAATGTCAAAAGGTGTAATCTACTCTATCGAATACATAACCTTTACTTCATTCCATCAATATTCCTTAAGTAATGCATATTCTATACAAAGTGAGTAGTTGCCTAGAAATTCTTTCCTTCTTTTTAGAAATGTTTTACAAGGTATTGGGTATGACTAGTTGCGAGGATTTAAGTTAATTTCCTTCGGATTTTAACTCAGTTCTTTGTTGTACTTTCGTTATTTTTTTAATTCCTTATCAATAAGTTCAACAGTAATATCTATTTCCTTTAGCATACTTTCTAATCTTTCTTTTGTCGATTGCTCAGATATACTCTTCCAACGATGAACTCCTTCGTATACCAAAATCAGTTCTTTTAAATTTTCATCAATATTGAAAAATTCTTTTAATTTGGGCTGATCAGCAAGTCTATTCGGTAAAGTTGTAGAACCTAATAGAGGGTTTAAATTTTGGATTATTCCATTTTTTCCATTGTCAGTGTATTCAGCATGTTTAATAATAAGGTTTTGTTGACGTTTTAAGTCTATTAATCTGTTTCTTATTTTTGAAGGGATTAATCCAATGTCACCAGTGTTTTGAAGGGATTCAATCGTACTGGAATTGAATGTTAATCGAGTTGAAAGTACAGGGAGTTTTGAAATTAGATCATATACCTGAATTGGCGTTAATTCATCGGTGTAGAAAGTATTTGTATATACCTCGAGTTCTTTTAGGTAATTATCGAATTTTTCAATGGTTTGTTTAGAATCCTCTTTATCCTTATTCAAATCATCTAATAACTGTAAATAATAGTCTTGTCTTTTGGATTCTAGTTTATTATTTTCATTCCAATTATTAATTTGAAGCGCAATTAAAATTCCAATTACCACAAGGATAATTTCTCCAACGGCATATCTGGCATACCTTACTGCCGGCCAGGCAGGCTTTAATGGTCTATTATCATCTGCCATTTTTCTTCTTGTTTTTCTAAAAAAGTTAATCATGGGTTCATAGTTGCCAACTAAGATAATCAAATACACCTTTGAGTAACAAAAGAAATTCGCTATGCTGGGTCGTATGGCTACAATTCGAAGTGGGTCTTTTACATTGTGACCTATCAGCTCTGAACATCTTTAATAAAGGCTCGTTTTAATAGCGTTTATTAATTGTTAGTGAGCGTTATTTTAAATCAAACATTTTGAAAATCCCATCATATCCCCCTTTTAGCATTTTCCCTTCCATGGCAAATTGTTCTGGAACAACACTTAAACCAAGTCCTTCCACAAAACGATTCATGAAACTCCAGGTACAACAAATGATAATAGCATCATAAAGCGCTCGTTCTGACCAACCTGCATTAAAAACAGCATCAGCATCTGACTGAAGCATTTTCGTAGGGTCAAGCGTTAATTTTTTAAGATATTTAAATATAGGCTTCATTTTTTGGTCAACCTCAGCCGTATCTATATCTTCAAGTAGCCCTTTAATCAGAGATTCTTCAACACCGAATTCCATTGCAGTTGCTGAATGTGCTCCTGTACAATATTTACAAGCATTGGTGCCTGAAACAAAAGCTGCGAACAACTCTCTTTGAGCAACTGAAAAAGGAGAATCATTACTTCTCATTAATATCTGATGTAAGTCAATTAAAGGTCTTTCGATTCCAGTATTGAATTTTGCAAAGGCATGAGGAACTTTGTCTTGTTCACTTATTGATTTAAAGAATGGCATAGTGTATAAAGTTTAGATGTAATTATTATGTTTATTTATCGTTTTAATGGTCACTAACGATTCGGCTTTGAGTGGCTGCGTTGGGTTAGGCCTGACTTAAAAAGTCAGAAAGGCTTTTAATTTTTGTGAGAGAATGACCACTTATTTAGTGGTCTTAAAACAAAACTACAAAGGTCTAATTAATTAAAAAACAAGAACAGGACGAATAGATGCTACTCTTATCCGAAATGACCCTAATAATTATCAAAGCTCCTCATTCAACATCCTCATTTACTCATCCCTTATTTATTGTTTAGCTGTATTTTTGAAATCCTAGCTTGTTATTCATTGTAAGTTTTAAAACCCTCCAGGTGTTTTGCAGCTTCTTCCAAATCCATAATGAAAAAACCGAAACCAACACCCGCTTCTGATTGGCTTTTCCGATCTGAAAGCAGAGGTATTTTCCATCGTCTGAAACCACACCTTGATTTGCTTTGTATCCCTTATAGTCAGTGAAATATGTCAATCGCTGCATTTCACCGGAACCATCCAATTTTAATTTATACAGATCAAGTAATGGCCAGGCACTTTGGTCGCTGGGTGCGTGTTCAACGCAGAGTGTATAGTCCGTCTGGGAATATTCCTTCCGGTTCATCGTAACAGCATGGGGAATTAGTGATAGTCTGATATTCTCCGCTTTCGCTATCTACCATATATACATCGGTGTTATTGCCATTTTCGATGGTATAAACAGCAAAGGTTACTTTTACATCTTCGGGTGGAACGAGATTTTGAGTTTCAAGGCTTGAATGACCCAATGAAAAAGGTAATTGCTTTGAATCAAAAATTACCCTTTCATTGGCCAACTTGGGTATCCCTTCTTCGTAAATAATCTCTGCCATTAATAACTTTGCCCTATTTTTCCCTAACTCAGGTAATTGACGATCACGATGAGTCCAGGCTATTCTCATCCTAGTTCTGGAAACAGCTGGTCCTTCTGCACAAAGGGTATTTAGAGAAACCGGTGGTTTTTCACAACTTTTATCCATAACCGATAACCAACAAAGGTCACGTGCTTTATCCCTTTCCTCATTATCAGTAGGATCAAAGGGCGCATTTGGACCGGAAAGTAGAATGTCGCCATTTGATAAATACATGGCTCTTGTAAAACCGTAATGATTAAAATGTCTGGTCTTTGGACGTATTATTCCGGTTGCTAATTCCAATTCATATACTTCACCCATTGGTTTATCTAAAAAAAGAATGAATCGGCCATCATGGGACCAATCCGGGCGTTCTCCAAAACCACTTGCAAGTTTGATGTATGATGGCAAATGATCTACTGGATTAGCATTTATAAAACCAGATTGTTTTATTTCGTTGTCTTGTCCAAATGCAGCTATTGCTTGAAATAGTATGTACAAAAAAAGTAATTGTTGTTGTAGAATTGTCTTTATTATTCTTTTCATAAAGTCATGTTTTAAAATTGTTTCGGATAAAATATCTTCTGAAATTACTGCTAACGTGTTCGTGTATGGTTAGTTGCGCCTGCCTGCCAGCAGGCAGGACTTGGTATTATATTGAATAGCTTGGAGATAATAAAATTCCATTGGTTTTTTACCCCAGTTCTTTATTAGTAGTAGTTTTTACTTTTTATAGTCTAAATCAGATTCCAACTTCGTTTCTTCATTTGATTTATGCAAATGAGCGATTAATCCTTTTTATTCCAATGAGTAGCTTCCAATATCTTATGAAAGATATCAGTATTTTCATAAACGCCAGAAAATGCTTCAGCTCCTGGACCATAAGCAAACACAGGGATTAATGTTGCCGAATGCCCATTGGTAGAAAAAGTCCCGGTAATTTCATTATAATCACTATAAGACCTGCCTTCTTCTGTTTTCTTAGGAGTTGACGACAATGTAAATCCTCCAGTTTCATGATCGGCAGTTACAATTACCAATGTGTTTCCATCTTTCTCTGCAAAATCCAGTGCCTTACCAATAGCTTCGTCAAAATCAATGAGCTCTGAGATAAGATAGTCCGCATCATTGGCATGACCTCCCCAATCTATTTGCGAGCCTTCTATCATAACGAAAAAATTAGAATTATCTGCATCCTTATTAAGAAACTGTATTCCTAATTCGGTGGCTTTAGGTAAATAATCCCCACGGCCTTTGGCCACAGGATCCATATGATTATCTGCTAATAAATAAGCCATTTTCGTATAGTGTTTAATTCCTGCTAAGTCACCCAAGGCAGTAGTATCTATTCCAAATCCTTTCTCTTTCAATTCTCTCCAATAGATTTTTCCCATCTGTTCTTTTGTTAAAAAACTTTGTACCACCACCTGCAAAAAAATCAATATCAGAAACGGCCATATCTGCTGCAATATCTTCATATAACCCTCTATTTATAACATGAGCATAGAAACTTGCTGGAGTAGCATGTTGAATAGATGAGGTAGAGATCACTCCAGTTTTAATATGTTGCTTTGACGCAATTTCAACCAAAGTTTTTACTTCAGTAGAATCATCGGCAACACCAATAGCTCCGTTATATGTTTTTACTCCTGATGCAAAGGCCGTAGCACCTGCAGCAGAGTCAGTAATATCTTCTCTTGACGAAGACGTATTAATAAGCCCTATAAAATTAAAACGTGCATAATTTGGACTAGTTTCCTTAAAATAAAATGCTGATGATATTTGTGATAAACCTGTACCATCTCCAATTAAAAGAATAACATTTTTAGCCTTTGGAGGTGCTTCTTCTATAGCTTTGGGTGATTTACAGGAGAACGATACTATTAATAGAACTAGATAAATTATGCTTCTATATGTCATAAGCTTATGTTTAATTGTTGCCAACGAGATGGGCATGAGTAGTGGCTCTCCACTACTGATGAATTTTTTTATAATTGTGTTTTACAGGCACAAATATCTTCATTTTTTCCAAAGCGATGTCTGACATTAATCAGCTCACACAAAAATACCCGTACAAGGTAGAAGGCAGAACCCCTCAGCCCTCCCTTATTCTTGCCATTTAATCATTCCTTATTTATTGTTTAACTGTATTCGTAAATTGACATAAAGCAAGAAAATATAAATCAAGGCCGAGCATATATTCAATTAATGAATGCAAAATTACTTGATATTGACTACAAGAAAATCTCAAAGTTAATTGAACAAGAGCTTGAGGACAGAAATTTTAAAATGGATTAAATCGTTATTATTCGGTTTTCTTGTAAACTACTTCTCCATTAAAAATAGTCATGACTATTTCAGTATTCAAAATCTGATTTTCTTCAACTGTCATCAAATCTTGATTGTAAATTGTAAAATCAGCAAGTTTACCACTACTAATAGAACCTTTAATGTTTTCTTCAAATGCGCCATAAGCAGCATCTAAAGTATACGATTTTAATGCTTGTACTCGCGTCATTTTTTGTTCTGACTCATAACCGCCTTCAGGATTACCTTTAAGTGTTTTTCGGCTTACACTGGCATAGAAACTGGCAATAGGATTAAGAGGTTCTACAGGTACGTCAGTTCCATTGACAATAGGAACACCACTCTGTAATAAATCTTGCCACATGTAGGCACCTTCTTTGATCCGTTTTTCGCCTAAACGATCAATGGCCCAAGGTCTATCTGAAGATAGGTGTACTGCCTGCATTGCAGGAATTACATTTAATTCTGCAAAACGAGGAATGTCATCTGGATGTAAATGCTGAGCATGTTCAATCCGGAATCTGTGATCGGCCGCCTAGCATAGACATTTCATTTAAGGCAGACTCATATCGATCAAGAATTTCTCTATTTGCACGGTCTCCAATGGCATGTGAACAGACTTGAAAATTGTTTTTAAGTCCTTTTATGGCTGTTTTTTGTACAAAATCCATGGGAAGCGTTTCATGGCCAAAGTGATCTGGACGATCTGCGTAAGGTTCTAAAAGCCAAGCACCTCTTGATCCTAAAGCACCATCGCAATTTAATTTTACAGAACGTATGGTAAATCGATGATCTGGATCTATCCTTGGACCTTTCTCATACCATTCATTTAGCAATTCTTCATCCCAGCCAGTAAGCATAGCATACATTCTAATATTCATTTTTCCAGCTAACTTCATCTCATCATATAATGCTATGGTTTCTCTTGATATACCTGCGTCATGAAAACTTGTTATACCATTTTTATAACAGGCTTCAATCGCAAGATTAAAGGCTTGAACATCTGTTTCTGGTGTCTTTTCTGGAATATGCTTATAAATCATAGATTGAGCACGTTCATTGAAAATACCAGTCGGATTTCCAAATTGATCTACAATGACTTCACCTCCTTCAATTTTATAAGCGCTGATCCCCTCTTTACTTACACCTGTTAAACCTGCAATTTCCATAGCTTTAGCATTTGCGAAGCCAGCGTGACCGCTCGCATGTCTCAAATAAACGGGATTATCTGGTGATACTTCACTGAGTAAATGATGCGTTTGAAATCCTTTAACCATGATTGCTGGCATACTATCCCATTTGCTTTGATGCCAACCTCTGCCAAGAATCCATTCGCCTGGTTCAGACGTTTTAACTTTCGTCCGCAACAGCGTCTATAATATCTTGATAACTGTTTGTATTCATAAGATCAAGCTCTAATTCATTATAGCCTAAACCCATAAAATGACCATGACCTTCAATTAAGCCAGGAGTCATCGTCTTACCTTTTAAATCTATAAGCTCAGTTTGTTCATTTTGATAGCTCTTGGCTTCCTCAAAACTTCCAGCAAAGAGAATTCTATCGTTTTTTGTGACAACCGCCTCTACTGTTGCCTGTGCAGAGTCGACTGTATAAATGGTTCCTCCATGAATAATCATGGTGCCAAATTCTTTTTCAAAATTGGAACATGAACTTAAAAAAAGGCAGACTATTGTTATTTTTAAAATATAAAAACGAATTGTCATGATAGTTGTATTTAGTGTAGTAAGTTAAAAAAATTAGTTAATTATTATAGTACTCTTGATAAATAATGCACCTGGATGCACCCTTTCAAGGATTAGATTTAATATTTAGCGGAATACCTTCTGAAAGAAGTTGATTGCGTATCATCCTTATAGCACAAAGGATTGACAAGAAGATTGAATTGAAAAGGTGAAATAAGGTTAGGAAACGCTATAAAACAAAAAAACCTCAGTGTTTTCTTTTTAAGTGTTAAGGCCTATATGCTAAGGCTTAAGTCGCTTGCCACGGGGAAGTGTTAAATGAAATTAATTTTTCTTAGTCCTTAGTCCGTTAAAACTTAATACTTAATACTTATTCTTGCGGTCTGGACGGGACTCGAACCCGCATTTTAATTTACTGAACAATGAAACGGTAAATACGAGCTTCTAAATGTATGCTTATGATCATTTCACTAAATGCTTAAAACTCATATTACATATTGGACCTAATTAATACCATCTACGGGGTTATTCTCAATTTCTTCAATAATATTTTTTGATTTTTTGTTGTGGATGGTATGAAAGACTCTTAGCCTGAAAATATGCTCATTGACTCGAAGCTCATTTTGCGGATTGAGTCGAGTTCCCTGCCGAATGAAATGGATTTCATACCTCCAATTACTCGCAATTCGATGACCTAAAGCGATGTGAAAACGACTCTGGTTGATAATGAAATCCGTGTCGTTGTTTCCAAAAGTTTGAAATCCCTCATAAAGCGTTTGAAAGAAAATGGGCCTCTTCTCACCAAGCCAAGTCAGATCCTGGCTTTGAATTCCCAGAAGCAATCTGCCCCTCATACGAAACTCATTGGAAAGTTCCTCAGCCTGGAATGAAAAGAATCGCTGCTCCAAACGGGCTCTTCCAAAGACAGAAAACCACTGTGCAGGAGGCCATTCAAAAGAAAAATCCTGATGGATTCTGAATTCTGTTATGTTCGGAAAATTCTTGTTCCAGGTTTGGAATAAGGCAACTGCCAGGGCGGCATCAAAGGTTCTATTGATCTTGTAATTAACATTGGGACGAATTAAAAACTGGTTCCACTCATTATTCGACCCAAATCCCCTGAGACCCGTATCCCCCCCATAAGAAAAGTCCGACTGCGTTTCTACCTTGACCGAGTAGTTCAGCCAGAGCTGGTTATTTATTGAAGAACTTTCAAGATTCTGAGCATTTATACCCCATTTAAGAAATATCAAAAATAATAGGACTAATAAATTCCTTAGCATTGATCAAATTAAATAGATTTCAAAACTACAATAATATTTAATTAATCCCAGTTTCATTTATACAACTGCTCAAAAAGAGATGTCTAAAGAGCTGTATTTCATTAAAATGAACATTACCTCAAATCTCTACACCGTTACGGTCTGGACGGGACTCTTTTCTCCAACGTAATGAACTGTTTTCCAGGTAAATAATAACTACAAAAGGCATACATTTCTCTCTACTTACCTCTCTGTATCACGAATTTGCCTATATTTAGAGTACAACAACCAAATAATCAAATGATCCCCTTCTTCAAAAAAATTCGGAGCAATTTAATTGCCAATAGTCAATTCTATAAGTATTTGAAATATGCTATTGGGGAGATTATTCTGGTTGTACTAGGCATTTTGATAGCATTACAGATCAATAATTGGAATGAGAAAAGAAGAAATGACATTTTATTTCAAGAGTCTATGGAACAGGTGTATAACGGCTTAAAAAAGGATATTGATCACTATAATTATTTGATAGAGAGTCTAATAGATCAAAACGAAACCATCGATCTTATTCTTGATAATTCAGAATCCCAAAACAAATTTGAGCAGGCATATGCACTGCATGATGTGATTTGGGACTTCATCCAACTAAAGACGACAGTGGAATATTTCACGCGAAACCAAATTTACAATCCGGATAATAAACAACAGAGATCTCTGTCGAAACGACTGGCAGGATACGTATTGGAAAATAAAAACTATCGATCGGCAATTGATATTGACATGAATCAAATATTGAATGACAGAGGGCTTCCCAGGTACAATAATTTTGCGAATCGAGTTGAAGATTCGACATATTATTCAGAGGAACAATTGTTAATTGCATCTGAACTGATCCATTCTGAGGACATACGCAACACTTTGAAGTCTATCAAAATACTAACGCTTTATGATCTTTCTACTATTAACAACTTTGAGAAGGAAGCGAGGTCCATTATGGCCAACATTGAAGCATATTATCCCGACGTGAGAATATTATTTGAAAACGTTGGGGTCATCGGAACCTCAATCGATGGTTGGGACGTGACGATCTCAACACCTATGAAGGAAACAGAATTTGCTGTATTCGAAACCGAGTTATTCCTAAAAGAAGGCGATGTAAAGTTCAGAAGCAATGACTCTTGGATTCAGAATTGGGGGGGAGATTCCTTCCCGGAAGGGGAGGCAATTCACGATGGAAACAACATTCATGTTGATCAGTCGGGTAAATACTTCATCCGAATAGATTTGAATTCGAATAAATATTATTTCACCAAGCTCGATTAACCATTATCCTAGCTCAAAAGAAGAATTTGATCATGAATTCGTTACGGTCTAGACGGGACTCGAACTCGTCAAGAATTTAAAGAAAATAACCTGTTTCAAGCAACAGTATCTTATTCAAAGTTTCCTTCGGGATCAGTTTAATACATTAATATCTGGGGCTTTTCTTCATCATTTTAATAATTTTTTTCCAGCCTCCTGTCACTCTGAAAACTTCAAATAGCGAAAATGGGTATTTTTCGATAGAACCTATATTTATAGTTAATCTAAATAGTTACCAGAAACCCTGAACTACAATTGACTCCCGACAAACCAGAACATTTCGAATTCTAAAATCTATACTCAAAATTTCATTTATAATTTGCATATAATCATTACACTTACTTTCTTTATATCATGATTAAGAATATACCTTTACTATTATTATCTCTGATAATTGTTTCGGTTTTAAGTTGCAACAATGACGACGATGAACCGCAATATTATAATCCATCCGATATTAATGACCCGGCACACTTCACGTTTATTACTGATTATAAGTTTGAAAAAAAGCTGATCGAATTGGGATATGATTCTATTTTAAACGGAGCAGTGCCCACCAAAAATATAATAAATGTCAAGCACCTTAACCTAGAAGGGGCAGGTATAAAAAATCTCGATGGTATTGAAAATTTTATAGATTTAGAAGATTTGTATGCCCCCGAAAATTTTATAAGAGAACTTGACCTTAGTAATAATAAAGCGTTAAAATATTTGAACATAGCAGGACGCGTTTTAACTGATCTGGACGTGACTCAAAATAAGGATCTGATTACTATAGACGTAACCGGTAATCAATTAAAGGAATTGGATATATCCAAAAATACTGCTTTAGAAGCTTTGCGGTGTGAGACGAACCAATTGACCATTCTGGATGTGAGTCAAAATTCCAACTTAACGAGATTGTATTGTAGCAATAATCAATTGAAGGGTCTTGATATAACTAATTTAAAGCTCAGGACATTGGATGTTTCAGATAACCTTTTAACAGATCTCGATGTGAGCCAACTTATTTCCCTGAGCTATTTGTATTGTAGCAATAATCAATTGACCAACCTCGATGTGAGTCGAAATACGTCATTAAAGTGGCTTGAATGTTTTAATAGTCAATTGACCAACCTTGATGTAAGTCAAAACGATGCATTGGTCAGGTTGTATTGTCAGGATAACCAATTATCTAGTTTGGATCTAAGTCAAAATACGTCGTTATATATATTGTATTGTCAGAACAATCAATTGACTAATTTAAATGTTACAAATGCAACGATTTCTTACATAAACTCAAGCAATAATCAATTAACCTATTTAGATGTAAGTAATTCAACTATTAAGGATTTGAATTGTAGCAATAATCAATTGAATAGTATTGATCTAACCAATGCTACGATTTCGAAATTGAATTGTAGCAAGAATCAATTGAATAGTATTGATGTAAGTAAATTATATCTCGAAGAATTAAACGTTTCCGATAACCTTTTAACAGATCTTGATGTAAGCCAAAGTACTGCCTTAGAAAAATTATTCTGTGAGAATAATCAATTGACCAATCTGGATGTGAATCAAAATTACAGCTTAAGTGAATTGCGTTGTGCCAACAATCAATTAATTAGCCTGGATGTAAATCAAAATATGTCGTTATATTCATTGAGTTGTGATCACAATCAATTATCTAGTTTGGATATAAGTCAAAATTCCAGCTTAAGGAAATTGTATTGTAATAATAATCAATTGACTAATTTGGATGTGAGTCAAAATCTAGATCTTTGGGAATTAAATTGTAGCTATAATCAATTAACAATTATAGATGTAAGTAATAACTTAATTTTACACAGACTAAATTGTAGCTATAATCAACTCTCCGGAAGTCTTGTTTTAAGGAATAACACAAAGTTAGGAGTAATGGATGCTTCTAATAATCCAGATTTGACCTGCATTGAAATATATGACGATGGTTTAGGTGATGCAATAGAATGGAAAGAGATTAGCGAAAACTGGAAAAATGGTACAGCTATATGGTCTCTGGATTGCCCATGAAAATAGGTTGACATTGTTGGAGGAAGTAAGGTCGAAATAAATACTTATTCAATTTCAGTAAATGACCTAACTATAGATATCGATTCAGATGGCATAGAAGACTTAGTTTTAACTAGGTTAGGTAAAGAAAGTCCTCTATTTTAAGAATTAATATTTCAATAAATAATTCGCCTGAGTGTTCATTCATTCAGGATTTCCTGAAGTTTTTTATTAGTTAACTATTCTAGAGTGAGCTCTTAATGTTAACAACATAACTATTTTTACTTTTAAAAGTTGCGGTCTGGACGGGACTCTTCACCTCCGCATAAAACACTGAATTCCTGCATAATATATAAACATAGGGACTCCTATTTCTCTAAACAAACTCTTACCTATCATCATTTTTATTCTATTTAAGCAGCAACAAGGCCATCGTTTTGAATACGTTGACGGATCAGTCTACCCTGTTATTTATGAAAACAAGCTTCGCGTCATGACTAATGAACCGGTTTATCCAGTTCAGGAAGCTTTAGCGGCTGATGTCATTGGTGCCCCAGGTTATGATGAAGCACGCACTAAATTTTCAGATACTCAATTCCGAGGATTTGAACGATCTTCTACTGGTCGTTTTCAACACCTGGTGTCTCTGAATTATGTAGCAGACCAGACAAGAGTTCAGAATGACTAACTGTTATGTTTAGAATGTTAAAGAGACTGCCTCCTTAGAGACTGTCTTTTTTATTAATGAAATTGACCATTCAACACCAGATCTTTTCTGGGGCACCCTAGCAATTTGTGAAAGTATCTAACAAATCTTGTAACCTTTTTGGATTGGCAACAATCATATATAAGTAACTTTTAAAAAATAGAACAATTTATTATGAGAAATTCAGAACGAGTTAATGAGATGAAAAATAGTGTTGATCACTTTCTAATCGCCATGTTAGCTGTGCTATTGACATTAACATCTTCAATAAACACAAATGCTCAAATGACTGCAAAACAAATTGACAGTTTAGTTACTATAGCAGTCAATACCGTGGATAATACTGTTGGTTTTGCAATAGGTGTCGTCAAAGACGGTAAAATTTTACACGTAAAAGGCTATGGTGTAAACTCCGTAGATTTAAATGAAGCTATAACTGCCGACACCCCATTTGGCATTGCCTCTAATTCTAAGGCATTTACGTCTGCTGCACTAGCGATACTGGTTGAGCAAGGAAAAATTAATTGGGAGGATAAAGTCATCCGTCACATACCCGAATTTAAAATGTACAATGATTATGTCACAAACAACTTTACCATTCAAGATCTTCTAACCCATCGCAGTGGTTTAGGCCTCGGCGCTGGCGACCTCATGATTTTTCCAGACGATTCAGATTTTACAATTGATGATGTACTTATCGCTTTTCAACACTTTGAACCATCTACTGCCTTTAGGACAAAGTTTGACTATGATAATTTGTTGTACTTAATCGCAGGCGAACTTACTGCTCGAGTAAGCGGGAAATCTTGGGAAACATTTGTCGATGAAGAGATTCTTAAACCTTTAAAAATGAATCATTCTTATGCCAGTTATGAGGATGCCTTACAGAATGATACTGTTGCCGTGGCGCATTCCTTTGACGGCACCGCATTAAAAGCAATTAAGAAATCAAAAACAGATTTGAATGGAAGCGTAAAGCAAAAAATGAACGGTGCAGCAGGTGGAATATGGTCTAGTGCTAATGATATGTGTAAATGGATGTTAGCACAATTAAATAAGGGGAGGTATGGTGCTAATATGGATAAAACTTTATTTTCAGAACAACAGCATCGGGAAATGTGGCGCGTACACACGCCTATGAATAAGCTATCGGACCCAATGTTGCCTTTTAAATCTCACTTTTCAGGGTATGGATTAGGCTGGTTTTTATCAGATGTAAATGGGTTTTTCAAAGTTGATCATTCCGGCTTAATCGCTGGAATGTCTTCAGAGGTTACTTTGATTCCAGAATTGGGCCTCGGTATAGTTGTTATGAATAATTCAGAAGGAGCTAGTGTCCTTAATGGTTTGATAGGCTTTGCACTGTTAGATGAATTTTTAAAATTAGAAACGGGCATCAATTGGCTAGAATTGGGAAAGAGATTGCAGCAGCAACGAAGAAAAATGGGCGATCCTGATTCAGAAAAAGCTTGGGCTGAAGTTGAAGCACATAAAAATGTAAAAGTCAACAAAGATAATTACGTCGGAATATACGAAGATGACTGGTTCGGGAAAGTTGAAGTACTTGATAAAAATGGAGATTTATGGTTTAAATCAGAAAAGTCACCAAGGTTAAATGGTAAAATGGCATTTTATAAGGGCAATACTTTTGCGATAAAATGGGAATACCAAGACATGAAAGCCGACGCATTTGCCATTTTTTCTTTAGACGAAAATGGAAAAGCACAGACTATAAAAATGAAAGGAATCTCTCGTTTTATTGATTTCAGTTTCGATTTCCAAGATTTGGATTTAAAAAGGGTATCGGAAAATCTACCCGTTATGCGGTTGAACTAACGAAGTACTTAAGAAGGGATGACGCTATTGTCAACGGTAAAATTGCACCAGCCTTCTGAAAGAAGTAAATTAAATATGATCCTTAAAGTACAAAGAATTAACTGTAAAATTGAATTGAAAAGGTGGAATAAGGATAGGAAAACTCTATAAAACAAAAAAACCTCAGTGTTTTCTTTTTAAGTGTTAAGGCCTATATGCTAAGGCTTAAGTCCGCTTGCCACAGGGAAGTGTTAAATGAAATTAATTTTTCTTAGTTCTTAGTCCTTAGTCCTTAAAACTTAAAACTTAATACTTATTATCGCGGTCTGGACGGGCTCGTTTCAATATTATTTCTCACTTGTAATACAAGTCTAATATTTGATAATTCCAGATCAATAAAATATATTTTGTTTAATGAATTTGTATTTATCTTATGATTAAGTTCGACATTACTGATTTTTATTAACATTTTTTCTGGTCACGCAAATTTTTCCAATTATTAAAATTATCTTTTAACAATTATTTTAACAAAAACTTAATTTCATGAAAAAAAATTATCACAATTCTGGCAAACAGAAGCTCAAACGATTATTTGCCGTAGGAATTACAAGTATCGCGTTACTCGTAGCGTCATGTTCAGATGACGCAATGGAGACCAGTTCTCCAATTGTTGCCGAAACTCAGCAAAAAACAATTAACTTAATTGAAAAACCAGGCGAATATATTCACATTAAGGCAAGCTCAGAAGAATTAGGGGATGTGGCTTTAAAAACTACAACAGCACCTGGACCAGACCGTGGACGATTTAATATTACTTTAAAATATATAGTTCCAGTTACCGAAAGACAGAAAGAAGTTTTTGAAGCAGCAGCGGCTCGTTGGGAAAGAATAATTATTAAGGACGTTCCTTCTTTTACAGGAACTGTACCATCTGCCTTTAACGGATTCCCACCAGCTATTGATAATGAAACAGCTGATGATATTGTTATTGAAGTGGCTCTCGCACCAATTGATGGTCCAGGAGGAATTCTTGGCCAGGCAGGACCTCGTTTTTTTCGTACAAGTGACTTTTTAACCTTAACAGGAGTTATGTTTTTTGATGTTGCAGACCTCGATTTCCTCGAAGGCTTAGATTTATTCGAAGAAGTAATCGTTCATGAGATGGGCCATGTTTTAGGAGTAGGAACACTATGGAATCTTGATTTCAATTTTGAGCCCTTTAACTTTACCAGAACTCTTTTAGAAGGTCTACCTTCAAACCCATACTTTAATGGTAAGATGGCCAATGTGCATTGGAATGCTGAGGGGGGCACAGGCGAATTACCTGTAGAAGGTGATTTTGGTCCCGGTACACAATTTTCACACTGGGATGAAGCAACGCTAAACAATGAGCTAATGACCGGATTTTTGAATCTTGGAGAAAATCCTCTAAGTCGAATTACTGCAGGTTCTTTAAGAGATCTTGGATATGGTACAGCTGTTAAAGGTGAGTCGTATGATCTTCCAAAAGGTACTCCTGGAGTTGATATCAATGACCTTGCGGAAAGCGATCAAGGTCAAGGTCTCAATATTGCAAAAATGGAAGTTATTCTGGAGCCGATAGGTTATGTAACTACTGAGAAGAAATAAAATCAATTAAATAAACATTTTAATACCCGGGTGAATGTTCATTCGGGTTTTTTATGGGCTCCCTTAGACCGCAACAAAAAGAGATAAAGGTTGATTCATTTCAGCTTATAGCTATTTCTTATTTAAACATCCCTCATATCAACCCTTTTCCATCCCAAATCAATCATTTAATAATACTTTTTAAATGAGCATAGCCTGTTTATGGGTTGGGATGGAGAAAATTTAAGGGAGAATTATCACCGCTTAATGGTGGATATGCAGAAGTCTGTTTATTAGACCTGCTCGGTCGCATGGCTAAAAGTACAAGCGGCTATTTGACATAGTGGCGTTATGACTTTTTTAGGTTTATCATAAGGATACAGTTGAATTGCTTTAAATTTTAAAGCAGTTCTTTGTTTTATGCCGTTTAATTTTAGATTTTCAGACAAACAGTTCTAAAATTTCTACTCTATTGGTCTATCCTACAACGGCCTTCTCCTTAATAAATGGCTGACTATAATGTCGTTGGCCCGTGGCTTTGTAAAGCGCATTGGCAACTGCCCCGAAAACGGGGGGAAACGGAGGTTCTCCCATTCCTGTTGGAGCAATTTCATTTTCTACAAAATGCACCTCAATTTCTTTAGGGGCGTCGCTCATCCTAATCATTTGGTACTGATGGAAATTATTTTTCTGAGGCACACCGTCTTTAAAGGTCAATTCCCCAAAAAAGGCATTGCCGACACCATCGGTTATGGCACCTTCTGCCATGTTTGTAGCCGCATCAGGATTCACTACAATTCCGCAATCGATGGCACAAACTACTTTTTCAACAACGGGTTTTCCTTCATCGATCCGAATATCCAAAACATGTGCGGCATATGAATTATGGCAGAAATATGCAGATACACCTCGATGTACATTCGCTGGAGTTTGATTCCAATCCGATTTATCACGCAGCAATTCCAAAACTCCTGCATAGCGTTCCGCATCATATTCATTTTTGTCTCCCACGGGGTTTTCCTTAGCTCGTTTCAAAAGGTCCAATCGAAATTGGATCGGGTCTTTTCCCATGGCTTCCGCCACTTCATCCAAAAATGCCTGTTCGGCACCGGCCATAAAATTTGATCGGGGAGCGCGAAAAGCACCAACCGTAATATTGGAATCAATGGCCCATTCTTCCGCCAAGTAATTATCAATCGCACCGGCTGGAAAACGGTTGGCGAACAAAGGGCTCTCTGGTATACCGCCTGCCTTTACATGCAAGGCCGTCAAATTATTGTTTTCATCAAAAGCGGCGCGATAGGTTGCGTGATAAGTAGGACGATAAATACCGGTCGTCATATCATCTTCACGGGTATAGACCAACTTAATAGGGGCATTTACTTTTTGGGATATAAGGGCTGCTTCAACCACAAAGTGGGCATAGCCCTTTCGACCAAAACCGCCACCCATTCTTGGCAGTTCCATTTCAATATTTTCCTTCGGAATTCCCAAGCTACTTTCAATCGTAGGAATGATAAAGGCTGGAATCTGAATTGGCGCGGCTATTTTCACTTTATCGCCTTCTACATGCGCAAAAGCATTTATTGGCTCCATGCTATTGTGTGCAAGAAAAGGGGCCGAATAACTTCTTTCCAATATAGTTGTTGCTTTTTTGAATGCGGCATCAGGATTCCCGTCCTTTCTTACGATTTTTCCGGGTATGGCCGCTAGGGCCTCCATCTGTGCTTTGTGGCTAGCAGTAGATTCCAATCCCGCAGGGGTATTTCTTGTTTCTTTTCCAAAAAAACCATTGACAATTTCAGATTTTGCGGTGATGGGCTTCCATTGGATATTAAGTTTCTTTTTGGCCTGCATGACTTCCCAAGTAGAGTTACCAACAACCGCCACCAATTCAGGAAAAGCGTTCGTATCAAAACCGTGTTTTTGAAATCCCTCCTTAAAGCTTTTGATAGTTATCACGTCCTTGATGCCTGGCATGGCTTTGGCCCCCTCCCCATCAACCGATTCTACAGTCAAACCAAAAGCAGGCGGATGTTCGATCATAGCGATCAACATTCCTTTCTTTTGGTAATCCATTCCAAACATAGGTACCCCGGTTACAATGTTTTTTGCGTCTACATTTTTTTGTGAGCGGCTGATCAGTTTAAAATCTTTTACTTCTTTTAATTGTACTTCTTCGGGCACAGTAAGTGTCGCGGCAACTGAAGCCATTTCTCCGTACCCAGCCGATTTTTTCGTTGCTGCGTGTTGCAATACTCCTGCTTCGGCAGTAATTTCTTCTACGGGAACCTGCCATGATTTTGCAGCCGCTTCTTTCAACATGTGCCTAGCACTTGCTCCGGCCATTCTAAGGGGTTCCCATCGAGCGCTTATTCCCCTGCTGCCTCCTGTAAATTGAAAGCCGTATTTGTCTGTGTGATAAGGTGCCTGTTCAACGAGTACGTTTTTCCAGTCCACATCTAACTCTTCTGCTACCAACATGGGCATTGAAGTTCTGATATTCTGACCGAATTCGGGATTCGGTGTGTAAATGGTCACGACCCCGTTATCGCCAATTTTTAAATAGGAATTCATCTCGAACCATTCCTCAGGCATTTCCCTGACAGCCATCTCTTTTGCCTGTTCAGGCTTGCATGAATTTAACATGCTGAAACCCAGAACCAGGCCGCCACCGGCAAGGCTGGTGTTTTTAATGAATGAACGTCTTCCTATTTGTGTTTTTATAAGTGCCATAATTTTTTTCTTTGGTTAATCATCATAGCTTGGAAGCTAGTTTTATTGCTTTTTTAATCCGTGTATAGGTGCCACATCTACAAATGTTCCCATCCATAGTTGCTTCAATCTCTTCGTCAGTGGGTTGCGGATTGTTCCTGAGAAGGGCCGAAGCCGTCATGATCTGACCGGCCTGGCAGTAACCACATTGAGGCACATCTACTTCAAGCCATGCCAGTTGAACCGGGTGGTCTCCTTTTTCTGACAAGCCCTCGATGGTTGTGATTTCCTGAGTGCCTACTGATGCAATAGGAAGTTGGCACGAACGAACGGCGATACCAGACAAATGTACCGTGCAGGCACCACATTGGGAAATACCACAACCGTATTTTGTACCAACTAATTTGAGGTGGTCGCGTAAAACCCAGAGCAGGGGCGTTTTGGGGTCAACCTCTACTGTCGCTGTCTTTCCATTGATTTTTAAGTTAAATGTTGCCATGGTTTTTATTTTTTTCTTAAAGTTATCGATATTTTTTAAAACTGGAATATTATAACTCAAACTGTAAAAAAGTACCTTGATGACATTAGTTCAAATGGGTTTTTAGAAAATTAATTACTTTGTTTCTAATGTCATCCACATCAAATATCTCTCTAAAATGAGGTGTACTCTTTACTATAATCAATCTGATAAATTCCATTTGTTTTAATTGTTGGACTTATACTGCTCATCCGTCACTGGCTCCATCCATTTAACGAATCCATTTTCTGTTTTTGGCAGTATATACATTTGTGTAAGACTGTTGTTTTCAGTTGCGCCATGCCAGTGCCTTGTATTTGCCGGAACCTTGATCACATCACCCTTTTTCATCGTTTGTCTAGGCTGCCCCTCCAGTTGATGATATCCTTCACCATCGAGTACAATTAGAATTTGCCCGCTTGGATGTAAGTGCCAATTTGATCTTGCACTTTTTTCGAAATAAACATTTCCCACAAGTGTATTGTAAATAGAATCATTTGCGACTAAGCCAAAATTATAGGCCTTGCCTGTGAAATTTGCAGCAGGCCCAGGTTCACCCTTAGGAAAAATTCCTTTATCAGAAGGCTCCGATTCCATATTTCCTGGTTTTTCAACTTTTGTGTTGCAGGCCTGACCTATCAATAGTAGGAGGGCAACTGCGAGTGTTATTATTGTTTTCATTTTATGTTCATTTATTCTAATTCAAATCTTACAGCTACATCAGCAGAACCCAATGCCTCAGCCAAACCTTCCGGGTCGTTTATTTCTCCTATTTTGGTGTACTTGTATGATGTTGAAAATGATTTGTAAAATAGTACCAATGTGTTTGAACCATACAGCATCAAATCGCCATTTTGGATAGTTCCAGGATTGGAAGCATTGGTGGGCAAACTTCCCTTTAAATCAGCATATTTCTCGTTTTTGTTCAATTCACTCATCGCGAGTGTCAAAGGCAACTGTTCGATAAAAGCACTAGCTGTCGCACTGTTTTGTAGTGTTGCTGAAAAAGAAGATGTTCCTACAGTTATTATTATTTTCATCGTGTCTTCCTTTTCGGTTTCACTTTGGTAATTCATTGGTTGAAAATCATTTTTCTGTATACAAGCCAATAATTGTAAACAGAAGAGGCTCGTTAAAAGAAAAGCTATTGTTTTAATTGATCCATTCATTCCTGTATCGATTTGATGATTTTTGCAGGAGTACCTCCTACGACAACATTGTCAGGAACATCTTTAGAAACGACCGAACCTGCGGCAACCACTGAATTTTCACCAATGGTTACGCCATGCAAAATGGTTGCATTTGCACCGATCCATGCATTCTTCTTAATGTGGATGGGTTTCGGGATCAGCGAATGTCTTTCATTGGGAGAAAGAGGGTGTCCTTCAGACAGCAAGCTGACTTTGGGAGCTATCAATACACCATCTTCGATGGTAATACCTCCTAGATCAAGAAAAATACAGTCAAAATTTATGAAAACGTTTTTACCAATTTTGGTATGCTTGCCGTAGTTGATATACAAAGGCGTAAAAACGGCAACACTTTCGTCAATTTTTGAACCTGTGATTTGGCTCAATAGATTTCTAATTTCATCAGGGTTTGAAGCGTTATTCATTTGAACCAAAAGCTTTTTTGTGAGAAAAGATGCTTCACGCATTTTATAAGCTTCAGGGTCGCTGGATGGAATCGTTTCTCCGTTTAATAATCTCTGAAATATCTTATTTGCTTCCATCCCGTTGATTTACTTTATGATGAACAAGACAAAATTAGCAAATAATTTTACTACATTTGTTACACTAATTACTTGATTAATGTCAAATAACTCCTATTTTGAAGAATGACTCAATCACAAGCAACATAGATACTCCTCAACGCATTATCATGATGAAAGTCTCGAACGAAATAGATTTTCCAAATGACTTTCTGATAAATTATCACACGCATTTAATTTGTCATCGGGGTAGTGTTAATTTCCTATTCAACGATGTGAAGATGATATGTAAAAACGGGGAGTTTTTATTTTGGTTTGCCAAAAGTAAGTTGACCGACTTAGCATTTTCAAAGAGTTTTAGAGCAACGGTCCTGCTCGTGGAAAATCAATTTCTGAATGATAATATACCTGACCAAAATTGGGGCATTGATTCCCGCTTGCATTCCCGTCAATATCCTATTAAACAATTAAACGATAAGAAAGACAGGCAAAGAGTTATAACGAATTTCCAATTGTTGAACGATAAGTTTCAAGATAAGGAACATCGTTTTTATGAAGAAGCCCTGAAACTCCAAATGCGGTTGTTTATTCTTGAAATGTGGCACACTTTTGCTAAAGAATATGAACGCAAAAAACGCACCTTGCAGACAGGAACATTGTATGAAAAGTTTATGCATCTGGTTCAAGAATATTGTATGAAAGAACGTGAAGTTCAGTCTTATGCCAATCGCTTACATATTACCGCTAAATATTTAAACTCCATTTGTAAACAAAATTCAGGAATTACTGCTTCGGAATGGATTCAGCGAAATACAAAGGAACGTATTGAATTACTTTTGGAAGACCCCAGTTTGAATATAGCAGAAATCGCCGATGAGATGGAATTTTCAAGCCGGTCATTTTTCACTCGCTATGTCAAAAAAGTTTTAGGTGTTACACCAAGTGAATATCGAAATCGGATGGTGTAGAAGAGGAATGTGTGATATCACTCTTGGTGCTTGTACAGATGGTTTTTAGCTTGCATAATTCTTATTGCATCAAGATGAATTTAGTTTAAGATCAGTAAAAAACATGGGATAACAATAAAAAACGGATAATTTATCTCATTTAAAACACCCCAAACATACGTTCAGGGCGTTCTATTCAATGCAGCCTCTTCATTTACTCACCCACCTTCCTCTGCACAATCTTCCCATAGCTTTGCTGGATATTTATATAGATCAGAAAGTGAATGAATGTGGCTATAACTTGGTATTATGTTGAATAGCTTTGGAATAACCTTTGACGACTGGCAAGTGCTTTTCATAGGACACAATGTTGTGCGTTCGATTTTCTTATAAAACTCCTAACTCAATTTATTTTTTTTCAGTTATTTCTGATGACTGTCTGGCAGTCAATTGCCAACTCTCATCGTATCTTATCCATACATTTGTAAACCTCCTTGGTATCCATTCCTCATGGTTAGTTGTCAAATTCTTTGGCTGTTGTAACTCTTTGCCCATTACAATGGCAATATTCTGATTGAATGTGATTTTTTCTATAATTCTTTCAACAGTGGGGAATATATGTCCACTTTTCATAAGTGCGACAATTTCATTCGGTGTCACAATTTTTCCATTCGGATTGTTTACTACGTATTCTTTCGACCATATTTTTAATAATGAATTTGTGTCTCCTTTATCAAGTAATTCTGTCCAATGCTTTTCTAATCTTCTGATTTCTATCTCATCTTTTGATTGGGCAAATAATAGTGTTGTAAATAAAAGGAAACTAATCAAGGCGAGATTAAAAGCTTTCATAATTTAAATATTTTGGGTTGAAATAATATTTTTTTAAGTGGATGTTATTAAGTGACGCAGAACTAAATTTAACCACAAAAAAGAGTTTATCTCGCCATATTAGGGCGATAAAAACAGTAATTGAGTGTAATTCATATGCCTATAAAGATACAAAAAAAGGAGAACCTCTCAGCTCTCCCTTATTCTCCTCATTTACTCATGCTATTAGATAGCAAGGCTAGGAATGACAATACAGCTGGAAGCGAGTATTTTACATAGTGGCGCCATGACTTCTTTATAATCATAACCTGGAATTATGTTGAGTAGCCTCGGAATAGCCTTTGAACTAATGGCTGGTGCTTTTCATAGTAGGGGTTGTAGTCACATATTATTTTTACCCAAGCTTTTGATTCGTAAGAATCAATAAAAAATCACTGCCCCAGCCTCCTGCCCATGGAGTGAACTCAAGTGGCTCAGATGTTTCAAAATCATTGATATAATTCAGTTCCCCACTTCTGGGATTAAACCAGTATCCTTTTATTTTTTCAGAACTCAATTTTGAAACATCAATCTTCATTGGCTTGCCAATTGGAGTGTAAGCAATTATAAAATCCCTATCTGAACCAATTGCGCAAATAATATGTGGTTCATCTTCTGGATTGGTATTCAATAGTAAAGATTGGTCATTAATCATTGATTGCCAAGGTAATTTTTCAAACATACCTTTCATATATGTCATTTGCTTTGCGCCTGGCATATCCAAGGCTTGTTTCCAACCAGTCCTGGCCTGCAAATTTGGAAATCTCCCTATACTATACATTTGCCAGATATCATTGCATCCATACGTAAAACCAGCTGCCCCTGCAATCATGCTCCAATAGGCGGCTACTCTGACGTCATTATCATCCAGCCAGACCCACGGATTCTCAGTATTGAGTCGATCGGGAATATTTTCATACCGTGGTTCTCCATTAATCACAGGCTTGTTTGGACATATTTTCTTACTCTCCCACACATAGCTATATTCCTTCGCATTCCTGTCATGACCACTTTGAAACATATCAAGATCCATCCAACTTTCTTTAAAGTATTTTGACGCTATTTGACCTCCCATAGGGTGATAAGTAATCAAATGATTTGTGTCTACTTGTCTAATTCCTTCTGCCATAGACTTCACAATCTCAAAATGAGTTGCCTGTTCTGGAATTCTATCGCCACCAAGTATCCAAATGATATTATTTTGGTTTTGATAGCGTTCAGCAAGAAGGTGACCAAATACTTTTGAATTAACCGGATTAAAAATTTCGGGTCCTACGCCCCATTTTTTATTAAACTTATCACCCCAAGTTGGCAGAAGTCCAACATAAAGACCTAACTCCTCCGATTTCTTTAAAACGTAATCTACAAGTTCAAAATACTTATCGTTCAACTTGGTTGGATCATTATCAACTAATGGTTTGTTTCCATATGCATTTGGTGTATTAAGTCCGTCAAGTTCGGCAAGAATAACAGTCTGAATCACAGTAAACCCTTTATTGGCTCTATCTGTTAAATACATATCTATCTCTTCTTTGGTCAATCGATGAATCAATTCCCAAGCCGTTCCACCAAGCCAGAAAAATGGTTTATTATCCTGCGTTTCCAAGTAACGTTGATTGTCTGATATTTTCAGCAATGCAAGTTCCTGACTATGACATGATATGGATATCAAACCTGAAACAAATAGCAATAAAATGATTCTCATTAAGAGTATAAAATAAGATACATTGATATATAAATGCCAAGATAGTTATTTAATGGAAATTCACAAGTAATATCATTACCGAAACAAACTATTTAGCAAATATAAAACACCCCAAACAAACGTACAGGGCGTTCTATTCAACTCAACTTCCTCATCTCCTCACCCACCTTCCTCTGCACAATCTTACCATAACTCTGCTGAGTAGTCGCCAGTTTCGTATGTCCCAATAGCTCAGACACAACCTCCATTGGCACATTATTATACAGCAACACCGTACTGGCAAATGTTCTTCTTGCTACATGATGGGTCAATCTCTTCTTAATCCCTACGATGTCAGCAATCTCCTTGAGATACCCATTAAACCTGGCATTACTGGTCACTGGTAATACTTGATCACCTTCTGTATGATACTTCCTGATGATCTTCTTCGCCTTGGGCAGTAATGGTATTGAAAGTGTCTTTAAGGTCTTCTGACGCTTGATCCTGATCCAGTCCATCCCATCAAAGCCTTTGACGATATGCTCTCTTTTAAGGCTTGACATTTCTTTAAAAGCCAGTCCAGTGTAGCAGCAGAATACAAAGCAGTCTTTGATCACTTCCAATCTCTTGATTTCAAAGGTCTGTTTCTCTAAGTTCTTGAGCTCATCAACGCTCAAAAATACTACCTCTTTCTTGACTGATTTAGCCTTGTAAAGTAGAAACGGATCTTTGTCCAGATAGTCATGACCAATAGCAAATTTCACCACCTTTCTCATCCTCTGAATGGCTTTATTTAGTGTGCTATGTTGGAAGTTTTTGACTGTTTTGAGGTAATAGGCATAATCCTCCAGGAAGCTTATTTTAAGCCCTCTGAGAGGCATATCTGACACTTTGTATTGATGCCTGATAAAGTCTTTTAAATGACGTTGAGACTCCAGGTATTTCTGGTAAGTGACCATCACAATTTCCTTACCAATAAGCTTCTTAATTCTCTCATTATGGATATCCCATACCTCCACAATTCCCATATCCTGCTTCAGTGATTTACCCTTGAATTGGTTGTAAATATCATTCACAGAAAATGGTTCTTCCCCAACTTGGAGCATTAAAAAAGCCTTACTGATTTTATGTTCAATAAGGCTTAGTTGCATGTTGGTAGTTTCTTCCTGATCTGACTGATCAAGGAGTCTTTGTTTCTTGGGATCCCAGTGGTCTGGGTTCACCCTGATTCCTGTTGAGAAGTCCTTGCGTTGTTTGTTATAAGTCAGTCTGCACTTTATTGATGCATAAACCTTTCTGTATTAACTCTGTTTGAGTTAACAGATAAATCTTATATATAGTTTTATTGTGTTCATAATAGTAAATGTTTAGTAGTTAATAAATGTGACACCTCTTGAAATATGAGGACACCTGTGGGCACCCTTTCAAGGAGTAAATATGATATAGGATGGATTACCCTTCTGAAAGAAGCATATGCAGCTCATCCCTTATAGAATAAGGCTTCTACAAGCGGTGATGATGTAATATTGGAAAAAGTGAGAAATTGACACGGTAGATACCTTAAAACAAAAAAACCTCAGTGTTTACTGAAGTTTTTCATTAGCTAACTATTTAAGAGTGAACTCTTAATGTTAACAACACAACTATTTTTACTTTAAAAAGTTGCGGTCTGGACGGGACTCGAACCCGCGACCCCCTGCGTGACAGGCAGGTATTCTAACCAGCTGAACTACCAAACCGTTGCTAAAATAGCGTCGCTTATTGCTAAGCAGGGGCAAATATAATTCTGTTTTTTGATTTGTCAAAAGGAAATCGAATATTTTTATAGAAATTTACTCCTTCTCACCATATAGGTGGTCAATATTTGATCAAAGCCATCATGAATATCTACAGGTACGTAATCAATTTTATATTGCATACACTTGTACTTTAGGTTTTTAAAATATTCCTCCACTTTTAATTTGTAGGCTTCTTTAATGTTTCCGGCAAATAAATTTATCTGTTCTCCCGTTTCAACATCTACATATTTTCTGGGAACATCGTCAAAATCAAAGTTTAATTCGCGCTTTCCGTCATAGGTATGGAACAAAACCACTTCGTGCTTGTTATATTTTAAATGTCTTAAGGCGGCAAACAAGTCTTCCTCTTTCTTGTCAGATTGAAACATATCAGTAAATAAAAATATCAAAGATCGTCTATGGATCTTTTCTGCGATCTCATGCAGTACTTTATAGGTATCTGTATGGCTTTTTGAGCCCTTTAACAAAATTTGCTGTAGCTGGTCGAGTAACATTCTTCGGTGTTTCTCATTGCCTTTGGCCGGAGCAAAATAGTCGCTTTCCTCCGCATATATACTGAGTCCAAATGCATCTCTTTGCCTCTTTAATATCTCCATTAAGGCCGCAGTTGCCAAGGCAGAAAAACCAATCTTATTGTAATTGTCAACACTGATTGTATCCATGATAGGATAATGCATCGATGCCGAATTATCTATAATGATATGACTTCTTAAGTTTGTTTCTTCCTCATAGCGTTTGACAAATAGTTTTTCAGTTTTGGCATACAATTTCCAATCAATATGGCGGGTGCTTTCTCCTTTATTATACAAACGATGTTCGGCAAACTCAACGGAAAAACCGTGAAAAGGACTTTTATGCATTCCGGTAATAAACCCTTCTACGACCTGCTTGGCGAGGAGTTCAATATTAGGAATACTATCGACTTGGTTTAAATCGGCTTTTGTCATAGATCAAAAGTAAGGAGAAATGTTTAATTAGTGATTGACTGGATCATTTCTCTGGATCTACCGCTGCAAACAAAAAAAGGTTTGATCCTGGAAAGATCAAGCCTGTTATTTTTTTATAATGAAATTCGAGGCTTATAACAGCGCATTCAATTTTTCAGTATATACATTTTTTGGTGCTACACCAACTTGCTTATCAGCAACTTCTCCTCCTTTAAAAACGAGTACAGTTGGAATATTTCTTACCCCATATTTAGCGGCAAATTCCTGATGTGCATCAACGTCTACTTTTACAATCTTAGCTTTACCGTCAAAATCTTTGTCTAATTCTTCAACGATCGGAGCCAACATTCTGCAAGGTCCACACCAAGCAGCCCAAAAATCAACCAAAACTGGTTTATCGGAGTTCAATACAATCTCCTCAAAATTAGCATCTGTTACTTCTATTGCCATAATTCTTTAGTTTAATTATTTCTTGTCCTTTGAATAAGCCACAAAAATAAGCAATTATTTAACTCCAAGAATCATTTGCAAATCTATTTTTCTTATACCTGTATTTAAAATAATGATGCAGTGATGGAATGATACAATGATGGAATGATATATTGACATAATGATTTATTGATTTATTGCATTAATTGGAGGTTTTTGAAGTAATCTTAAATTCATGCATTAGCTCCGCTGAATCTTGGATTTCAAGCATTTCAGCATTGCCTTCTTCGGTTCTAAAAAGATTACTCAGCGGGTGAACTGAAGTCGCCCGCTGAGCGGTCACATCACAATTCATTCATTCCTATTGAATCATGTAGCATTGTAGCATTTCAGCATTGCCTTCTTCGGTCCTCAATAGAAAACTCAGCGGGTGAACTGAAGTCGCCCGCTGAGCGGTCACATCACGATTCATTCATTCCTATTGCATGCATGTAGCATTGTAGCATTGCCACATTGCCTTCTTCGGTCCTCAATAGAAAACTCAGCGGGTGAACTGAAGTCGCCCGCTGAGCGGTCACATCACGATTCATTCATTCCTATTCACATTAGCATTGCAGCATTAATACTAAAAAACCTCCCTCGCAATAGCCTTAATATTATCCGACTTCCCCATAGAATAATAATGAAGTACCGGAACGCCGGCTTGCACAAGTTCTTTGGATTGTTGTATCGCCCACTCAATACCAACCTGTCTGACCTCAGTATTATTTTTGCAAGCCTCAACCGCACTGACTAGTTCATCGGGAAGGTCCAGTTTAAAAACCTGCGGTAAGACACTTAAATGCCGCTGCACCGCTACCGGTTTGATACCCGGAATAATAGGGACTGTAATCCCCATATTACGGGCGGCTTCGACAAAAGCAAAATATTTTTTATTGTCAAAAAACATTTGGGTCACTACGTACTCTGCACCGGCATCGATCTTTTCTTTTAACCTTCTCAGATCGGCTTGCATGCTGGGCGATTCCATGTGTTTTTCAGGATAACCGGCAACACCAATACAAAAATCGGAGTTATAGGTAGTTTCTACGATATCATGCAGATAAACCCCTTTGTTCAGGTCACTGATCTGTCTGACAAGCTCTGAAGCAAAATTATTTCCTTCATTCTTTGCCATAAAATAAGCTTCATCCTTCATCGCATCTCCTCTAAGGGCCATGACATTATCGATTCCCAGATAATGACAGTCAACCAAAACATATTCGGTTTCTTCCTTTGTAAAGCCTCCGCATAAAACATGGGGTACCGTATCAACCTGGTATTTATTCATAAGTGAGGCGCAAATACCCACGGTTCCGGGTCGCATACGGGTAACTTTTCGCTCCAACAGGCCTCCTTCTTTTTGAATATAAACATGTTCTTCTCTGGAGGTGGTCACGTCTATAAAAGGAGGTTTAAACTCCATTAATGGATCAATATTGTCGTATAGCTTCTGAATGTTCTGCCCTTTTTGAGGTGGCACGATTTCAAATGAAAACAAGGTCTTACCTTTTGCGTTTTTTATGTGTTCTGTAACTTTCATCTTTCTTCTTATTGACCGTATCTTGTTAAAAACAGTCCTTACTGTATTTTTTATGTTTAAACGGATATATTTGGTTGTAACCATTTCATGGCCATTTCCTTAGAGATGTCTTTCCTGTTGGCATAGTCGATGACCTGATCTTCTCTGATCTTTCCAAGTCCGAAATAGCGTGCCTCCGGATTGGCAAAATAATAGCCCGATACCGCAGCGGCTGGCCACATGGCTTTACTCTCGGTCAGGGTAACGCCAATAATTTTTTCGACATCCAACAAGTCCCAGATCGTATCTTTCTCCAAATGGTCAGGGCAAGCCGGATACCCTGGTGCCGGACGAATTCCTGTATAGGCCTCCTTGATCAAATCTTCATTTCTAAGGTTTTCATCCTTTGAATAGCCCCAGTGTTTTGTCCTGATCTGCTTATGCAGATATTCTGCAAAGGCTTCAGCAAAACGATCGGCTACAGCCTGGACCAAAATGGCATTATAATCATCATGTGTTTCTTTATATTTTCCAGCGAGTTCATCTGCTCCAAAAATGGCTACACAAAAAGCACCCATATAATCCTGTTTCTTATCAGCCGGAGCAATAAAATCAGCCAGGGCATAGCTAGGTACCCCTTCCTTTTTATGCAATTGCTGACGCAATGTTCTGAATCTTGCTATTTCCTTGTTTGTTTTTAGTGATCAGAATATCATCTTCATCAATGGTGTTGGCCTCAAAAAGACCAAAAATTCCCTTTGCCTTGAACAACTGTTTGGCAATGATCATGTCAATCATTTTTTGGGCATCTTCATACACATGGGTTGCCTGTTCTCCTACCACCTTATCACTTAAAATTTCCGGATACTTTCCGTGAAGGTCCCATGAAATAAAAAAGGGTTGCCAGTCTATAAAAGGCAATAGCTCCTTTAAACTGATCTGTTCAAGTGACTGCACGCCCATTTCTTTGGGTCTGGTAATTTTTGACTGCCCCCAATCGATCTTAAACTTATTTTTACGGGCTTCATTCAAAGAGATATACCTTTTTGTTTTCCCTCTTTTTAAAAACTTTTCTCTAAAATCTTTATAATCCTTTTTAAGGTTGGCCACATAGGCATCTGATGTGTTCTTATTCAATAGATCACCTACAACAGTTACTGCTCTGGAAGCATCATTCACATGAACCACAGCGTTTTTGTATTCGGTATCGATCTTTACAACAGTATGTGCCTTTGACGTAGTGGCGCCACCGATCAAAAGTGGAATTTCCATTTCTCTCCTTTCCATTTCTTGGGCCAGATAAACCATCTCATCCAAGGAAGGTGTGATCAGACCTGAAAGCCCGATGGCATCAACATTTTCTGCGATAGCTGTTTCAATGATCTTTTCGGGCGGAACCATTACCCCAAGATCCACAATTTCATAATTGTTGCAGCCCAGCACCACACTTACAATATTCTTGCCGATATCATGTACATCTCCTTTAACGGTTGCCATCAATACCTTTCCAAGGGTTCTTTGCGTTTCTCCTTTTTCAGCTTCGATAAACGGATTGAGGTAGGCTACCGCTTTTTTCATCACCCTGGCCGATTTTACCACCTGTGGTAAAAACATCTTTCCTGATCCGAACAGATCGCCCACAACATTCATACCTACCATTAAATGGCCCTCTATGACCTCTATGGGCTTTTCTACCTGAGTTCTGGCTTCTTCAACATCTTCTATAATAAAAGCATCTATTCCTTTTACCAAAGCATGGGTGATCCTGTCCTGAACAGGGTCACTTCTCCATAACTGCTCTTCTACTGCCGTTTTTTTAGCGCCAACCACAGTCTGCGCAAAATCCAACAAACGTTCTGTAGCGTCATCTCTTCGATTTAAAATCACATCCTCTACATATTCCAGGAGATCCTTTGGAATTTCATCATAAACCTCCAACATGGTTGGGTTTACGATACCCATATTCATTCCTGCCTGTATAGCGTGATACAAAAAGACCGAATGCATGGCTTCCCGTACGGCATTATTACCTCTAAAAGAAAAGGACACATTACTCACACCTCCGCTCACACTTACATCGGGTAAATTTTCCCTTACCCAGCGCGTCGCTTCAATAAAATCAATGGCATTTCGTTTATGCTCGTCCATTCCGGTGGCTACCGGAAAAATATTGAGATCGAAAATAATGTCTTCCCTTGGGAAACCTACTTTGTTCACCAAAACATCATAAGATCTCTTGGCAATTTCAATTCTTCTGTCATAATTATCTGCCTGTCCCACTTCGTCAAAGGCCATTACGATAACGGCGGCTCCATAGCGTTTGATTCGGGTGGCTTCCCAAATAAACTTTTCTTCTCCTTCCTTAAGGGAAATAGAGTTCACGACACATTTTCCCTGGGCTACTTGTAAGCCCGCTTCAATGATTTCCCATTTAGAACTGTCGATCATGATGGGTACCCGGCAAATATCCGGTTCTGCCGCGATCAGGTTCATAAACCTTACCATAGCCTCTTTACCATCAATGAGCCCGTCATCCATATTGATATCAATAATCTGTGCTCCTCCATCTACCTGATGACGTGCAATGTCAAGTGCCTCATCAAACTTTTCTTCCTTGATCAAACGGAGGAATTTTTTGGAGCCGGCCACATTGGTCCGCTCACCCACATTGATGAAATTACTGTTTTCATTGAGCACCAAGGGCTCTAATCCTGACAGGTGTAAATATCTTTTTCTCTCTTTTGTCATTATTTCGATAGCATTTGAATTTGTCGGGGTTGATATCTTGCTGCTATGGCTGCTATGACCCTGATATGCTCTGGCGTTGTGCCACAACATCCACCAACTATATTGACCAAATTTCTTTTCATATAGGCTTCTATCTGCGCTCCCATTTGCTCCGGAGTTTCATCGTATTCCCCAAAAGCATTAGGCAATCCTGCATTGGGATGGGCCGAAATGGCCAAATCTGTTTTTGGGGCAATTGCTTCCAGATGTGGTTGCAGTAAATTGGCTCCCAAAGCACAATTGAATCCTACGGTTAATAAAGGAATGTGAGATACGGAGATCAGAAAAGCTTCTGCTGTTTGACCAGAAAGTGTCCTTCCGCTGGCATCTGTAATGGTTCCGCTCAACATGATGGGGATATCAATACCCCTTTCATCTTTGATCTCTTCAATGGCAAACAAACCTGCTTTGGCATTGAGCGTATCAAATACGGTCTCTACCAAAAGAATGTCTGCACCGCCATCAAGCAAGGCCTCTGCCTGCTGCTTATAAGCGGCCCTTAGTTCGTCAAAAGTGACTGCCCTAAAACCGGGGTCGTTTACATCGGGTGACATACTTGCGGTCTTGTTTGTAGGACCCATTGAGCCAGCCACAAATCTTGGTTTATGAGGCTCCTTGTCGGTAAATTCATCTGCTGCTTCTCTCGCAAGTCTGGCTGATTCATAATTCAATTCATAAACGAGATCCTCCATGCCGTAATCGGCCATGGCGATAGTGGTCCCCGAAAAGGTATTGGTTTCAATAATATCTGCTCCTGCGGCCAGATATTCCCTATGAATTTCCTTTATGGCTTCTGGTTGGGTAAGTGTCAACAGATCATTATTACCCTTCAACAGAATTTCATAATCTTTAAACCGCTCGCCACGATAATCTTCTTCGCTAAATTTATAGGCCTGGATCATGGTACCCATTGCCCCGTCCAGGATCATGATCCTTTGTTCCAGGATCTTCTCTAATTGCTCTTTTATATGCCTCTTTTTCCCCATTTTATAGTGTTCCATATTCGTTCGTGAAAAAAGTATAAAAACATTTTGGTAAAAATCTCAATACCTCCAATAGATACAGCAGTTTTAATCTCCCCCGTAAGGAAGTAGGAAATTACAATGGTATCTAAGGTTCCCAGGGTTCTCCAGGTAAACGCCTTTACTATACTTCTTCTTTTTGTTTCACCTCTTTTAAAGTATTCCTCGTTTTTCGAATTAAATAGTACCATAGTTTTAGGAGTTTAGGGCTTGAGACAAGTCCTCTACAATATCTGAAATATTTTCCAGTCCTACGGATACTCTGATCAATCCATCTGTTATTCCGACGATTTTTCTTTCTTCTAATGACAGCTTGCTATGCGTTGATGAGGCCGGATGCGTCACAATTGTTCTGGTATCTCCCAAATTAGCAGACAGTGAACACATGTTGATCTTATTCAAAAAATGTCGTCCCGCTTCTATGCCCCCTTTTACCTCGAATGCAACAATATTTCCTCCCTTTTTCATTTGCTTGACGGCAATGTCATATTGTGGGTGAGATTTTAAAAACGGATACCTTACCGTATTGACTTTCTCATGACCTTCCAGAAATTCTGCCACTGCCAGTGCATTTTCACAGTGCCTGTCAACCCTTACACCTAATGTTTCGAGGCTTTTCGAGAGGATCCAGGAATTAAACGGTGACAAGGAAGGTCCCGTGTTTCTTGAAAACAAATAGATCTCTCTGATCAAGTCAGCCTTTCCTACGGTTACACCACCAAGTACACGTCCTTGTCCATCGATCAGCTTGGTGGCCGAATGTACAACCAGATCAGCTCCAAATTTTATAGGCTGCTGCAGATAAGGCGTAGCAAAGCAGTTGTCTATCACCAGCAATAAACCGTGCTTTTTTGCAATCTTCCCTAAGTACTCCAGATCAATGATTTCCAATCCGGGATTTGTTGGCGTTTCAGCATATAAGATCTTGGTATTGGGCTGAATCAAAGCTTCAATACTGTCGGCTTCACTGATATTAAAATAGCTGGTTTCTATATTCCATTTAGGAAAAAACTTCGTAAACAAAGCGTGGGTTGAACCGAATACCGAACGAGCCGAAAGAATATGATCCCCGCTGCTCAGCAAGGCGCCAAAAGTAGAAAAAATAGCCGCCATACCTGAGGCAAAAGCATAACCGCTTTCTGCACCTTCCATAGCCACAATTTTATCCACAAACTCAGTGTTATTCGGATTAGAAAACCTACTGTAGATATTCTTTTCCTTTTCTTCAGCAAAAGAAGCTCTCATGTCTTCGGCATCATCAAATACAAAACTGGAAGTGACATACATCGCACTGGTGTGTTCCCCAAATCCCGAACGTGGTATTTGATTCCTAATGGCTTCCGTCTCAAATTGTCTTTTCTTTGTCATAATCGTATGTTGTGAGTTTAGATTCGTTTCTCAAATTGAAACCAACCCTAAACCGCTTTTTCAGTTAATCTTAATATATCTCCAAATACGCCTCGTGCCGTTACTTTAGCTCCCGCTCCGGCACCCTGAATTACTAAAGGTCTTTCGCCGTATGATTCTGTATAAATCTCAAAAATAGAATCCGATCCCTGCACCTGACCTAAAGAACTATCCTTCGAAACAGATACAAGTTTTACTTCAAGCTCTCCCTTGCTTTTAGAAAGATCGCCAGCCAAAATACCGACATATCTCAATACGTGATCAGGCTTTTGCTCCTCTTTTGTTTTTTGGTACTCCTCATTGAGCTCGTTCAATCTTTCCAGAAAATCAGCTGCGGTTCCCGCTCTCAGGTTTTCAGGTATTAGATTTTGTATTTGTACATCCTCAATTTCATTTTCAAGATCCAGTTCACGGGCCAGGATGAGTAATTTTCTCGCAACATCGTTTCCGCTAAGGTCTTCTCTTGGATCTGGTTCTGTAAAGCCCTTATCAACTGCTTCCTGAAGAATATCGCTAAAGTCCTTATCCTGTACTGAAAAATTATTGAACAAATAACTTAATGATCCTGAGAATACCCCATTGATCCTGGTAATATTCTCTCCTGAATGATGCAGCAGTTTAATAGTATCTACCAAAGGCAAACCGGCACCAACATTGGTCTCGTAGAGATAGTTCTTTTCATTTCTTTTTAGTGCTGAGCGCAATTCCTTATAAAAAGAAAAGTCAACCGTATTGGCGATCTTGTTAGAAGACACCAGGTCAAAACCATTCTCAACCAAGGGAAGATAATTTTTAATAAAATCTCTACTCGCTGTATTGTCAACTGCGATAAGGTTTTCCAAGTGATTGCTTTTAGCGAAGCCAATCACATCATTAATGGTAAAGTCACTCTTATCTTGATCCAATAGATTTTTTTGCCAATGTTTTCCTACTCCGTTTCGCTGAAGCAACAACTGTTTAGAATTAGCCAAAGCAAAAATATTGATATTGATATTTCTTCTTTTCAAAATATCATTTTTACTTTTAAGAATCTGTTCTATTAAAGTACCTCCTACCAATCCAACGCCAAAAATAGCCACATTGATATTGGTTGATACGCCAAAGATCTGACCATGGATCACATTGACAGCCTTATTGAGGTCCTTATCTTCCAGCACCAGACAAATATTATCCCCTGTCACTGTATTATTGATCAATACAGGTTTTATCTTATTGATCGAAAGGGCATTATACGATCTATGGAAATTAGATAGATTTTGTCCGATGATCGAAACGATAGACAGGTCATCTTTGACATAGATCCTGTTCACGTCTTTCATTTTAATATCCAAAGCAAATTCCTGCTCCAGAATTTCTTTTGCCAGGAGCGCATCGTTAGAGCTTACCACGAAGCCTATTCCTCTTTCAGAGGACCCCTGAGAAATAATACTGACATTGATCCCCCCTTTGCCGAGTGCCGTGAAAATTCTGGCGTCTACCCCTATCTTTCCCAATAAACCTCTTCCTTCAAGATTGATCAGAGACACATTGTTTTGAACGGTGACCGACCTGATCCCTTTACTGGTTGCCTGTGATTTGATGAGCGTTCCCTTGTTTTCTTTGTCGAAAGTATTTAACAAACGAAGCGGAATATTCTTTTCCACCAAAGGAATAATGGTTTTGGCATGCAGAATATTCGCCCCAAAACTGGCCAGTTCATTGGCTTCCTGATACGAAAGTTCCTCGATCATCTGTGCGTTTGAAACAAGGTCCGGATTGGCTGTGTAAATTCCATTGACATGGGTATAACTTTCCAGTTCTGCTGCGTCTAAATAATTGGCAAAAAGTGAGGCAGAATAATTACTGCCGTTTCTTCCTAAAGTGGTCGTTTCTCCTTTACTATTGGAAGCGATAAATCCTGTAACAAGCTGCAGATCATGTCCGTTATTAGCAAAATGCCTTTTTACGTTTTCTTTGGAAACATCTTCTAAAACCAGGGCTTCTCCAAAATTGCTATCTGTTTTGATCAGTTTTCTGGAGTCTACGGCTTTCGCCGGAATACCTTTATTGCGTAGCAGATGACTCAGTAATTTAACCGATAGAACTTCTCCCTGCGCCAAAACCCTGTCCTTGATCTTACTGCTGTAATCGCCAAGAAGGGCTACTCCCTGAAAGATCTCATCAAGCAATCTAAACTCGTGCTCAAAACTAATTTCCTTGGCCGGTTCAATTTGATAATTCTTAAACTGATCAAATGCTTCTTTATATGTATCTCCAGCTTTTGCCTTTTCAAGTATGGCTTCCAGATCATCGGTTGAATTTCCTCTGGCCGAAAGTACAACTACAAAATTCTCATTGTCATTTGCTTTTTCAGAAATGATGTCAATAACCCTTTCAATTCCTACTCCATTTGCCAAAGAACGACCTCCAAACTTTAATACTTTGATTCCTTTCTTCTTTAAGCTTCTTGTTTTGGGCTGAATAAAAATCGGGCTGAGTATTTTTTCAAGTTGTTCAAATTCGATCAAAAAAGCATCGTGTCCGTGAATGGATTTTATTTCCTGGTAACTGTTCTCAACACCTGCCTCATTGAGCATTTTTTGAGTCTCTATATTCTCTTTGGGTACAAAAAAGAAATCCGAATCAACACCCACCTGAAATACCCGGGCCTTGATCTGACTGGCAACTTGATTAAATGTACCTCTGTTACGCGTGATATCAACCGAACTTAACAGATGATTCATCATTTTATAGGTAGGAAGCGAAAACCTGTTTTCCAGTTTTTGGCCATGATGCAATAACCAGCTCTCTGTATTGAAATTACCTTGTTCCTCGTTTCTGGTTCTGTTGAATTTTTCTTTAAAGGAATCTGCAGTTCTGTAAAATAACATGGCCATCATTCTTGCATCGTGAACAGGTTTACTCGAATTTGATAGGATCTGCTGTTGGGTTTTATTATGTGCCAAAATCCAATCTGAAGCTTTCCAATCTGAAGCCACAGGAATCAGATTTTCTATCAAATCAGGGAAAAGAACAGCCATTTCCCAGGCAATTCCTCCACCCAATGATCCACCGATCGCAGCGTATAACTGATTGATTCCGATCTTCTCCAAACCAATCCCAAATAATCTGCCAATATCTCTTGCCGTAAAATCTTCATAATTATCGATCCTGTTGGCCTCGACCTCATCATATCCGTTTCCGGGAATATTAAAGGCTACAACAGTGTATTTACTGGTGTCTATTAAGCGGCCCAGCCCAATCAATGAAGTCCACCAACCCCCATCTCCGGCCACCTGAGAGTTGCCCGTTAAGGCATGATTGACCAAAACAACAGGTGCCTGGCCCAGTTCCTGACCAAAGAGTTGATAAGAAAGAGCAAACTCGGGATAGTAATAACCCGATTCTGTCGTAAAATTCTCTATTTGTATATGTTGTAAATGTTTCAACTTCTTGACTATTTAAATTTTATTATTTGACCCCAAACTTTGTTGGTTTCAGATGCATAAAGTACATGTAAGAAATTGTGATAAAAAAAGGAAAAGGTATAAGGTTCAAAGGGTAATGAGTTATCTTTCCTAATGGGTAGAATGTAGCACCTTCTTTTAACTGAGTACTCAGAAAAAAGGGTTGCTAAGGCTTCATCGGGTCTAATCCCTCTGCCTTTCTTTATAACAAAATCTTATGTTGATGAACTTTGTGCAAAGAAACATAATATTTGGTTTCTGTACAATAACTAACTTATAAAACTTACCGATTCCTTCATAGAATCGGTCAGTTCCTTTAATTATAAACTTTTAAAAGCATTCTCCAGATCTGCTTTAAGATCTTCTATGTTTTCAATCCCTACAGACAGTCTGATCAGGTCCTGTCCTACTCCGGCGTCAGCCTGTTGCGCTGCAGTTAATTGCTGATGCGTCGTACTCGCTGGGTGAATGATCAATGATTTTGTATCGCCTATATTGGCCAGCAAGGAAAAGACTTCAGTGGCATCCGTAAATTTCTTAGCCGCTTCGAATCCTCCTTTGATCCCAAAGGTCACAATACCACTTTGCCCCTTAGGCAAATACTTGTCGGCCAAAGCCTTATAAGGACTGCTTTCCAAACCAGGATAATTCACCCAGGCAACCTCTTCTCTGCTTTCAAGCCATTGGGCCAGTTCCAGCGCATTTTCACTGTGCTGCTTGATACGTACGGCTAAGGTTTCCAATCCCTGGATGATCTGAAAAGCATTAAATGGGCTCAAAGCCCCGCCAAAATCACGCAGACCTTCAAGGATCAGTTTAAACGTATATGATGCATTACCCAAAGCTTCGTGATATACCAATCCGTGATAACCCGCCGAAGGTTCTGTAAATTCTGGAAACTTACCGTTTGCCCAGTCAAAATTTCCTGCGTCTACGATCACACCTCCAAGCGAATTCCCTTGACCACCGATATATTTTGTCAAAGAATGGATCACAATATCTGCTCCGTGCTTGATAGGGTTTAATAAAGCTGGTGTAGCTACGGTATTATCCACAATAAAGGGAACTTTCGCAGCTTTGGCCTCTTTCGAAATAGCTTCTAGATCCAATACATCCAATTTTGGATTTCCAAGAGATTCAACAAAGAAGGCTCTTGTATTTTCCTTAACCGCTTTACCAAAACTCTCCGGGTTCGAAGCATCTACAAAAGTGGTGGTTATTCCCAACCTCGGCAAGGTCACATTCAACAAATTATAAGTTCCTCCATACAAACTGCTGGAAGCGACTATATGATCTCCTGACTTTAATAAGGTTAATAGCCCTGTTGAAATGGCAGCAGTTCCAGAAGCAAAAACAACTGCTCCAATTCCACCTTCAATGTCTGCTAGTCTTTTCTGCAAAATATCATTGGTAGGGTTATTCAATCGGGTATAAATAAATCCTAATTCAGCCAAAGAAAATAAATTAGCGGCATGATCAGTATCGTTAAAGACATAAGAAGTCGATTGGTAAATGGGTACAGCCCTTGTACCCAGAGTCTGCGTTGTATCGTGGCCTGCATGCAGGGCTTTTGTTGAAATATGATGATCGCTCATGATGATATGATTTAATTTTTTTTAGTATATAATCTTTAAAATACTACCCTGTTTAATTCGGTATTGCCAAGGGGGCACAAAAATAAGTTATTTTTTTTCAACGTAAATGGCAATACCTTATCATTTTCATAATATTATTCATAGTTGTTCTTTGTTTGACATAATGACTTCAGTTTGGACCAAAAAAAAACCCCTGATTATATTCAGAGGTTTTATTATTTATGATCTATTCAAATTATAGCATAAAAATCCTCTGCATTCGAAAACGCATCATCATTTTTACCATATTTAAATTATTGTTTCTCATTTCTATTCTGGGTCAAATATAGAAATAAATTTTAAACTTCCTAAATTATTCCAATTCGGCATGTCCAAAACTGACTGAAAAATCAACACACCAAACTACTACATACTTATACTTTATAAGATCGGTATTTGATGGGATGTCATATTCAAAATCTCCCTCAATTCCTTTTAAATCGCCAAGATCAACATAGTCATTCACATCTAGATTAGTTGTTAGATACAGTAGTAATTTTGGACCATCGTCAGTTTTAAAATTATGTAGACTTAAAACTGATTTGTTTTCATTGACACTGACCATGCCACTTGTAGGGTGGGCATCACTTACAAAATCGCCCATGATGTTCTCTTCCTGAGTCATTACTGGATCGGAATTCAACAAAGCATCATCCATATCACCATCTCCTGAGCTACAAGCTGTTAAAATAAAAAAGGTAATTATTAAGTATACATTTTTACTCATCACATATTATTTAATCACTGTCAGTCGAAATTATTTCTATTGATTACAAAAAAATTAATTTGGCATTTTCTTGATTCTATCATTTATAATTTGTTTAAATTTGCAGCTCACAATCCTGAGGAAAAATTTGAACTGATTGCAACCTCCATAAAAAATGCTAAAGCAGTATATCTACTTTAGCTTTACCGGTCATCATTTCAGTTTTCTCATAAAAAATCGACAGTATGTCTTATTTATTTACTTCTGAATCAGTGTCTGAAGGGCACCCAGACAAAGTTGCAGACCAAATATCCGATAATCTTCTGGATAATTTTTTAGCCTTTGATCCAAATGCAAAGGTTGCCTGCGAAACCATGGTAACTACAGGGCAAGTGGTGCTGGCAGGAGAAGTCAAAACCACTACTTATATCGATGCTCCTATTATTGCCAGAGAAACTATTAAAAAAATTGGATACACAAAAGGTGAATATAAATTTGAAGGAGAGAGTTGTGGTGTTATTTCTCTGATCCATGAACAATCTCAAGATATCAACCAGGGTGTTGACAGAGGTGACGAAGAGCAGGGTGCTGGAGATCAGGGCATGATGTTCGGTTATGCCACCAATGAAACCGCAAATTATATGCCGCTCGCTTTGGATCTCAGTCATAGATTACTGATAGAATTAGCCGCGATGAGACGGGAGGGTACAGAAATCAATTATTTACGACCTGACGCAAAGAGCCAGGTGACCATTGAATATTCGGATGAAGGTGTTCCTCAGCGCATAGATACTATCGTGCTTTCAACCCAACACGATGAGTTTGATGAAGATGAGAAAATGCTGAAGAAAATCAAAAATGATATTATTGGAATCCTGATCCCAAGAGTTGTTGCTAAGCTACCTGAAAACATTCAGGTACTATTCAACGATCAGATCAAGTATCATATCAACCCAACGGGTAAATTTGTGATAGGTGGACCTCATGGCGATACGGGATTAACTGGAAGAAAGATCATCGTCGATACTTATGGAGGAAAAGGAGCTCATGGTGGTGGCGCTTTTAGCGGAAAAGATCCGAGTAAAGTTGACAGATCTGCGGCCTATGCAGCAAGACATATTGCAAAAAATATGGTTGCCGCCGGAGTTTGTGACCAGGTACTTGTTCAGGTTTCCTATGCGATTGGTGTTGCAGAGCCAACTTCGATTAATGTTGAAACTTATAATTCTTCCAAAATTGATAAAACAGACGGGGAGATTTCTCGAATCATTGAAAACCTATTCGATATGAGACCGGCAGCAATTGAGAAAAGACTCAAACTGCGTAACCCAATATATAGTGAGACCGCTGCTTATGGGCATATGGGCAGGGCCCCAAAAACGGTCATTAAAGAATTTTTTTCGCCTTACTCTGGTGAAAAATCAATTGAAGTTGAGCTATTTACTTGGGAGAAACTTGATTATGTTGATAAATTAAAAGAGGCCTTTGATTTATAAAATTGGCTTTTTTTATGATAAAATAAAGTGGCCTGGTCATGTTACCAGTATAATGAATCAAAGTTTTAGTCTAATGAAAAGAATGTTTTTTCTACTCCTGTGTATGCATTTTGTCGCGATAAATGCTCAGGACCTCTCGACTGAATTCAAGGCAACATATGACCTTGACGCTGAGATATTCGTAGGTGTTGACGAGTTTAAGAGCATGTACTATATCAACGAAAATATTCTTTATAAGAAGACAGCCGACAAACTTTTTTCCTACAGCAATGTTGAGTTGGGTAAACTCAGTATGGTCAATATACAGAATCCGTTTAAACTCATTTTGTTTTATGCCGATTTTAATGCTGCTATCATTCTTGACAATAACCTCAACGAGCTGACGCAGCAATTAGATTTCACAAAAGAAACCAAGGTCAATAATGTGTCTTTTGTAACCGCCGCTTCTCAAAATAACCTTTGGCTATACGCAGATGATAATAAACTACATCTGTATAACTACCAACTCTTAAAAGAGCTACTTCAAACCCAACCTATCACTTTTTATAATCAAAGTTTTATTCCCGAAAATATCGTAAGTACTTATAAATACATTTGGATTCTTTCAAAAAACGGCGTGTTGGAGTTTAATGAATACGGAGTTTTTATCAGGGCGTACAATATTAAAAATGCTGATCACATATTTCCATTTCAAAAAGGTTTTATCTATGTTTTAGATGATTCCTTATTCTATAATGACCTCACAAAGTTTATTCCCATAGCATTAGATCATAAAGCAGAGGCGATTTCGACCTATATAAATAGTTCAAATATTTTCATTTATGATGGGAGTCAAGTGTATGAATACCAAATAAAGCGCTGAAAATTTCTATAAACAAGGGATATAAGCTATATTTTTTTTAATTTCGCTATCCATTGCTAATCACTAAAATCAAACTACTAGACCTATGCATATTGCTATAGCCGGAAATATTGGAGCAGGAAAAACAACTTTGACGAGTTTATTGGCTAAACATTATAAGTGGGAGCCTCATTTTGAGTCAGTTGCGGAGAACCCTTATCTGGATGATTTTTACGGTTCAATGGAACGCTGGTCTTTTAACTTACAGATCTATTTTTTAAATAGTCGATTTCGTCAAATTCTTGAGATCCGCGAAAGTGGAAAAAATATCATTCAAGACAGAACCATCTATGAGGATGCCCATATTTTTGCGCCGAACCTGCATGCAATGGGACTGATGACCAATAGAGATTTTGGCAATTACGAAACCCTTTTTGACTTGATGGAACGCCTTGTTTCTCCGCCTGATCTGCTTATATATTTAAGGGCCAGTATTCCGACGCTAGTAGGTCAAATTCATAAACGCGGAAGAGATTTTGAGAATACCATCAGTATTGACTATTTAAGTCGTTTAAATGAGCGATATGAAGCCTGGATAAGCACTTATAAAAAAGGAAAGTTATTGATCATTGATATTGATCATCTAAACATCGTCGATAAACCCGAAGATCTGGGCTCGATCATAGATCGCATAGACGCGCAGATACACGGTTTGTTTTAATTTCCTTATTCAAAATAAAATTCTACTATTTCTCACGGTTACAAAACCGATCACCTCGGAGGTGATCACCTCAGTTGCGAACCCCTCGGAAGTGAACCCCTCACTTGTGAACCCTTCACAAGTGAACCCTTCACAAATTATAAAAACAAAAAAACCCTCAATTTCTTGAGGGTTTTTCTAAAAAACTTTTTAACTAAATTATTTTACGTTGTCCATTACATTACCCTTTAAAGTAGAGTAATTGATTTTAAGTGCGTTGATGTTTCTCAATTCTTCCTTAATATCTGTAATAGTTCCTACGTTAGTAGCAATATCCGCTTTAATTGAAGTCGTTAAAAGAGGAATTTCATCTTCAGGATGGGTTTCTCTTTCCGCAAAAATAAAATACTTTACGTCCTTAACATCTGCAATTCGATCATTCAATTGGATCTTATCTCCGTTTTGATCTTTCACCTTTCCTACATAAATATAGCTTACCAAACTTTTACGCTCTAGTTTCTTAATTTCTGTCGCTTTTGGCAAAGTCGGTTTTTTGATCTTCAATTCAGTCTCACGCATTACTGTGGTAACCATGAAAAAGAACAGGAGCATAAATACAATATCGGGTAATGACGCCGTCGAAATACCCGGCATTCCTTTTTTCTTCTTTTTAAACTTCGACATAATAAATTACTTTGTAGGTTCAGCTTCAGATATGATCTGAGGATACTTTTCCTTAATTAATTTAATTCTTTCCTTCAACGTCTCGTTATTAGGACTATTACTCTGGTCCTTCAACATCTGCGTATAGGATACACCATACATTTTTTCAGACAACCTGTTCCTTAGATCAGTATAGGCTCCTACCAATTCATTTTGAACCGATATATATGTCCCATATGAGGTTCCACGATCGCTTTCCAAAGATATAATTGCTTTGTTAGGATGATCCGATGATGCCGGATCTTTAGCTCCTTCACACCAGTCACACTCTGCTGGTTCAGCTCCATCGATAGGATTTCCAAGACCTCCTCCATTATCTATAAACTTGGCAGCCTCTTCACGAATCTTATCAATCGTCATAAACGTTTCGCCTTCTACCAAAATGTCATTGTTACGGTTCACTGTTACAACGAACACGTTTTTTTCTTTCAATTTTGGTGGTTCAGGCATGTCTTCCGGCTGCTTTTCAGGTAATTTCCTGCTGATCCCTGTATCCACATCCATCGTAGTTGTTACTAGAAAGAATATGAGCAACAAGAAAGCAATATCGGCCATTGACCCTGCATTGATTTCCGGTACATCTCTTTTTGCCATAATATTATTTTGATGCTAATGATTTTACAAAATCCCATAAAAAGAATCCTAAGCCAATAGCTCCAAGGATCATTGAGTACCAAATTCCGGTACTAACCCATTTTGAAGTACTTCCAGCTTCTCCATCTTTAATAATGTTTCCTGACATATTTGTTGTTGCTTCATCTGAAGCCATCATATAGGAAATTAATAACAATACTGCCAAAGCTGCCAAGGAGACCAAGGTCTTCTTTAATAACTTAGGCTGTCTTACTAAATTCCAAAGCGAGAATACAACAGCAACTATTGTAGTGATGATCAAAATCACTTTTGCGAACTGTACAAAGGGAGAAACCAGACTGTTTTGCAAATCCAAACTCTCTTTTACAGCATCATCGCCTTCCATAATTATCCTTACCAAAAAGTAGATCGCAATCAAACCGATCAACCCAGAAACAAGTGATAATATTTTTGATACTTTACTATTCATAATTCTCTTATTTATTTCTGATCAAAAGATCCACTAATTTAATAGAGGCATCTTCCATGTTATTTACAATACTATCGATTTTAGAAATGATATAATTATAAAAGATTTGAAGGATAATGGCTACTACTAAACCAAATACTGTTGTTAAAAGCGCCACTTTAATACCACCTGCTACAACCGCTGGTGAAATATCACCTGCTGCTTCAATAGAATCAAATGCAGAAATCATACCAATTACTGTTCCCATGAAACCAAGCATTGGAGCAAGAGCAATAAATAAAGACAACCAGGAAACGTTTTTCTCCAAAAGTCCCATTTGAACACCACCATAAGCTACAACAGCTTTTTCAGCAGCATCAACGCCTTCATCCATTCTATCTAAACCTTGATAAAAGATTGAGGCAACGGGCCCTTTTGTATTTCTACAAAGTTCTTTAGCAGCTTCTACACCACCTGTCCCCATAGCTTCTTCTACTTCATTAACTAATTTTTCAGTATTGGTAGTAGCCATGTTTAAATAAATAATTCTCTCTATGGCTATAGCCAGACCTAAAATCAAAGTTACCAATACAATCCCCATAAAGAAAGGACCACCTTCAATAAAACGCTGTTTTAAAACTTGATGAAAAGTTTTTTCAGCAACTGGTTCTGTTTGTGCATAAATGTTTTGAACCGAGCTCAAAAACATCAATCCTGTCATTGCGAGGATAGTAAATACTTTTTTCATTTTTTTAAATGTTTGTTATTTAAATTTAGTTAACGGGTTTAAAGATATAAAAATTTTGGAACATATGAACATCTTCCGCGGAGAGAAAGGGATTCGAACCCCCGTTACGATTTCTCATAAACACGCTTTCCAAGCGTGCGCCTTAAGCCACTCGGCCACCTCTCCAAAATGTCAAAAATTTATATGAGCGGCAAGTAACAAAAAAAAATTTAATTGTAAAAACTTTTGGTTCAAAACTAGTTCATTTCACCCCGAAGTGAGTTTTCAAATTGAAATTTGAAATCCTGAAAGGGAATTTTCCTTCCCAATAGTAACTTCAATTTGGCAATGGCAGACTCTGTTGTAATATTTTTTCCACTAATAACTCCGGCATCTTTCAATTGCATACTTGTTTGGTAATGACCCATAAGTACTCCTCCACTATTGCATTGTGTTACATTGATTACAGGAATTTCTTTCTCAAAAATTCTTTTGAGCACATCTGAAAACCATCGATCCGTAAGCGCATTTCCAGCTCCATAAGTTTCAAGAATTACCCCTTCAAGCTCTGGAAAATTCAAAATATGTTCTACCATATTTCTATTTATTCCTGGGAAAAGTTTTAGAATGACAACATTAGCATTAAAATTCTTTTCCAACTTCAGAGGGAGTCTGCTATCTGCTTTGTGAAGCCATTGCACATTAAAATTTAAATGCACCCCACTCTCTCCTAAATGCGGATAGTTCGGTGATTCAAAGGCTTCAAACTGTTCTGAACTGACCTTAGTGGTTCGATTGGCTCTGTACAACTTATATTCAAAATACAATCCCACTTCCTGAATTCTAGGCACACCATTCTCATGCGCAGTTGCTACTTGTATAGCTGTAATCAGATTTTCCTTAGCATCGGTTCTTAAATCTCCAATGGGTAACTGAGACCCGGTAAAAATAACTGGCTTGCTCAAATTCTCCAATATAAAGCTGAGCGCAGAAGCCGTATATGACATGGTGTCAGTACCTGTAAGCACTACGAAACCATCGATATCGTCATATCTTTTTTCAATGATTTCTGCGATCATCAGCCAATACTCAGGTGACATATTAGACGAATCAATGGGTTTTAAAAAAGCCGTTGTTTCTATATTACAGTCAAGTAATTTAAGTTCTGGAATCTTCACTTTAATATTCTCAAAGTCGAATGGTTTTAATGCATTTGACTCGTAATCTTTTACCATTCCAATGGTCCCTCCTGTATAGATCAGAAGTATATCTGGCACATTATTTTTCATAAAAATAAAATTTGCATGCTTTTTGATGTAAAAGTATCAATTAAACTTAAAGATAGATTCAAACATGGGTGGTTCTTTTTTATTGATTATAATCATTGGAGTATTGGGCATGCTGGTCCAAAGTCGATTAAAAAATAAATTTAAAAAATATTCTCATTTGCATTTGCAGAACGGGATGAGTGGAAGAGAAATCGCTGAAAAAATGCTTGCGGATAATGGTATTTACGATGTTAAAGTCATCTCCACTCCAGGAAGACTAACTGACCATTACAATCCTCAGAATAAAACGGTAAACTTGAGTGAGGCCGTATATTCAGAACGAAATGCTGCTGCTGCTGCTGTGGCGGCTCATGAATGTGGTCATGCGGTTCAACATGCTCGAAGCTATGCCTGGCTTCAGTTGAGGTCCAGACTGGTTCCCGCTGTGGGTATTTCATCTAAGCTGGCCTCTTTTCTTTTGATTGCCGGAATTTTTACCGTTGAGGCTTTCCCTCAGTTATTACTCTTGGGGATCTTGTTATTCGCAGCAACTGTGCTCTTTACCATTGTGACACTTCCTGTTGAATACGACGCAAGTAACCGAGCACTTGCCTGGCTGGAAGAAAAACAAATGGTGACCAATACAGAACACGATGCCGCAAAGGATGCTCTTAAATGGGCCGCAAGAACTTATGTAGTTGCAGCTCTGAGTTCAATTGCAACGTTGCTGTATTATGTGAATATTTATAATAGTAGGAGTTAAGGGAGAAGGAAAAAGGTAGAAGTGAGAAGTGAGAAGTGAGAAGTGAGAAGTGAAATTCCTTTTTCTTTTTAACTTAGTCCTTAAACTGAATGTATTAAAACTCATCACCTCACTTCCGATCACCTCACCTCCGATCACCTCAGATCTGAGACCTCAGCAGTTTAGAGTTTTGGATTTATTTCGGAAAGTAAAAAAAATCATGCATTCCAGCATTCACGCATTAGCTTAGACTTCATGTATTTTACCTTTTCTATAATAGATCATTAAATCAATACATCATTAAATCATTGACAACTAAATCTTCATCTGCCTGTCGATCTGCTGATCCAGGGAAATAAAGGTTTCCGTGCGGGCTACACCCTTTATATTCTGGATCTCATGATTTAATACTTGCATCAAATGTTCGTTATCTCGGCATAAAATTTTAACAAAGATGGCATAATTACCAGTGGTATAGTGACTTTCAATGACTTCATCGATTTCCTTAAGCCTTTTAGTAGCCTCTTTATATTTGCTCGAACTATCTAGGAAAATTCCTACAAAGGCAAGTGTTTTATACCCCAATATCTTTGGATTAATCACAAATTTTGAACCTGAGATCAACCCTGATGCTTCTAATTTTCTCAGTCTTTGATGGATTGCCGCACCCGAGATTCCTACCTCTCTTGCTATACTTAAGATCGGAGTTCTGGCATCTTCCATGAGCTGATTTAAGATCAGTTTATCAATTCCATCAATTTTAAGATTCCCTTCTTTCATCAGATCTATTTAAAAATTAGAATTTGAACTTACAAATTGGAATTAAAAAACCAATTCTATTAACAAATAATTATAAAAGTAAAAAAAAAGATATGATTACCTCATATCTTTTTTTATTTTACTTATAAATTGTTAGTTACTACTCTTTTTGCATCACGAAAGTATCCATAAAAGCAGTGGTATAATTTCCTGCTACATAATCAGGATCTTCCATTAATTGTCTGTGAAAAGGAATAGTTGTTTTAATGCCTTCAATGACAAATTCATCGAGAGCCCTTCTCATTTTTGCGATAGCTTCTTCTCTGGTCTGGGCCGTAACAATAAGCTTAGCGATCATTGAATCATAGTTGGGAGGAATTGTATATCCAGCATACACATGAGTGTCTAATCTTACGCCATGACCCCCAGGGGCATGAAAAATAGTGATGGTTCCCGGAGAAGGTCTGAAGCCATTCATAGGGTCTTCAGCATTGATTCGGCATTCAATAGCATGTTGGGTAGGATAATAGTTGATTCCTATAATTGGAACGCCAGCTGCTACTTTGATTTGCTCACAGATCAAATCAAAATTTGCTATAACCTGTTCTGTAATAGGATGTTCTACCTGAATTCTAGTATTCATTTCCATAAAATAGAAATTCCTGTGTTTGTCAACCAAAAATTCGATCGTACCGGCACCTTCATATTTGATGAATTCTGATGCTAAAACAGCAGCATTTCCCATTTTTTCTCTGAGTTCATCTGTCATAAATGGAGATGGTGTTTCCTCAGTAAGTTTTTGATGTCTCCGTTGAATAGAACAATCTCTTTCTGACAAATGACAGGCCTTTCCTCTTGAATCACCAACAATCTGGATTTCAATATGTCTTGGTTCTTCGATAAGCTTTTCCATATACATACCATCATTCCCAAATGCAGCTTTAGACTCTTGTCTAGCTGAATCCCACGCATCTTGCAAATCTTCAGGTTTCCAAACTGCTCGCATACCTTTTCCTCCTCCACCGGCAGTGGCCTTTAGCATGACAGGATAACCAATTTCTTTAGCTGTTTTTTTCGCAGCAGCAAGAGAAGGCAAAATTCCATCAGAACCTGGTACAGTAGGAACTCCGGCTTTCTTCATGGTTGCTTTAGCTGAAGCCTTATCACCCATTAGGTTGATCATTTCTTCGGAAGCACCAATGAATTTTATTCCATGTTCTTCACATATTTTTGAAAAACGGGCGTTTTCTGACAAAAAACCATAACCCGGATGGATAGCGTCCGCATTTGTGATTTCAGCTGCTGCAATAATGTTAGATATTTTTAAGTACGAGTCTGTACTTGATGGTGGCCCTATGCAAACCGCTTCATCTGCAAAACGCACGTGTAAGCTTTCTGCGTCTGCTGTTGAATATACTGCAACTGAACTGATTCCCATCTCGCGACAAGTTCGTATAATACGAAGCGCAATTTCTCCTCGGTTCGCTATTAATATTTTTTTAAACATAATTTTATTAAATTACATTAATACTGAATCAATCAAAAAAAAGGACATTATCTATCCTAAAAATGATTCCTAACTAGGAAGGGTCGATCAAGAATAAAGGTTGATCAAATTCAACTGGTGATGAATCTTCTACCAGAATCTTTACGATCTTACCTGAAACTTCTGATTCTACTTCATTAAATAGTTTCATCGCCTCAATAATACAAACAGTATCTCCGGCTTCTATGGTATCTCCAACTTTAACAAAAAGTGGTTTGTCCGGTGCAGGTTTTCTATATAAAGTTCCAATAATCGGTGATTTGATCACAATATATTTCGAAGTGTCATCAGCTCCGGCATCTTCAGTTGGTGCAGATTCGCTTGCAACCGGGCTTGGTTGTGTCTCTGCAGGCACTTGAACCGGCATTGAAACAGGCGAAGTTTGTTGAAAATAATTAGTTTCATGCCTTTGGGCTCCAGTCTTGATGGTTATCTTGATATCACCCATCTCCAACTTCACTTCATTGGCGCCTGATTTAGCGACGAACTTAATTAAATTTTGAATTTCTTTTAATTCCATAATGTTAAGTTTAGAATATATTTATGAATTATAACACCACTTAAAATAAATGGAACCCCATGAAAATCCTCCGCCAAAGGCAGCGAATATGATATTGTCCCCTTTTTTAAGCTGGCTCTCATAATCAGCCAAGAGTAATGGTAAAGTAGCTGAAGTTGTATTTCCGTAGTTTTGGATATTCAACATGACTTGAGATGGATCTAATTTCATCCTTCTCGCTGTTGCTTCCACGATCCGCTTATTGGCTTGATGCGCTGCCAACCAATTGACATCTTGATTCTTGAGATTATTCTTCTCAAGAATTTTTTCACATACATCAGCCATATTAAAAACAGCATTTTTGAATACCGTCTGACCATCTTGTCTTGCGAAATGCAATCGGTTTGCAATAGTCTCCTCAGTAGCCGGCATAACAGATCCTCCTGCAGCAACATTCAAAAATTCTCTTCCCGATCCATCGGATCTCATCAATTCATCCTGAAAACCGTTACCGTCAGTAGTAGGTTCAATCAACACAGCTCCTGCTCCATCTCCAAAAATAATACAAGTGGCTCGGTCTGTATAATCGATCATTGAAGAATTCTTATCAGCTCCAATAAGTAATATTTTTTTATACCTGCCAGACTCAATATAACTGGAGGCAACAGATAAACCATATAAAAAACTGGAACAAGCTGAATCTAAATCAAATGCGAAGGCATTCACTGCTCCAATTTCAGAAGCTACATATGATCCTGTTGATGCTGCTTGCATATCGCGAGTTGCCGTACATAAAATAACCAATTCAATCTCCTTAGGATCGAGGTTGGTTTTGGACATAAGGTCTTCTGCAGATTTAATAGCAAGGAAAGAGGTTCCTTTACCCTCTTCCTTCAAAATTCTTCTTTCTTTTATACCCGTCCTTGAAACGATCCATTCATCATTGGTCTCAACCATCGTTTCCAACTCCTTGTTAGTAAGGATATAATCAGGAACATATTTCCCGACAGCGGTAATCGCAGCAGTAACTCTATTCATGTCTATTTATTTGCTGTTTTATGATAAAAAGTTGATTCTATAAATAATAAAACAGTGCCCAAAAGTAATAAAATTAAGTGGGCAATTTCATCAAAAAAAACATTTTTTGGCCATTCTGACTTCATATCAACAAAAAAAACCCTCAAAAATGAGGGTTTTAGCATAAAAATCAAAAAAGTTGATTATGCCTTATTTTCTTGTGCATCAATTAAAACCTGACCTCTATAGTAAAGTTTACCTTCATGCCAATGGGCACGGTGGTATAAATGAGCTTCGCCAGTCGTAGGATCTTTCGCAATTTGAGGAGCAACCGCCTTATAGTGCGTTCTTCTTTTATCTCTTCTTGATTTTGACGTTTTTCTTTTAGGATGTGCCATCGCTACTTATTTTTATCTATTAGTAATTTTTTCAAATCTTCCCATCGGGGATCAATTTCATCTATTTCTTTATTCTTTCCTGGACTTAACTCTTCAAGTTTATTTAAAATGTCCGATTTCAGGGAACCATCTTCAATTCCTGGATGTATTTTTTTTAGGGGAACTGCCAAAACGATCATTTCATATATATATTGAGAAAGATCCAATTGGTGTTCTCCGTGAGGTAAGATCAAGACTTCCTCATGATCATCGTTAAATTCCTCTCCGAACTTCACTACAAGATCAAGGCTCCCTTCCATGGAAAGGTCAAAAGGTTCATTTGTCACATCACATGCAACAGTACCTGTACCCTGACTTTCAAATTGCAATTCCAATAAGGTGCTCTTTTTTATAAAATCAAGTGCTACCGTGAAATCAGCATCTAAAAATTCATCGTATTTAAATGACTCAAAGAACTGTTTATCAATTTTATATTCAAATTTGTGATTCCCCTCTTTTAAACCAAAAAAAGACAACACAAAATCATTTGACAATTTCATCTGAACATAAATTTGAGCGCGCAAAGATAGACAAAAATTTAAGTATTTAAAAACAATTTATTTAGAATATTGTTTTTTCTTTTCTTTCTGAATTTCAAGTTTATCTTCAACCAAGCTTTTATACTCCTCTCTTGCCTTGAACAAATTGATAGCCATAAAGATAGCTTCCTTAAAAGAAGAGAACTCAGCCTTGCCTTTCCCCGCGATCTCAAAAGCAGTTCCATGATCAGGGGAGGTTCGTATTTTATCCAGACCTGCCGTAAAATTCACCCCTTTTCCAAAAGCCAGTGTTTTAAAAGGTGCCAATCCCTGGTCGTGATACATCGCCAAAATCCCGTCAAATTTCTCATGACTACTGTTTCCAAAAAAGCTATCGGCGGCATAAGGCCCATATACCAATTGCCCTTTTTTCTGAAAACCCTCCAATGTTGGCCTGACGATATCATCGTCTTCAGTACCAATAACCCCTTGATCTCCACAGTGAGGATTCAGTCCAAGTACAGCAATTTTAGGTTTGGAAATATTAAAATCTTCAACAAGACTTTTATACATCATGGTGACTTTTTTACTGATCAGATCAGCAGTGATCTCCTCCGCTACCTGATGAATAGGAATATGGCCAGTAATTAATCCAACCCTTAGATCACCTGAACAAAGAATCATCAAGGCTTCCCCTTTTAATTTACTTTCTAAAAATTCAGTATGTCCCTTAAAATTAAACGTATCCGATTGTATATTGTTTTTATCAATAGGAGCTGTCACCAATACATCTATGTCTCCGTTTTGCAGTGCTTCAGTAGCCTTGCCCAAAGAGATCAAGGCATATTTTCCAGAGACTTCTGTTGGTTTTCCCAATTCAACATCTACCATTTCCTTCCAGACATTCAATAAATTCAACTTTTGGGGAACTATTTTACTTATAGCATCTATACCGTGAATGTTAGTTGAAAGTTCTAAAGCTTTTTTATGGAAACTGACCACTTTGGAAGAAGCAAAAATAACAGGCGTACAAAAGTCTAGCATTCTACTATCTTCAAATGATTTTAGCACTACTTCAATGCCAATTCCATTTAAATCTCCCACCGAAATCCCAACTTTTATTTTATCCTTTTTTTTCATCCAACTATGTAATAATTCTTAATTTTGAAAGGTAATTCAATTTTACCGGACCACAAATTTAATCAATAATTTTAGAACATGTTTACAGGAATAATCGAAGAGTTAGGAGAAGTAACTGAATTAGTTCAGGATAAAGATAATTTACATATTACCGTAAAAAGTGAGCTTTCAAAGGAACTTAAAATAGACCAAAGTCTGGCCCATAATGGCGTTTGTTTGACCGTTGTTCAACTTGGGGATGACACCCATACAATAACGGCCATAAAGGAAACCATCGATAAATCGAATATTGGTAATTTAAGAATTGGTTCAAAAGTGAATCTGGAAAGGGCGATGGTACTGGGTGCAAGGCTAGATGGTCATATAGTTCAGGGTCATGTTGATCAAACAGCAGTTTGTACGGAAGTAAAAGAATTAGAAGGAAGCTGGCTATATACTTTTAGTTATGACAACTCCTACAACAATCTTACGATCGAAAAAGGTTCTATTACAGTAAACGGAGTTAGCCTAACCGTTGTCAATTCTAAGCCAGAAAGCTTTAGTGTAGCAATTATCCCTTATACTTATGAAAATACAAATTTTCATCAGATCAATGTCAATGATACTATAAATTTGGAATTTGATGTAATAGGGAAATATGTGGCTAGACTGTTGGGGAAGTAATTAGTTCTTAGAATTGTCATGAATCTTTTTAACTGCATAGCCAATACCTAAAGCAAGTAAACCCAATGATTCCTCCGTCAATAGGATACGGTGGAGGATGGTGGGGGCGGCGTTTGAGCAAAGCGAGACATCAGTACATCAAAAGAAAAGCAAGCAATAGATATTGCTTTAAAGTATTTATTTGCCATAGACATTTACTCTTTTTAGATTTTTATAACGAAACTAAACCTAATTTGTTGCAAATATAGGAAAACGATTAAAAAATAACTCAACAAGTCCTAATAATTTTAACATTTGTTCATTTCATAATTAAAATGTCAACAAAAATCTTTAAAACTAATCTGTAAAAATAATACTTTTAAAAAAGAAAAAAAAGAAAACAATTATAATTAATTGTAAAGTTTATTTCATTTTAAACTTTCCAAAAAAAAACCTGAAGTTAGTCTTCACGTTTTTCTGTGGACCCAGAAGGGCTCGAACCTTCGACCCCCTGATTATGAGTCAGGTGCTCTAACCAACTGAGCTATGGGTCCAATTTTGGAGTGCAATATTACTATTTTTTTAGATCATCTACAATAATTATCTTTGATTCTTTATATTTACAAATCTCATATTCTAAATACGACAATATGCTTCTGCGACTTTTCTTCACCATCTGTTTCTCTCTTTTATTTTATGCTGCTTTCGCCCAGGAAACAGAAGTAATAGAAAACAATCCGAATCCCCAATTCCAATCTGAAAAACAACAACAGACACAAGAAGCTATAACTCAAAAGAAGGCGCCTTACCAAAAATCCTGGAGCTTTGGAGGGAATTTAGGACTTTCATTCTGGAATGGTGGAACTGATATCTTATTAGCCCCAAAAGCCTATTATAATGTATCACCTATGTTTATGACAGGTTTTGGAATTACCTATATATATTCAAGTGCAGAAGATGATTTTGCCAAATACAGTCAAAATTCATTTGGAGCAAGTGTTTTGGGTGCTTTCAGGCCAATACCATTTTTGCAATTATCAGCAGAATATGAAGGGCTACAGACCAATGGAAATAGCACCATAAAATTTCCTGAAGACCGAGATGAAAACAATTATTCTTTCTGGAATAATGCTATTTATTTAGGAGCCTCTTTTGTTTCCAGAAACGTCTCTTTTGGAGTCAGGTACGATGTGTTATACGACTCATCAAGAAGTGTGTATAGCTCTGCATGGTCCCCTGTTATTGGTTTTTATTTCTAATCGACACCTTTTGCCATTCACGTTGTAAAACCATTAAAGTGACTTTTTTTACAATTAATTCCGGTTCAATTTCAGTTATAGATTTTATGGCCCTCTCAGGGATATCCACACGATAAAGAAAATTTAAGTAAGTCCCGAAATCTGTTGTGATCAATTGCAAAAGAAAAATATACATTTTTTGGACCAGTTCTTTTGCCGAAACATCCATATCACAAGTAAACATGGCTCCGGCGAGATCTGCATCTTTACAAATTTGTTGTATCAAGTTTCCTAGCAAATCATGAGATTCGATTTGATTTAAAAGTGCCACTTCTTCATCTTGATCCCATTCATATTAGGTTTTTCGTGTCATCAAACTCATGGCAAAATCCTTCAATAACTGCTGTTTTGAAACATCAAGAGAGAGTGCATCAATATCATTGAAGAGCCTTGATGGTAATTTTTCAATTTCCAGTGAGCAAGCATCTCCGCTACACTATATTTTGTAAATATTGATTTTACTTCAGAAATTTTCTTATCCTCACTCCTGCAGTTTTCCATAAAGTACCAATAATTGCTTTTTATCATCATGGAATCAGCGAGTTCCATAGCCTTTATATAAAGAAAGGTTTTTTTGCCTTCAATAATATCTCCTCCAATTTTCTTTCCGAAATCCTGCGTCCCAAAAGTATCCAGGTAGTCATCTTGCAGTTGAAATGCAATACCAAGATTTAATCCGAAATCGTAGATTCTATTTTGATCTTCAAGAGAGGCTTTGCCAATAATTGCGCCCATTTTCAAAGAGGCACCTACAAGAACAGCAGTCTTATAACTGATCATTTTGACGATATTCATCAAGATCGACTTCTGGCATAGTTTCAAAATCAATATCCAATTGCTGACCCTCACAAACTTCTATAGCGGTCTTGTTATATAAGTGAAATTAATTCCTTGAAAATCTTTCCTTCATAATATTCCAAGCGTTGATTTGATTGGATCATCAAAGCATCTCCCGAAAGAATGCCGGTATTGAGATCCCATTTTTTATGCACTGTTACTCTTACCTCTTCTCAGTTCGGCATTATCCATAATATCATCATGAATCAAAGTGAAATTATGAAACATTTCAATTGATAAAGCTGCCTCCATGCCTTCCGAGATATCGCCACCAAACAAATCACAACTCATCAAAACAAGAATTGGTCTCATTCTTTTTCCTCCCAGGGACATGATATACTCAATCGGCTCATACAAATTTCTGGGCTCACTTTTCAATAGGTTCTTCGTCATAAAATTTAAAAAGGCCTCCCTGTAGTTTTCTATATTCACTGCTAATGTTTTTGGTAAAAATAATTAATCTCCTTGACAAGAGCTGCTTTGTGCAATGTAAAATTCTCCAGATTTTAATAAGATCCGATTTGTAACATTTCGCCTCTTTATCAACTCATAAAAAGAATGTTAACAAACTGTAAACTTTGGAAACTTTTTTTGTGTTTCGAGTTTCCTTGGTTATATTTGCACACTTATGAAAGATAAAATTTTACAGAAAGCAGCTGACATGTTTTTGAATTTAGGATTCAAAAGTGTGACCATGGACGACATCGCCAGAGAAATGGGAATATCAAAAAAAACTATTTACGCCCACTTTTCCACGAAATTAAAACTGGTTCAAGCCGCAACGTTTTACGTAATTGACAATATCAATGAGACGATTTCGGCACTATATGTTCCAGAAACCTTGATCCTATTGAAGAAATTTTCACGATTAAAGTCTATGGTTCATGACCAGCTAAAAAATGAAAAATCCTCACCTGCCTATCAACTACAAAAATATTATCCAAGAATTTTCAAACAAGTGAAGGATAAACAATTTGAGTCGGTAAATATTTGCATTGTTGAAAATTTACAACGAGGTATTACAGAAGGTTACTACAGAAGTGAAATTGATATTGATTTAATTACCAGATTCTACTTTAGCGGAAACATGAGTCTTAGCAAATTACGAATTGTTTCCTATTGAAGTTTATGATATCTCCTTGCTTAAGGATGCTTTCCTTGAATATCATGTACGAGCCGTGGCCACTGAAAAGGGGCTTAAAAACATTAAAAAATATTCTCAAAAGATGAAAAAAATATACCCTCTTATTATTCCTATTGCTCTTTGGCATTTCTGCAAAAGCACAGGATACATATTCTTTCACACTTGACGAGGCAATTCAATACGCTTTGGAAAATAATTATACGGTCAAAAATGCTGCCTTGGATATTGAAGCGGCAGAAAAGCAAAAATGGGAAGCCACTTCTTTTGGATTGCCACAAATTGATGGAACCATAGATTATCAAAATTGGCTGAAACAAGCTGTAACCTTTCTCCCCGCAGAGATTGTCGGCGGACCTCCGGGTGAATTTGAAGAAGTCGTTTTTGGTGCCAAGCAAAACATGAACGCCACCGTAACATTGAATCAAATCCTTTTTGATGGGTCTTACTTAGTAGGTTTGCAATCGGCTAAAACCTTTCTTAAGATTTCAAATTTGGCTAAAGTGAAGACCGATCAGAGTATTAGAGAGGCTGTCATAAATGCTTATGGAACGGTCCTGGTGTCACAGGAAACCATTGAAATTCTTATCAAGAACAAAGAGATCTTAGAAAAAAATCTATTTGAAACAAAGGCTTTATTAGAAAATGGTTTCGCAGAGGAACAGGATTTTGAACAGCAACAAATTACTTTATCCAGGATCAATAATTCATTGAACAGAGCCAGAAGAGAAGAATTTATATATACAGCAAATGTTCAACATGACATTAGGTATCCCGATTAATCAAAATGTTATACTCACTGAAAATCTTGAAACCCTTGCTCTTAGAAGCACTGATATGAACATAGTTACCTCAGAATTTGATCTTGAGAACCATATCGATTTTAAAATTGCAGATAATAAAGTTGAATCGGATGCCTTATTGGTGAAATATGAAAAAACCAAAGGAATGCCCTCTTTAAATGCTTTTGTGAATTATTCTCAATTTGCCAATAATAATAATTTCGTCTTCTTCGAAAGTCCTGACAATTGGTTTGATTCCTCCCTGATTGGTGTGAGTTTAAAAGTTCCCATTTTTAGCAGCTTACAAAGAAGTTCTCGAACGCAACAAGCCAAGATAAATTTAATGCAGTCCGAAATCGACCTTAACCAAAAGTCAGAAGAATTAAAATTGCAGGTTTCCACAGCTAAGAATAAATACCAATTTGCCTTGGATCAATTTCAAGTTTCAAGCAAGAATCTCGTATTAGCAGAAAGTATTGCCAATAAAGAACAAATAAAATTTTTTGAAGGACTCAGTTCCAGTATTAATTTGACTAATGTTCAAAATCAATTATTTAGTTCACAACAAGACTATATTCAATCGATTTTAGAGATCATCCAAACCAAAGTAGAATTAGAAAATGCACTTAATTTATTTTAAAATGAAAAATATATTATCCCTATTAATGATGACATTCCTTCTTGCCTCGTGTGGAGGTGGAAATAAACAAAGTGTAGATGATGTCATAGAATCAAAAAATCTTGAATCAATTCGGGCAAAAAAAACTGAACTGGTCACCGAGCAAAATCTGATTAAACAGGAAATTAAAAAACTCGATATCGTGATCGCACAACTCGATGAGGGGAAAAAAATTCCTTTGATCACTACTTTTAAACTTGAAGATCTGATTTCAAACATTTTCTTGGAGTTACAGGGAAATGTGACCACTAAAAATCTTTTAATGATCTATCCTGAATACTCAGGAGTACTGACAAATGTTTATGTCAAAGAGGGTCAAAAAGTTAGAAAAGGTGAGGTTCTTGCCAAAATTGATGATGGAGGTTTGAGCCAACAGCTTGCCCAATTAAAAATTCAAGCTGAATTGGCCAAAACCACATTTGAGAGACAAGCAAAGATTGTGGGATCAGAAAATCGGAAGTGAAATGCAGTATTTGCAGGCCAAATCAAATTATGAATCACAATACCAAGCCATTGCTCAGTTGGAACAACAAGTTGCTAAAACTGTTGTAAGAGCTCCTTTTTCAGGAACTATTGATGATGTTTTAACTGAACAAGGTAGCGTTGTTATGCCAGGACAATCTCAATTAATGAGAATTGTTAACTTGGATAACATGTATATTGTGACTGATGTACCAGAAAAATATATCGCCAATATCACACGGAATAAAAACGTGGAAGTCGAATTTCCAATTTTAGGTAAAAAGATAGATTCCAAGGTAAGACAGGTTGGTGATTTCATAAATCCCAATAACCGGACTTTTAAAGTGGAAATATCTATTCCAAATAAAGAAAAATCAATTAAACCTAATCTCACGGCAAAGCTAAAAATCAATGACTATAGTAACGAAAATGCTTTACTGATCCCTCAGGGTATTATATCCGAAAATGCCAATGGTGAACAATATATCTATGTCATTATTGATAAGGTTGGGGATGATGAAGCAAAAGCTAAAAAAATTGTGATAGAAACAGGCCTTACACAGGGTGATTTTATAGAAGTGACCAAAGGTTTGGAAACAGGTAACGAAATCATCATGGAGGGTGCCCGCAGTGTCAATGATGGGCAAAAAGTGAAAATAATCAACCAAGACTCCTAAAATTATGGTGAAACAGAAAAAAGTACTTGATAAGGAGTTTGGTTTATCCTCATGGGCCATCAATAATAAAACAACTATTTATGTGGTTATATTGATCATCCTGTTTTCTGGCCTGTCTTCCTATAATAGCATGCCAAGAGAGAGTTTTCCGGAAGTTAAGGAAACTAAAATCTATGTGAGTTCTATCTATCCGGGAAATACGGCAGAAGATGTTGAGAAACTATTGACAGATCCTATTGAAGAGAAACTTAAAACGGTCTCCAACGTTGTTGAGATCACATCAACTTCTCAAGAAGATTATTCTATGGTCATCGTAGAGTTTGATGAAAATATTTCAGTAGATGCGGCCAAACAAAAAGTGAAGGACGAAATCGATTCGGAAACAGCAGGAGAAGATTGGCCGACATTTAATGGCGCCAAAGTTGAACCTAATGTTTTTGAGTTAACCCTTTCTGAAGAAATGCCTATCCTGAACATTAATATTTCAGGTGATTATCCGGTTGAAAAACTAAAAAAATATGCAGAATATCTAGAAGACGAAATTGAAAGTCTTCAGGAGATCAAGCAAGCAGATATTAGAGGCGCGCAGGAAAAAGAAGTTGAAATCGCTGTTGACATCTATAAAATGATGGCTGCTAAAGTGAGTTTTAGTGATGTGATCAACACGGTAAATAATGGGAATATTACGATGTCTGCCGGAAATCTTGTTTCTAGTGGTCAGCGTCGAACCATCCGAATTATCGGAGAAATTGCTGACCCATCAGATCTTGACGATTTCGTAGTGAAAACTGAAAACAATAGCCCTATCTATTTAAAAGACATCGCTAAGGTGTCATTTCAAGAAAAGGAAAGAACAACCTATGCGAGAGAATTTGGCGACGTAGTTGTGATGCTGGATGTTAAAAAGCGATCAGGTAAAAACATGGTGGCCGCAGCTGAAAAAATACAAACCATTGTTGAGGATGCCAGAATCAATGTATTTCCCAGTGACCTGAAGATTACAATAACCAATGATCAATCTCCTAAAACCATAGGTCAGGTAGATGATCTTGTCAATAATATTGTTTTTGGTATCATTCTGGTAGTTACCGTATTGATGTTCTTTTTAGGATTTCGAAATGCTCTCTTTGTGGGATTTGCCATTCCTATGTCAATGCTTATGTCTTTGATGATATTAGACGCTCTGGGATATTCTATGAATACCATGGTGCTTTTTGGATTGATCATGGGGCTTGGTATGCTTGTAGACAATGGTATTGTTGTGGTCGAGAATGTTTACAGACTTATGGATGAAGAAGGTATGAGTAGGAAAGAAGCTGCAAAAAAAGGGATTAGCGAAATTGCCTTTCCCATCATCATCTCTACAGCTACAACCATTGCTGCCTTTATACCTCTTGGTTTATGGCCCGGTATTATGGGAGAATTTATGATCTATCTCCCAATTACGTTATCCGTAGTACTGGGTTCTTCCCTTATTGTAGCCATCTTTTTCAATTCTGTATTGGTTTCACAGTTTATGAGCACCGAAGACAAGGATATGTCTCGCAAAGAGTATTTATACTATAACGGGTATATTATCTCTTTTTGGAATTCTTATCATGATTATTGGAGGGCCTTATAAAATTTTTGGTTCTATTATGATCACTACTGCCATTCTGCTTTGGGTCTATAGGTTGGTACTCCGAAAAATGGCTAAATATTTTCAGGATAACATTTTGACCAAGTCAGAAATTTTATACGAAAACACCTTAAAATCTTCACTGAGTGGATGGAAACCTTATGGTATCGCTATAGGAACCGTGATCCTCCTTTTCCTGGCCTTTGCTGGTTTTGGAACTTCAGTGGCAACACAAAGAACTAAAGTTGAGTTTTTTCCTGACAATATACCAAATCAGATCATTGTTTATATAGAATATCCTCAAGGAACCGATATTGAAAAGACGAACAAGATCACTAAAGAAATTGAAGAACGTGTTTATGTATTTCTAAATGCCGATGAATACCTTGATAATGGATACAATTTCATGGTAGAGAGTGCTGTTGCCCAGGTCGGGGAAGGGGCAGGTAACCCACAAACTGATGCGGGGTCTGCGGCTGAGATGCCGCATAAATCAAAAATTACAGCATCCATGCGTGAATTTAAGTATCGAAAAGGTATGGATAGCGAAAAGCTAAGACAACAAATACAAGAAGCCCTTGTCGGGATTTACCCCGGAGTGGCCATCAGTGTTGAAAAAGATGCCAATGGTCCCCCAGCTGGTTACCCCATTAATATTGAAATAGAAGGAGACGACTATGCTGAACTCATCCATACGGCTGAAAAAATGAAAGACTTTATCAATAGGCAAAGTATTCTGGGTATTGATGAATTAAAAATTGATGTAAATCGCTCAAAACCTTCTATGTATGTGAATATCGACAGAAGAAAAGCAGGTGAGCTTGGAGTAAGTGCCGGACAGGTTGGTCAGCAATTAAGAAACTCAATCTTTGGCTCAAAAGCTGGTATTTATAAGGAAGACGGTGAAGATTACGACATATATGTACGATTCAATGAAAGAGATAAGTATAATAAAAGTGCGATTTTTAACCAGAAAATTACTTTCAGGGACCCTGCAACAGGTAAGATCAAAGAGATCCCAGTTTCTGCTGTAACAAATCAAAAAAATAATTCCGGATTCAGTGCGATCAAGCACAAAGATGTGAAAAGAGTGGTCACTTTGTATTCTGCACTTTCGCCAGGCTTTACCGACGCTGGTGCCATTGTAAACAGAATTCAATCTGAAATGGAAGGTTTCTCAGATCTCCCGACAGGAGTAAAGATAGACTATACGGGACAGATTGAGGAACAGAATAAACAAATGGCCTTTTTGGTAGGAGCCTTCTTCTCCGGGCTTGGACTCATCTTTCTGATCCTGATCCTTCAGTTTAATTCAGTGACAAAACCGGGAATCATCATGTTGGCCATTTTCCTTAGTTTGATCGGTGTTTTTGGTGGTTTGATTATTACAGGTAATTCTTTTGTGATCATGATGACCATGGTAGGTATCATTTCATTGGCAGGTATTGTGGTGAACAATGGAGTAGTTCTGCTGGATTATACGCAGCTCTTGATCGATAGAAAAAAAGCGGAACTCGAACTCGATGAAGAGGCCTATCTCGATGACCAAAATCTGCTCAACAGCATTGTTAAAGCTGGAAAAGCAAGATTAAGACCTGTATTGCTTACGGCGATTACTACAATATTGGGATTAATACCTTTAGCCATAGGATTCAACATAAATTTCTATACCTTATTTACAGAGTTCGATCCTCAGATTTATATTGGTGGAGACAATGTAGTATTTTGGGGACCTTTGGCCAAGACAGTTATATATGGCTTATTGGTGGCGACTTTTTTAACATTGGTCGTTGTACCCATACTCTTTTATTTAGTCACCAGATTTAAAATGTGGTTGAGAACAAAAACACATGCAACGGCTTAGAAATGCTGCAATTTTCAATGCTGCAACGCTGCAGCTATAATTTATGAAAGAGAAGATTCAGCGGGGCTTATGCATAAATGCAGGAATCATGATGTGGCCGCTCAGCGTTTGACTTCAGTTCACCCGCTGAGTTTTCTGTTTTGGACCAAAGGAGGTAATGCTTCAATAATAATGCGTGAAATCGCACCCACCTGCGGGCAGGCAAGGATTAAGAGAAGAAATACGTCAATGCATGAATTTGTCAATGCATGTTATTGTTTGCAATAATGAACTTAGCACTTAAGCCTTAAGCCTTAAGCAAATCAAAACCAGAACCCAACATTGATATACCAAAAATTTTGATTATTGTCAGGATTCCAGGAATAGACCAATTCAACAGGTCCGATAATCGTATTGACTCCATAACCTGCAGCATAACCTATTCTTGTTTCTTCAAAAATTCTACCATCGTTCCAAAGGTCATCGTTTACCCTTCCAAAATTACCGGTGAAAGAAAGAAAATTCTTTTTGAACAGCTCGTACCTCGCTGTCAGTGCTGTTCTTAAAAAAGCCGACTCATTTAATTCGGCAAAACCATAACCATAGAATGGCACGAAAGTATTGATATAATTTTCATTATAACCCCCAAGGTGATAATCAAGTACGCCATTATCATTATTCCCCAACGTTATCCCTGCTTCAGAAAGCACATGAAAGGTTAGTTTGTTAAAAAAAGTATGGGCAAAACCAATTCTTCCGTACAATTGAGAAAAGGTGGTAAAGTTCTCATTAAAATCACTGGAAACTCCATAAAGAAGGTACTCAGTATTTAAAAAGACTCCTTTTTTTGGAAAATACTTGGTATCATAGGTGTCAAGCATAATCTTACCAAAGGCACTTAGAAAATGACTTTTTTCAAAATAAATCCTATTTATATTATTATCAACGATTTCATCAGTAAAAGTATTCAAATATTTATGCTCGATTCCTATTCTAAATGCCCATCGGTCCTTAATCGTAGATTGAAGGAACAATCTTGTGGTAAAATCAATATAGCGTATAGGAACCTTCAAACCTGAATCTAATTGGCCAGCTGATCTGGTAACTGGGAGCGTGCTTGTGGCAATATCTGATTTAAACGTATTATATCTTGTATTCAATCCAAAACTCCAGCTAAAACCATTGTCATAGAAGTAATCAATATTATATCTGATGTTATCCCCAACCACAAAATCAGCAGAAATAAAATCATTCTTAAAAAACATGTGCTTGTTTGTAAAATTCACGAGAATTCCTGTTTTATAAAGATCATCGTAGTGGGCACCGAATTGAATCAATGTCTCTTCCTTATTTTCACTAATGTCAAACTCAACTTTGGTACCTCCTTCAACGGGTATCAGCTTATAAAAGATGCTCTCAAAATTTCCAGTTGCGGTTAAGACATCTATTCCCCTCATAAAATCCTCCCGACTGATCATTTCATTCTTCTTAAGCCCTAATTTTTTGATACAGTATTGATCCGTATAATTCCTATTTCCTTTGATCAGGACTTCTTTGATCATAAATTCTTTTTTAAACGAATAGGTTGCAATGGTTCTTACCGGATGTCCTCCACTTTGCCTTGCGGCCAATTCCTTCAATTGATCTTCAACCTTTTCCATGGCAATATCTCCTCTTCTCATGATTTCTTCACTCTGGTCAAAGGAAAAAGTTGAAAACTCATCAAGGTCGGGTCTAATATATAAATCTGATTGCTCAATTTTGTCTTCCCACTTATTATACATTTGAAAGCCTGCAATCTGCAGCAGTATGTCGGGAAGCGTGTTGAGATCTTCAATGTCTTTAAGTCCTGCAGACACGTTGACGCCTATAATATAATCAACTCCTTTTTCCTTCATTTTTTCAACCGGAAAATTATCCACAATTCCACCATCCACAAGAACTTTCCCATCCACCTTTACAGGAGTTAATAGTCCTGGAAATGAACCACTTGCCCGTATAGCTTCTGGAAGAAACCCCTTGTCTAACACAACTTCTTCACCTGTTTCCAAATTCGTAGCCATACAAAAGAATGGAATATCCAATTTACTGAAATCATCCACCTCATGAACATGTTCAGTTAGTTGTGAAAATATGTTAAAGGCATTTTGCCCTGTAGACACTGCTGATGGTAATTCGATCCTTCTTTTTACCAACGGCAAAGAAATGGCATATTTTCCATCATTCTCCTTTTGATAAAATGAAGAAACTTCTCTGGGTAAGTCATCTCGAACAAGACCGTTCAGATCGTAAACCCGTAAAACAGAATCTAATTCCTTAGCACTATAACCTGAGGCATAAAGTCCTCCAATAATAGCGCCCATACTGGTGCCGGCTATATAATCAATTCTGACACCGGCATCCTCCAGTTTTTTTAAGACACTTACATGAGCGAATCCTTTAGCACCACCTCCACTTAAGACCAAACCTACTTTAATATCCTTTTCAGCAGTTGGCCCATCCTGAGCTTTTAGCATAGGAATAGAAAATAAGTAAAGAAATAACAAGAAATATCTCATAAAGTCGATTTTGGAGCTTGTTCGATTTTAAAATGTTCAATTACTTTGGATGCTTTGTCCTTACCTATAAGTTGCTCTAAATCATCAAAGGTTGCGGTTTTCAGTCTTTTAATTGATTTAAATTTTTTCAATAAGGCTAAAACAGTCTTTTCTCCAATACCGTTAATATTCGATAGCTCGCTATTAATTGCTCCTTTACTTCTCTTATTGCGATGGTGCGTTATACCAAATCTGTGGGCCTCATTTCTCAATTGCTGGATGATCTTCAAGGATTCGGATTTTTTATCAAGGTATAATGGGATCGCATCCCCTGGAAAATAGATCTCCTCAAGTCTTTTTGCAATCCCAATAATAGCGATCTTACCTCTTAACCCCAATAGATCAAGACTTTTTAAGGCAGAAGATAACTGCCCTTTTCCTCCATCAATCACCACAAGCTGAGGTAAGTCTGTTCCTTCTTCCAGCAACCTTTTATACCTTCTATGGACAACTTCTTCCATAGAGGCATAATCATCAGGGCCTTCAACGGTTTTAATATTAAAATGACGGTATTCTTTTTTATTTGGCTTTCCGTTCCTAAAAACCACACAAGCCGCCACCGGATGACTCCCTTGAATATTCGAGTTATCAAAACATTCTATATGTCTGGGCTCTGCCTTAAGTCGCAGGTCCTTTTGCATCTGGGCCATAATTCTTTTCGTATGTCTGTCAGGATCTATAATCTGAATTTGTTTAAATCGTTCTTGCCTAAAATATTTTGCGTTTCGTATGGATAGCTCAACAATGCGTTTTTTATCGCCTTGTTTGGGAACAGTGACCTTTACAATATCTCCTATGTCTACTTTAAATGGCGTAAAAATCTCCTCCGAAGTAGAATGAAAACGATCCCTAATCTCTACAATGGCCAGTTCTAGCAAGGACTTGTCATCTTCGTCTAATTTCTTTTTGATCTCCACGGTATGAGACTGGATAATAGCCCCGTTTGTGATCTTAAGAAAATTGACATAGGCAAAAGACTCATCTGAAACGATACTGAATATATCTACATTTGTAATTGATGGATTAACCACCGTTGATCTTGCCTGATAGTTAGACAACAATTCAATCTTTTCCTTGATTTTATGGGCTTCCTCAAATTCTGCCTTTTCTGAAAAGTCAAGCATTAACTTCTCGAATCGTTTCAAGGAAGATCCAAAATGACCTTTGATAATGTTTCTGATCTCTTTGACATCCTGATCATATTCCTCTTCAGACTGCAATCCTTCGCAAGCTCCTTTACAATTTTTGATATGGTATTCAAGGCAAACCTTATACTTCTGATTTGCTATATTTTCAGATGACAGATTGTAGGCGCAACTTCTCAACGGATATAATTCTTTAATAAGTGACAGCAAGGCCCTTACAGTTTTTACAGAAGTATATGGACCAAAATATTCAGAACCGTCTTTCCATAAATTTCTTGTGAGAAAAACTCTGGGAAAAGCTTCCTTTTTGATACAGATCCAAGGATAGGTCTTATCATCCTTCAACAACACATTATACCTGGGTTGGTACTTTTTTATAAGATTGTTTTCCAGGAGAAGGGCATCAGTTTCTGTTTCCACCACAATATGTTTGATACTTGCTATCTTCTTCACAAGAACCCTTGTTTTCCCATTATCATGATGCTTGGTAAAATAAGAAGCCACCCTTTTCTTAAGGTTTTTGGCCTTGCCAACATATAATAATTTATCTAACCGGTCATAGTATTGATATACACCAGGTGAATCGGGAAGAGATTTTATTTGAACTTCTAACTCCAAACTAAGGTTTTCTTATCATGAATCAGGTCTTGAATATTGTGAGGCTAGCATGTAAAATGCCCTACTATGTTTTAAATTGATTCATTTATTCCTAAAACTAATCTTTAGACGATTTAAGTTTCTCTATTAATTCAGTCAAAAACATTGGTTTATGATAGTTTCAGTATTCAAAAAACAATGATTATACAATTTAAAATAAATTTTTTGTGATTTTAATAAATTCCTTTAATTACCTCGGGAAGCCCTGTTTATCACGGCTTTATCCGATCAATATTCGTACTTTTACAGCCTCGTATAAAGGCATAAAAATACGTTTTTAAAATACAAGGAAATGAAATATTGGAAAAAACTTACACATCATAGCTTGCAGTCTAGAATAGAAATTGCACTGAAAGAAAATGTAGATTTTGAAAATGACACTTCACTAGGCTATCCTGCCTCCAAACTAGACGATAAGGTTTTTTACAGCGATGCTCCATTTCTAAAGGATGCTCCCACTTTAAAAACCTATGTGGCCAACCCAAACCATATTGGCTGTCATACATACGGATCATCAGAAAGTGCATTTAAAGGAACACAGGAAATTGAACGCGAAGTACTAAGGGTTCTCGCTGTTGATTTTTTCAAAATGGAAGACGAACAATTTGATGGCTATATTGCACCTGGAGGAACTGAAGCAAATATTCAGGCCATTTGGGTCTTTCGAAATTATTTCAACCATCATTTTGATGCTAAAAACCATGAAATAGCAATACTGGCTTCAGATGACACACATTATTCGATCCCAAAAGCATCCAACCTGCTAAACCTTGACCTTCTTCATACACCTGTTAATTTTAAAACAAGAGAAATTGATCCCATAGCTTTGGAAAGTCTGGTTAAAAACGCCGTAGCCAATGGTAAAAAATATTTTATCGTCATTGCGAACATGGCAACTACCATGTTCGGATCAGTAGATGATCCAGACCTATATACAGATCTGTTGGAAGGAATGGGCTTAGACTACAAATTACACATTGATGGGGCCTATGGAGGTTTTGTTTATCCTTTCAGCAATTTGAAATCAAAGATTAATTTTTCCAACCCTAAAGTTTCCTCCATAACGATTGATGCACATAAAATGCTTCAAGCTCCTTATGGAACAGGGGTATATTTATGTAGAAAAGGGCTTATTGAAAATGTACTGACCAAAGAGGCTGAATATGTGGAAGGCATGGACCTTACTTTATGTGGAAGTCGCTCAGGTGCAAATGCAATTGCCGTATACATGATTTTGTTTACTTACGGGCCCTATGGTTGGTACGAGAAAATAAGTGTGTTACTCATGAGAACCAATTGGTTTTGCAAACAACTGGATCAGTTGAGTATTCCTTATTTCAGGAATGAACATATGAATATCGTCACCTTGGATTCCTCTCATATCCCAAAAGATATTGCCGAAAAATTTGATTTGGTTCCTGAGCAGCACAATGAAAACAACAAATGGTATAAAGTTGTGATCATGGATCATGTCGAAATAGACAATCTGTTGCAATTGATCGACGCATTAAAAGAAAGAATGAAATTATCTTAGTTCAAATCGTGTTCTTCTGCAATGATCTCAGAGGTAGCCGTCTTTTTCTTTGGAAAAATAGTTTTGTTGAAAACGATCAACAGACCTACACCAGTGCTGATAGCGGTATCGGCTACGTTAAAAACCGGATCAAAAAAAGTTAGGTTTCGGTTCTCAAAAAGAGAGAAATGATTCCCACCTATTATGGGTAACCATGACGGAAAATCAAAACTGATACTGGGCACCCAATCAGGAAGCATCGTGTCTACTATTGGAAAGTATAACATGTCTACAACCTTCCCATAAAAAAGAGAATTATACCCTCCTTCGGGTGGAAGAAAAGTAGCTACCTGACGATAACTGTCACTAAAGAAAATTCCGTAAAAAACAGAATCAATAATGTTCCCTAAAGCACCTGCGAAAATAAGTGCTATTGCGGTAATTAAAATTCGATGTGCATTGTTTTTTATGGCATCATACAACCAATAGCCTATTCCGGCAATGGCTACTAGTCTAAACAAAGTCAAAAAAAGTTTACCGGATTTACCGCCAAACTCCTTGCCCCATGCCATGCCATTGTTTTCCAAAAAATGAATTCTGAACCAATCAAGACCCAAAACTTTGATCTCCTCACTGAGCACAAAATGTGTCTTGATATAGATTTTAGAAACCTGATCAATTAAAAGTATAACGATGATAATAAAAACTGATCTTTTCACGAATTTCTTGTCTTTGTTCAAACTAAATGATTGCTTTTAAAGGCGCTACAATAATACTAAAAATTAGTCTTTGGAGCCATACAAATAAATATTAGCAAGAATTGTTCTTATTACTATCGAATTATTTGGATTTCCAACGGTCTGATATAATTTTTTATTCGGCATTATTGAATCCTCTTCAGAGATATCGTTCACTAAAATTCCCAAATTGGTTTCTGCATCAATTTTGGTATTTCTTAGTCCATGTAAAAAGACACTTCCCGCATTTAAACTTAATTTTACCGGGAAATTCATGTCCTTCAACTTTATAATACCATCTTCAACTTTTAAGTTCAGATCACCTTCAAACTTATCCGCATAAAAATTTCCTTCCATAAAAGAAATATATAGCGCTCTGTTTTTAGGGACATAAATCTGATACGAAGTATAGTTGGGTTCTATCATGCATACCTTATCGTCCCCAAGTGATTCTTCTGAAACAAGCAACTCATTATCCCTTATCAACACATGCCCGTCTGTTTCTTCTAACTGAAAACTTGGTGTTTGAACAGATCCTTCAGCATGAACTGTGATACTAGATTCATCGCCAGAATTAAACACTTGAATATGATCTATAAGGTCAAATTCAATATTAATAATTGCAGCTTTGGATTCTATGGTTTGTTCGACAACCTTCTGGCCATTAGTATATACAACAAAAAGTAAAAAGACCCATGAGCATGACCTTCTTAAGCGGCTGTATCTACTCCTTTTCCTAATATTGCTGGTTCTTTGCGGCTATACTTAAAGTGGCATGAGGAACTAACTTTAGGCGCTCCTTTTGAATCAGATTTCCTGTAACACGACAAACTCCGTAGGTCTTGTTTTCGATTCTTAACAATGCGTTTTTCAAATCCCGTATGAACTTTTCCTGACGGATAGCCAATTGAACATTTGCCTCTTTTGACATGGTTTCAGATCCTTCTTCAAAAGCCTTAAAGGTTGGGGAAGTATCATCCGTACCATTATTGCTGTCATTTTTAAAGGTACTTTCAATTAAAAGTAAATCTTCTTTTGCCTGCCTGATCTTTTCTTCTATGATCGACTTAAACTCTGCTAAGTCCTGATCTGAGTATCTAATTTTATTCTCGCTCATCACTTTACCTTTTCTAGGAACATTACTGTATTTATATGGTCAAATACAATGTCAATCCCATTTTCAACTTCTTCTGTTATTATTAATTCTTTAGTTAATGTTTCATTTTTAATATATTCAGCATTGAGGGCCACTGCTTCATCAATATAACCATCCTTTTTAACATAAAGAATGATCTTGTCTGTGACCTCCAAACCACTTTCTTTCCTTAAATTTTGAATTCTGTTCACCAATTCTCTGGCGATACCCTCATTCTTTAACTCCTCTGTTATTGAAACGTCTAAAGCAACCGTTAAATTGCCCTGATTGGCAACTAGCCAACCTTCAATATCCTGAGTTGCAATCTCCACTTCCTCCAATAAGAGACTTACCATTTTACCATTTACTTCAATCATCAAGGACCCGTCACGCTCAATGGTTTCGATATGCTCATTTGACAAGCCGTTGATAGCCTGACCCACAAATCTCATTTCCTTGCCATATTTTGGTCCAAGCACTTTAAAATTGGGCTTGATATTCTTGATCAAAATCCCTGAAGCGTCCTCCAAAAGCTCCACTTCCTTTACATTAACTTCCGAAATAATCAAATCCGAAACTGCCTCAATGTCTAATCTATCCTGTTTATCCATAACAGGAATCATTATCTTTTGCAAAGGTTGGCGAACTTTGATCATTTCCTTTTTTCTGAGTGACAAAACCATAGAGGATATTGACTGTGCCTTTTGCATTTTTCTTTCCAGAGATGGATCGATCAATGTTTCATCAGCTTTTGGAAATTCACCCAAATGTACAGAACTTAATTTATTTCCAAAAACGTTTTTTGTTAAATCTCGATACAAATTATCCATAAAAAATGGCGCAATCGGGGAAGCCATTTTTGCAGTTGTGAGCAAACAGGTATACAATGTCTGATAAGCCGATATCTTATCTTTTTGATAATCTCCTTTCCAAAACCTTCTTCGACATAACCTTACATACCAGTTACTCAAATTCTCACCCACAAAATCCTGAATGGCCCTTGCCGCTTTAGTTGGCTCGTAATCATCATAAAAGCTTTCCACTTTTTTAATCAGCGAATTCAATTCTGACAGGATCCATCGATCTATCTCGGGTCTTTCCTCAATCGCAATCTCATTTTCTTTGTATGAGAATTTATCAATATTTGCATATAGAGAAAAGAAAGAATAGGTATTGTAAAGCGTTCCAAAGAACTTTCTTCTTACTTCTTCTATACCTTCAATGTCAAATTTAAGGTTATCCCATGGGTTTGCATTTGAAATCATATACCACCTGGTCGCATCCGGGCCATATTTTTTCATTGTATCAAATGGATCCACCGCATTGCCTAGTCTTTTTGACATTTTCTTACCATTCTTGTCAAGAACAAGTCCATTTGATACCACATTTTTATAGGCAACACTATCAAAATTCATGGTTGCGATGGCGTGCAAGGTATAGAACCATCCTCTCGTTTGATCAACTCCTTCTGCTATAAAATCGGCAGGATAGAAATCATTGGCATCAATTTTTTCCTTGTTTTCAAAAGGATAATGCCATTGTGCGTATGGCATCGCACCAGAGTCAAACCAAACATCAATAAGGTCAGTTTCTCTGCGCATGGCTTGCCCTTTCTCCGAAACCAAAATAATTTGATCTACTATGTTCTTATGAAGGTCTATTTTATCATAATTTTCCTCACTCATATCCCCCACTACGAAATCTTCGAAAATATCCTGAGCCATAAAACCTTTAGCAACGGATTTTTGCATTTCGGATTTTAATTCTTCAACAGAACCAATGATGATCTCTTCTGATCCATCCTTTGATCTCCAAATAGGTAAAGGAGTACCCCAGAATCTTGATCTGGACAGATTCCAATCATTTGCATTTTGAAGCCAGTTACCAAATCTTCCCTCTCCTGTCGACTTGGGTTTCCAATTGATCGACTGATTCAATTCGAACATTCTGTCTCTCTTATCTGTGACTTTAATGAACCAGGAATCCAAAGGGTAATAAAGGATTGGCTTGTCAGTTCTCCAGCAATTAGGATAACTGTGTTTATATTTTTCGACCTTAAAAGCCTTGTTTTCTTCTTTTAACTGAATAGCAATTTCCACATCAACCGACCTTTCGGGCTGTTGATCATCATCATAATATTCATTCTTAACGTATTTGCCGGCATACTTGCCCATCTCTGAAGTAAATTTACCCTGCAGGTTCACCAACGGAACCGGATTATTATGGTCATCCAATACCAGCATTGGAGGTACTTCTGGTTTGGCTTGTTTCGCAACCATCGCATCATCTGCTCCAAATGTTGGCGCCGTATGCACTATACCAGTACCATCTTCAGTTGTAACAAAATCTCCCGCAATCACTCTAAAGGCATTTTCCGCATTCTGATAGGGCAATACAAATGGTAATAATTGCTCATACCTGATTTCGAGCAAGTCAGTTCCTTTGCATTCAGCAATTATTTTATAGGGAATTACTTTATCTCCTTCTTTGTATGCTTCCAGTGCGGCTTGATCACTAACCTCCTGAAACTTCTTACCCATCTGGTAAGCTACAAGTTGCTTCGCCAAGACTATATTGATAGGTTGAAAAGTGTATTGGTTAAAAGTACTGACTATCACATAGTCTATTTTCTTACCAACAGTCAGGGCAGTATTCGAAGGAAGTGTCCATGGCGTGGTGGTCCATGCCAATATATAAAGATCTCCTTTGATGCTTTTAAGGCTTTCAGGTAAAGTTGATGGTATCACTTTAAATTGCGCCACTACTGTGGTGTCCGTCACATCCTGATAGGTCCCTGGCTGGTTAAGCTCATGAGAACTCAATCCTGTTCCTGCCTTTGGAGAATAGGGTTGTATGGTATAACCCTTATAGAGCAGTTTTTTTTGATAGAGTTCCTTAAGTAGCCACCACAAAGTCTCCATATACTTTGGCTTATAGGTCACATAGGGATCGTTCATATCTACCCAATGGCCCATTTTCTTCGTAAGATCTTCCCAGATGTCAGTATATCGAAGTACTGCCTTCTTACAGGCCTGGTTGTATTCTTCAACACTAACCTTTTTTCCAATATCTTCTTTTGTGATCCCAAGTTCCTTCTCAACGCCCAATTCAATGGGTAATCCATGCGTATCCCATCCTGCTTTTCTTGGAACTTGAAAACCTTGAAGTGTCTTATATCTGCAGAAAAGATCTTTGATGGCTCTTCCCATCACATGGTGAATTCCAGGAAGTCCGTTTGCTGAAGGAGGTCCTTCAAAAAAAACAAAGCTTTCCTTTCCTTCTCTTGAGCTAATACTTTTTTGGAATATATCGTTCTCTTCCCAAAATGTGAGTGTTCTTTCGGCAATTGCCGGAAGGTCCAATCCCTTATATTCTTTAAAAGTCTGACTCATATTTTCTTGTGAATTCTGTTAAATTTGCAAAAGTACATATTTTCTGAAAATTTTCATTCAATACTATAAAAAAAGCATCCCGCCAAGGCGAGATGCTTTTCTTTCTTATTACTGATTTTCAGCAGACTATTTTTTAATCACTACAAATTCAGTCCTTTTATTTTGTCTGTGTTCCAATTCTGTACATTTTACACCATTTGAACAGCCATTGACCAATTTGGATTCACCAAATCCTTTTCCTGTAATTCTTCTTGAATCTACACCTATACCAATAAGATACCTTACCGTTTCTGAGGCCCGTTTCTGAGAGAGCCACATATTATAACCATCACCTCCTCTTGAATCAGTATGAGAGCCAAACTGTATGATCATTTCAGGAAATTTATCCATCAATCGAGCCACCTTTGCCAGCTCGTCATAAGAACTCTCCAGTATATTTGCTTCATTCAGTTCAAATTCAATAGATCTTACATTGAGCATTTCCTTTCCGTTAACCATGACAAATTCCTTCTCATCAAGTTTTAGGGTTATCCTGTTTTCATATGCATTTACCCTGCTTGTTACCAAAGTCGTATCAGCTTCAAAATATCCAAATTTGTCTCCACGAATTGTATAGTTCTCATCACATTTAACCTTAAAGGAAAATTCACCGTTTTTAAGTGCCTCAATTCTTCTGATTTTGTTGCCTTTACTGTCATAAATCGCGGCAAAAGCATCTGGTATGGGTTGACCTGTTTTCTTATCAATTATAACTCCTTGAACAATCTGATCACAAATTGGATTTACGGTCAGCTCCTTAAAAAAATAGATGTCGTCATCTCCCTTGCCTCCTCTTCGGTTCGAGGAAAAATACCCACTTTGGGTTTCCTTGTCAATTATAAAAGAAAAATCATCTCCTTTACTGTTCATTGGTTTCCCCAGATTTATAGGCTCTTCTATTGATCCGTCAAGTTTGGTCATATAAATATCATACCCTCCTTGTCCACCTGGTTTATTTGAAGAAAAATAAAGAATATCACCATCTACATAAGGCGTGTACTCCCTATACTTTGAATTCACAGTTGGACCGAGGTTCTTCGGAGCTCCGTAATGCCCATTATTGATAGATACTTCATAAATATCTGTTTCACCATATCCTCCCGGCATATCCGAAATATAATAAAGTTTTTTTCCATCCTTTGACACAAATGGATGGCCCGTACTGTACTTATCATTGTTGATCGTTAAGGTCATAACGTTAGTTCTACTTCCGGAATCTTCTATGTTCGCCCTAAAGATCTTTAGATTACTTGATCTTATTTTTCCTCCCATATAATTATTAGAAGTAAAATATAATTCCTTCAGATTGGGTGAAAAGGCGACCATAGCGTCATGGTATTTTGAGTTTACAGCATTTGAGAAAGGCCTTACTCTTGTAATTTCACCGTTTGCTTCTAAATTACCTATATAAAGATCCAGAAAAGGCTGGTCATTACCTTCCCAGGTCTTGTTGGAAATACCAGTTTTTCTTGATGAAGAAAACACGATCTTATCTTTTCCATAAAATGTAGCACCAAAGTCACCATTCTCAGAGTTTGCCTCAAGGCTTTTTACATTGTATTGGGCAGCTGTTAGCTGCGGATAAGCAACTACAGAAACTAATAAAAAAATAATGGAAAATAAACTTTTCATAGGCTCTAATACCTTAATAGAAAGCCAACGAAATTCGTTGGCTTTTAGTATTTGATTCAATTACATTTTTATGATCACAAATTCTGTACGCCTATTCATCGCATGTTGTACCTCAGTACATTCCACACCATCAGAACAACCATTGATCAACTGACTTTCTCCATAACCTTTTCCCGTGATCCTGCTGGCGTCAATTCCTTTTTCAAGAATATAATTAACAGTAGATGATGCTCTTCGGGTTGACAACCAAGTATTGTAACCTACAATCCCTCTGGAGTCTGTATGTGAACCTGATTCAATGATCATTTCAGGATATTTGGTCATCAAGTCAACTACCTTATCAAGCTCTTTCATAGCCTCTTTATTCAGATATGAAGAATTCAATTCAAAATAGATAGGCTCAATATTCACTACATAAGTACTTGGTCTCACTTTTACAATTTCCTCCGGAAGTACCTCAGGCATACCTTCAGGTTTGTCTTCAACTATTGCAGCTACCTCCACCTGTTCCAAGATTTCTCCAGTTCCCAATAGTATAAGTAATTTTAATTTTTTATCGGCTTCCATTGATGTGGTCAGCGACTTGCTTTGCGTAGTATAACCTTCCTTGCTGCCTTCCAACTTATAACTTGTATCACAATAAACAGGAAGTTCAAAAACACCTTCTTCATCCACAACTACTTCTTCCACTACATTTCCATCAGCATCTTTTATGGCCACAACTGCACCCCTAATAATTTCAGTGGTATTTTGATCTCTTACCTCTCCGGTGATCAACTGACGACATTTGAACATCGACAGGTTCTTCTTCAATAAATGAATAAAGATCATCATCACCTTCTCCTCCACTTCTGTTCGAAGAAACATAGCCTTTTCTTGTTTTGGAATTGATGATAAATGTAAAATCATCAGCACTGGAATTGATAGGCGCATTCAATAATACAGGTTCTGGTGTAAAATCAACCAAACGAGTAGCATAAACATCGAATCCTCCCATACCACCATCTTTATCTGAAGAAAAATACAAGACCTCACCATCAACATAAGGAGAAAATTCCTTTGCCGGTGAATTGATCTTCCATCCTAAATTAACGGGGTTTCCAAAACCACTTTGATTGATAGCAACTTTAAAAATATCAGTTTGTCCATATCCTCCGGGCATGTCAGATATAAAATATAATGTTTTTTCATCAGCACTTAAGGCAGGATGCCCAACTGAATATTCTACATTGTTAAAGGGCATTGGAATAATATTCACCCATTCACCTTTATCATTAACAGATGCTTTAAACATGGCCAAATTAGCCATCTCTTTTTCACTCTCTTGCCAACTTTTTGTTGTAAAAATTATTTCTGGTAAAATAAACTGTTTTTAAATCTCTTGTGAAAACAACGTCGGCTTCATGGTAACGAGTATTAACCTCTCCTTTCATCAATGAAACGTTTTCCAGATCTCCATTGGGAAGTATATCGCCAATATAAAGTTCCAAAAATCGCTGATTATTGTCCACCCAAACATCATTAACCAAGGTAATTCCTTTTTTCGGTGAAGCAAAAACTAATTTATCTTCTCCGTAAAAGGCAGTTCCAAAATCAGAATTCTTAGAATTTACAGTAAGTTGATTGATTGCATACTTTCCAGAGCCTTCAGTTTGTGCATAGAATACTCCTACACTACATAGCAGTAATGCTAAAATGTAATTTTTCATAAATTCCCCTTTTTTATGTTTTTCTATATAACCCTAGAAAAATCTAGGTGACTTCAAATTCTTTTTAGAGAAGTCAATGTCATACAATAATATGATCTCATGTGATCCGCCGGTTTGTGAATTAGAGAACTCTGAGATGGTATAGTCATATGCATAACCAATTCTAAAGTCAGGGGTAACTCCGAAATTGAACAATAAACTAACGGCATCTTCTATTCTATAACTCGCTCCTACTTCAAATCTATCATACATTAGGAAGTTCGCATTGATGTCTATAGATACCGGTGCTCCGGTAACTCCTTTAAACATTAATGATGGTTTGAACTTTAATGTGCTTGACAGATCGAAAACGTATCCACCGGTTAAAAAATAATGAACTTCTTCTGAGGCCTTGGTGTTGATATTATCTTTGTCTAAATGTTCTGATTTCAAAATATTCGGAACTGAGAAACCGGCATACCATTTGTTGGTATAGTAGTAAACTCCTGCTCCAAAATTTGGAAACGTATCATTTATATTTTCATCAAACACGGGGTCACCCACACTAGATGTCTGTGGCAAAACTACATCCAACAGATTTACATTTAACAAAGTCACACCACCTTTTAAACCAAAGGCCAATCTTCCTTCTTCCGAAGTGGTTAGCGTATAGGAAAAATCAGCGTAAATATTCGTTTCTTTGGCAGGACCGATTTCATCTGCAATGACAGAGAGTCCAACCCCTACTTTTTTTCCTAATGGCGCATGAACATCAAATGTTAACGTTTTTGGTGCTCCATCCACACTCGTCCACTGGCTACGCCCCAACAAACCTAAACTTAAGGTTCCTCTAGAACCAGCGTATGCTGGATTTACAACGTTCATATTATACATATATTGTGTATACTGAGGATCTTGTTGCGCATTGGTCTCGTTAAAGAAAAGTAAAAAACCAAAAGCTAAGAAAATTGTTATTTTTTTCATTTGTTAAATTTTATTCATTTGACAATCACATTGTCATTTAAATAGCACTGAGTTGTTTAAGCTATATTTTTTAAAAACTCCTTACCCCCTTTTTTATATTGTTCGGGTAGTATAACAATATGATATACTACCCATAAGCTTTCTATTAATAGTTCACATATACCCAACCCTTGTCTGGAGATTTATTTCCATCATTGTATTTGATGAGGTAGAAATAAGTTCCGGCAGGTACCAATTGCCCTTTACTTAGGGTCATATTTCCTGTGGACCTTCCGTCCCACCAATCAGGGTTCAGATTACCATTATTCTTATATTGGTAAACACTGTTACCCCATCTGTCAAATACCTCCATGGTAAAGTCAGGTGTTTCAATAAGGCCAGGAACGCTAAATAAGTCATTTTCTCCGTCACCGTTTGGTGAGAATCCACTTGGTATCAATTGTGTATTGAATACCAATCTGACACCGTCTGATTCTAATTCAAGTACAGGGTCACAGGCGTAATCAGGAGAACTCAATACCACACGGTACCAACTGCCTTCCAGTCTTCCTCTGGCTTCATTGATCACCAATCTGTCAGTTGTAACACCGCTAAATTTGATATCATTCACCAAATCAACCCATGTTGATCCATTATCCATACTTTGCTGCCATTGATAGAAAGTAGCTGTGGCAGAAACCTCAAATATAGCGTCATCTCCAAGGGCTATCTCGATTTCTTCAGGTTGATTTTCAATTGAAGAAGGTTCTCCAAATTCCTGGAAGTCAAATACGCCGTTGTTATCTAAATCATTCGGTGTTGTATAGCCTCCTTGACCTGTTACTTGTCCGTCAGCATCTACTGTAACAGGTGATGTCCCAAGAATTCCATCTCCGTCAGGATCTGTAAATCCGGCTTCAATAGCATCAGCACAAAAGTCACTATCTGAATCAAGACTTATCCTGTCTGGACGGCCATCTAAATTTGAGTCAGTAACTTCACCTTCCACAGTATCAAAAATTCCATCATTATCGTCATCTACATCAACGATATCAAAAACGCCATCATTATCAGTATCTAGCAATATGTTATAGCTTGCTGATGCTGAAGCATCTCCAGGATCACAGGCAAAAGCAATATTGCTGGTAACTACTCTGTACTCATTGAAATAATCAGGAATAAGAAGTCCTGAAACCGTCAAAGTAGCAGTTGTAGTACCGCTGTATTTTGCATCATCGCTAAGAGGTGTAAAACTAACGCCATCAGCACTAATTTCCCATTGATAAGTATCTCCGTCAGAAGTAGCTGTATAAATTGCACTGCCGTTAAGAACAAAGTCCTGGTCTACAGGATCTCCTGTAATATTAGCAGCCGCACCAGCCTCCTGGAAATCGTAAGTGCCATTATTATCTAAATCGTTAGGTGTCGTATACCCATCTGTTCCACTAGTTACCTGACCCGTTGCAGGGTTAACCGTTACAGGAGAATTTCCTAATAGTCCATCTCCGTCTCCGTCAGTAAATCCAGCTTCTATAACATCATCACAACCATCTGAATCAGAATCCAGTTCGAATCTGTCAGGAGTGCCATTATTGTTAGAATCTATATCTGCACCTAAAGCATCTTGTTCATCTGTATCAAAAATACCATCATTGTCATCATCAACGTCAACAATATCCGGTACACCATCATTGTCATTATCCGGTAAACTGACCAATGCAGCAATAGCAGATGTTGTAACAGGATCACAGGCATAAGCGATGTTATTTACCCTCACTCTATAAGTGTAACCCAGCATACTGATATTAATATTTGAAACCGTCAAACTAGCTGTTGTAGCTCCTGAATAGTCACCTCCATCAGCAATAGTTGTCCAGGTTGATCCATCTGTACTTTCTTCCCACTGATAAGTATCAGCTGAAGCAATAACATCAAAGGTTACCGTTCCTCCTGGAATAAAGTTTTGATCAGCAGGTTGTGTTGTAATCGCTGCAGCAGTTCCCGCTTCCTGGAAGTCTGGAGTACCGTTTCCATCTAGATCGTTGGGTGCCGTATATCCGTTTGTTGCGCTTGTCACCAAACCAGTTGCATCAACGACTGGTGGAGTTGCAGTTCCTAAATTTCCAGATCCATTATCTGTAAACCCAGCTTCCGTTACATCAAAACAACCATCACCATCAGAATCTAAGTTTAAGGCATCAGGATTGGTTCCCGGATCTGTATTTCCTGGTTCAACCGTATCTAAAATACCATCGTTATCATCATCTACATCCACAATATCAAACACACCATCATTGTCAAAATCACTAGGTGCGATATATCTGGCTTCAGCGGATAGTGTTGTAGGATCACAAGCATAGCCAATATTACTGACCAATACTCGGTATCTGTAGGTCAACTTACTGACATCAGCATTGCTAACTAGAAGATCAGCAGCAGTGGTTCCGGCATAATCTCCTCCATCAACTAGTGGCGTCCAGGTTGCACCTCCATCAATACTTTCTTGCCATTGATATGTGTCTGCTGTTGCTACAACACTAAAGGTCGTCACTCCAATAATAAGAGCTTGATCGGAAGGCTGAGTAGTTATCGTAGCTGGGGCTCCTGCTTCTTGAAAATCTGGAGTACCAGAAAGGTTCAAATCATTAGGTGCTGTATATCCATCTGTTCCACTAGTTACTTGTCCATTTGCATCTACTGTTATTGGGAAGTTTCCTAATTGACCATCACCGTTGACATCTGTAAATCCTGCCTCAGTGACATCAAAACAACCATCACTATCTGAATCTAAATTAATTCTATCCTCGTTAGTACCAGGATCGGTATTGCCTGGTTCATCAACATCCAAAATACCATCATTATCATCATCAACATCAACTACATCGAAAATCAAGTCCTTATCAAAATCACCAGGCGTTACAAAAGTAGCGCTTGCAGATGTAGTTACTGGGTCACAGGCATAGGCCACATTATTGACCAACACCCTGTATCTGAAGTTAACCTTACTGAAATCAGGAGTTGAAACCACAAGATCAGCAGTGGTTGTTCCACTATAATCTCCTACGTCTGTTAAGGTACTCCATGTTGTTCCGTTATCAATACTTTCTTCCCACTGATATGACTCATCTCCTGCTGCTAAATCAGTTACAACCGAGAAGGTTGAAGATCCAGCCAAAACATATATCTGATCTGTTGGTTGTGTAGTAATATTCGCAGCTGCTCCTGCTTCCTGAAAGTCAGGAGTACCGGAAGCATTTAAATCGTTTGGAGGTGTATAACCGTCTGTACCACTGGATACTGATCCGTCAGGATTCACTGTAACAGGAGCATCTCCTAAAAATCCGTCTCCATTATCATCTGTAAACCCTGCTTCTGTAACATCAAAACATCCGTCACTGTCTGCATCTAAATTAATTCTATCCTCGTTAGTTCCAGGATCGGTATTACCCGCTTCATCAACATCCAAAATACCATCATTGTCATCATCAACATCGACAATATCAAAAATCGTATCGAGATCAAAATCTTCAGGGGTGATATAAGTTACTTCATCAGAAGTGGTTACAGGATCACAGGCATAAGCTATATTGCTTACTAAAATTCTATATCTGTCGGTCAGTCTGCTCACATCTACATTGGTAACCACTAAACTTGCTGTTGTCGCCCCAGCGTAAAAACCAGGAGCATCAGTTATTGGCAACCAGGTGGTTCCTCCATCAGTACTTTCTTCCCATTGGTAAGATTCATCTCCAACTGCTAAATCAGTTACTACTGTAAAGGTTACGTCTCCAATGATCAAGTCCTGATCTGTTGGCTGTGTAGTAATATTCGCAGCTGCTCCAGCTTCCTGAAAGTCAGGAGTACCGGAAGCATTTAAATCGTTTGGAGGTGTATAACCGTCTGTACCACTGGATACTGATCCGTCAGGATTCACTGTAACAGGAGCATCTCCTAAAAATCCGTCTCCATTATCATCTGTAAACCCCGCTTCTGTAACATCAAAACATCCGTCACTGTCTGCATCTAAATTAATTCTATCCTCGTTAGTTCCAGGATCGGTATTACCCGCTTCATCAACATCCAAAATACCATCATTGTCATCATCAACATCGACAATATCAAAAATCGTATCGAGATCAAAATCTTCAGGGGTGATATAAGTTACTTCATCAGAAGTGGTTACAGGATCACAGGCATAAGCTATATTGCTTACTAAAATTCTATATCTGTCGGTCAGTCTGCTCACATCTACATTGGTAACCACTAAACTTGCTGTTGTCGCCCCAGCGTAAAAACCAGGAGCATCAGTTATTGGCAACCAGGTGGTTCCTCCATCAGTACTTTCTTCCCATTGGTAAGATTCATCTCCAACTGCTAAATCAGTTACTACTGTAAAGGTTACGTCTCCAATGATCAAGTCCTGATCTGTTGGCTGTGTAGTAATATTCGCAGCTGCTCCAGCTTCCTGAGAATCTAAAATCGTATTTAAATTTAAATCATTTAACGGACCATAAGCGTCAACAGGTGCGTTTATGGCGCCATTATCATCGCTTATAACCAAACCATTTGCATCGACGTTGGCTGATGTCAAAATTCCAGTTCCGACATATCCATCTGAATCTCCATCCAATACCCCTGCTTCTAAAGTGTCGAAACATCCATCACCATCGGCATCTAATTCAAGGCTGTCATCAATGCCGTTACTATTAGAATCACCGGGCTCATCCGTATTCAAGATACCGTCATTATCAGCATCAAGATCAGAAACATCTGGAACTCCGTCTCTATCGGTATCCAATTGAATTACCAAAAAGTAATCCTCAACTTCACCATTATTCACAATTCCTCCCGTATCGTTTCCTGTTAAAATATCAGATGTCGTTCTAAACCTTGCATTAGTATCTCCATCTACTATATCCACACCATTTGCTATTAAGTTTGTCCAACTCAAAGTCACCGTACCAGCACCTCCATTAGGTATTGGAGAAGTTGCAAATTCATCAGCATCAAAGGTTCCCGATCTGTCAAAATCAATCCATGCATAAATATTAGAAGCTAAAGGTGTATTATTCGTGTAATCCACATCAATGCTAAATGTGTCAGTAGAGGTTGTTATTCCTAGTAAATCATTAGGATCAACACCATCTTCATCAGCTACTTTATCAGTATCATCACCATTAGCAGCAAGTCCCGGGGCTATAGCATCAAATTCATCATCATAAACGATTCCTAGATTTAAATCCCCATCTCCAATGATATGCTGAGGACCATTACTAGCCATGTCAGTACCATAGGAATTTGGAGCATCTCCAAAGTCGTAAATAACCGGAGGTCTTACAATCCAATTTCGCGCTATTAAATTATTTACACTTGCTATAGCATTTGCAGGTATATCTCCTGGATTACCAGTTAGGCTAAGAATATGACCAAATCCTCCTGTACCATAGGCATCAACATCTGTAATAACTTGACCTATTGATACTGTTGTTAGCAAGTTAAAATCAAGATTTATCTGCGTCAAATTAAGGTTGCCACTTAAATCAATTGCTGTTAACTCATTATTTGAAAGATCTAAAAACTCTAAATTTGGTATCCCTGCGACACTTACTAAAGAAAGGTCATTAAAACTTGCATCAAACTCCTCGAGATTTACGTTCGTCAATAAATTTATTGTGGTCAACATATTATTGTCTAACTCTAAGCGCGTCAAAGCTGTGTTATTTGTCAAAACAATGTTTGACAAGTCATTGCTAGGCATTTCTAGTGTAAGAATATTCTCCATATTAGCAAAATCCACATCAGTAATATCTCTTCCTGGTGCCAATAAAGAAGTTACAAAATCAAAATTATCTGAACTTGTAATTGTGATTACAATTGGAAGGTTGCTTGTGTTTGTAGCAAAATTAAAACTGGGATTATTTCCTGTTCCTGTAAGGTCCACAGGCAATCCAGGTCCTGAAGCAAGCCAAGACAAAGCCGCTCCTCCAGAATTTGTGAAATTGATCAACCAGTTAGCATCGTCAGATGTTGTTGTAATTGTGATCGTTTCTTGAGCATTAGCAAACGATACAGAGAACATCAAGACAATTGCAAAAACAAATCGTTTGAATGTTATCCCTTTTGAATTACCAAAGTTGAAATTAAAGTAATCTATTTTCATATGATTAATTTTTAAAAACAAAACATTCTAATGAACGTTTTGTTATTTTTTTATGAAACTAATTTTACACTAAAAACTCACGATGTTATAAAACAAAGTGAGTTATCAATTAGCATAAAATCAAGCTTTTAATTTTATAAGATTCGTTTTTATTTTTGAATAGTTTTCCCACATTCTATACCGTATAAGCAAATATATAAAAATTTGTCACATATCACTTTTAGCAAATTCTTTTTTCTTAAGCAAATGTTAACAAGGTTTTAAACATTATTCCTGGGGAGATGGTACCAATTCGAAACCGCTCTCATTGTTGATATTAAACTCAGTTCTCCTGTTCAATTGATGCTCTTCTTCAGAACATTTTTTACCGTTTGAACATTCGTTTACCAACTGTGTTTCACCATAGCCTTGGTACGTTATTCTTGAGGCGTCAATTCCTTTAGAAACTATATAATCAACCGTCGCTTTTGCACGCTTCTCAGATAGTTTCATGTTGTATTTATCTTTACCACGTGAGTCAGTATGCGATCCAGCTTCTATAAGCAATTCAGGGTATTCGTTCATCACCTGAACCACCTTATCAAGCTCTTTTGCAGCATCCTTACGGATATTAAATTTGTCAAAGTCAAAGTAAATGGTATTGATATTTACTTTATTAGAAACAAACTGTGCTGGCAGATTTAGATTCACCATTAGCGCTGGCTGATCAATATCATTTACTGTTCTCACGGCTTGTTCAGCACTTAAAAATCCTTTATTAGTTGCAAATAAGACATAAGGCATGTCACATAAAGTAGATGCAAAAGTATAAGAACCATCAGGACCAGCAGCGACAGTCTCTATGACGGCCCCAGCTGCATCTCTTAGTTCTATCGTCGCTCCAGCAACTGGTTCATTTGTATCCTCGGATCTTACATTTACTGTAATAGCCTGCCCACAATGGATATGTAATCCCGGATTAGCAAGAAAAGAATAGATGTCATCATCTCCTTTTCCTTCATCTCTGTTTGAAGAGAAAAACCCTCTGTCCTTTTCATCGTCAATGATAAAAGAAAAATCATCTTCGATACTATTTATAGGCTCTTCTAAACTTAAAGGCGTACTCACTGTATTGTCAAATATCATACTGGCAAAAACATCCAATTTTCCATAGCCAGCATGGCCGTCTGAAGAAAAATAAAGAATATTGTCTTTTCCAATATAGGGAAACATCTCTCTTCCTTCGGTATTGATTCTTGGTCCAAGATTTCTTGGCTCGCTAAAAGATCCGTCTTCATTGATATCTACTACATAAATATCGGCTTGTCCGTAACCTCCAGGCATATCAGATACAAAATACAATTTTGTGTCTTCATGATTTAAAGCCGGGTGACCAATAGAATATTCCACATGATTGAAAGGTAATTTTTCCTTTTCTGTCCATTTTCCTTCTATGTCAAGTGAAGCCCTAAACATTTGAAGGTTATTCACTCCAGACGAATCCGTAAGGTATTGTTTTTCATAAAAATTATTGGCTGTGTAATAGATGGTCTTAAGGTCCTTGGAAACTGCAACACCGGCTTCGTGGTACTTTGTATTCACATCACCTGGCATTCTTTTCTTTTGGATAAGTTGCCTGTCATCGGTGATTAGTCCTGTATAAAGATCTAAAAACTGTTGACCATTCTCTTTCCATGTCTTTTTAACGATCATGGTATTTGACGTAGGTGCTGCAAAAATGACCCTGTCTTTTCCTAAGAAAGCAGTTCCAAAATCAGACTCCTTCGTATTGATATCCAGGTTCTTAATAGTATAAATACCTGGGGTTGTTTGCGCAGTGACATAGCACACACTGAACATAATAAACAACAAAGTAATTTTTTTAATCATATCGGGGAATTTTGGGTAAATTTAATTAAATATTTAACATCTAGAAAAATCTAGGTGATTTTAAATTCTTTTTAGTAAACGAAATGTCATATAATAACATCAATTCATGAGATCCTCCAGTGTTTGAATTAGAGAATTCGGAGATCGTATAATCGTAAGCATATCCAACTCTAAATGATCTGGTAACACCAAAATTAAACAGTACACTAACCGCATCCTCCCAACGGTAACTTGCTCCTACTTCAAATCGGTCATACATAAGAAAGTTGGCATTAACGTCAAATGATATGGGTGCTCCAGACACACCTTTCACCATAACAGATGGCTTAAATTTTAAAGTGCTTGATAAGTCAAATACATACCCTGTTGTCAAGAAATAATGCATTTCCTCTGAGGCTTTAGTATTGACATTTTCTTTATCAAGGTGTTCAGATTTTAACAAATTTGGTACAGAAAAGCCTGCATACCATTTGTCATTATAATAATATACTCCGGCACCAATATTTGGAAAGGCCTCATTAATATTCTCGTCAAACAAGGGATCGTCTCCCGTTGATGTTTGTGGCAATACAACATCTAACAAGTTTACATTCAGCAAGGTAACACCACCTTTTAGTCCAAAAGCAATTCTGCCTTCATCAGAGGTATTAAGTGTATATGAAAAATCAGCATAGATATTTTGTTCCTTGGCCGGGCCAATCTCATCAGCAATGACCGACAGTCCCATCCCTACTTTTTTTCCAACAGGGGCATGAGCATCAAAGGTCATGGTTTTTGGACCACCATTAACGTTGGTCCATTGACTACGTGCCAATAAACCTAAGCTCAATGTTCCTCTTGACCCTGCATAGGCCGGATTTATAACATTCATATTATACATATACTGTGTATACTGAGCGTCCTGCTGACCGTATGAGTCCGTTATCCAAAGTAACAGTCCAAGAAGTGCTAATATTATCTTTCTATTTTTCATTGGGGAATTTTATTTTTTGACAGGCAGGTATTTCACTGCCTGTCTTGTTTGTATCAATTGTTATTTGTTCAAGTATACCCAACCTGATTCAGGTTTTCTATCATCTCTGTTAAACTTAATCAGGTAGAAATATGTTCCAGCCGGCAATATATCATCGCCTAGATTTAATTGACCTGATGATCTTCCATCCCACCATTCAGGGGTCAGCGCTCCATTTCTCTTATATTCATACACTTTATTTCCCTGACGGTTAAACACCTGCATCTCAAAGTTCAAGTAAGTTGATAAGGCAGGTACAACCAGCTCATCGTTTTTACCGTCACCGTTTGGTGAGAATCCACTTGGCACTATATTACATGGTGTTGCATCCAGGTAATTAGGTGTTAAGTCTTCATCACAATCGTCATTGGTTGGATCACCATCTTCATTATCATCTTCCTCAATGGTATCTATACCATCATTGTCATCATCCTGATCTCTAAAATCAACTTCATCTTCATTATCTGTATTAGGTAACTCCAAAAGAGGGTCAATTATTTCATCGTTAGGAATAAAACCATCATTATTATCAGATCCTTCAAAAGCATCATCAAGTCCATCGTTATCGGCATCACTACCTGAAGAAGCAATATCAGCTACTCCATCCTGATTGAAATCATGTCCTTCTATCTCATCCGGAACGTTGTCATTATCCGAATCGTCATCCAAATAATCAGCGTAAGCGTCATCATCCGTATCAACAACCGTAATTCCGTTTCCGTTTCCAGGAGCGCTTTCATAAGCATCATCCAATCCATTGTTATCCGTATCAGATAAGCTAGGTAGAATAAAACCTTCAGTACTTTGAGCTTCAATATTATCAGGGATACCATCGCCGTCAGCGTCGAGATCTAAATAATTATTGAAACCGTCGTTATCTTCATCTCCAATCCCTTCAATTCGCGTAAGAATACCATCGTTGTCATCATCAACATCCAGGTAGTTTCTCACTAAGTCACCATCAGTATCATCATTCGTCGGATCGTTATCTCCATTCAGGTCTTCATCAATCGTATCGATATTATCATTGTCATCGTCCTCATCTCTGAAATCCAAGTCCGCATCATTATCAGCATTTGGAAGCGTTGATGGATCATCAATCTCATCGTTGGCATCAAAACCATCGTTAATGTCACTTCCTTCATAACCGTCGTCAAGACCGTCTTCGTCAGCATCTGAACCTAATAGGAATACATCAGGTAGACTATCGTGATCTGCATCATGACCTTCTAAACTATCAGGTACATTGTCATTATCAGAATCAAGGTCCAAATAATCAGGTGTTGCGTCACCATCATTGTTAAAGGTGTTCAAACCTTCACCCGCTCCGGCTGCACTTTCATAAATGTCATCCAATCCATTTCTATCACTATCGATTCCCGATGGTGCGATATAAGAAGTCGTTTCTTGTGCTTCGATATTATCTGGTAATCCGTCATTATCAGCATCAAGATCTAAACTGTCAGGATAGCCATCACTATCTGAGTCATTATTTCCTTCAACCGTATCAAGGATTCCGTCATTATCATCATCGATATCATAAATATCTCCTACCATATCTCCATCAGTATCAACTAGTACCTCAATGGTTACCGTTGCTGTCGACCTGTCTCCATTTGCGCTTCCGATCAATCCCTGACCATCCTCTATGGTATAGGTAAAGGAATCAAATCCTACATAGTCTGCATTTGGAGTATACACGATATAATCATCTGTTGGATCGGTTGGCGTACCATTATCATTGGCACTTGCCACTCCATTGCTTGGCTGACTTGCCAAAATTACCGGTACCGTTCCAGGACCATCACCACCAAAATCATCAGCTCCATTACCATTATCAATCAATATTAAGATCTCATTATCAGTAGTGTTTTCCACTACAATGATATCATCATCAATTGCTGTAGGTAAGAAATTGATCACCATATCAGCCAAGATACTTTCATCATCATCGTCTATACCATCAGTATAATCATCCGCATCAAAACTCACTGTTGGTTCACTATCAAAATCTACTACATCAGAAGCTGTGATCTCTGCCTGATTGATATAAGTCCCAGTTGTAAGTACTTCAGCACTAAATTCAAGAACTACATCTGCTCCACTGGCAACCGATAGGCCACTCCATGTAAGCGTTGAACCTGTAAGGCTGCTTCCAGCCGTAATTGCTGTAATATTTCCAAATCCGTCAGGCATGATATCTTCAACAGATACTCCTGTCGCTGCACTTGGACCTGCATTACTCACTGTTATGGTAAAGATCACTGTGTCTCCTGTTGTAGGATTCATATCGTTTACCGTCTTCACTAAGCTCAAATCAGCCACTGGAATAGGTGTGATCGTTATTTCGAAATAATCATCCTCAGTCGTAACACCGTTGTTTGGTGTAGAATTCGGATCAAAATTATCAGCTGCTGAGACTTCGGCAACATTGGTGTAATTACCTGTTGCATTTACAGTTGCTGTGATATTGATCACAGATGTATTACCTGAAGTAATCGCTCCAGCTGTCCAAATTCCTGTTCCAGCATCATACGTTCCAGCATCATCACTTACATAAGTATATCCACTTGGTAATAAGTCCGCTACTTCTATTCCCGTTGCATCACTTGGACCATTGTTTGAAATCTCAATGGTGAATACTACTTCTCCTCCAACAAAAGGTGTCATATTATCAACAGTCATGTTCATTGTCATATCTGAAACCGGAAGTGGCGTTGTGCTTATTGCGTCCTGATCATCTTCTGATGCTATTCCGTTTGCCGGAGTAGAATCTGGGTCAAAATTATCAGAAGCAGTCACTTCAGCAGTATTGTCATAATTACCGGATACATTTACTGTTGCAGTAATTGATAACATACTGTTGTTTCCGGAAGTTATATCTCCAACGGTCCACAATCCTGTTATAGCGTCATAATTACCTCCCGCATTGTCACTTGCATATGTATATCCGTCAGGAAGTAAATCAGTAACCTGAACACCTGTGGCGTCACTTGGCCCATTATTAGAAACTGTGATGGTGAATACCACATCATTTCCTACATATGGCGTTGCATTATCCACAGCAACAGTTAATTCTATATCTGACACTGCCACTGGCGTGATTGAAATACTTACCTGATCATCTTCCGTGATATCACCATTATTAGGTGTTGAATCCGGATCAAGATTATCAGAAGCAATTACTTCGGCAACATTTTCATAATCACCCGTTGCATTAACACTAGCAGTTATATTGATTGTTGATGAATTTGAACCTATAATAGGATCAACAGTCCATATTCCTGTAACTGCATTGTAGTCACCAGAAGCATCATCACTTACAAACGTATACCCACTTGGCAACAGATCTGCAACCACGACTCCTGTTACGTCACTTGGTCCGTTATTTAATATTTCGATAGTAAAGACTACGTTGTCTCCCACTAATGGTGCAGGATTATCAACAGTCATTGCCATTTCAATATCAGATACAGGGTTTGGCACTACTAAAGCACTATCCATATCATCTTCATTGATATCGCCATTACCTGGAGTCGAATCGTTATCAGAATTATCTGCCGCGGTAACTTCTGCAATATTGTTATAATCACCACTTACATTTACTGTGGCAGTTATATTCAAGACCGCATTGCTTGCGTTGATAATATTTCCAACGGTCCAAACTCCGGTTCCAGCAACATAATCTCCAGAAGCATCATCACTTACATAAGTATATCCATTCGGTAATACATCTGTCACTTCAATTCCTGTTGCATCACTTGGTCCATCATTATTTACAGTGATTGTAAATACTACGTTGTCTCCTACATTTGGCGAAGCATTATCAACTGTCTTTGTCAAACTGATATCTGAAGAAGCTTGCGGACTTGTTGTCGCATTATCCTGATCATCCTCAGTTGCATCACCATTGTTAACAGTCGAATCTGAATCCAAATTATCTGAAGCAGTGATCTCAGCAATATTGTCATAATCACCTGTTGCGTTAACATTCGCTGTTATTTGAATACTTGCGCTTCCGCCGTTCACAACAGATCCCACGGTCCAGATTCCAGTTCCAGAAACATAAGCTCCCGAAGCATTGTCACTCACATATGTATATCCGTTAGGTAGTAAATCTGTCACCTCAATTCCCGAGGCATCACTTTTTCCATCATTATTCACAGTGATTGTAAATATTACATCTGTACCTACAACAGGATTTGCATTATCAATTGTTTTTGTCAAACTAAGGTCTGATACGATTAACTCAGTAATCGCAGTATCTTCTTCAGGTGTTGTCACCTCAGTAGCTGTCACTGAAACAGCAGCTACAAGATCTATTGCATTTTGGAAGTCAACCAAACTAGTGGTATAACTCACTGTATAGGTCCATGTTTCTCCGATGTCAAGTACTCCAGGAGTACCAGCATCACCTGTAGGTCCAACCAATACACCATTGCTACCATCAGGCAATATGTTGACAATATTCAAATTGGTAATGTCAAGAGTTCCTATGTTGTCTAATACGATGGTATAATCCAACACTTGGCCCGTATTATTTACAGGGTCCGGACCTCCTGTTTGTGCAATACTCACCACTAGATCAGCTACACAATTTGGTGCTGTTAGAACTACTGGATTCGTATAAGTCGTTGAACAGCTTGTTAGATTATCTCTTACAACTATATCATATGATCCAGCGACCAATCCTGAGAAGGTATTTGAAGATTGGAATGTAATTCCATTATCATTACTATATTCAAGATTTGATCCTGTGGCTGTAACTACTATGCTACCGTTGTTCAATGCTGGACAAGCGATTAGGGTTGGGTCTGTAGAAGCGACGTTGGTGATGATTGGTAAATCAGCATTCTCTGTAATCACTACTGTATCAGTTGCCGTACAGCCATTGTCTGCATCGGTAATAGTCAACGTATACGTACCCGCTGCACTTACTACTGGCGTAGCGGTTGCTGCACCACTATCTATCGTTCCATCTGCCGTGGTCCAGGCGTAACTAAGTGCACCTTGTCCTACTGAAGCTGATCCGTCTAATGTTAAGGTCGTTACTGCACAAGTAAGCTCAGCTGTTGCGCCGGCCTCTGCCGTTGGTGCCAGTACATCCTCAGTAATCACTACCGTATCGGTAGCCGTACATCCGTTGTCTGCATCGGTAATAGTTAAACTATAAGTACCTGCTGCACTAATTGTTGGCGTTGCAGTTGCTGCACCACTATCTATCGTTCCATCTGCCGTGGTCCAGGCGTAACTAAGTGCACCCTGACCCGCTGAAGCTGATCCGTCTAATGTTAATGTCGTTACATTACAGTTAAGCTCTGCGGTTGCTCCCGCATCTGCCGTTGGAGCCAATACATCCTCGGTAATCACTACCGTATCAGTAGCCGTACATCCATTGTCTGCATCTGTAATAGTTAAACTATAAGTACCCGCGGCACTAATTGTTGGCGTTGCAGTTGCTGCACCACTATCTATCGTTCCGTCTAAAGTAGTCCAGGCATAAGTCAATGCACCCTGACCTGCTGAAGCTGATCCGTCTAATACTAAGGTAAGTACATTACAGTTAAGCTCAGCTGTAGCACCGGCCTCTGCCGTTGGTGCTAATACATCCTCGGTGATCACTACCGTGTCACTTGATGCACAACCTGTAGCGGTATTGGTAACTGTTAAAGTATACGTTCCCGCTGCACTTACTACCGGTGAGATGGTCGTAGATCCGCTATCAATTGTTCCATCTGCAGTGGTCCATAAGTAGTCAACACCTACTGCTGTTGATCCTGATCCGTCTAAGGTAACAGTAAGGATCGTACAGTTAAGCTCTGCTGTTACACCTGCATCCGCTATTGGTAAGGCAGCATCCTCTGTAATCACTACTGTATCAGTTGCCGTACAGCCATTGTCTGCATCGGTAATAGTCAACGTATACGTACCCGCTGCACTTACTACTGGCGTAGCGGTTGCTGCACCACTATCTATCGTTCCATCTGCCGTGGTCCAGGCGTAACTAAGTGCACCTTGTCCTACTGAAGCTGATCCGTCTAATGTTAAGGTCGTTACTGCACAAGTAAGCTCAGCTGTTGCGCCGGCCTCTGCCGTTGGTGCCAGTACATCCTCAGTAATCACTACCGTATCGGTAGCCGTACATCCGTTGTCTGCATCGGTAATAGTTAAACTATAAGTACCTGCTGCACTAATTGTTGGCGTTGCAGTTGCTGCACCACTATCTATCGTTCCATCTGCCGTGGTCCAGGCGTAACTAAGTGCACCCTGACCCGCTGAAGCTGATCCGTCTAATGTTAATGTCGTTACATTACAGTTAAGCTCTGCGGTTGCTCCCGCATCTGCCGTTGGAGCCAATACATCCTCGGTAATCACTACCGTATCAGTAGCCGTACATCCATTGTCTGCATCTGTAATAGTTAAACTATAAGTACCCGCGGCACTAATTGTTGGCGTTGCAGTTGCTGCACCACTATCTATCGTTCCGTCTAAAGTAGTCCAGGCATAAGTCAATGCACCCTGACCTGCTGAAGCTGATCCGTCTAATACTAAGGTAAGTACATTACAGTTAAGCTCAGCTGTAGCACCGGCCTCTGCCGTTGGTGCTAATACATCCTCGGTGATCACTACCGTGTCACTTGATGCACAACCTGTAGCGGTATTGGTAACTGTTAAAGTATACGTTCCCGCTGCACTTACTACCGGTGAGATGGTCGTAGATCCGCTATCAATTGTTCCATCTGCAGTGGTCCATAAGTAGTCAACACCTACTGCTGTTGATCCTGATCCGTCTAAGGTAACAGTAAGGATCGTACAGTTAAGCTCTGCTGTTACACCTGCATCCGCTATTGGTAAGGCAGCATCCTCTGTAATCACTACTGTATCAGTTGCCGTACAGCCATTGTCTGCATCGGTAATAGTCAACGTATACGTACCCGCTGCACTTACTACTGGCGTAGCGGTTGCTGCACCACTATCTATCGTTCCATCTGCCGTGGTCCAGGCGTAACTAAGTGCACCTTGTCCTACTGAAGCTGATCCGTCTAATGTTAAGGTCGTTACTGCACAAGTAAGCTCAGCTGTTGCGCCGGCCTCTGCCGTTGGTGCCAGTACATCCTCAGTAATCACTACCGTATCGGTAGCCGTACATCCGTTGTCTGCATCGGTAATAGTTAAACTATAAGTACCTGCTGCACTAATTGTTGGCGTTGCAGTTGCTGCACCACTATCTATCGTTCCATCTGCCGTGGTCCAGGCGTAACTAAGTGCACCCTGACCCGCTGAAGCTGATCCGTCTAATGTTAATGTCGTTACATTACAGTTAAGCTCTGCGGTTGCTCCCGCATCTGCCGTTGGAGCCAATACATCCTCGGTAATCACTACCGTATCAGTAGCCGTACATCCATTGTCTGCATCTGTAATAGTTAAACTATAAGTACCCGCGGCACTAATTGTTGGCGTTGCAGTTGCTGCACCACTATCTATCGTTCCGTCTAAAGTAGTCCAGGCATAAGTCAATGCACCCTGACCTGCTGAAGCTGATCCGTCTAATACTAAGGTAAGTACATTACAGTTAAGCTCAGCTGTAGCACCGGCCTCTGCCGTTGGTGCTAATACATCCTCGGTGATCACTACCGTGTCACTTGATGCACAACCTGTAGCGGTATTGGTAACTGTTAAAGTATACGTTCCCGCTGCACTTACTACCGGTGAGATGGTCGTAGATCCGCTATCAATTGTTCCATCTGCAGTGGTCCATAAGTAGTCAACACCTACTGCTGTTGATCCTGATCCGTCTAAGGTAACAGTAAGGATCGTACAGTTAAGCTCTGCTGTTACACCTGCATCCGCTATTGGTAAGGCAGCATCCTCTGTAATCACTACTGTATCAGTTGCCGTACAGCCATTGTCTGCATCGGTAATAGTCAACGTATACGTACCCGCTGCACTTACTACTGGCGTAGCGGTTGCTGCACCACTATCTATCGTTCCATCTGCCGTGGTCCAGGCGTAACTAAGTGCACCTTGTCCTACTGAAGCTGATCCGTCTAATGTTAAGGTCGTTACTGCACAAGTAAGCTCAGCTGTTGCGCCGGCCTCTGCCGTTGGTGCCAGTACATCCTCAGTAATCACTACCGTATCGGTAGCCGTACATCCGTTGTCTGCATCGGTAATAGTTAAACTATAAGTACCTGCTGCACTAATTGTTGGCGTTGCAGTTGCTGCACCACTATCTATCGTTCCATCTGCCGTGGTCCAGGCGTAACTAAGTGCACCCTGACCCGCTGAAGCTGATCCGTCTAATGTTAATGTCGTTACATTACAGTTAAGCTCTGCGGTTGCTCCCGCATCTGCCGTTGGAGCCAATACATCCTCGGTAATCACTACCGTATCAGTAGCCGTACATCCATTGTCTGCATCTGTAATAGTTAAACTATAAGTACCCGCGGCACTAATTGTTGGCGTTGCAGTTGCTGCACCACTATCTATCGTTCCGTCTAAAGTAGTCCAGGCATAAGTCAATGCACCCTGACCTGCTGAAGCTGATCCGTCTAATACTAAGGTAAGTACATTACAGTTAAGCTCAGCTGTAGCACCGGCCTCTGCCGTTGGTGCTAATACATCCTCGGTGATCACTACCGTGTCACTTGATGCACAACCTGTAGCGGTATTGGTAACTGTTAAAGTATACGTTCCCGCTGCACTTACTACCGGTGAGATGGTCGTAGATCCGCTATCAATTGTTCCATCTGCAGTGGTCCATAAGTAGTCAACACCTACTGCTGTTGATCCTGATCCGTCTAAGGTAACAGTAAGGATCGTACAGTTAAGCTCTGCTGTTACACCTGCATCCGCTATTGGTAAGGCAGCATCCTCTGTAATCACTACTGTATCAGTTGCCGTACAGCCATTGTCTGCATCGGTAATAGTCAACGTATACGTACCCGCTGCACTTACTACTGGCGTAGCGGTTGCTGCACCACTATCTATCGTTCCATCTGCCGTGGTCCAGGCGTAACTAAGTGCACCTTGTCCTACTGAAGCTGATCCGTCTAATGTTAAGGTCGTTACTGCACAAGTAAGCTCAGCTGTTGCGCCGGCCTCTGCCGTTGGTGCCAGTACATCCTCAGTAATCACTACCGTATCGGTAGCCGTACATCCGTTGTCTGCATCGGTAATAGTTAAACTATAAGTACCTGCTGCACTAATTGTTGGCGTTGCAGTTGCTGCACCACTATCTATCGTTCCATCTGCCGTGGTCCAGGCGTAACTAAGTGCACCCTGACCCGCTGAAGCTGATCCGTCTAATGTTAATGTCGTTACATTACAGTTAAGCTCTGCGGTTGCTCCCGCATCTGCCGTTGGAGCCAATACATCCTCGGTAATCACTACCGTATCAGTAGCCGTACATCCATTGTCTGCATCTGTAATAGTTAAACTATAAGTACCCGCGGCACTAATTGTTGGCGTTGCAGTTGCTGCACCACTATCTATCGTTCCGTCTAAAGTAGTCCAGGCATAAGTCAATGCACCCTGACCTGCTGAAGCTGATCCGTCTAATACTAAGGTAAGTACATTACAGTTAAGCTCAGCTGTAGCACCGGCCTCTGCCGTTGGTGCTAATACATCCTCGGTGATCACTACCGTGTCACTTGATGCACAACCTGTAGCGGTATTGGTAACTGTTAAAGTATACGTTCCCGCTGCACTTACTACCGGTGAGATGGTCGTAGATCCGCTATCAATTGTTCCATCTGCAGTGGTCCATAAGTAGTCAACACCTACTGCTGTTGATCCTGATCCGTCTAAGGTAACAGTAAGGATCGTACAGTTAAGCTCTGCTGTTACACCTGCATCCGCTATTGGTAAGGCAGCATCCTCTGTAATCACTACTGTATCAGTTGCCGTACAGCCATTGTCTGCATCGGTAATAGTCAACGTATACGTACCCGCTGCACTTACTACTGGCGTAGCGGTTGCTGCACCACTATCTATCGTTCCATCTGCCGTGGTCCAGGCGTAACTAAGTGCACCTTGTCCTACTGAAGCTGATCCGTCTAATGTTAAGGTCGTTACTGCACAAGTAAGCTCAGCTGTTGCGCCGGCCTCTGCCGTTGGTGCCAGTACATCCTCAGTAATCACTACCGTATCGGTAGCCGTACATCCGTTGTCTGCATCGGTAATAGTTAAACTATAAGTACCTGCTGCACTAATTGTTGGCGTTGCAGTTGCTGCACCACTATCTATCGTTCCATCTGCCGTGGTCCAGGCGTAACTAAGTGCACCCTGACCCGCTGAAGCTGATCCGTCTAATGTTAATGTCGTTACATTACAGTTAAGCTCTGCGGTTGCTCCCGCATCTGCCGTTGGAGCCAATACATCCTCGGTAATCACTACCGTATCAGTAGCCGTACATCCATTGTCTGCATCTGTAATAGTTAAACTATAAGTACCCGCGGCACTAATTGTTGGCGTTGCAGTTGCTGCACCACTATCTATCGTTCCGTCTAAAGTAGTCCAGGCATAAGTCAATGCACCCTGACCTGCTGAAGCTGATCCGTCTAATACTAAGGTAAGTACATTACAGTTAAGCTCAGCTGTAGCACCGGCCTCTGCCGTTGGTGCTAATACATCCTCGGTGATCACTACCGTGTCACTTGATGCACAACCTGTAGCGGTATTGGTAACTGTTAAAGTATACGTTCCCGCTGCACTTACTACCGGTGAGATGGTCGTAGATCCGCTATCAATTGTTCCATCTGCAGTGGTCCATAAGTAGTCAACACCTACTGCTGTTGATCCTGATCCGTCTAAGGTAACAGTAAGGATCGTACAGTTAAGCTCTGCTGTTACACCTGCATCCGCTATTGGTAAGGCAGCATCCTCTGTAATCACTACTGTATCAGTTGCCGTACAGCCATTGTCTGCATCGGTAATAGTCAACGTATACGTACCCGCTGCACTTACTACTGGCGTAGCGGTTGCTGCACCACTATCTATCGTTCCATCTGCCGTGGTCCAGGCGTAACTAAGTGCACCTTGTCCTACTGAAGCTGATCCGTCTAATGTTAAGGTCGTTACTGCACAAGTAAGCTCAGCTGTTGCGCCGGCCTCTGCCGTTGGTGCCAGTACATCCTCAGTAATCACTACCGTATCGGTAGCCGTACATCCGTTGTCTGCATCGGTAATAGTTAAACTATAAGTACCTGCTGCACTAATTGTTGGCGTTGCAGTTGCTGCACCACTATCTATCGTTCCATCTGCCGTGGTCCAGGCGTAACTAAGTGCACCCTGACCCGCTGAAGCTGATCCGTCTAATGTTAATGTCGTTACATTACAGTTAAGCTCTGCGGTTGCTCCCGCATCTGCCGTTGGAGCCAATACATCCTCGGTAATCACTACCGTATCAGTAGCCGTACATCCATTGTCTGCATCTGTAATAGTTAAACTATAAGTACCCGCGGCACTAATTGTTGGCGTTGCAGTTGCTGCACCACTATCTATCGTTCCGTCTAAAGTAGTCCAGGCATAAGTCAATGCACCCTGACCTGCTGAAGCTGATCCGTCTAATACTAAGGTAAGTACATTACAGTTAAGCTCAGCTGTAGCACCGGCCTCTGCCGTTGGTGCTAATACATCCTCGGTGATCACTACCGTGTCACTTGATGCACAACCTGTAGCGGTATTGGTAACTGTTAAAGTATACGTTCCCGCTGCACTTACTACCGGTGAGATGGTCGTAGATCCGCTATCAATTGTTCCATCTGCAGTGGTCCATAAGTAGTCAACACCTACTGCTGTTGATCCTGATCCGTCTAAGGTAACAGTAAGGATCGTACAGTTAAGCTCTGCTGTTACACCTGCATCCGCTATTGGTAAGGCAGCATCCTCTGTAATCACTACTGTATCAGTTGCCGTACAGCCATTGTCTGCATCGGTAATAGTCAACGTATACGTACCCGCTGCACTTACTACTGGCGTAGCGGTTGCTGCACCACTATCTATCGTTCCATCTGCCGTGGTCCAGGCGTAACTAAGTGCACCTTGTCCTACTGAAGCTGATCCGTCTAATGTTAAGGTCGTTACTGCACAAGTAAGCTCAGCTGTTGCGCCGGCCTCTGCCGTTGGTGCCAGTACATCCTCAGTAATCACTACCGTATCGGTAGCCGTACATCCGTTGTCTGCATCGGTAATAGTTAAACTATAAGTACCTGCTGCACTAATTGTTGGCGTTGCAGTTGCTGCACCACTATCTATCGTTCCATCTGCCGTGGTCCAGGCGTAACTAAGTGCACCCTGACCCGCTGAAGCTGATCCGTCTAATGTTAATGTCGTTACATTACAGTTAAGCTCTGCGGTTGCTCCCGCATCTGCCGTTGGAGCCAATACATCCTCGGTAATCACTACCGTATCAGTAGCCGTACATCCATTGTCTGCATCTGTAATAGTTAAACTATAAGTACCCGCGGCACTAATTGTTGGCGTTGCAGTTGCTGCACCACTATCTATCGTTCCGTCTAAAGTAGTCCAGGCATAAGTCAATGCACCCTGACCTGCTGAAGCTGATCCGTCTAATACTAAGGTAAGTACATTACAGTTAAGCTCAGCTGTAGCACCGGCCTCTGCCGTTGGTGCTAATACATCCTCGGTGATCACTACCGTGTCACTTGATGCACAACCTGTAGCGGTATTGGTAACTGTTAAAGTATACGTTCCCGCTGCACTTACTACCGGTGAGATGGTCGTAGATCCGCTATCAATTGTTCCATCTGCAGTGGTCCATAAGTAGTCAACACCTACTGCTGTTGATCCTGATCCGTCTAAGGTAACAGTAAGGATCGTACAGTTAAGCTCTGCTGTTACACCTGCATCCGCTATTGGTAAGGCAGCATCCTCTGTAATCACTACTGTATCAGTTGCCGTACAGCCATTGTCTGCATCGGTAATAGTCAACGTATACGTACCCGCTGCACTTACTACTGGCGTAGCGGTTGCTGCACCACTATCTATCGTTCCATCTGCCGTGGTCCAGGCGTAACTAAGTGCACCTTGTCCTACTGAAGCTGATCCGTCTAATGTTAAGGTCGTTACTGCACAAGTAAGCTCAGCTGTTGCGCCGGCCTCTGCCGTTGGTGCCAGTACATCCTCAGTAATCACTACCGTATCGGTAGCCGTACATCCGTTGTCTGCATCGGTAATAGTTAAACTATAAGTACCTGCTGCACTAATTGTTGGCGTTGCAGTTGCTGCACCACTATCTATCGTTCCATCTGCCGTGGTCCAGGCGTAACTAAGTGCACCCTGACCCGCTGAAGCTGATCCGTCTAATGTTAATGTCGTTACATTACAGTTAAGCTCTGCGGTTGCTCCCGCATCTGCCGTTGGAGCCAATACATCCTCGGTAATCACTACCGTATCAGTAGCCGTACATCCATTGTCTGCATCTGTAATAGTTAAACTATAAGTACCCGCGGCACTAATTGTTGGCGTTGCAGTTGCTGCACCACTATCTATCGTTCCGTCTAAAGTAGTCCAGGCATAAGTCAATGCACCCTGACCTGCTGAAGCTGATCCGTCTAATACTAAGGTAAGTACATTACAGTTAAGCTCAGCTGTAGCACCGGCCTCTGCCGTTGGTGCTAATACATCCTCGGTGATCACTACCGTGTCACTTGATGCGCAACCTGTAGCGGTATTGGTAACTGTTAAAGTATACGTTCCCGCTGCACTTACTACCGGTGAGATGGTCGTAGATCCGCTATCAATTGTTCCATCTGCAGTGGTCCATAAGTAGTCAACACCTACTGCTGTTGATCCTGATCCGTCTAAGGTAACAGTAAGGATCGTACAGTTAAGCTCTGCTGTTACACCTGCATCCGCTATTGGTAAGGCAGCATCCTCTGTAATCACTACTGTATCAGTTGCCGTACAGCCATTGTCTGCATCGGTAATAGTCAACGTATACGTACCCGCTGCACTTACTACTGGCGTAGCGGTTGCTGCACCACTATCTATCGTTCCATCTGCCGTGGTCCAGGCGTAACTAAGTGCACCTTGTCCTACTGAAGCTGATCCGTCTAATGTTAAGGTCGTTACTGCACAAGTAAGCTCAGCTGTTGCGCCGGCCTCTGCCGTTGGTGCCAGTACATCCTCAGTAATCACTACCGTATCGGTAGCCGTACATCCGTTGGTTCCGGTAACGGTTAAGGTATATGTTCCAGGAGCATCAACTGTAGGGGTAGCTGTGTTAGCACCACTTACTATGTTTCCTGTTGCTGTTGTCCAGGCAAAAGTAGCTCCAGGAGTACTGCTCGTTCCAGATAAGTTTAAACTGGTAACTAAACATGTAAGCTCTGCCGTGGCTCCTGCATCTACATTGGGTGTGCTGATATCTTCTGTGATAACAACTGTATCTGTATCAGTACATCCGTTGGTTCCGGTAACGGTTAAGGTATATGTTCCAGGAGCATCAACTGTAGGGGTAGCTGTGTTAGCACCACTTACTATGTTTCCTGTTGCTGTTGTCCAGGCAAAAGTAGCTCCAGGAGTACTGCTCGTTCCAGATAAGTTTAAACTGGTAACTAAACATGTAAGCTCTGCCGTGGCTCCTGCATCTACATTGGGTGTGCTGATATCTTCTGTGATAACAACTGTATCTGTATCAGTACATCCGTTGGTTCCGGTAACGGTTAAGGTATATGTTCCAGGAGCATCAACTGTAGGGGTAGCTGTGTTAGCACCACTTACTATGTTTCCTGTTGCTGTTGTCCAGGCAAAAGTAGCTCCAGGAGTACTGCTCGTTCCAGATAAGTTTAAACTGGTAACTAAACATGTAAGCTCTGCCGTGGCTCCTGCATCTACATTGGGTGTGCTGATATCTTCTGTGATAACAACTGTATCTGTATCAGTACATCCGTTGGTTCCGGTAACGGTTAAGGTATATGTTCCAGGAGCATCAACTGTAGGGGTAGCTGTGTTAGCACCACTTACTATGTTTCCTGTTGCTGTTGTCCAGGCAAAAGTAGCTCCAGGAGTACTGCTCGTTCCAGATAAGTTTAAACTGGTAACTAAACATGTAAGCTCTGCCGTGGCTCCTGCATCTACATTGGGTGTGCTGATATCTTCTGTGATAACAACTGTATCTGTATCAGTACATCCGTTGGTTCCGGTAACGGTTAAGGTATATGTTCCAGGAGCATCAACTGTAGGGGTAGCTGTGTTAGCACCACTTACTATGTTTCCTGTTGCTGTTGTCCAGGCAAAAGTAGCTCCAGGAGTACTGCTCGTTCCAGATAAGTTTAAACTGGTAACTAAACATGTAAGCTCTGCCGTGGCTCCTGCATCTACATTGGGTGTGCTGATATCTTCTGTGATAACAACTGTATCTGTATCAGTACATCCGTTGGTTCCGGTAACGGTTAAGGTATATGTTCCAGGAGCATCAACTGTAGGGGTAGCTGTGTTAGCACCACTTACTATGTTTCCTGTTGCTGTTGTCCAGGCAAAAGTAGCTCCAGGAGTACTGCTCGTTCCAGATAAGTTTAAACTGGTAACTAAACATGTAAGCTCTGCCGTGGCTCCTGCATCTACATTGGGTAATCCTAAAACATCGGTGAGTATAACACTACCTAAATCAACAGGACATTCATTGTTACCCCATCTTACCCATACATTATAGGTTCCTACGGCTAATCCCGAATAAGTTACTGAACCACCATTATCTGCAACATTAGATTCATATGAAGATTGTCCATCTAAGCTAAACTCTATTCCCGTTCTATTAGGGTGATCTGGAAAAGTAAAGGTTATCGACCCATTGTCAAGTTCACAAGTTGGATTAACACTTGAAACGGTAGCACTTGGATTTGACTCGACTCTCACTCTTACATCATCACTAGCAGTACAATTTGTATTCGTATCAGTTATAGTTACTGTATAGTCAACATTTACATTGAGATTTGGATCCCCTGCTGGAGAAACTGTAATACTTTGTGTTGTAGCTCCCGTACTCCACAGATAAGTAAAAGTTCCGCTTCCACCTGAAGGTGTTGCGGTTAAAGTTACTGACTCTCCCTGGCAAATTTCCTCGTCGGATCCTGCGTTGACAGCTGGTAAGGCATTCACGACTACTGTCTCACTCACTCCGGTCAATGGTCTGTCACATCCTCCATCACTTACGTTTGTTAAATTCAAGGTTGTATCAGCTGTAACTGAAGCGATTGTAATATCAACCGTACCTCCAGCTCCAATAGTTGCTGTTCCACTGGCCGCTCCGCTATATGTGACGATATCTCCAGCATCACCAGAAATTGTAAAAATTGCATCTTCTCCTGAACAAATAGAACTATTTGAACTAATTGTGGCTGCCGTTGGCAGAGGTGGATCCGAAAGAGTAACACTCGCGATGGGTGCACTATCACACCCATTTAAGCTTAAAACAATGTTAGTATAAGTACCCGCATCTAGCCCATTAATTCTAAACACACCTCCATTATTTGTAGTAACATTCAATGGTCCAACAGGTATTCCATCATCCAAATAACTAACTGAATAAGTCGTGTTGGAAGCCAATTGATTGGTTTGAATCACACCATCGCTACCTCCACATGTGGTAGGGTTTGTAGAATTTACTGGACCATAAACCAAATCTGGAATCGTTAGTGTAGCGGCACCTGAAGTAATCGTTCCACAAGTTGAATTGATAATTACACGATATTCATTACCATTTAAACCTTGCGTGGCATTCGTAATAATTAATTCATCCGTTGTAACATCTGAATATACGCCTCCATTTGACAAATTTGAAAATGCTCCTCCAGTGCTTATTTGCCATTGATAGGTAAGATTATCTCCTGAAGCAACAACTTCAAAACTTCCATTTCCAGCTAAACAAATATCCTGATCGGCAGGCTGAGTACTAATAGTTACATTTTCCAGAAGATTAACTTGAGTAGTTGCTGTGATATTTAAGACAGGATCCCCGCTCGTTCCTCCATATTCCACTACATAACCCTGTGGTGCATAAGCCCCACTTCCACCAGCATTGGGTAAATCATTCCAAGAACCAGGCATAGTTGTAACAGAGACGTCTGTAATATGCGCATAATTTTCTTGATTTGGAGTAGCCGGATTTGGGTAATCATTCGGTTCGTTATTATTCCAAAAAGCAAATGTCAGCGTAGTCCCGGTTGGGTGTTCTCCGCTGAAAAAAGGTGTTCCTGTTTCAGGTCCCGTAACCCATTGCCAATCTCCGTCACCAGTTGTGCCTTGGCCAGCATCATCACTTGCTCCAATCCATCCAACCCCTAAGGCCTGACTTCCTGAAAAATCAGCTTCAATTTGTGATGTTAAAGTCGCTAAGTAACCTTGTAAACCATAATACGTTCTTGCAGCCGCTGCGGCTTTGGCAGCTGTCCAGGTAATACCTGGCACTGAAACAAATTCGTAGTAGTGACCAGTAGGTGGTAAATAATTTGCTTCCCCAACCGTGATTGAGAATTGTCTGCTTCCACTAGCTATTGAGGAGCTACTAGAGTATAAAACATCTAAAATCGCTAACTCAAAATCGTTATAAGTTGCCGGTCCTGCAAGTGTCAATTCACCTTGTACAATATCCCAGGACGCCGTTATTCCGTTAGAGGAATGGGTTCCTAAATTATCAAGTGTTAGTAAATCCTCACCATTAACATACCCTGAAGAAATTTGAATATAAATGGCATTAGTTGTGGTATCATCAGGATCTGTTATAGAAATACTGGAGGCAATATTTACTGAATTACCTGGACCTGGGCAGTAATCAGAATTTCCCGTAGCTACTAGAACCGGAGGTTGATTAGGTACAACTTCTTCCACGAGAATATTGTCAACATAATAAAATTCATTTGCTGCAGTATTGTAGAATCTGAAACGAATTTCAAGATTATTTCCCGTATTGGCAAATTGCACTGAATATGAAGACTGTAAGATATCCCCCGTGTCCCCCGATGCATTTTCAAACTCAATCCAAGATCCTCCATCAATTCTGTATTCTCCTATAAAATAGTCAGTACCTGCTTCAAATTGCGAAATATCTGCTTGGGTAGCTAGATCGAAAGAAAAGCCAATATTTGAAATACCAGAAATACTAATAGGATCTGAGAGCCATTGACCCTCGGTTCCAGATGGCAAGTTATTGGCTTCGATTCTATTGTTCTGAATCCAAACATCTCCTGCGAGGGTTGTCGTCCATCCTGTTCCATTTTCTGTGCCATTCGTATAGCTATTAAAATTGTCCTGCCATATCGTCTGCCCAAACATGCTAATAGAAAATAATAGCAGCCCTAATATCATTAATATTCGAGCTCCTTTTGCAGAATAATAGGATTTCTTAGAGGATCTCTTTCTAATAAAATCTAATTTTTCCGGGGGGAAAATTGTTAAATTGTTCATACAATTTGTTTTGTTATTGTTAAAGTTTGGGGTATGCGTAAATCCTGTTAACACAAAATCATCTTGTGATAACAGGGGTAAATTGTTATTTTTTGATTGTCTACCGGTTCGCGAATTCTCGGTTTCCATATCCTATATAATTATTTTATTGTCTGTATGTCAACAATTTATCTCTAGGATATTAGCATTGGTCTTAGAAGAAGAGTTCATCCTTGTTAAGAAGATGTTAATAACTCGAGAAAATTGTTAATATCCGAAACGCAACTACATATTGTTTATTGTGCGTTTTTTGTGTTGCAAAAAAATTTTTATTATTGTGTTAAATGGCAACTTTTTTTTTTAGAATATTCCGCAAGTGTATATTTTAGTCTATATTTGCACTTATTTAGAATGAATCTAATTTGTTATGATACAAGTATCTGAAAAAGCCAAATTGAAGGCAATTGAATTAATGAAAGAGGATGGTTATGACGCTTCCAAAGATTTTATTCGAGTTGGAGTTAAGAGTGGTGGCTGTTCCGGTTTGTCCTATGATCTAAGTTTTGATAATCAAGAACAAGAGAATGACAAGATCTTTGAAAACAACGATATCAAGATTATCGTTGACAAAAAAAGCTTCCTATATCTTGTAGGAACTGAACTTGATTATTCAGGTGGACTTAACGGAGCCGGTTTTATCTTTAAAAACCCTAATGCGAACAGAACTTGTGGATGCGGTGAAAGCTTTTCACTTTAGCCTAACTTTTAACCTGACACTATGAGTAAGTATACCGAGGATGATTTAAAAAAAGAACTCGAAACCAAAGAATACGAATATGGTTTCTACACAGATATTGAGTCTGAAACCTTTCCAAAAGGGTTAAATGCTGATATTATTGTTGCGATTTCCAAGAAAAAAAATGAGCCGCAATGGATGACCGAATGGCGTTTGGAGGCCTTTGAAAATTGGAAACAAATGAAAGAACCTGATTGGGCCAATGTAAACTATGAAAAACCAGATTTTCAGGCCATCAGTTATTATTCAGCTCCCAAACCAAAAAAAGAGCTGGAGAGTTTAGATGAAGTGGATCCTGAATTGTTAAAGACTTTTAGCAAATTGGGGATTTCTATCGATGAGCAAAAGCGTTTGACGGGTGTTGCCATGGATATCGTGATTGATTCCGTATCAGTAGCAACTACCTTTAAGGAGACTTTGGCTGAAAAAGGTATTATTTTCTGCCCTATTTCAGAAGCCATTCAGGAGCACCCTGAGTTGGTGAAAAAATATATAGGAAGTATTGTTCCCAAAACTGATAATTTCTATGCGGCGCTGAATTCGGCCGTTTTCACGGATGGATCCTTCTGTTATATACCAAAAGGTGTTACTTGCCCTATGGAACTTTCTACTTATTTCAGAATCAATGAAGGCGGTACAGGCCAATTCGAAAGAACACTGGTCATTGCCGATAAAGGAAGTTATGTGAGTTATTTGGAAGGATGTACGGCACCAGCAAGAGACGAAAACCAATTGCACGCTGCTGTTGTCGAATTAATTGCGCTTGATGATGCGGAAATAAAGTATTCAACGGTGCAAAACTGGTTCCCTGGTGATGCAGAAGGGAAAGGTGGCGTTTATAATTTTGTGACGAAAAGAGGTATTTGCCATAACAATTCAAAAATTTCCTGGACACAAGTGGAAACAGGAAGTGCTGTTACCTGGAAATATCCGAGCTGTGTACTAAAAGGAAATAATTCAGTCGGGGAGTTTTACTCCATAGCTGTTACCAATCATTTTCAACAGGCAGATACAGGAACAAAAATGATTCACCTTGGTAAGAATACCAAAAGTACCATAATCTCAAAAGGTATATCCGCCGGACATTCGCAAAATTCTTATAGAGGACTTGTTCAAGTTGGAGCCCGTGCTGAAAATGCAAGAAATTTTTCACAATGTGATTCTCTGTTAATGGGTAATGAGTGCGGTGCACATACTTTTCCATATATAGAAGCAAAAAATAAAACGGCTCAAATAGAACACGAGGCCACTACAAGTAAAATTGGAGAAGATCAATTGTTCTACTGTAACCAAAGAGGTATTGATACTGAAAAGGCCATCGCCTTAATCGTCAATGGTTTTAGCAAGGAAGTATTGAATAAACTTCCTATGGAATTTGCCGTAGAAGCGCAAAAATTATTGGAGATCTCACTGGAAGGATCTGTTGGATAACAAAAAATAAAAAATTAAAGTTCTTAAGACATTTACACAATGCTACATATAAAAAATTTACATGCCGGAATTGATGATAAGGAAATCCTTAGAGGAATTGACCTTGATGTCAAACCGGGAGAAGTTCATGCCATCATGGGGCCAAACGGTTCTGGGAAAAGTACCCTGTCTTCTGTTATTGCCGGAAATGAAACCTATGAAGTGACTGATGGTGACATTGATTTTCAGAGTGAAAGTATTCTTGAGCTGTCACCTGATGAAAGAGCCCATAAAGGAATTTTTATGTCCTTTCAATATCCTGTTGAAATTCCTGGTGTTACCACTACGAATTTTATCAAAACGGCTATCAATGCAAAGAGAAAAGCCCAAGGGTTGGAAGACCTTCCTGCAAGGGATATGCTAAAATTGATCAGAGAAAAGTCAGAGTTACTCGAAATGGATAGGAAATTCCTTTCAAGATCATTAAATGAAGGGTTTTCGGGTGGAGAGAAAAAACGGAATGAGATCTTTCAAATGGCTATGTTAGAGCCTAGTTTGGCTATTTTGGACGAAACAGATTCAGGTCTGGATATTGATGCCCTAAAAATTGTAGCTAATGGGGTCAACAAATTAAAAAATGAGAATAATGCTGTAATCGTCATTACGCACTACCAGCGTTTGCTAGACTATATCATACCTGATTTTGTTCATGTATTACACAATGGAAAAATTGTGAAATCAGGAGGAAAAGAGCTGGCTCATGAGTTGGAAGATAAAGGATATGATTGGTTGAAATAGTTGGATATAATATGGATTTAAAAGAAAAACTAGTCGCCTCATTTATGGCATTTGAAAACAAAGGCAATGTAGATCTGGATTCTAAAATTCACGGAATCAGATCGGCAGCACTTGCACAATTTGAAAAGACGGGTTTCCCTAACAGAAAAGATGAAGAATGGAAATACACTTCTTTAAATTCACTGTTAAAAAACGATTATAGCGTATTCCCAAAGAGCGAAACGGCTATAGAATTAAAGCAGGTGAAGCAATATTTTCTTCATGAAATAGAATCGTATAAACTCGTTTTTATAGACGGAGCTTATAGTTCCTTTTTATCGGACACAACCCACGAAGGAGCAGATATTTGCATACTATCCTCGGCACTCAAGCAACCTAAATACAAAATGGTGATAGATCATTATTTTGGAACAGTTGCCTCAAAAAGTGAGAGCCTGACCTCATTGAATACAGCTTTTTCCAAAGAAGGTGTCTTTATCAATATTCCAAAAAATGTAGTACTTCCAAAACCTATTCAAATCCTGCACTTTTCAACAGGAAATGAAAAAGAGATCATGTTGCAACCTCGCAATTTGATCGTGGTAGGTGAAAATTCACATGTACAGATCTATGAACGTCATCAAAACCTTAGTGATAATAAGGTGTTGACCAATGCCGTGACAGAGATCTTTGCACATAAAAGAGCCATTGCAGATATTTACAAGATCCAAAATGACAGAAAAACATCTTCTTTAATTGACAATGTTTACGTTGAGCAAAAAGACAGCAGTATCGTTTCTATTAATACATTTTCTTTTGGAGGAAACATCACCAGAAATAATCTTGAATTTCATCAGGAAGGAGAACATATTACTTCCAATTTAAATGGTATTACTTTGATTGGAAATAAGCAACATGTTGACAACCATACCTTAGTGCATCACAAAAAGGAAAACTGTGAAAGTCATGAAATGTATAAAGGTATTTATGATGATCAATCTACGGGCGTGTTCAATGGAAAAGTAATTGTTGACAAACTGGCTCAAAAAACAAATGCCTATCAGCAAAATGACAACATACTGATCGGAGACAAGGCGACCATTAACGCCAAACCTCAATTGGAAATATTTGCAGATGATGTAAAATGTTCACACGGTTGTACCATTGGACAGCTGGACAATAGTGCCTTATTTTATTTGCAGTCTCGTGGTATCCCATCAAAAGAAGCTAAGGCTTTGATGTTGTTTGCCTTCTGTAATGATGTGGTGGAAAAAATAAAAATTCCTGTTCTGAAATCAAGGATCAATAAATTGTTGGCCGAAAAACTTGACGTGGAATTAGGAATGGATATGTAAGAAGAACTTATATGCCTGAATGGGTGTTTTTAATTGCTTTTTCATTTTTCTCATCGATCCATTGCTGACCTTTGACCCTGCGCATTAAATTATCAATGTTTCTCATGATAAATATATTGTAGATGGCCTGAGATAAGTTTTTTGGTTTTCTTGCAATGGCCCTCATACTCATAGAGAATCCCGGAGTAATGTAACGCATATAGTGCCAGTAACCTTCCGGCATATATAAAACATTTCCATGCTCTAGCTCTGTTCTATAGCCATGGGCATGCTGCAAAGCGGGCCACCTTTCAAAATCAGGATTCGAAAAATCTATAGACTCATGGGTAATTAACGAATGAGGAACTTTATATAAATACTTCTTTTCTTCATTAGGGTATAAAATGCACTCTTTTTTTCCCTGAAAATGAAAATGCAGGATATTGGCAAGATCTATATCATAATGCATAAAAGTGTGAGAATCCTCACCTCCAAAAAACAGCATCGGCAGGGACTTCATTAATCTCAAACCTACATCCGGGAAATCAAAATCCTCCTGTAGTTCAGGAACTTCCTTTAATACGTTGTACAAAAATATTCTATACTTGGTGGGCTCCTTTTGCAACAGATCTATATAATCGCTCATTTTCATGGTGGCGTGCGGTTCGTTAAAACCGTCCTTATAATCAACCGGTCGATCATCATATAAAGGAACTATTTTATCGCCAACTTTTTGCTTTATATAGTCAAAATTCCATTTCGACACTGCGGGCCAATCGTCAACCAGGTTTTCAATGACCACAGGAACTTGCGGTTTCAAATAATTTTGAACAAAATCTACTTTGGAAATACTTTTAACCCTGTCAATA
>CAWABX010000003.1:0-47883 GCA_963780405.1 uncultured Flavobacteriaceae bacterium
GTGTTGGAGATAAAGCTTTTATGGCAGGTGCAGATATAGCTGCGATGTCTCAAATGACTCCAGAAGAAACAAAAGTATTTGCTGAAACAGGACAGGCTGTTACTTTGGCAATGGAAGATTTAGCTCTACCTCTTATTGCCTGTGTTCAAGGCTTTGCTCTTGGAGGTGGATGTGAGATGGCAATGTCTTGCGATTTCATTTATGCTTCGAAGCAAGCCGTTTTTGGACAACCTGAGGTTAAATGGGGAGTATTACCAGCATTTGGTGGAACGCAAAGACTTCCAAAGTACATTGGACGTAACCGAGCAAAAGAGCTTATTTATTCAGGTACTTTTATAGATGTTAATCAAGCTTATGAGTGGGGATTAGTGAATAAAATAACAGATGATAAAGCAAGTTGTTTGCAAGCAGCAGTTGACTGTTTAAAAATTATAGGAAGAAATGGTCCTCTTGCCGTTGCTAGTGCTAAAAAAGTTATGAATGAAGGTAATGATATGTCAAATAAAGATGGTATCCACCAGGAAGCAACTGTATTTGGTGTAGTAGCTAATTCTCATGACAAGGCAGAAGGTACCAAAGCATTTGTGGAGAAAAGACACCCAGTTTTTACAAGATCTTAAAAGATTAGGGTGTAACTCGCAGACGAATGGTAGTCAAAAACAACTAAATTATAGCTGCCAAACGTAAAAATAATAGTAATCAAAAAATTAAAAAAAATGAGTGATAAAAATAAATACCAAAAATTACGCATAGAGATTGATGGTGGCGTAGCAACTATCTTCTTGACCAACCCGCCTATGAACGTGATGACACTAGATATGAGACGCGAGTTGGATGAGGCCTTGACCAGCTTGGAGGCTGACCCAGCAATAGGGGCGGTTGTACTCACAGGCGACGGAGAACGCGCTTTCGGAACAGGCTCCGACATCCATGAATTTCCCGGACTTATGGCGGATGGCACCGTCGTTTCTACCAAGCTCGGTCCTGAGAACGTAACATTCACCAAATTTGCCAATTTCCCGAAACCCACAGTCGCAGCTATTGAAGGTTATGCCCTAGGCGGCGGTATGGAGCTTGCGGCTGGCGCTGACATCATTGTGATCGCCGAAAATTCAAAATTTGGCGTACCCGAAATAAACCTTGGCGCCATTCCCGGCAGTGGAGGCTCAGTACGTATAACAAGGCGTATCGGTCTTGGTCGCGCCAGTGAGTTGTTTTTGCTGGGCGATATGATTGATGCAGAGCAAGCACTGGCTTGGGGTTATGCGAATCATATTAAGCCTAAGGGCGAGGTGGTTGCACACGCCCAAAAAATGGCTGCAAGGCTTGCAAGCGCTCCTAAGCAGGCCATCTGTGCCGCTAAGCAAGCGTTGCGATATGGTATTTACTTGCCAGAAGAGCAGGCAATCGCGAAGCTGCTTAACGTGCTCGATGTGCTACAACGTACGCCGGACCTCCACGAGGGAGCCGACGCATTCATTAATAAGCGCAAAGCGAATTTTCAAGACCCGCTGGACACCTCAAAATTTGTTGGCTGCATGTTTCCAAAATAAACTTGCTGCTTACGAAGCGGGGGTCTACTCGAGGTGTGAGGCTTGAGTTGGCAAAGGAATTGCACAAGAAGGCCGGGGATCTCGGCCTTTTTGTATTGTGGTTGGCTTATAGATGAGGCACTAATGGACGTATCGAAGTAAAGAAGGTACCCGTGCTTTTATCGAAAAACTTGCACCAGACTGCAAGGCTAAATAGTCATCGGTTTTCAGTCTTGAGCTGAACTGATGAGAAAAAAAACATAACTAAATAAAGTAAAAAGATGAATTTTGGAATATCAGAACTTTTTGTAATTTTTTTAATTACCCTGGGGCCGCTCAAATCGGCGATTGTGTATGTTACATTGACAGCCGATGCCGATGCCGGCTTTAGGCGCCGCATCGCTATAAGAACGGTGCTAATAGCAACTGTCGTATCAATCCTTTTTGTGCTTGCCGGCGAATTCCTGCTGGATGCGTTTCACATATCGATTCCCGCTTTGAAGTTGGCAGGGGGAATTATTTTGATGCTCTATGCACTCGAAATGGTGATTGGCAGCAAGTCACAAGAATCGTCGAAGACCGATGTGGAATTATCGCCCAATATTGCCGTTTTCCCTCTGGCCATGCCATTGATGGCAACCCCTCAGGGACTTGTTGCGATTGTTACCTTAACTGCAGCCGCACCCGGAACGAGTGAAGTGGCGTTAATGATAGGATTGATACTCGGGGTCATGGCATTCAACTTTATCTTTCTTCTCGGCGCTCATAAGATTCTTAGCGCGATAGGCCCGGCAGCGCTTAAAGTGGTGTCAAGTATTGTGGGATTATTGTTGGTCGCTTTGGCGATTCAGTTGATGATTTGGGGTCTAACCGATCTCGGGGTACTGCAAGAACTTCCAGCCAAGGGCTAAGCTAAGGTTTACAATGGCGGCTGCGGGCTGCTAATTGATGTCATCAGACGACAACAAAACAGTCAGCCACTCTCTGGGATTTACATCACTGGCCTTGCAGCAGCCAAAAAGAGAGTACATTATTGCGGCGTTTTCTGCCGCGTCATGATTCCCGCAGAACATAAAATTTTTTCTTTCAATTGACAGGGGATGGATTGCATTTTCAACCTGATTATTATCTGGTTTATAGCGTCCATCAAGATGATAACGAGATAAACGTTGGAACAAATTATACGTATATCTCAGTGCTCGATGCATCCTGCCATCGGGGATTGCTTTAGGAAAATAGTTTACGACCTATTTTTCAAATGCTACTAATATAGGATATGCCAGTCTCTGTCTTAACTCTGCTCCAGATTTGTCCTCCTTTAAGACTTCAGTATATTTCCTTCTGGCATGTGCCCAGCAACTCAAGAGCAATACACCTTTCTTATTCTCATAGATAGAATAAACATCATATCCATCAGTCTGGACTGCGCCCTGGAAGTTATGGAGCAGTTCAATAACCACTTTTTGAGCCCTTTCTTTCGTGGTTTTACACTCTTTACAATCAACAATAAATCGGACCATTTGATGGTCATTGTCATAGTATCACTCGTTTCATTATAGCCAGGCAACTTAAAGCGGCCTGATTCCAACTTCTTATGGTAAATTACCATACCGGCATATTCCATATGGAGGATCTTCATGATATTTTGTTGCCGGTTAATGAAGATAAAGACTCCTCCACTGCGAACATCACGGTGCATCTCTGAGTTTACAATACCGCTCAAGGTGTAAAAACTCTTGCGCATGTCTACCGGATAAGGATACAGGTAATCTTCTCTTGAACCTAAACCACATAGACTGAAGACAGTTGTCCGTTCCCAATGGGCAATAGAGAACAACCTGAATTGGACATTGGATCTAATATTCAATGAAGACAGCAAATTAAAAGAGAAAGATTTTTCTGCACCCAAATTCAATATCATTAACAAAATAGCTCTTGCAATTTTGGAGAAAGACAGAAATTTCAAAGTTTCTAAAAGACAAAAAAGGCTTAAAGCTGCTTTGGATGACCGGTATCGAGAAAAATTGTTAAAATGTTAAAAGCGACTTCCCTGTACATTTGGCCCTTCGATGAAACAAAACCAAAAAATAATCGTATATTTATAATTATAATCCAAATTTTTAAATTATGACTGAAAGTGTTTACAAAATTATCGAATTGGTTGGGAGCAGCTCCGAATCGTGGGAAAAAGCTGCGCAAAATGCCATCACACATGCTTCTAAATCGTTGCGCGAGCTGAGAATTGCGGAAGTTGTACAGATGGACATGCACTTGAAAGACGGTAAAATTGTGTACCGTACTAAACTAAAAGTATCCTTTAAATACAAAGGGTAGATTATTTATTAATTGAATGAAAATAGAGCGTTGAATCAGGGAAATCGCCTTTAAACAGTAAATTGTTCAAATCTATTCTGTATAGATTTGATGATTAAGTGGTTATTGAGTATTTTAGTATTGTCGGTATGGGCAATGTTCCAAAAGCCTACAAATTGCAGCATGAAAACAAGTATAGTAATCCTTAAAAAGGAAAGAGTCCTGTCCTAAGATTGGGGTAATTATAGTAGTTGCTAAGTCTCATGATAAGGCGGAAGGTACCAAAGCATTTGTAGAGAAAAGACACCCAGTTTTTACAAGATCCTAAAATGATTAGCCTACTGCAGTTTTCCCTCAGCACGATGCGCAACCGCCTAGCCCAGGTCGGCTGTTACTCTTGTATGAGAGCCGAGCGAAACGCTCTGTTGTCACCAAGGCTGACAGTCGCGGCACTGGCTGCGCTCTTATTCTCTATGTGCTGGCAACCTGCCTTCGCGCAGAACCTTAACCATGACCCTCTGAATGGACCCGACGCAGGGACTACTCTCCTGAGCGATAATCGCAAGGAGAAGAAGGATCTTTTCAACCTCAATCTCCTCCAATCGTGGGAAGGATGGAAGGCTGGTATTGCCGAGAGCACAGGGCTCAGCTTCGGCGGCGATTACCTTCCAGTGGGTTTCGTCGCGACCAACAGCCTCGGCGCCAACACCTCGGCCTCTGGGGTCTTTCGCTTCTTTGGGAGCTGGGCCTTGCTGAACCGCGGCAAAGCGAACACCGGTAGCCTTGAGTTCAAGATCGAACACCGTCACGCCTACACCGACATCACACCGTCTGCCTTCGGCGTCGAAGTCGGGTTTGTCGGTACGCCAGAACCTGTCTTCAACGACGACCGCTTTCGCGCGACCACTCTCTATTGGAAGCAGGCCTTCGCCGACGACCGCGCTGTCTTCCGTGTCGGCTTTCTTGATATGAAAGAATATTTCGATGGTTACGCGTTGGCTAGTCCTTGGACCGGCTTTCACAATCTCGCCTTTACGATCGGCTCAAACACGATGATCACGTTGCCGGACGCAGCGTTTGGCGTGATGATCGGTGGCTATCTGACCGACCACATTTATGCGGCGGCCAGCATCATCGACGCCGGTTTCCAGCCGACATCCATGTTCAGTGGCTTCGAGACTTTCTTCGGTGACTTCAACACCTTCAAGACCGTGGAGATTGGGTTCACCGAAGGTGGCAAGCGATTTTTGTTCAACAATGCGCATATCGCGGTCTGGCAGCAGGATGAGAGTGACGTTAGCGGCGTGAAGAGCGGATGGGGCGTCAATGTGTCTGTCTCTCATGTTGTGGGCGATCACTGGTTGCCGTTCTTGCGTGCCGCTTGGGCCCATGAAGGCGGGGGCCTTTACGATAGGTCGGTGAGCGCCGGTTTTGGATACCAGAACAAGCCCGGCAGTCACCAGCTCGGCGTCGGCCTCAACTGGGGTAGCCCTAATTCGGATACGTTCGGGGTCGACCTCGACGACCAGTGGATAAGCGAGGTCTACTTCAGGATCCAGCTTACCCAGAACCTAAGGATGTCGCCCAACCTGCAAATCGTTGTGAATCCGGCTTTGAACCCCGACAAGAATTCTGTAGCCTTGTTCGGATTGCGAGGCCAAATGACATTCTGATCCCAACAGAGGCACGGATGCGCCCAGATTCTAAATCTCATGATAAGGTGGAAGGGACCAAAGCATTTGTAGAGAAAATTTTTCTCTGGTATTAAATTTCATATACTTGTTGAATTTCCTTGTTCATCGATATGAACATATATCATTTCAGTTGAGCATACTTCTTTTCGTGACCTTGTATTAAATACTTGCACATAGATTGTTATTGAAGTTTTACCAATGCTTGTAATAGTGCCATCGATGCTTATAATGTCCCCTACTTTTACAGGGGCTTCAAATAATACTTCACTCATTTTCAATGTAACAACTCGTCTATGACCAATGGCCTCAGAGACGTGACCGGATGCAGCTTCATCAATCCATTGTAAAAGGAATCCACCAAATAAATTATTATTGAGACCAATATCTTTAGTCATGCAAACTTTTTTTTGCATGAGTTGACGATCTAAATACAATTCATCAATCCCGAGTCTTTTGCATTTAGCATTTATATCTTGATTTATCATTCTTTAAAAATACGTTATACTAGACAAATAGTAGGCTCTAATTTTGGATGTTTTTTGCCTCATCTAATTTATGAATTTTTAGGGACTCTAAAAAATCGTCATAACAAAGGTAGACACACCATCAAGCCGCGCACACCAACGGGCGAGCCCCAAAAGCCGGGGTTTCAGGTCCGATAAGCACTCGCTATGGCAAGTCAGCAGTCGAGCGGAGTGGCCCCCTTTCCTTAACCTGTCTCGCGAGCCTGCCTTTCAAGAGCCTGTTTTTCAAGAGCTTTAAGGTCGACTTTATCGGTCCCCAAGAGCGGCATCTCGTCGATGAAGTAAATATGGCGCGGATGGGAATACGCGGGTCCGCGCTCTATGTAGTAGTCGATGAGTTCCTTCTCGCTGAGGTTCGACCCGATTTTTCGGACGACGAAGGCTACTGGAACCTGGCCTTTCACTTTGTGTGGGACAGGAACGACACAGACGTCCCGGACATCCGGATGCGTGGCGAGGATGTTCTCGACTTCGGCCGGGAAGACGTTTTCGCCTCCCACTTCCATCTGGTCATCGACGCGCCCACTGAAGGTGTACCAGCCGTCGGGGCCGCACGACACCATATCCCCGGTATAGACCCAGCCATCCCTGAAGCGCTCTGCCTGGGCTTCTGGACGGTTGTAATAGCCGAGGGCATTGCACTCGCTCCGCACGACAAGTTGTCCTGCCTCTCCCTGTGGCAAAATGTTCCCGTCGGAGTCGATGACCTTGCATTCGTAGCCCGGAAGAGCGGGACCTATCGTTCCCAGCTTATTTTGGCCGCGTGGGTTGAGGGTGATGATGGGGCCAGACTCCGTCAGTCCGTACCCTTCGATTACATCGACACCCGGCAAGGTCTGGACCAGTTCATCGAGAAGCGCGGGTGTCATGGGAGCAGACCCCACTGCGATGAACTCGAGGCTGGAGGCATCCACCTGCGTTCTTTGTCCGCAAGGCATCCAGAATCAGCTTGTACGTTGCAGGTACGCCGGTGGTGTATGTGCAGCCGAACGTCTCGATCGCATCAATCACAAGATCCGCGTCGAACTCCTTGAGAATGACCACCGAGCCGCCCTGGCTCAGGCAAGGGAGAAGCCCCGCGCCAGTAGCATTCATATGGAAGAGCGGTGTAGATAACAGGGCTCTTGAGTGTCTCGTCGATTCGGTTGGACTCCGCCAGGAGTTTAGCGTTAAGTAGTAGCCCACGGTGCGAGAGCAGAACCCCCTTGGGATGTCCGGTCGAGCCCGAGGTGTACGCCTGGATGCAGACGTCGCTGCCGGCCGACCCATGATCGCAGCGTTTCGGGCGAAGATGAGGCCAGCCAGTCCTCATAGCTTCGAAGCGAACCGCGGTCAGCATCGACGACGATACCGACCTCGGCAACCCCGTCGGCCAGGCAGGCGAGGACGGATTCGGCCATCCCGGCGCTGCCGAAGACGATGCGACTCCCACAGTCTCGAGCCAGATCGATGTGCTGCGGCGGCGGGAACTTGAAGTTGACCGGGACCGCTACGGCGCCGGCCCTGACGATACCGAGCAGGACTTCGGGGAAGCGGATGTCATTCTCGAAGATGACGAGGACGCGCTCGAACCGCTCGACTCCGAGCGAGATCAGCCCATTGGCGACCCGATTGATGCGCTGGTCGAGCTCTGCATAGGTCATCGACCGCTTGCCCTGGATAAGGGCTACTCGCTGCGGGTCTAAGGATAGGCCGGTGTCGCACAGCCGCGCTAGGCTGGACGCGTTGTCATCGAACATATTTGATTTTTTCATTCTTTCATTCTTTTTTAATAATTGCGACTATTCAAATATAATATATTCGCATTAATGTTTAATATGGATTATTTTGAGGTAACTCAAATTAGTAATGCGTAACATATTGTAAAGAATTATGTTAGTTATTTTTTCAATGATCATTTCAATGGTTTTTTTAAAAATTGAGGGGAAAAGATGATTACACCTATTTCTAATCGGGGCCCTGATGTTCCGTCTAAAGCACGACCATAGGTAATTGCAGGTATTATGGTGTTATTGGGTTCCCACCGCAGCCCAATCTTGTATTCCGGTTTGGAATAGGCTGATCCCGATGTCCCGTAGACTTCACCAACTATAGCTGTTTTGGGAATGATCTTGTAAACAGCAACACGCGTGGAATAAGTAAAGCCCCAGGCGGGATCACCTGTCTCACCGTTGCTCCAGTCAAATATTGCCCCTGGCATGATATCCCAGGAAATAGTATTGTTGAACAGAGGAATCGTAATCGGCACAGCGGTCCAAATATTTTGATGTGATTTTAAGAATTCGGTTTGCTCCCAATAACCGGGAGATTTTCCGAATCCCAAAAACGCAGCACCTCCACCATTTTTTTCTTTGTTTTCCCAGAACATGTATTTCGCATAACCCAGAACATTAAAATGCTGAGGCACCAACTCTTTTTCATCTTCCCAAAACAAGAAAGCCTGGGCAAAAAATTCCCATTTGGGAAGCAAAGCAAAAGACGCTGCTGTCCCTGCGTTTCGCCCCCCGGTAGTCAGGACGATTGTGGCAGTACCATGAGGCATGGTGAGGTAGTTGTCGGTATTAAATTGCTGAGCCCTTGAGTGTATGGAAGACAAGAAAAAAAAACTCAGAAAAACAACAGCCAAACACAAATCATTAACCCTTATCAACTTGTATGAATCACTCATGATTTTTAATCCTAAATTTACTTTAATTAATTGATACTTATTGGTCAGTTTTAGTGCTTCCGAGGCAATATTGATTAACCCCGAATCACACTCAACATTGAAGTTCGGTTCGAAACATTTAGCTTTCGGTAAACATTAGTCATATGACTTTTCACAGTTACGGTAGAAATATGAAGTTGATCTGCAACTTCTTTGTTTCTTAGGCCATTAGAGATAAGTTGAACGATCTCTTTCTCACGAAGTGTTAGATTTCCGACTGCAGGACCAGTTGGAGCAGGTAATTTGACGGCTGATGTATTAAGGCCTAATCTGGCTAATATGGGCGATAATATTTTGGAAGTTCTCGCCAGGTTGAACAGGGATGGCATAACATGATACGCTTCTAAAATCGGTCTTTTCATATTACTGCGCTCCGCATCGTAGCAACGCTTTTTCAAGAGACTCTGCTGCGTGTTTTTTGTCTCCGATCCGGAATAGTGCAATGGCCTTAAGAATCTCAATATCAATACGCTGATAACCATTATGAATACCGTCCAGAAAAGTCTCTATTTCTGCTATTGCCCGAAGCGCCTGTTCACCTTGAAATGCTGAACCATGGCTTACAATAATTCGAATCTTCGTCAGGTCAGGTACATCCATCAAAAATAAATACGTAGAGGGAGCCTGCCTCACCCAGTCGGTTTGTGCCCAGCTTAACTCTTTAGCCCCTTGCCCAGAATGCCAGTTGACTCTCGCTCTTACTGAATGGTAGTAATTCTGGAACTTGGTGTCTTCCAGTTGGGCAGCCATCTGGCTCATTTGCATCAAGAATAACTCAGCAGCCTTTTTATCCCCTTTCAGAGAGTTGAATATAATTAACCCGGCCAGTGCATCAAAATACACCCTCAAATTAAACACACCCTCAAATGCTACAGCTTTTTTTAAGACGTTTATAACTTTATCCTCATTGTAAGATTGAAAGGCAACATTGCCTTGAAAATAAAAAACCCATCCTTTTTCTAATTGTAAATCAGTATCTTCAACAAGAAAAAGTAACTTTTTTGAGTCATTATTTGCTGATTCTAAATTTCCAGAAAGTAAGTGAATAAGCGCTTTACCGTGGATAGAGCGTATATGCATTATTGAGGAAGGACTCGTATTTTTCTAGATTATATTCAAGAGACTTCAATGCCAAGGAAGTTAAGCCAAGCATCTGTTTGCCACAGACCAATGTCAATTCCCTGCGTGCGCCGAACATGAAACTTTCATCATGGTACAACGCAATAGATCGTTCGATCAATTCTGTCGCTTTTTTGGGTTCTTGTTTGACAAACGTTAGAAAGTACCCTAAATGAAACAGATATAGGGAAATGTTCTTATCACTTGAATTTTCAACACCCATTGATTTTAGCTTGTCCAGGATGGAAGAAAAATCGTCGAGATTCCAGGTTTCCTCGCAAATCAGTAATTCCGTCAGTAATAGATCAACATTGGCTTGGCGAATTTGCCGAGGAATGATATTGAGCCAGCTTTGCACTGTCCACCAGTGACCCCTCTCCAATATCTCGCCACTATGCTGTGTAATCAGATTACATGCTAACTCGTAATTTTTTGCTTTAACTGCGTATCGTAAGGCCTTTTCAATAATGCCCTTATCGGCAAACCAATTGCTTACAAAAAGATAAATTGACATAATGGTATTAGGTTCAGCTCTTTTCAGTTGTCTTTTCAGTATGTCGCTAATTAAATGATGGAATCTATACCATTCTGCATCATAAAATAATGGGACGAGGAAAAAATTTAAACTCTTCAATTTCGAAAGAAAAGCACCTGCCTTACATGAATCAGGGAAGGCAAATTCACAAATAGCGTCGACTAGGTCTTCATTAAACTCATCGCAAAGAGCACAAAGTTGCATTTGCCTGAAAAAGTTTGGATCTATGTTCTCGCTAATCAATAACATCAACCGATCCACGTCAGCAGTTAGCATCGCTTTTTCAAATTTATTGTCGTTAATTTCCTGAAACGATTTTGCAAATAATACCATCCTAATTGCCAGAATCCAACCCTCAGTTTTGATATAAAGCTCTTTAATGTCATCATGGCTGAACTCAATACTATGGTTTTTGGACAGGAGTTGAGTAATTTCATCATTATCAAATCGCAGGTCTTTCATCCTGATTTCAAACACCCTTTGATATAACCTTAGTTTACTTAACCTAAAAGGGGGGTCCCATCGGGTAATAATTACTATCTGAAAATTGTTTAATTTCTCTCGTATTAAGACTTCGATCAATTGATGAATCTCCTGGTTTTTGATCAAATGGTAATCATCCAGAATCAATCTGGTCAGATTCTGTAACTTGTTAACTACATTGATAATGACAGTAATAATTGCTTCCCACGTCATCAAGTGGTGGCTCTCATCAAGTTTTTTTAACTTTTTTTTATCTTCAATCCCGGCTCTCTTCAGCATTTCAATGAAATAGGGAATGAAGATTGTCGAATCATTCATGCTCTCATCCAATGAAAGCCAGGCATAATTACTCTTATTATGCTGGATCCATTGATTTACAAGTACACTCTTACCAAAACCAGCAGGGGCTGAGACCAAGAACAAAGACGCATAATAATTCTTATCCAATTTTTCAATAAGATTTGTCCTTTCCAAAAGGTCTGGAGTAATATTTGGTCTATTTAATTTTGTAAGTAACATTGGGGGTAAATGCTTCAGTTTATTAAAAAAAATACAATTTACGAAAAATTACATATTCGGTTATGAAAAATATAAAATGCTAACGCAAAGATAACATTATGTGATGGTTCATATATGGTCATAGCACAACATGGGGGCTACAAATTAGTTTGTTTAGTTATTTCTTCACAAACATAAACAAAAAAAATCAACTCCCAAAACACTAAATTTGATTTTTCACTTAACTTTTCTATAAATGTTAAAGACAAACCTGAATTTAAGGGTTAAACTATAATTGATAAATCGATGAAGATAAACGCTAAAAAAATGTAAAAGGCGACCCTTATTACAAAATGCTCTGGACTGAGGATATTCTAAAAATTACACAAACAGATGCTTATGGAAATAGTGTGGAAATAGAACTTATAGTGGGTCATTTAAGCAGTCGAAGAGCACTTTCTCCAAATCCCAAATCCTGAGCTGCCGACCCTCAAAACAAGGTGCAGATATGGAACATGAAATTGTATCTAGACGCTAGATTTACTATTTCCGGGATCAAGAAGGAAGTTACCAGTGCGCTTTATTTTTATGACCGCTTCAAGTCCTATTACCGTCACCTTTTATTATTTTTCCAGGGCAAGCTAATAAATGAGCCTCTGGCACAACACGACCCTTTTGTCGCCAATTCGCCAGAAGAAATTCAAAAGGCCATACAAGTGTATGGAAAAGCTGAATTTGGTGGTTGGCCGCATAAAACCAATGAACCTACCCATGAAAGAAAAATGGGTCGTTTTGCAAAATTTGCAAATGGAGAAGAAAAACTCAAATCATAAACTTGGATAAAAACACTTCATGAACAAACTATAAGTCATCTTTGTTGTCTTCAGAACTACCCTCAACAGGTTTTTTTAATTCAGGTTGGTATTTTTCCAAAAAATTTCTTCGCATAGCCTCCATACGTTTATTCATCCTGTCAATATCCCTAAAATCCTCTCCGAACTGGCTTGTGAAAAAAGCGTCATCGAAAAATTTATTTGTGAACAGGGAATCAGAAGAAAAGACATCATCAAAACCCTGATCACTAAAATGTGAAAAATTCTTGTAGAATTCAGATTGCATGGATTGAAGTATACTGTCCCGGTCCAGTGAAGAAAGTGCATCAAAATTATCCACTGAGGACCATGAATAAATGGAATCATAGCGAATCAGGTTTCCTCTTTCATCAAACTCCTTATCCACCTTCCAGGTACCTAAGGGCTCATCTGACTCATGTAATTTTGTACCATGCTCATTTAGTAATTTCTCTTCCTTTTTGTTTTCTTGGGCGTTGCAACTTAAGGTCAAAATTGCTGCCAATGAAAGAATTGCTATTTTTTTCATAATCGAACAACTTTTAGTTAAACAATAGTGATTTAAATTCATTAAAAATTTTATCATACTTCTCTTTTTCAAGTTGATATAGTTATCATGAAAAGGTTATTGAGCGGGGTCCATGCAACCGACCCACGCTCAGATAACCTATCTAATCCAACTAAGAAATCTTAATACTTCTTATGGGTTTTTGTTTAGCTTCTTCCTTTTTAGGAAGTTGTATCCTTAGAATGCCTTCATCGTATTTGGCCTTGATTTTGGCTTCATCAACGGTCTCAGGTAAGGTAAAGGATCTTTTAAAAGAGGCGTAACCAAATTCCCTACGGGTATAGTTTGTTTCTGAATGCTCATTATCTTCCTCGATTTCTGTTGAAATGGAGAGCGTTTGATTGTCAAGGTCAATGTGGAAATCAGATTTTTTTAGTCCTGGAACAGCCATTTCTACAAAATACGCATCTGCAGTCTCTTTAATATTGACCATTGGAAGACTTATTCCTGTATTAAAATTTTGCGAAAAAACAGGAGGGATTTCAAGGTTAAAAAGTTCATCGAATACAGACCACATGGGTAGCCTTGATGTTCTGTCGGAATTTGTTCTTGCCAAACCCCTATCGTTTGAAACTTTTGCTAAAGTACTCATAATAATAAAGATTTAAATTAAACAATAATTTTACTTTTAATTGGCAAAAAAAATGCCAATTAGAATCCGTTTTTTCATCTGAAGTATTTTTTAATAAAAAATTAAGAAATAGATGTCAATTTAGTACTGCAGAAATTAATCTGAAATGTCATTTTGACATTCGGGAATGTCATTTTTTCTGTATTTTTTAATTTTTATAACTATACAAATATGGGTTAGCATAGGAGCAAACGTAGCTAGGTAGATAAAAGAATATACCTGATAAAACTCTCCTCCTTGCTAAAGGATAAGTCTACACCAATCACCTTAAAAATTGAATGAGTTGAATTTCTTGTTCAACCTGTCAACTATTTTATCACACCGTATTGCCAAGCAAAACAGCATCAAAATCAATATCGTCAATAGGTACAATCGTTTCTGTTTCACGATCCCAATCGATACGTCGACCTAGTTTCCAGGAGAGTCCTGTCATATGAGCCGTAATTGCTTCTTCAAAGCCTTCTTTGATACCACAACTTAATTCGGTACCATTTCGAATTCCACTTAGCCATTCTCGTAAGTGCAAAAAGGTAGAATCCACCCGAGCACCATCGATATAGGTCCACATCAAGCCCTTATCAGCAAAATATTGCGAGGTGGCGGATGAAATGGCATCCGGCACATTGGCACCAGGATTGTACTGATAAATCGGTACTGATGGCTTCATAGTATGCGCCTCTAGCATCTTAGCATATTTGGTTGAACGTCCGTCGGGCCAAATGGTTAAACGATTACCCAGTTCCATGGTTGCGTCATGACCCATTAAAATCGTGGGCCTGCTAAAGCTATTGCCTAGGGTGGCGCTATAGATAAAGGTCATTCCTTTCTCCTTTCCTTTTCCTTGGCTATTGCCAATACTAAAGTCAGGAAACTCCATATTTGCCTGTAGTACGTCAGGTACATTTCGCCCGTCAATATGCGTATAGATACCTCCTGAAGCCGAAATTGATTTGGGAATCCCCATATTCAATACACAATTCAAGCGGTCGTAATCATGGGTTAATAAGTCACCTGATAAACCAGAACCATAGGCCCACCATTTGCGCCATCTGAAAAAATGATTTTTATTAAAAGGTATTTTGGGTGCTGATCCTAAAAACTGTTCCCAATCAATCGTTTGTTCATTGGCATCTTTAGGTCAATATCATAATTCCATGCTCCATTGTCATCGTTTCTATTCGTATTGGTCTGAATCATAGAAATATGCCCCAAAGTATTCTTCGTAACCACATCTTTTGCAGTTTGAAAACTCAAAGTTTGCCGGTGCTGATGCCCCACCATCATGCGAGCTTTCGATTTTTGAGCTGCTTCTCGTAAACGATAGGTCTCTTCAATGGTATGGGTCATAGGTTTTTCTATATATACATGTACATTGTTTTCTAAGGCTTCAATGGCCATGGGTGCGTGCCAGTGGTCCGGGGTTGCTATAATGATAGCCTCTACCTCACCGCTACGTATCATTTCCTGGTAGGTTCTGTAGCGTTTTACGGGTTGTTCTACGGAAGAAAAAGAATCGATCACTTCTTGTGCCCTAACATCGAACACATCACAGACAGCAACCAGGCTTACGTTTAATTTTTCTTGACTTTTAAAATCGGCTAAAGCTGAATGATTAGGATTTTGTTCTGCGGCTTTTTGCATATTGTCTAACCAGGTCTTGGTAGCAAATCCCAGAGATCGACACAATTGCTCACCACGAATCCCAAACCCGATGATACCGACTCTGACAGGTGAACCGTCTACAGAAGGCAGTATCTTGGGCAATGAAGGTTCTATATTTAACTGTTCTAATAATTTAGTACGCTCTTTACTGCTTTGCACACTGCTAGCGGCACCTGCCCACCAGATAGCTCCGGCAATGGGTAAACCACCTAAACCCTTGATGATATCTCTTCTTGTCCATTTCATACTGTCGTAGTTTTAAGTGTTTTTTTCTTATCACCAAAGAGGCGTGCCAGACCAAAATACTGGGCCGTCGGAAATTGAAAGAGTACCAAACAAGCCACTAATTCAATGAAGTTTTTGTTTACAAACCAGTAGCTCCCTTCTACGTTAACTTCTGCCAGCCATGGAAATGATGGATGTGCCAGATAATACAAAGCCAATAAGCCCATTCCGATAAAAGCACCTGTTTTTTCGAAAAATCCGAGTGTAAGCGTTAAACCTACAATGATGAGAGCAGCCATATTAAAGCCATCAACCCATCCGATCATGGTTTGACTGGTTAAGGCCGTGAAAACAGGTTTAAAAGGCCCTTGTGCCGAAGCCAGGTAACCATAAGAAGTCCAATCAGGGTTATACAGTTTTATAATCCCTTCATATAAAAAGTGCCAGCCTATGACAATTCGTAAGAGAACTATGCTGTCTTTTAGTTCCCATGTTTTTTTAGGTATAGTCATATCAGTTGTGTTATAAGCAAACAAAGCTAAAACTGTAGACAAGGAATACCTATGATTTTAGTCATGAATGTAGTGCGATAATAAACAAGTTATTCTGCCTTTCACTTCCTAAAAATCTCTTCATAAATCAAAGTTTATAAACGAAAATAGAAGTTACTTTTGTTTGCTTATTCTATCTCAAAGCCCTTGAGCTCATCAATCGTATGATTCTTTTTTTACCGAATAAAATTGACTCGTATTTTTCACCGACTGTTTGCGATTGTATTTTGGTTTGAAATGCAGCTCATCTATCGCTTTCTTGGAAGAAAATGTAAAATCCTGACAAGTATAAACTACGGCAAACCGACTAAATTTCGGATTGTAGTGTTTGATTGGTCTCCATATTAGTGCAAAAAATTCTGAAATGGCCCCCATACTATAAGCTAGCCAATAAGGAAGCCAAAGGTTTTTTGGAAAAATTTTATAACCTGCTCCTATGACGATCTGATCAAAAAACTTAAAGAAATTTTCAGCTTGTCCGTCAGTGATGAGATAGATTTGTTTATTGACATTTTTATTCTTTGCCCACAATGCTTTGGCAGCCAGCACATGCGCATGAGCCATGTTACCAACATAAACATGCTGGCATTTAGAAGATCCATCACCCAATCTAACATAGAATCCATTTTTGGCCATTTCGATCAGGGCCCCCATATGATAGGGATCGGCCTCTCCATAGATGTCTGAAGGCCTTAAGATGCAGGTGTTAAGATTAGAAGAGGAGGCATTCAATACTTCCAACTCACCCAGAACCTTAGATTCGCAATAAACGGTATGGTAGGTGTCTGGATAAGGTTGTCGCTCGTCAATATCAATCAAGGGTTTTCCTGAAAAAATGGCATCCAAAGAACTTGTATAGACCAGTGATTGGATTCCAAATTGTTTACACGCTTTAATCACATTTTGGGTTCCGCCAAGATTGACCGACAACACTTCTTCACGGGTTCTTGTTCCCCAATCTATAATGGCCGCACAATGGATAATGATATCTATTTCTTGACATAACTTTTCCAGTAAGGCATAATTGCGAATATCACCCTTGATAAACTCGATTTGAGGGTCTTGATTTCCTTTGAAATCCTGGATATCAAAAACAACGATTTTTTCAGTTTTAAGAATTGTTTCATCGCATAGAAGTTCTTGAACAATTCTGCTTCCTAAAAAACCAGCGCCCCCTGTGATAAGAATTGTGGGTAATATTTTTTTCATAAACTGCGTTTCAATAATTGCTATATTGCTGTGTCATGTAAAAGTCTAAATTAAGGATTAGAATCGATACATCAAATGATTAAAACTATTTACCTTATACGAGGTTCCAAAGAGGAAAGTTATGTTGACTTTAGTAAGAGAATAAGATCCTTGGCCGAATCTAAGTTAAGTTTGGATGAAATTGAACAGTTAAAGCTTGTTTTAACTGAAAAAAGACCGCCCGCCATTTCAATCATTCCCTTTAAAAGGGATAAAATCGCAGCCATTTCAATTGTTGGAAAAAAATCAAATCCAGATCTTAAAATTCAGGATGTTTCGGGTTTTATAGGCGCGTATCAAGTAAAGGAAGCCCTGCCTGTTGCTTATACAAAAACATGGAATGATGGTCAGGTTAGTCCTGGAATTTGCTTGTTAACTGTGTTTAAGAAAAAGAAATCCATAGATTATTCAACATTTATCGATCGTTGGCACAATGGACATACGCCGCTATCACTTGAATTGCATCCACTTTGGAACTATAACCGGAATACTGTTGAAAATTATTCGTCAAATACAATAGAATTATGGGATGGAATTGTAGAAGAGCATTGCAAGACAAGGGAAGACCTTTTAAATCCGTTCAAGTTTTTTGGTAAACCCACCAGAATCATTCAAAACATGATAGCAGTTTATAAAGACACCAAATCTTTCCTCGATTATGGTTCGATTGAACCTTATTTGGCCATGGAGTATTGGTTAAAAAGTTAAAAAATCTATAAATAGCTAAAAATCGAAATCAATACATGCGAAAATTACTTTTTTCTTTTTTAAATCTCTCGAATTACTTTAGAAAAATTAAACGCTAGTTTCGGGAAAAACAGAAGAAGATATTCATGCAGAACGGATTGTTTCAGGAAAATCCTGGGAAGAATTTTGTGATCAGTTAAAATTGGCAGCTACTAATTTAAAATATCCTGGAACACCACAGGATGCTTTTTCACAAGCGGAAGGAATTCGATATTTAACACGACTTACCAGAGTTTCGTTAGAAGCTTTTGTTGAATATGCCGACCCTCTTTTCCCGTTTTTAAAAGAATGGTTCATGAAACAGTTAAAATGGGGGCCGATAATCCTGATAATTATTATTTCAATGCACAGATTAGTGGAGAATTTGAATATAAAATCACAGGAAAAAGAAACTCGGCTCATTATATTGGTTTTTTTACCCAGAATGGAAATTATGGAACAACCGGGGGTTTACACCTTGTGGTGTTTTGGAAGGAAAAGATTTGGTACTGGAAGAAGATGGTAGTTTTGAAATTATTTTAAGCAAAGAAAAAAAAGGAAAAAATTGGCTAAAAATTGAAGAGGAAACGGGCATGGTAATGGTGCGTCAAACTTTTTTAAATCGATTTAAAGAAGTGCCGGCAGAAATCAAAATTGAAAATTTAAATGGCAAAAAATCACCAGATGCCGATTACATCCAAAAATGATGGATGAAGGATTAAAAATGGCTGCTATGTTTGTGGCAGGAGCTCCCTATATTATTTACACGTTGGGCCAAGGGTTTTAAAAAACATCCCAAATCAATTGCCTCAATTTGATCCAAAAGTTTCAAATGCTGCCGGTGGTGATGCCAACATTATTTATTACCATAGTTATTGGAACTTAAAAGAAGATGAGGCCTTGGTCATTACAGTTCAGCCTCCTGACTTGTCGAGAGCTGGAATTTTCAGTTAAATAATTATTGGATGGAATCTTTGGATTACCGATACCATACCATTTGTATCAGTAAAGGAACATGCCGATTATGAAGCTGATGGAAGTATAAAAGTAATTGTATGCACATAAAGATCCAGGCCATAAAAAATTGGTTAAATACTTGTGATCATTTAGAAGGAACCATGTGTTGGCGATGGTATAGATTAGAAAAGGAAGGAACAGACAATTCAACCAACTTGTGAAATCGTAAAATGGGATAGTTTAACGTAACATGAAAGAAGAGAAAAACATATACATCGAGTCAATACAACAAACAACCTGGTTGGTTTAAAGCAATCAATAGTGTTTGGAAAATCACCTATCCTTAGGAACTGAAATCAGTCTTAGAAATTGAAAGCTTGAAAAAGGCGGCCAAAAAAGCAACAGGATTAACTGATTTTGGTGATTTTTGGGAAGAACCTTTGAGGTCATGTTAAAATCGATCAATGAAGAAGCCAAATTGCATCCAATTGGGCAATTTATTACACAGACAAAGAATTATTAATTTACTCTCTGTACGGTTGCGTGCCGAAGATTATTTTAAAAACTATCCTGAAATTTTAGAACAAGAATTATATCCGTGTATGGTGATTGTTGGTTTACAACGAACAGGAACTACAAAATTGCAGCGTTTATTAGCGGCAGATCCTGATAGTAGAGTCATTTTAAGTTGGGAAGCATTAAATCCTGCACCCATAAAGAAGATATAAAACAGGAAAAGAGCGAATAAAAATTGCTAAAACGAGTGTCAAAGCATTGAAATATATGTCTCCTGGTTTTTTTGCTATTCACCCTATTGAATATGAAGCTCCTGAAGAAGATGTTTTCTTATTAGATGTTTCGTTTTTAAGCACAACACAGAAGCTACAATGAATGTTCCTACCTATGCCGCATGGCTCGAGAATAACTGATCAATCGCCGGCATATGAGTATATGGTGAAATTGTTAAAATTGTTACAATGGCAAAGACCAGGAAAGACGATGGGTACTTAAAACACCTCATCATTTGGAGTTTTTACCTTTGATAAAAAAGTATTTTGGTGACGTGCAATTTATATGGACCCATAGAGATGTTCAGGAATGTATACCTTCTTTTTTAAGTATGGTATCCTATTCTCGGGTTTTATTTAGCAATGAGGTTCAAGCCAGACGCAGTTGCAAATCATTGGCTGAGAAAAAATGGCTATATGTTGTCAAAGGCCCTTGAGTTTAGGAATCAAAAAGGAAACGAGCGATGTTTACAGATGTTTCATATAAAGACTTGGTAAAGGATCCATTTTTGGTATTGAAAAGAATCTATAATCGTAAAAATGAAGTCATCTCAAACGAATTGACAAAAACATTTTGAAAAATCGAATATTAAAAATCCAAAGGCCAAATATGGGATGCATCAATATGATATGGCAGATTTTGGAATTGACGAATCTTACTATTCATAATTATTCAATGAAGTATCAGCAATTTCAACAAAATTTAGGAATGAAAATATGAGTTCGAGTAAAAAGAAATATGACAGCCCTTTACAGGCAACTTTAACCGGAATTTTGGTTTATTTAAAAAGCAGGAACGCATAGGTTTACTTGCTCACAGGATAATTAGAAGGAAAGAAAGTAATGATTACGGGTTCCAGTTCTGGTTTGGGATTGGCCGTTGCCAAACAAATAGCCGCATTAGGAGCAGAAGTAATCATGGCCGTAAGGAGTGGAATCCCTGAAAAAGGGAAGAAGTGAAAAAAGCATCAGGAAGTTCTAATATAAAGATGCTTTATGTTGATCTGTCCGATTTTCCTTCTATAACACTTAATTGACAGAGAATCTTAAGAAAAAGTTGGGCAAATCGATATCTTGATTTGTAACGCTGCCATTGTTGTGAGGGAGGCCAGAAAAACAAGGCAGGGCTGGATGAAATGTTTATGGTAAATTATATATCGAAATTTGTTTTGGTAAATCAATTAATTGCCCAGCAATGCTTTAGAAAGGACAATACTACTGTTCCAAGAATCATTTTTGTTTCATCAGAAAGTCATCGCAATCCGGCTGCATTTGAATGGGATACTTTTGGTCAATTTCGAGCCTCATTAAATGTCAAAAACAGTGGAGCGATACGGTTATTATAAACTATTGCTGACCACTTTTGCCCAAGAGTTGGGTCGAAGATTGAATTCGGATGGCCAAGGCAATTTCTCCATCTTCACCTTATGTCCCGGACCGATTAATTCGAATATTGCAAGGGAAGCTCCTAAATGGGTGCAACCAGCCATGAAATTGGTTTTTAAATTATTTTTTAATTCTCCGGAAAAGGCAGCTGAACCAGTAGTGTATCTGGCTGCTTCAAAATCGCTGGAAGGGAAACCTTCAGATTATCTGTTCCTTATGAGTCGTAAAGAGGTAGATGAAAAAGCAAGTGATAGAAAGAATGGACTAAAATTATGGGACATGACGGAAGAACTGATTGGAAAGGTTTTGGAAAACAATACAATTTGAATGGATAGTTTTTAAGTTTTAAGCGAAGTCTCCCCATCCGTAATAAATTCAGCTCATCTCTTTTTGTGAATATTGAATATCGAATTGTGTGTCTTATGTCTTATACTGAAATAGGTTGACCTAATTTTATTCAATTATTGGATGACAGATCTGCTAAGTATACATCACATCAGAAAATCATGAGTAAGGATTGATCCAAATCAAGAAATACATTGACCACTATCAGTGCTAATGAGCCATAAATTCTCGAAATTGAATGTATAATTTTAAAGTTCAATATCATGAAACTTATCGATAAAAATTTCCAGTTGCAGGCGCGTAAAGTTCTTTTTTTGTTCATCACCGTATTCGCCATATTCATAACATTTACTTCTTGTGGAGGTGATGACGATGAAGATTTTTCAGCTACCGGCACCAATCTCTCCATTGCTGATATTTCAGGAAGCTGGATAGCGACCAGTGCTTCATTTAGTGCACCAGAAAATATAGACATTTTGGCTGAAGGAGGCATCGTAACATTGGTTATTCAACCTAACGGAAAATTTACATTTACTTTGAAATATCCAGGTGAAGCTGATGAAGTTTCTACCGGAAAACTAGGTTTTGATGGAGAATGGCTGGCTGTGCGGTTTGATGACGATCCCGAAGAAGCTTCGTTTTTTATCTCTTTGGTCAATAACATTCTTACCTTAAGAGGTCAGGTAGAATTAGATCTGGATCGCAATGGTGTAGATGATTTTGGCATATTGGAGATGATTATGATCCGCAGTTAAATTTTACCATTTATTAGATTTTATCTTAGGGTTATTTTATGCAATACATAGGTGAAAAAATATATTTGTCTAACTAATATTGAAAATAGTTAAACATTTTGTATCTTTGCCCCGTACGACCGCATTTTAAAGTATGTGAAGTTCACCTAAATGATAAAAAATAAAGTCATGTTCGGATTATTTAAGAAGAAAACAGAGAAGGAAAAATTACAAGAACAGTATGAAAAACTGTCAAAAGAAGCATACCTTTTGTCTAGCACAAACAGGAAAATGAGCGACCAAAAAACCTTCGAAGCCAATAAAATAATGGATCAACTTGAGAAGTTAAGTTAACTTATTGGAAAAGAAATGGGCGAGGGTAAAAAACCAGACAATGTCGTTTTTAATACTGAAACGCAACAATATGATGCAGCTATTAAGCCGTATGCAACTTCTGTTGGAGCACCTGTCATTAGAACAACAGATACGGTAGCATGGAAGAATAGGAGCATCCGCAAAGTAAACCAGAAAGTTCAAACCAAGTATTTGGAATTGAAGGCTGAATACGAGAGAATGATGGAAGAGTTTGAATACAACAACCTGATTTTCAATGCAAAATTTACCTTCGAACCCATCATAGGAGACGTTTATCATTTGTATAAAAGAGAAAACGGAGAAACCTTTTTATCCATCATTGCACCAAATGAATGCAATTTTAATGCAATGGGCAGTTTTTACTTGAATGCCGATCAAATTTGGGAAAAGGTATGATCAACATCAATCAGTTTACAGAAAGAGAATTAGACCGCATCGTAGAAATGGCTTGGGAAGACCGCACGCCTTTTGAAGCTTTGCGTTTTCAATTTGGTTTGCCAGAAAAAGAAGTCATTAAATTGATGAGAGCTTATCTCAAGGAGAGTAGCTTTAAACGTTGGAGAAAACGTGTGAACAGTGGCGTGAGTCAAAAACATTTAATGAAACGAAACCCTGAAATCACTCGTTTTAAATGTTCCAGACAAAGAGGAATTTCCGGGAATAAAATCAGTAAAAGATACTAGTAATGCTTTTTGAAAATGAGATAGACATGTTTCCTGCTTCTTATAAGGAAATTCTTCAGCGAATAGATCGAATTGATCCGGTAAAATATAGCAACACTAGAAACTATATGAATGGAGCCGTCTCTTATTTATCACCTTACATTTCAAGAGGAGTGATAAGTACAAAATTTGTTTTCAATCAATTAATCGAAAGAGGATTTCATGCAGAGCGCATGGAAAAATTTATTAAGGAATTGGCATGGCGTGATTATTGGCAACAAATTTGGATCCATAAAGGAGATGCCATAAATTCTGATCTTAAAAATAGTCAATATCCGATAGCCAACTTTGCCATTTCAAAAGGGATCATAGAGGCAAATACTGGAGTGGAAGCTATAGACGGAGCGATTTTAGATTTTTATAAGAATGGCTATATGCATAACCATATGAGGATGTATGTAGCTTCATTAGCCTGTAATGTTGCTCAAAGCCATTGGAAAGTTCCAGCCAAATGGATGTATTATCATTTGCTTGATGGAGACTGGGCAAGTAATGCGCTGAGTTGGCAGTGGGTTGCAGGAGCCAATAGTCAAAAGAAGTATTATGCCAATCAAGAGAACATTAATAAATATTGTTTTTCAAATCAAAAAGATACATATCTCGATAAATCTTACGCCGCATTGGCAGAAATGGATATACCAGACGCCCTTTTGGAGACAGTTGACTTAGCTTTGGACACGCCTTTACCTCAACATCAGCCTATTGTGATCGATGAAAGCTTACCGACCTGTCTGTATAACTTTTATAATTTAGATCCAAACTGGAAGAAAGATCAAGCGGCAAATCGAATATTACTCTTAGAACCTTCTCATTTCAAGCAATACCCGGTATCAAAAAACAGCATTGACTTTATGTTAAAACTTGCAGAAAACATTGATGCCATTCAAATTTATGTCGGTGAATTCAAGGAACTTACAGAAGCTTACAATCTTAAACATATTCACTTTAAGAAACATCCGTTAAGCAGTCACTATCAAGGTGAAGAAGAAAAGAGAGAATGGATGTTTTCTGTGCAAGGTTATTTTCCGTCCTTCTTTAGCTTTTGGAAGCAATGTAAAAAAGAATTGTTACCCATTGAAATAGCTTCTTAAGAATTTAATGGCAAGGAAATGAAAAAACAACATCTTCCGGAAAAAATATGCATCGTGTGTGATCGCCCTTTTCAATGGCGCAAGAAATGGGCCTTAAACTGGGAGGAAGTAAAATATTGTAGTGAACGATGTCGAAGAAATAAATAAGCTATGAAAACTGCTCATCTGATCTTTCCGCATCAGCTGTTTCGAAATCCTACCTGGATAGGGCAGACAGCGATCATCTATCTGATAGAGGAGTTTTTATTTTTTAAGCAATTTCCTTTTCACAAGCAAAAAATAGCATTCCACAGAGCTTCAATGAAATCTTACGAAAGTTATATAAGGTCTTTAGGTTTTGAGCTGTGTTATGTTGAAGCTGTTGAAGAAAGATCAGATATCAGGAAGCTCATAGCCGAATTAAAGCAGCAAGACGTAGTCGAAATCAACTATATAGACCCAACAGATGATTGGCTAGAGAAGAGAATAGAAAAATCCGGTTTCAAACACAACATACACACGAAAAAATTGAGTTCTCCAATGTTTCTCAATACAACAGATGAGTTGTTTCCTTTTTTTAGTAGCGATAAAAAAAAATACCACCAGACGAGTTTTTATATAGAAGAAAGAAAGAAACGCCAGGTTTTACTATCCTCAGAAGAAAATCCTGAAGGAGGAAAATGGACTTATGATATAGAGAACCGCAAAAAGTATCCAGCGAATAAACAACCGCCATTCGTACAGTATCCTGATGCTGACGTTTACTATGAAGAAGCCAGAACATATGTTGAAACCTACTTTTCTGATCATATAGGAACGCTTACAAATCATCCGCTTTACCCTACAAATCACCTGACAACAGATCAATGGCTGGAACAGTTTTTTGAGACTAGATTCATGGAGTTTGGTCCTTATGAAGATGCCATACTTGTAGAAAATTCATGGTTACATCATAGCGTTTTAACCCCCATGTTAAATACAGGACTTATCACACCCCAGGAAATTATTGCTCGTAGTTTGGTCTATGCCAAGAAGTTCGATGTTCCGATTAATTCAACAGAAGGTTTTGTCAGGCAGATCATGGGTTGGAGGGAATTTATCCGAGGCATGTATAAAGCCAGAGGATCAGACCAGCGCAATGCTAATTTTTGGGGTTTTACAAAAAAAATTCCCGCTTCATTTTACACCGGAACAACCGGTATAGACCCAGTAGATATAACGATTAAGAAAGTCTTACAGACAGGGTATTGCCATCATATTGAACGGTTGATGGTATTAGGAAATTTTATGGTGCTCTGTGAATTTGATCCGGATGAAGTCTACCGTTGGTTTATGGAATTGTTTATTGATGCCTATGATTGGGTAATGGTCCCCAATGTATATGGGATGAGCCAATTCGCTGATGGCGGATTAATGGCTTCCAAGCCCTATATCAGTGGGAGCAACTATTTAATGAAAATGAGTAATTTTAAAAAAGGTACATGGCAGACTGCTGGGATGGCTTGTTTTGGAGATTTATGCATGTGCATCGTGAATTCTTTCTGTCAAATCCACGCTTAGGTATGCTGGTTAGAATGTTCGATAAAATGCCTGAAGAAAAACGTCAGAAGCATCTTAACAATGGAGAATTATACTTGTCAACGCTAAGTGAGAAGTAAAATATAGCTCAGGTGTTCAACTATTGCATTGCAGTAACAACAGCAGTGTACATAAACAAGGCTGTCCAGAGAAAAGTTCTGATCCAATTCTTCTTGACGAGTGAATCCAACATTTTTTGATTTGCTTTTCCTTTGGAAATTTCAGTATGAATAGGAACAAATTGCAGGAAAGTAGATAGCCATATAAGCAATATAATGATCAGGCTCAACACTGTATAAAGATCAATTGTCAAGATCAGTTGATAGATAGAAAGGCCTAATTGTCCGAGCATCAATGGCATCACAATAAAAGAAAAACGAGAAGTATAGACGCTATGCCAGTTGATAAGATCTTTCGAATTATAATAAAGAAAACTCGGATATACAATGCGTTGGACAATCCAAATCAACACAAGCAATCCAACATCCATCAAAAGTCGAAGAATGATTAGTGACATTACAAACGCTTAGTGATTTTGGAACTCAAAGGATTGGTCATTGAAAAATAATAATCAATTAAATGTCCTTTTTCATCAACTAAATATTTTTGAAAATTCCATTTAACACCAGAGCTCTTTTTGTTATTTAAGCTTTTGTTTGTAAGCCATTTATATAAAGGGTGCTGCTTGTTTCCTTTCACATCGATCTTTTCGGTAAGTAAAAATTGAACCCCAAAATTCAACTCACAAAAGTTTTGAATCTGCGTAGCATCACCAGGCTCTTGTTTACCAAATTGATTGCAAGGTGATCCGATAACCACTAATTCGTCTTGATACTGATCACTTAAGGCCTGCAGATCTTTATATTGATTTGTAAATCCACATTCGGAAGCAACATTGACAAAAAGTATTTTCTTTCCCTCAAATTCATGCAAATCGACGGGTTGTCCATCCAAAGAATTGATGGCAATATCATAAATTGATTGTTTTTTTATATCCTTTGATTTATTCGGTACTATTTTCGCTTTGTCAATTGTTTTCATGTCGCTGTTTGCTAACTTTGTGCAAAGATATCTAATTTTTGTTTAATTTTAAAACTATTTAGTTAAACAAAAATTAAAACACTTACATTAGCCTATAGAACTAATACTTTTTTTACTTAAAATCATGCTTATGCACAAACAGGATTATAAAATACATATCATAGGAGCAGGTATCAGTGGTTTGATTGCTGCAAAAGTTCTGGAAGATCATGGCTATGCTCCTGTTGTCATAGAGGCTTCCGATAGGGTAGGTGGACGTGTTAAAACGGATATAGTGAAAGGCTATCAGTTAGATCATGGCTTTCAAGTACTTTTAACAGCCTATCCCGCGGCACAAAAGTATTTGGATTTTAAAGCGCTTGATTTACAGAAATTTGTGCCTGGGGCTGCCATATTCAAAGAAGGGAAACAAATTATTTTGGGAGATCCTTTAAGGGATCTTTCATTGCTATTTTCAACACTTTTCTCAGGAATTGGTAATTTCGGTGATAAGCTTAAAATTCTCAAACTGAACACCCAATTAAAAAACAAAACCCTAGCCGATATCTTCTCTGAAAAGGAGCAAAGCACATTAGCTTACTTACAAGATACTGGATTTTCTGTAGAAATGATCGACCAGTTTTTTAAACCATTTTTCAGTGGTATTTTTTTGGAACCAGATCTTAGCACCTCAAGCAGGATGTTCGAATTTGTTTACAAGATGTTTGGAGAAGGCTATGCTGCCCTGCCTAAAGCCGGAATTGAAGCTATTCCCAGACAACTTACTGATAAGCTGAACAATACAACTTTTAAATTTAATACACCGGTTACTTCCGTTAAGGATGGAGAACTAGCGCTCAGTAGCGGTGAAAAGCTAAAAACTGATTTTACCATCGTAGCTGCTGAAGCCAGTGGGTTGATTCAAAATTTAAGCAATCAGGCAACAGCATGGAAATCTTGTGACACTTTATATTTTGAAACTAAGCAAAGGCTTATTGCTAAGCCCTTAATTGGCCTTATACCGGATACTGATGCCTTGATCAATAATATTTTCTACCACACGAGTTTAGCTACGGGTCAGGCTCCTAAAAACGAATTATTATCAGTAACAGTGGTAAAAAAACATAACTTGTCCGAGGAGGATCTTATAAATCGGGTGATAAGTGAATTGAAGCAACATTGTGGTATTGATTCATGTACATTTCTAAAGCAGTATACAATTGCTATGGCCTTACCAAAGTTAGATAACTTGCAATATGATATGTTACCCTCTGAAACACGTTTAACATCGAGTATTTTTCTTGCCGGAGATACGCAACTCAATGGCTCATTGAATGCCGCCATGATTTCTGGGGAAAGGGCTGCATTGGGTGTCATAGAAACTTTAATGGCTGGTCATTGATCATCCCTTTGACCAAAGCAAAAAACAGAATTTATAAATAGTTTTATTTTCTCTGAGATTTATACGGTCACAATACTGTATAGATCAGGGAGTTCGGCATCCCATTGATAGGTATCTTTAATGCCTTGTTTTAATGCTTCTCCGGATTCTTTTTCTCCATGAACAATAAATATGCGCTCTGGTTTTGTCTGTAACTTGCTCATCCAATCGAGGAGTTCGGTATGATCGGCATGTGCTGAAAGACCTTCTATGATTCCGATCTGCATATGAAAAGGAACCCATTTCCCATAGGCCTTAAAGCCCTTTTCACCATCCAACAAGCTTCGTCCGCGTGTACCTTCGGCCTGATATCCCACAAAAAGAAGGGTGTTTTTTGGATTCTGGGCTTGTACTTCCAGATAATTTAATATCCTTCCTCCGGTGAGCATTCCACTGCCGGCAATCACTATTTTAGGGTCCTTATTCTCACGTATCACCATTGTTTCCCGAAAACTACTGACAACGGTAAAATGTGAACACATTTGATAACAGGCCTCATCATCCAATCTGTGCCAGTCTCTGCTGCGCTGAAATAACTGCAGCACATCTGCACCCATAGGGCTATCCATGATCATGGGCACTTTTGGGATTTTATTTTCCTTGATAAGACTACCTAAAATCATCATCAGCAATTGGGCTCTTTCTACCGAAAAGCTGGGGATAAACAAACTACCTCCTCTGGAAATAGTCTCGTTGACCAGTTTTTCAATGACGGGAATCGCCTCTGACTCTTCAGGGTGAAATCTTCCGCCATAGGTTGATTCTATAAACAAAAAGTCTGCTTTTTTTGGTTGTAAGGGTGGGTATAAAAGCAAATCGTTGGTTCTGCCAATATCACCTGAAAAAACGAAGAGTCTTCCATAGAGATCTAACTCTATAAAGGTAGCTCCTAAGATATGCCCGTTATAAGAAAAACGCATGTGTATTCCTTCCAACAGAGGTAGCCATTGTGCGGGAGGAATCCTTTTAAAATGGGAGAGGGTGGCATCAACATCATCCAAATTATATAAAGGCTTGGCAGGGTGATGCTTTGAATAACCTTCCTTATTGGCCCGGTTTGCTTCCTGTTCTTGAATTCTTGCGCTATCCTTTAAAATGATCGCTGCAATATCAAGTGTAGGGTTGGTACCATAAATAGGACCCTTAAACCCTTGTTTTACCAGCCTTGGTAAATAACCTGTATGATCGAGGTGGCCGTGAGTCAGCAGTACTGCATCTATAGTTGAAGCATTTATGGGAGGGTATTCCCAATTTTTTAAACGTAATTCCTTGAGTCCTTGAAAAAGTCCACAATCAATCAAGATATTGGTGTTGCCGGTTTCCAGAAGGTATTTAGAACCTGTTACCGTTCCAGCTGCCCCTAAAAAATGAATGTTGGTTTTAATAGACATGATCTTATTTTTTTGCTGTCATATCGCTATCTAATTTAATCATTTCTACGCTCAATTTTGGCTTATGACTCACTTTTGTGTTAAAAAATTTGTGTGAATTAATAATAATAATTAGTATTGTATACCGGACCAGAACAGAATGGATAAGAATGCAAGCCATATAGCTTTTTTAAGTATAGATCATGATAGTGATATCCCTAAGTATCAGCAAATTGTCAATGCTGTAAATAATGCAATTGCCAATAGTATCATTTCTAATGGTGATGCGCTACCCTCTGTAAATCATATCTGCAAACAGCATAATTTATCTAGAGACACGGTATTTAAGGCCTATTCCTTGTTAAAAGAGTATAACGTTATTGAGTCGGTGCCAAACAAGGGCTATTATGTATCAAGTAATACCAGAAAAATACTTTTGGTACTGGACACTTTTAAAGCCTATAAGGAAGTATTGTACCATTCATTTATCAACAATCTTCCTACCAATTATATCACTGATGTCCAATTTCATCACTATCATATTGATAATTTTAAAACGATATTGAACAATAGTTTGGGGAAATATTATAAGTATGTGGTGATGAATTTCGATCATAAAGATGTGCCCTCAGTAGTTTCAAAAATAGCCAATGAAAAACTATTGTTAATTGATTGGAATATTTATACAAATCCTGATCATAATTATGTCTGTCAGGATTTCGGGAAAGCTTTTTACAGCTCTTTGGAAACGGGCCTTGATTTGTTTAGAAAGTACAAAGAGATCCATTTTTTATACCCGGAATACACCCAGCACCCGCCAGAAACTATAGACTTTTTTAAGAAATTTTGTCATGATTATGGTTTTAAATGTGAGGTGTTAACAAATTCAAAGAAATATGATTTTCAAAAGGGTGTTGCTTATGTGAGTGTGAGCGACAGGGTATTGGGCTCACTTCTTGAACAGTGTAAAATTAAGAATCTGGAGCCTGGTGTAGATCTTGGCATTTTGTCTTATAATGAAACCCCAATGAAAGAATTTATTTACAAAGGAATTTCAGTGGTTTCAACAGATTTTAAGGCTTTGGGAACGAAGGCGGCTGAATTTATTATGAATGACGAGCCCATGCAACAATATATAGAGACAAAATTATTGGTAAGAGAATCATTATAGGTATGTATTATATAGGATTTGATCTAGGAAGTTCATCAGTCAAGGCAGCTTTAATTGACTCAGGTACCGGTAAAACGGTTGGAGTTACCAATTATCCTGAACAGGAAATGAAAATCATTGCCAGGCAAACAGGCTGGGCCGAACAAGAGCCCGATTTATGGTGGAAAAATTGTTGTAAAGTCACCCAAAAGTTACTGGCTCAAACGGGTATATCATCGACTGAAATAAAAGGAATTGGTATCGCTTACCAGATGCATGGCATGGTGATCATCGATAAAAATCAGGAAGTGTTGAGACCCTCTATTATTTGGTGCGACAGTAGAGCCGTTCAAATTGGAAATAAAGCTTTTAAGGGGGTGGGAGAAGATAAATGTATTTCTCATCTTTTAAACTCTCCCGGAAATTTCACCTTGTCGAAGCTACAATGGGTCAAAGACAATGAGCCTGAAATTTTTGACAAAGTCGATAAATTGTTATTGCCCGGAGATTATATAGCGCTGCGCTTAACCGGTGAGGCAACCACAACCATATCCGGATTATCGGAAGGTATCATGTGGGATTTCAAAGAAAACCGCCCGGCGGATTGGTTATTCAACCATATGGGTATTAGCACCGATGTGATTCCTGACATAGTCCCTACTTTTTCGAATCAAGGGAAAGTGACAAAAAAGGCGGCTGAAGAAATTGGCTTAACCGAAGGCATTCCTGTTTTATACCGAGCTGGCGACCAACCCAATAATGCTCTATCTCTAAACGTATTGAAGCCCGGTGAAATTGCCGGGACTGGCGGAACTTCCGGAGTGGTCTATGCCATAACGGAAAGCACTATCACCAAGGAAAGTTTACGAATTAATAATTTTGCCCATGTCAATTATACCAAAGAAGCACCTAGAATAGGAAAGCTCTTAAATATAAACGGTGCCGGAATTCTATATAGTTGGATGCATCAACACATAGCGAGCACCGGAGATACTTATCAGGACATGAATAAGCTGGCAGCCTCAGTATCTATTGGATCTGATGGCTTAAGGATATTGCCTTTTGGCAATGGAGCAGAGCGGATGCTAAACAATCAAAGTAAAGGGGCCAGCATGTCAAATCTTAATTTTAATATACATAAAAAACAACATTTGTTTCGAGCTGCTTTGGAAGGAATCGCATTTTCCTTTGTTTATGGGATCGATATTTTAAAGAATGATGGCGTTGACCTTTCAGTTATCAGCGCGGGAAATGACAATTTATTCAGATCTGAGATCTTTTCAAATACGATTGCGACCCTGGTAGGCGCGGATATAAAAATCATCGAAACCACCGGGGCCATAGGTGCTGCACGGGCGGCGGGTGTGAGTTCGGGAGCATTTGATACAATAGAGGAAGCTTTTTCTGACAACGAACATGTCATGACCTATCATCCGTCAAGGGATAAAAAAAATTACCAAGAAGTTTATGGAGCTTGGAAAAGGGAATTAGAAAATCAATATCATTAATAAATAGAGTAACAATGGCCATTTTAGGAGACAAAGAATACTTTAAAGGTATCGGAGACATCAAATTTGAAGGAAAGGAATCAGACAATCCTTTCGCATTTAAGTATTATAACCCGGAACAAGTGGTTGCCGGAAAAACCATGAGCGAGCATTTTAAGTTTGCCATAGCCTATTGGCATACTTTCTGCGGTCAGGGCGGGGATCCTTTTGGTCCTGGAACACAGAACTTCGCCTGGGATCAATCATCTGACCCCATGCAGGCGGCAAAAGATAAGGCGGATGCTGCCTTTGAATTTATCAGTAAAATGGGATTTGACTATTTCTGTTTTCACGATTTTGACCTCATTCAGGAAGGAGCAACTTTTGCTGAATCTGAAAAGAGGTTAGCGACCATCACAGATTATATAAAGGATAAGCAGGCAGCGTCTGGTATTAAATTATTGTGGGGAACAGCCAACTGTTTTTCCAATCCAAGGTATATGAATGGAGCTGCCACGAATCCTGATTTTGAGGTAGTGGCAAGAGCTGGCGGTCAGATCAAACTGGCTTTGGATGCAACGATCAAATTAGGTGGCGAGAACTATGTATTCTGGGGAGGTCGAGAAGGGTATATGTCCTTGTTAAATACCGATATGGGACGAGAGTTGGATCATATGGGACAGTTTTTAAGAATGGCTCGTGATTATGCCCGTGCCCAAGGTTTTAAAGGGAATTTCTTTATTGAGCCAAAACCCATGGAGCCTATGAAACATCAATACGATTTTGATGCGGCAACGGCTATCGGATTTTTAAGAGAACAAGGTTTGGACAAAGACTTTAAACTCAATATTGAGGTAAACCATGCAACACTGGCGCAACACACTTTTCAGCATGAAATGGAAACTGCAGCAAAAGCAGGAATGTTAGGGAGCTTGGATGCCAATAGAGGTGATTACCAAAATGGATGGGATACCGATCAGTTCCCAAACAATATTCAGGAAACCACAGAAGCCATGCTGGTTTTTTTACAAGCAGGAGGCCTGCAAGGTGGAGGAATTAATTTTGATGCCAAAATCAGAAGAAATTCAACTGATTTGGAAGATGTGTTTTTTGCCCATATTGGAGGAGCAGATACCTTTGCCAGAGCCCTATTGATCGCAGATCGAATCATCAATTCATCTCCTTATCAAGCATTGAGAAGTCAGCGCTATAGTTCATTTGACAGTGGTCAGGGTAAAGCATTTGAACAGGGTAAATTGTCGATGGAAGATTTGTATAGAATTGCACAGGAAAATGGAGAGCTATCCTTAAAAAGCGGTAAGCAGGAATTGTTTGAGAATATCATTAACCAGTATATCTAAATTTTGCCGGTTGTTTAAAGTTCAGGACACTTTATTGATCATATAAAGGAGTAAATATTAAAATGTAAAAATCAATATGAAAGCATTAGATACGTTAGATTGGGTGGTCATTGTTATATATTTTGTAATACTTCTTGGAGTTGCCTGGTGGGTCATTTTACAGAAACAAAAAAATACGGAAGATTATTTTTTGGCGGGCCGAAATATAGGCTGGTTTATGGTGGGCGCTTCTATTTTTGCCTCAAATATTGGTTCAGAACATGTGGTAGGCTTGGCGGGAAATGGGGCAGGAGACAAAATGCCCTTATTGATCTACGAACTGCATGCCTGGGTCGTCTTAATGCTGGGTTGGGTGTTTTTGCCCTTTTATGCACGTAGCGGTGTTTTTACCATGCCTGAGTTTTTAGAAAAAAGATTTGATGAAAGATCGAGATGGGTCTTGTCTATTGTTTCTTTGGTGGCTTATATATTGACCAAGGTTTCGGTCACTATTTATGCGGGTGGCATCGTGGTTTCTGCTTTAATGGGGATTCCTTTTTGGATAGGGGCAGTAGCAACCGTGGTACTGACAGGAATTTACACCGTATTAGGTGGAATGAGGGCTGTAGTGTATACGGAAACCATTCAAGCCATCATTCTGGTTTTAGGAGCCGGAATACTTACTTTTATGGGTCTTAATGCTGTTGGAGGTTGGTCTGAATTAAAGGCAACTATAGGTCCTGATTATTTTAATATGTGGCGCCCAAATTCTGACCCTGATTATCCATGGTTACCACTATTTATAACCAGTACGGTTGTTGGTATCTGGTATTGGTGTACCGATCAGGTCATTGTACAGCGTGTTCTTACAGCAAGAAATATTAAAGAAGGAAGAAGAGGAAGTATTTTTGGGGCTTTACTAAAATTGATGCCGGTGTTTTTGTTCTTGATTCCAGGAGTTGTGGCACTTGGCTTAAAGATGCAGGGCAAGTTAGACTGGGATAATCCTGACGAAGCCTTTCCGGTGTTGATGAGTAATTTGTTACCCTCCGGTTTACGAGGCTTGGTGGCCGCGGGGCTGCTAGCGGCACTGATGAGCTCACTGGCTTCTGTATTCAATTCATGTTCTACCTTGTTTACCTTAGATATTTATAAAAAACTGCGACCGAACAAGCCTGAAAAGGATTTGGTCAAAACGGGCCGAATTGCCACCTTTTTTGTGGTTGGTTTAGGTTTGTTATGGATTCCGATCATCTCCAGGCTATCAGATGGCTTATATGAATACTTACAAAATGTACAAGCCTATATTTCGCCACCCATCGCCGCTGTTTTTCTATTAGGGATTTTTTATAAACGGATCAATTCCAACGGCGCGATTGCTACTTTGGTAGGTGGCTTTGTCATTGGTTTTTCAAAACTGACCCTTGAGATCATGAAATCTAGCTTTACTGAAGGAAGCTTTTTTATTCAATATCGCAGATATCAATTGGCTGGTATTTGGCGCCTATTTCTTTGCCTTATGTATCGGAATCGCGGTAGTGGTGAGTATGTTCTATCCGGCACCGTCTGAAGCTCAGCTGGCTGGTTTGACCTTTGGCACCATCACTGACGAGCAAAAGGCTAGCAATAAATCAAGTTATAATATTTGGGATATCCTGACCTCGCTTACAGTGGTGGTTATTGTATTGTATATTATGTTGTCTTTTAGTTCGTTATCGTTATAGTGATACGTGCAGTCTAGTGAGGGCTTCGGAACGATATATTTTGGGATCGTTGAAACATTTCACAAAGTTCCGAAACCCTCACTCCGTTGAGCCCAGTGAGGGCTTCGGAACTGCATGAATGTTGAAACATTTTCAAGTTCAGAAAGCTACTGCGTTGATCAGTGAGGGCTTCGGAACTATATATTTTGGATCATTGAAACATTTCACCAAGTTCCGAACCCCTCACTCAAGAAAACTTCTCCCTTCTCCCTTCTCACATCTCCCTTCTCTTTACCCATTAAAAGCCCTCACTTTTTCCAATCTCATGGCAAACGGAACTTTGTTGTGGTCAAAGGTATATTCAATTGATTTATCAAATTCAACGGTTTCCATTAATTTTAATGGAGTTTGTTCAAGAGTGGCGTCAAGTTCGTTTTTAAAATCCCTGCTCATAATGAGCTGCAGGCTTCCATAATATAGTTCTGTGATCATATACACCCTTCTGATTTTTCCGTCATAAGTTTTCCAATTGTCTTTTTTAAGAATTTCAAGATAGTTGTCAATTCTAATCCTATTGAGATTTGACATGGTTTTTACTTGCAAATTTCCAAAATGAAACTTACTGACCTTTTGAAGCTCAAAGTGCTGTTCCAGTTCACCAATGACAGGATGCTCCAAGGTTGAGATCACATTGGATTCCATATTGATCACCCTGTCGGCCAAATGGGCATATTTGATCTTTTCTTTATGAAGTTCTTTGATCCCTTTCATCCAGTTATCGCGAGATATGATATCAGCATCCAGAAAGGCATTGTAAATATGCTCTGACATTCCCGGATGATCAAATTTGGGTTTCCCTATGATCGGGTCCCAAACCAGACTCCCCAGAATGATATCCTCATGAGAGGCAGGAATCAATTCTAAATTGTATTTGTTTCTAAATCTTTTGATCTCCATCAATGTGCCCTTTATATCAATGAATTTGTAAAATTACCGATATATCTAAAAGACTGGAGTAAGGAAAAACCTTACTATGTGTAAGGATTATTCAGGAAGATTACAGAGGATAAAAAATATCTTGCAGTTGGTTTGATTTACCTTACTAAAAGTAGGGTTTTTATATGCCGAATCACTATTGTTTAATCCTCAGTTATAGTATGAATATGTGTCAATAATTCATGATTTTATGATATTTTATTATCTTTTAGGCATTAAATAAGATAATTATGAATAAAAAAAGCTTATTGCTTGCACTTATACTAATATGTATGGCAAGCGTTCAATGTACTGAAGATGAAACTGTAGAAGCCTCTGTTGCTCATTCGCAGATGCATATGTTTGGAAAGTGGGGAAGAGGGGGCAGATGATAAAGACACTGAATAAAGATTGATAAATGAGCAATTACATTTTATATCATCACACGTTTAGATTAATTTGCTTTGATTTTGAATATTAAATTACATCATGTTTATCTCTTTTCAATTTTGCTATGTATTTCAATAGGTTGTACAAAAGATACTAAATTCGAATAGTTTAAATAGATCGAAGGAATTCAAACAGATTGATAGCCTGTTAATAGAATCCAAATCTAGTCAAACTGCATCAGAAACAAAGTTAAACGATCTGATAAAGCCTATGAATCTTGTTGAAAAGCTATGATCAAGATTCTTCGAAAGATTGATTATTTGTTTAAAGATATTCGAATCAGTTATATTCTATTGAAGAAGTATCCTGAATTTAAAAAAGTCACTTCAGAATTTTTAGAAATATTCAAAACAATATAAAGATTCAATGAAGAATAGCTGAATATCTATTGGAATATGGGATCATATTATTTGGATGACTAGAAGTTTTGGATAGTGCTTATTATAACTATGGAAAAGCAAGGCTTATCTTTAAAGAAGTGGGACATAATTATTATACAGCTAAAATGGAGTATAATATTGCTTATGTTCTTAGAAGATCAAAAAATTATATTGAAAGTGAAGCATTTGCTATTTCGGTCAATTTCGAATTTGAAAGGCTTAAATAAGCATCTTCTTCTTTATAGATGCTATAATCATTTAGGATTATTATACAACGATTTAGAAGAGTTTTCATTTTCAGATTGAATACCATTTGAAAGCTATGGAGTTAATACCAAAACTACCAAAAGATGGAATTTATTTAGAAAGAAGTCTCAACAACCTCAGCCCTCGTCTATCAAAAACAACAAAAATACGAGGACGCCATTGAGACCCTAAATAAGGCCTTATTGAATAAAACGTTAGCGAACGAAACATCCGAATCTATATGCGAAACTAATTGATAACAGGGCCTATTGCAGATTTTTAATGGGAGATCAAAAAGGAGTTGAAAATGATTTTAACAAGGCACTGCATATACGAGACTCATTAGATAATGAAGCAGGGGTTGGCATTAGTAAGATGCATTTGTCTGAATTTTACCTTAGCGTAGGTGATAGTCTTCAAGCCTTGCAAACAGCTCAGGAGGCCCATGACCTGGCCAAGAGATTCGGTTTAAACCGTGATATATTATCCAGCCTGGTACTCTTAGTCACGAGGCGGATCCATCTCATGCGACAGCTTATATGAATAGTCATATCAAATTGAATGACAGTTTGTTACTGGAAGAAAGAAAGGTTAGAAATAAATTCACCAGAATACAGTTTGAAACAGAAGACTATATAGCTGCCAATAAGGATCTAAAGAAAAAGAATATTTGGATTTCTTTGACCAGTGTGCTTGGAGTGGCCAGTCTCAGTTTTTTATTTTTTGGGTATCGTCAAAAGGCAAAGAACAGAGCTTTATTATTACATCAGCAGCAGCAGAAGGCAAATGAAGAGATCTATGATTTGATGTTAAAACAACAAAATCGTGAAGAAGAGGGAAGGATTCAGGAAAGAATAAGAATCTCAGAGGAACTGCATGACGGAGTGCTTGCCAGGTTATTTTCTGTGCGCATAGGTATGGGTTTTTTGAAAGTTACAGAGAGCAAGAAAGAGGAGAATCGATTCCCCGTATTTTTAAAAGAATTGCAATCGGTTGAAAAAGACATCAGAGACTTGTCACATGCCTTAAAGAATGATGACTTATCGTCAAAAAAGGATTTTCCTAAACTTCTTACTAAATTGCTTGAAGAGCAAAGCAGGATTGGAAATTTCACGTATACACTGGAACAGGAAAGTTCCATTGCCTGGAATCTGGTAGACGAAAAAATAAAAATCAATTTGTTCAGAACAATTCAGGAAGCTATTTGCAATATCTTAAAATATGCACGGTGCAGCGAGATCAAATTGCGATTGGAACGCAGGAACAACTTAGTGCAAATATATATTGTTGACAATGGCATTGGTTTCGATACTAATAAAAGACATAAGGGAATTGGTTTAAAAAACATGAAGTCCAGAGCCAAGAGCATTGGCGCTGAAATTAGCATCAAATCAGTGATCCAGGAAGGAACTGAAATTAAAATAAGTATACCAACCAAAATCTTATACCATGAACCAACAACAAAAAGTACTGATCATTGATGATCATCCAATGATTTGCGATTCGTATAAAAGGGCCTTGAACGGGGTCATGGAACGACGCAGGGATATTCAGATGAAAATTGAAACGGCAGGAGATTCTGATTCCGCCAAGGAAAAGATCAAAAATACCTGGACAGAGAATGGATGGGATCTTGTGTTTCTCGATATTCGATTACCACCCTCAAAGGACCGAAGGATATTGTCAGGTGAGGATCTTGGCGAAATGATCAGGCAAGAGCATCCTCTTGCGAAAATTATTGTAGCAACAACATTTAATGACAACTACCGTATTCAGAACATTTTTAAAAGCCTTAACCCGGAAGGCTTTCTGATCAAGAACGATATGGACACTCCTGAATTGGTTGAAGCCATCCTTAAAATCATGGAGGGAGGAGAATACCATACCAGTACGGTGGCTAATCTGATGCGAAAGCAGGCTTTCACCGATATTAATATTGATAAGATCGACAGGCAAATATTATATGAATTATCATTGGGGACCAAAATGAAAGACCTTCCAAAATTCGTACCTTTGTCTATAGCTGGTATTGAAAAACGGAAAAGGATTTTAAAACAAATTTTTGATGTTGAAGATCAGGGAGACAAGGCCTTGATATTAAAAGCCAGAGAATTAGGTTTTATTTAGTCATCTTATGAAAATTGTCATTGCTCCTGATAAGTTTAGGGGCTCTCTTACCGGAATAGAATTTTGCTGGATCGTAAAAGAAGCGATCTGGGAAGTTTTGGAGGATGTTGAATTCGTTGAAGCCCCTGTAGCAGACGGTGGTGATGGCACCCTTGCGGCTTTGGAGGCGCAGGTACCCCATGGAAAAAAAATTATAGAGGTACTAGATCCGCTTTTTCGAAAAATTCAGGCTTCATTATCTCTATAATGATACCTTCAAAATTGCCTTTGTAGAAATGGCAGAGGCCTCAGGTTTAAGATTGTTAACTGAGGAAGAACAAAATTGCTGTGATTCGACTTCTTATGGAACGGGCGAGTTGATCAAAGCAGCAATGGATCAGGGTGCTGAAAAGATTATTTTAGGTATTGGAGGTTCTGCTACCAATGATTGTGGTATGGGTATGGCGGCGGCATTAGGCTATGAGTTCTTTGATGCTCAAGGTAAGGAAGTAAAACCCATCGGGAAAAATTTATCTCTGGTCAAAGAGATCCGCACCGAGAATGTTGACCCAAGAATCATGGAGATCGACTTTGAAGTGGCCTGTGATGTGATCAGTCCGCTGTACGGAGAATATGGGGCGGCTTATGTGTATGGCCCGCAAAAAGGAGCTTCAGAAGAAGAAATAAAAATGCTTGATCAGGGTTTAAAAGATTTTAATCAGGTTTTAATCAAGGTGTTCAACCAGGATATTCACGATATTTACGGTACAGGAGCTGCCGGAGGTATGGGCGCAGGGGCCATGATTTTTTTAAACGGAGAATTAAAACCAGGCATTGATCTGGTCAAAGAAATGATTCGTTTCGATAAAAGAATAGAGGGCGCAGATTGGGTGATTACCGGGGAAGGAAAACTGGATTTCCAAACCTTATCGGGAAAAGCAGTGAAAGGAGTAGCCGAATCGGCCCAATTACAAAAGATCCCTGTAGCAGCCTTTTGTGGCAGGATCTCTGTACCTCAGGATGCCTTGTCAACCATGGGTATAAATTATGCTAAATCAGTCATGCTTGAGGCACAGGATTTTGATGATGCTATGAAAAACGGAAGAACCTATTTGGCAAAAATGGCTAAGGATTTTGCGTTGAGGTTGCAGAGAGATATGTAGGTTAATGATGTAATGATGTAATGATGTAATGCTGTAATGATAATTGATGCAATGTTGAAATGCATGAAATCGAAGATTCAGCGAAGCTAATGATATAAATAGATTACCTAAAAAATTAGTCCTTAAGCCTTAAGTCCTAGGCCTTAAGCCCTAAGCCTTAAACCTATGTTAATTCTCATTTCTCTTGTGATTGTTGTGATTTTGATGATCATTGCTTCGTCAAAATTCAATATCCATCCTTTTTTGAGTTTACTGTTTGCGGGAATTGTCATGGGTTTTGTTGGAGGACTCAATGAAGCTGCCATTACCACAACACTGGTAGAAGGGTTTGGTAAAACCCTGGGAAGTATCGGAATCATTATTGCATTTGGGACCATTATCGGGGTGTATCTTGAAAGAAGTGGCGGGGCCATGGCTTTGGCCAATTGGGTCATCAAACTAGTTGGAAAGAAAAACGCGCCTCTGGCGATGAACCTGACAGGTTTTATTGTTTCCATTCCGGTGTATTGTGATTCAGGTTTTATCATTTTATCTTCTTTGATGAAAGCCATTAGTAAAAGGTCCAAAATATCCTTTGGTTGTTTTGGGAGTCTCTTTGGCTGCAGGATTATATGCCACCCATGTTTTTATTCCTCCAACCCCGGGGCCACTGGCAGCTGCAGCAGCTTTGGATGCCGATATCGGATTGGTGATCATGCTGGGTTTTGTGGTAGCGATTCCGGTGGCTTTGACGGGCATGTTTTGGGGAAAATATATAGGAAGAAAAATCGGGACACCTGTTGAAGATACAAAAACCGAAGAGCTTGTTGCCAAAAAACTACCCAGGACCAGTATGTCATTTGCACCAATTTTGGTTCCGATTATCTTGATCGCCTTAAATTCAATCGCCGCTTATCCAACCTTGCCTTTTGGTGAAGGGAGAGCTGCAGATTTCATTCATTTTATAGGTAATCCTGTGATTGCCTTATTTATTGGGGTGGCTTTGGCTTTTCAGTTAAAAGATAAAAAAGTCAAAGAAACCCATAGCCATTGGGTGGGGGAAGGTTTAAAACAGGCCGGGGTCATCATTTTGATCACAGGAGCCGGTGGTGCTTTTGGTGCGATTTTGCGAGCCACAGGTATTGGTGATTTTATCGGAGAAAGTTTTTCAGGCATGGAACTTGGATTGCTATTGCCTTTTATCATTGCAGCGGTTTTAAAAACGGCACAAGGTTCATCCACAGTAGCCATCATCACCACCGCAGCTATTATAGCTCCTATTCTGGAGAGTTTTGGATTGGATTCAGCTATGGGACGTGCCCTTGCAGTGCTTTCCATCGGTGCAGGAGCCATGACAGTTTCCCATATCAATGACAGTTTCTTCTGGGTAGTGGCTCAGTTTACCGAAATGGATACCAAAACTGCGCTGAAGAGTCAGACCGTTGCGACGTTGTTGCAGGGGGTTGTGGGGGTGGTATTGGTGCTGTTGTTGGGAGCGGTTCTTTTATAAGGGAGAAGTGAGAAGTGAGAAGTGAGGGTTTCGGAACTTGGCGAAGTTTTTCTCCGAAGTTATCAATATACGGTTCCGAAGCCCTCACTAAAAGCCCACTTGGTTTGCACGGAGTAAGAGTTTCAGAACTATTTATGCACATGATCATTAAAAAATTGCACAAAGTTCCGAAACCCTCACTAAAAAGCTCTTAGCTGTTTAGGAATTTAGAAGATACATGTGACATTAGTGACTCAGATAACCAAAATATTTATACGAAAATGATATATTTGTCGTTAGAATATAAATAAGCGAAAATTAGAAATTAATCTTTAAAGCCTTTTTTTAATTGCGCTATAATAATATTGATATGAAAAAATTCGCAATGATCGGAGCAGCAGGGTATATAGCTCCAAGGCACATGCAAGCAATCAAAGAAACCGGAAATGATCTCGTTGCCGCTTTGGATAAATTTGATAGTGTGGGGATCATTGATTCTTATTTTCCCAACGCATCTTTTTTTACAGAATTTGAAAGGTTTGACAGGCATATTTCAAAATTGAAGTATGAAAAAAATATGCATATTGATTATGTGAGTATTTGTACACCCAACTACCTTCACGATGCGCATATACGATTTGCTTTAAGGCAGGATGCTGATGCGATTTGTGAAAAGCCTTTGGTCTTAAACCCCTGGAACATGGATGCTTTGGCAAAAATAGAGAAGGAAACAGGTAAAAGAATTTATAATATACTCCAGTTAAGGGTTCATCCAAGTATCATTGCTTTAAAGAAAAAAATAGATGAAGGCCCAAAAGATAAGATCTATGATATTGATTTAACCTATTTAACATCCAGAGGAACCTGGTATTATACTTCCTGGAAAGGAGATATATCAAAGTCAGGTGGTATTGCCACGAATATCGGCGTACACTTTTTTGATATGTTATCCTGGATATTTGGCGATTTAAAAAGTAATGTTGTGCATATCAATACGCATGACAGATCCTCAGGATATTTAGAATTTGACAGAGCCGGGTGCGATGGTTTTTATCGATCAATTACGATGTCTTACCAGAAGAGATTAAAGCTAAAGGCCAACGAACGTACCGCTCCATAACAGTAGAGGGTGAAGAATTAGAATTTAGCGGAGGCTTTACGGATCTGCATACCGTTTCCTATCAGGAAATTTTGAACGGCAATGGTTATGGATTGGAGGCCCCGCGTCAGGCTATTGAAATTGTTCATGCTATAAGGAATTCAGAGCCTGTTGGTGTTAAAGGAGAGTATCATCCTTTTGCTAAAAAGCCATTGGTGCCGCATCCTTTTAAATAAAAGAAGCAACGAGATTAATTGGAGTGAGGGTTTCGGAACTTAACGAAGTTTTTCTCCGAAGGTATCAATTTACGGTTCCGAAGCCCTCACTAAAAGACTTATTTGATTTGCACGAAGTAAGGGTTTCGGAACTATTTATGCACATGATCATTAAAAAATTGCACAAAGTTCCGAAACCCTCACTAAAAACCTTCACTAGATTAATATGAAAATGATATATTTGCTTCTCAAAATCACAAGTTGAAATCAAAGATATCATTAGAAAAATACATTGATGAAAAAGATTGCCTTAATTACAGGTGTTACCGGACAAGATGGAGCTTACTTAAGTGAATTTTTATTAAAAAAAGATTATATAGTACATGGGATCAAAAGAAGGTCTTCCTTATTTAATACAGACCGTATAGATCATTTATATCAGGATCCGCATGTGGATAATCAGAATTTTGTTTTGCATTATGGTGATATGACCGATAGTACCAATCTGATCAGGATTATTCAGGAGGTGCAGCCGGATGAAATATACAATCTGGCGGCCATGAGTCATGTGCATGTATCTTTTGAAATGCCTGAATATACAGGAAATGCAGATGGATTGGGTACCTTGCGATTTTTGGAGGCCGTAAGGATACTGAATTTAGAGAAAAAAGTACGTATCTATCAGGCATCTACTTCAGAATTATATGGTAAGGTTCAAGAAGTTCCTCAAACTGAAACCACACCCTTTTATCCAAGAAGCCCTTATGCTGTGGCTAAAATGTATGCCTATTGGATTACTGTAAATTATAGGGAAGCTTATGATATGTATGCTTGTAACGGTATCTTATTCAATCATGAATCTCCCATACGAGGAGAAACTTTTGTGACCAGAAAAATTACACGAGCAGCCTCAAAAATAGCTTTAGGCTTGCAGGATAAATTATACTTAGGTAATTTAAATGCCAAACGAGATTGGGGACATGCCAAAGATTATGTTCGTATGATGTGGATGTTGTTGCAGCATGAAGAGGCCCAGGATTGGGTGATTGCAACAGGAAAAACAACTACGGTTAGAGATTTTGTTAAAATGGCTTTTGATTATGTGGGGATTGAGCTTGAATTTAAAGGTGAAGGTGCAGAAGAAAAAGGGTTTATAAAAAAATGTCATCATTCGGAATTTCAATTGGAGATAGGAAAAGAAGTTGTAGCTATTGATCCAAGATATTTTAGACCTACTGAAGTTGATCTATTCATTGGAGATGCTACAAAAGCTAAAGAAAAATTAGGTTGGGTACCTGAATATGATCTAAAAGCATTGGTTAATGATATGATGCAAAGTGATTTGAAATTGATGCAAAAGGACCAATATTTAAAAGATGGCGGATTATGATATTTTGAATTATTATGAATAAAGATTCAAAAATATATATTGCCGGCCATCGCGGATTGGTAGGTTCAGCCATTTTAAAGAACCTTAAAAGCAAAGGATATTCAAATTTCATTTTTCGCACGCACAAGGAGTTGAATTTGACTGATCAAAAAGCTGTGGCAGATTTTTTTGCTGCAGAAAAGCCGGAGTATGTTTTTTTGGCAGCGGCCAAAGTGGGAGGCATTGTCGCCAATAATACCTACCGGGGCGAATTTATTTATGATAATTTGATGATACAGAATAATATAATTCATCAAAGTTATCTTCATGGTGTAAAGAAATTATTGTTTTTAGGGAGTACCTGTATTTATCCAAAAAACTGTCCTCAACCCATGAAAGAGGAATATTTACTGACTGATACCTTGGAATATACCAATGAACCTTATGCGATTGCCAAGATTGCCGGGATCAAGATGTGTGAGAGTTATAATTTGCAATACGGCACTAATTTTATAGCGGTACAACCCACAAACTTATATGGGCCTAACGACAATTTTGACCTTGAAAAATCACATGTATTACCTGCATTGATTAGAAAAATGCATTTGGGCAAAGCATTAGAGAATAATGATTGGGATACTGTAAGAAAAGATTTGGATAAATTACCCATAGAAGGCGTTGACGGTAAAAGTTCTGAAAGTGAAATATTAACAATCCTCGGTAAATATGGAATTCAGCATATTGAAGCAACTTCGTCTCCGGTTGGCACAAATCTCAAATCTTCATTCTCAAATCTTCAATTCTCAAATCTCGGTAGAGATCTGGGGCTCCGGCAAACCCATGCGAGAATTTTTATGGAGTGAAGATATGGCAGATGCCTGTGTGCATGTCATGGAAGGTGTTGATTTCAAGGAGACTTATGATGCCTCAAATCAGGAAATTCGAAATACCCATATCAATATAGGTACAGGAAAGGAAATTTCCATTAAGGAACTGGCAAATACCATAAAAGACGTGATTGGTTTTAAAGGTGACTTATACTTTAATGCAGATAAGCCCGATGGTACGCTAAGAAAATTAACCGATTCTTCAAAACTGGAAGGATTGGGATGGAAGTATAAGGTTGAATTAGAGGAGGGAATTGATAGCATGTATAAATGGTATATTGAGGAGTGAGGGCTTCGGAACTATTTATGAACATGATCATTAAAACATTGTACCAAGTTCCGAAACCCTCACTAAAAGCCCTTAATTTTACGCATTTTTTTAAGCCTCTAGGCCCCTTCCTTCTTCCTTCTTCCTTCTCCCTTCTCCCTTTATTTGTTTAATTTAAGACTACTCAGGCTTGCACTTCAACTAATACCTTGAACAAGCGATTGTTAATGCCTTGTTAATTTCTTTACTATTTTAAGCCTTTTTCAATGGGTTAACTGTGCTGAAAAAATTATATTTGGGGCATTAAAAAGAACAGAAAGATTTCTGCTTTAAAAGAAGTCTAATTTGGCTTAAATATACTTGCCAAATAGATGTCTAAAATCACTAGAGTCATTTTGATGAATGATTTGGTCATTCCAGGGTATAAGGAATGGGAGTGATAAGGGCGGAGCTATGTTGGAAAATGATATAATAGTATGAAAAAATTCGCAATGATTGGAGCAGCGGGTTATATTGCTCCCCGACACATGCAGGCGATTAAAGAAACCGGAAATGATCTTGTTGCTGCTTTAGATAATTTTGATAGTGTGGGATCATTGATTCCTATTTTCCCAACGCATCTTTTTTTACAGAATTTGAAAGGTTTGACAGGCATATTTCAAAATTGAAGTATGAAAAAAATATGCATATTGACTATGTGAGTATTTGTACACCCAACTACCTTCATGATGCGCATATCAGATTTGCCTTAAGGCAGGATGCAGATGCGATCTGTGAAAAGCCTTTGGTATTAAATCCATGGAATATGGATGCTTTGGCAAAAATAGAGAAGGAAACTGGTAAAAGAATTTTCAATATACTTCAGTTAAGGGTTCATCCAAGTATCATTGCCCTAAAGAAAAAAATTGAAGAAGGCCCCAAAGATAAGATCTATGATATTGATCTAACGTATTGACCTCAAGAGGAACCTGGTATTATACTTCCTGGAAAGGTGATATATCAAAGTCAGGTGGTATCGCGACCAATATAGGCGTACACTTTTTTGACATGTTATCCTGGATATTTGGCGATTTAAAAAGTAATGTAGTTCATATCAATACACATGACAGATCCTCAGGATATTTAGAATTTGACAGAGCACGGGTGCGATGGTTTTTATCGATCAATTACGATGTCTTACCTGAAGAGATTAAAGCTAAAGGTCAACGAACTTACCGCTCTATAACAGTAGAGGGTGAAGAATTGGAATTTAGCGGAGGCTTTACAGATCTGCATACCGTTTCTTACCAGGAAATTTTGAACGGCAATGGTTATGGATTGGAGGCACCACGTCAGGCCATTGAAATTGTTCATGCCATTAGGAATTCAGCACCTGTTGGAGTGAAAGGAGAGCATCATCCTTTTGCCAAAAAGTCATTGGTGCCACATCCTTTTAAAAATGTATAAATGAAAATAGTTACCATTATAGGAGCGAGGCCACAATTTATTAAGGCATCAGCTCTTAGTAGGGAAATAACGAAGCATGATAATATTGAAGAAATTATTGTTCATACTGGCCAGCATTTTGATGAAAATATGAGCAAAATATTTTTTGAAGAAATGAAAATTCCCAAACCCAAATATAACTTAAATATTAATAGTCTTTCTCATGGAGCCATGACTGGCAGAATGTTGGAAGAAACAGAGAAGATTTTGAAAATTGAAAAACCGGATTGGGTTGTTGTATATGGTGATACAAATTCAACTCTTGCTGGTGCTTTAGCGGCAAAAAAGTTGCATATAAAAGTAGCTCATGTTGAAGCTGGTTTAAGATCATTTGACATGGATATGCCCGAAGAGATTAATCGTATTTTGACTGATCAAATAAGTGATGTATTATTTTGTCCAACTCAGACTGCTGTGGATACTCTGAAGAATGGAAGGA